>CAZPGZ010000003.1:0-156790 GCA_964586075.1 uncultured Nitrospiraceae bacterium | reverse complement strand
CCTGAACCTTTGCAACTGCAGCTGCTACGCCAAAAAGAATTACGATACAACTAAGGCAGGCGGCTGCAATGTCTGGCACAACTACAAATAGCTTCATACTCTGACGATCCAAAAAATGCGGCACTGAGAGGACGCGTTCTCTTCTCGATATCTCTTGCCGCATGGTCGGGCGTGCTTTCTAATTAAAAAGTATAAACACGCTGTTCTGGTTGACGGACCGTATGATAAACACCGGGGAATGTGTACTCGTTCATTGCCGTGTGAATCACAATTGATGTATCGTCCCCGCACATCCATACTGTCGATTATAAGACACTTCCATCACCTCCATTTGTAATAAAGCATTTTTTCCTCTCAAGAACAACAAGAACACCTTGCGGTGCATCAAGTCCTTGTATGCTTTTTACCCGAATTCCCGTTTGCACATCAATTACTTCCACAGAATTATTGCCTCGCGCGGCCACATAAAGACGTCTCTGCCTGGGATCAATGTCCCTATGATCAATACGACTGTAGACCCGGAAAGTGTAATCGCCCACAGGAACTATTCTGCACAAACAGCAGTAAAGGAACGATCAGAAGGATTGTCATTATGAAAAAGTATTTTTTATGAAAACTTATATTCACTTTAGCCTGAAGAGTCGGCATGGCCTAGGGCGCGGCAGAGGGTTTCATCAATGATGAAAAAGACCTATATGACAAAGCCTTCTTGCGTAAAAAGCAATCTTTTTGGGTATAATTTCAGAAAGGAGCTCTTATGAGAATTCGAGAAATATTTAATAAGAACAGGGACCTGTTGATAAAACCTCTCCTTTCAATTTTTATAATAACCTGTATTTGCCTCGGAATTTTTCTTATTATTTCACAGCATTACAAAGATATTCTTTTTGAAAATGTAGAGAAGCAATACCGCCAGGGTCTTATTAACATCGTTTCTGTTGCTAGAAATTCAATGGAGCCAATATTGGTGAGGGTCCGCATCAAAGAAATCGGCCAGGAGGAGGCGATTCGACAGATACGGCAGTTGCTCCGTAACATGACCTACAAAGACCAGGACGGCAACAATTATGTTTTCATGAGTTCCTACAACGGTATAATGCTGGTCCAACCCTTCGAACCCGCAAAGGAGCTTACGAATCAGCTGGACCTCAAGGATGTCAATGGCCTCTTCATTATCCGGGAGCTCATAAAGGCCGCACAGACGCAGCCTGACGGATCGTTTGTGAGTTACCGTTATTACCTCCCGGGCGTTCACGAAGAGCAGGAGAAAATGGCTTATGTAGTTGGCTTGCCCGAAATCGGTTGTTATATAGGCACCGGTATGTACATGAAGAGGATTATTCTTGTGCAGAAAGACATCTTAACGAAAGTAAATCACGCATTCATCTCGGTTTTCATAGCGTTTCTTGTCCCGATATCAGTTTCTATATTCTTTATCCTCGGCAGGAATAAACAGTTGCTGGCCGAAATAGAAATCCGCAAAAAATCAGAAGAACACCTGCAGAAAAGTGAGGAAAAATACCGCTCCATTTTCGAAGACGCCGTGGAGGGCATCTATCAGACTGCACCGGAAGGCCGTTTCATCAGTGTGAACCCTACCCTTGCCCGCATGGCCGGATATGAGAACCCTCAAGAAATGATAAACACCATCACCAGCCCGAACCAATATTACGCTGACAGTTCAGAAAGAGAAAAACTGCTCAAGATTATCCATCAGACGGGGTTTGTCAGAGACCACATAGTCAGGATGAAGCGCAAGGACGGGAGTGTCTTCTGGGCGTCAGTCAGTTCGCGGATCGTGAAGAATGCTTCGGGTGGTACCTTGTATTATGAGGGCACGGTGGAAGACATGAGTGCCAAGAGACAGGCGGAAGAAGAAGCGACTCGCCTGGCCGCCATAGTCCGAAACAGCAGGGAGATGGTCAACCTCATCGATATGGAGGGATATATAGTTTTTCAGAATGAGGCAAGCGCGAACACCCTGGGAATTGATCAGTCCGATATGCAGAAAATACATATTCTCCAAATAATTCCCGATCACTTGAAGCTTCGGGTCGAGAAAGAAATATTCCCTGCCCTGCTCGACGGAGGTTATTGGGAAGGGGATTTGCAATATGTCAATTTTAGAACCAGAAAAATTATTGACGTACACGTGCTGACTTTCACCATTGACGATCCATACACTCTGAATAGTAAATACTTTGCAAACATATCTCTTGATATTTCCCAGCGCAAGCTATTTGAGGAAAGATTCACAAAAATATTCATGATGGCTCCGGATATGATCGGAATAACACGAATGAATGACGGTTTAATCGCTGACGTGAATCTGGGGTTTGAGCAGATCACAGGTTGGAAGCGAGACGAAGTCATCGGACGCACCGTATTTGACATCAATTTCTGGGTCAAGCTGGAGGATAGGGAACTCATGGTTGCAAAGTTAAAAATGGGCAAGGATATCATACAACATGAAGTCTCATTCCGTCGTAAAGACGGCTCGACACGCACAGGCATGTATTCCGCAAGACCCATCCATATTGGGAACGAGCAACAACTTATTTTTGTCATGCAGGATATTACAGATCGTATACACTTGGAGGAAGAACGCCGAAGATTGGAGCAGCAGTTGAATCAGTCCCAGAAAATGGACGCCATCGGACAGTTGGCGGGCGGCGTCGCCCATGACTTCAACAATATTCTCATGGGGATACAGGGAAACGCTTCCCTGATGCGCATGGAGTATACTCCGACCCATCCTCATTATCAGCGGCTGAGCCGAATAGAGGAAGATGTTCAGCGGGGAGCACACTTGACAAAACAACTGTTGGGCTTTGCTCGGGGTGGCAAATATGAGGTGCGGACACTGGCAATCAATGATCTTGTGCAAAAAAACACCCAATTTTTTATTGAGACCAGGAAGGAAATAGACGCGGACTTTCAACTCCAGCCAAAAGCCTACCCAATAGAGGCAGACGCCGGACAACTGGAACAGGTATTTCTCAATATTTACATCAATGCAGGGCATGCCATGCCAAAGGGAGGGCATCTGCGTATTGAAACTAGTAACGTGACCGTACGTGAACCGGACGCGAAAACCCTGGAAATAAAACCCGGCAACTATGTAAAAATTTCCATTTCAGACACCGGAACGGGAATGGACAACAAAACGCTTTCAAGGATTTTCGAACCGTTTTTTACGACAAAGGCGCACGAAGGAGGGACCGGACTGGGACTGGCTTCCGCCTATGGGATTATCCGAAATCATGGAGGGAACATCAAGGTTTACAGTGAGCTGGGACAAGGCACCACGTTCAATATATATCTGCCCTCGTCCGAGAAAACAATCATGGCGGAGGAGACAACACCGCCGGATAAAGATGTCCTTTTGGGAAGCGGCGGAATACTCCTCGTAGATGATGAACCCTCTGTACTGGAAATCACTTCGGAAATGCTCAAAATTCTGGGCTACAGCGTATTCAAAGCCGAAAGTGCGCAGGACGCTGTTTCCATATATCGTGAAAAGCAGGGCCAGATCAACCTCGTGCTCCTTGATATGATCCTGCAAGGCACAAGCGGTTCCCAAGTCCTGCAGATGCTGAAAACCATAAACTCCAATATCAAGGTCATTCTTTCCAGCGGCTACAGCATGCAGGGCGAGGTGCAGAATGTTATGAACATGGGTTGTCTGGGTTTCATTCAGAAGCCGTACAATTTTACAGAACTGTCTCGAATCATACACAATGCCATCGGACAGGCTGATGCCAGATGAACAGAGCCTATGAACCTTTTACTTTTTGTCCACGCTCCATTTGACACCGCCACGGCAGGCAATCAGGAGAAATATGAAACAATAGAGTACGGCCAGTTCACCTTTGTTTATCGCCGGAAAAAACTGGGCGCCCATCTGAAATTTCCAATGGAATTGGAAATATGCAACAGCCATTTCTCCACTCGCCAGAAATGCCGCCCAGCGAGTCTGAAAACCTATCATGATCAATAAACCGCATACCAGCTCGATGACTCCGCCGGTCCAGAGCTGCGACCCGACAGCAGGGTGGAACTCGGAAAGTATACCCAGAACTTTCTGCACACCGTGAAATGAGAACATAAACCCCGCCATGATTCGTAGCAGTGCGTACGCGGAGTCGGAATATTTCGAAAGCCAATTCATGCCAAATCCTCCATGCAGTTCGTTATATTTTTAGCATATATGATACCAGAGAACCGAAAGTACTTGCATCTAAAACAGTATGATCATTGTAGCACAAATTTCTGCCGACGTCGGCATTCGGGAAAAACCGCCTGCAGCGATTGCCTAGCCATCCAGTATCGCGCGCACGTTCCTGAGCAGGTCGTTCGGTAATATCGGCTTCTGGATAAAAAATGCCTGATTCTCCGGAAAATCGATATGATCGAAACTATCTTCTATATAGCCGCTCAGGAAAATAACCTTCATCCCGGGGGACAGCCGGTATATCTCATTATATGCTTCTTCGCCGCCTTTATTGGGCATGATGCAGTCAAGGATGACCAGTTTTATTTCATCCCGATGCTGTAAAAAATTCCGCACGGCATCCTCTCCATCAACTGCATCTATCACAGTATAGCCATGCTGTTCCAGCAGCGTTTTCGAGAGCGACCTGAGTGAGGCATCGTCTTCCGCAACCAATATCGTTTCTGCTCCTCCCCTGACATTGTCGAAATCCTTTTCTGTCGGTCCCTCGGAGGCCTGTGTGGTCAGCGGGAGGTATATCTTGAATACGGTCCCTATTCCGGGTTCGCTGTAAACGGATATAAAACCATTATGCTGTTTTACGATCCCATGCACCACCGACAAACCGAGTCCGGTGCCCTTGCCCGCTTCCTTCATGGTGAAAAACGGTTCAAAGATGCGTGAGCGGACTTCAGCATCCATACCGCAGCCGGTGTCTGACACGGTAAGAAGGACATATTCTCCCGGACTCCCGCTGCCATGCATTTCGACATATTTTTCGTCCGTAATAACCCGTTCCGTGGCAATAATGAGTCTGCCGCCTTTCGGCATGGCGTCACGCGCGTTCGTTGCGAGATTGATCAATATCTGTTCTATCTGGCTTGTGTCGGCAAAAATCACGAGGTCTTTCTGGGAGAGGTCCAGCAGGATGGCGATATCCTCCCGTACCAGTCTATGCAACATTTTTTCGAGATTCCTGATGACCATATTCAGGCTGACGGATTTCCTGTTCAGCGTCTGCTTCCTGCTGAATGCAAGGATTTGTTGCGTTAGGTCTGCGCCGCGTTGGCCCGCGGCCATAATCTGATCGACAAAGTGTTGCAGGCTGTCAGACTTGTCCAGCTTCATCTGAAGCATGCCGGCAAAGCCCACAACAGCGCTCAGAACATTGTTGAAATCATGAGCAATGCCGCTTGCAAGCTGACCGATTCCTTCAAGTTTCTGGGACTGCCGCAATTCGTTTTCCATTCTTTTCCGATCAGTAATATCGCGGAACATCATGACCGCCCCGCTCGTCACACCTTCTTCGATAATAGCCGTGCAGGTAAATTCTATTGGAAATGTCGAGCCATTCGCTTTGAAGTAGGTCTCTTCTCCAAAACGGGAAAGACCGTCGATAAGGGTCTTGCAAAGAGGACAGTCATGCCAGGGATATTCTGCACCGTCGCTGCAGTGAGTATGAAAAATTTCATGGCTTCTCAGACCGACCAATGCATCTTTCGACATGCCGATCAGCCTCGCCGCCGCCTGGTTTGCAAACGTTATTTTTCCTTCCCGATCGACACCGAATATGCCGTCTCCTGCTGTTTCGAGAAGCAGTTCGAGCTGTCGCTGATAGAGCGCTTTTTCCTGTTCAGCTTTCTTCCGATCGTTAATAACATCAAATACCGCCACAAAGTGCTCCCGCTTCGGACTGTATACTGATACCCAAAGCCACATGTCCAGGACTTTCAGGAAATACTCGAACCGTTCCGGTGTTCCGGTCATCGCCACCCGACCATACATCTCAAGCAATTGAGGATCGGCCTCACGAATGCCGGGAATGATTTCGCTAATCCGTTTGCCGACAACATCCGTGAGACCGGTTAAAACTTCGAATGCGTGATTGACTCTCAGATAGATGAAATCCACTGCTTTTTCATTTTCGTAAAGCATGCGGCAATACGCAAAACCGTTCAGCATGTTCTCAAACAGTGAACGGTACATGGTTTCACTGTCAAATAGGGCCTGCTCCGTTATCAGTTTTTCGAGCGTTATACCAACATAGTTTACGCGGTCTTCAAGCGTCGATATCATCGCGGTGTTAAAACGCCCTTTTCTCCGGTCGTTGAGTTGAAGCAGTCCCATGATCTCGCCGGCGGCACGTATCGGTATCAATGCCACTGATTCATATCCCCTGCTGTTGCAGCGGTTTCTTGTCTTTCCGTGGCGGTCTTGCTCCGACGTAGAAGCCAGCAATTCCGTGGTGTTGCTGGTCCAAAAACTGCCGCGCTGGCTGAAAAACGGCCTGGCAGGGTCGAAGCGGCCGCGCAAAATACTGCCGCACATGCAATCAAGCGCAGAGCCTCCCGTGCTGTCACGTATCAGTCCGCCGTTCTCGTCGTATGAACAAAGGTTGTTTTCCAGCAGTATAAAATCGTCGGGAAAACCTTGGGTCTCATAATATGGGAAATCATCTCCCTGCCGCAGCCGCACACCGACCGCAGTGCACCCTGTTGTTTTTTTGAAATGCTGAACAATGTTTCCTATCAAATCCTTTATAGTAGAGGATTCATTACACAAGCGCAGCAATTCCAAGGCGTTCTCTTTTTCCCGGTCAGCCTCTTTTAAATCGGTGATGTCCCGTGATATGCCGAACAAACCTGCAATATTGCCATAATGATCAAACACCGGCCCTTTGGTCGCCAGAAAAACCTTTTCTTTTCTGTTGATCGTGGTGAGATATTCTTCACGGGTCTGTGTCTTGCCACTCTCCATAATTGATCTGTCCAGTTCCTTCAATCGGGCAGCGGCCTCGCTCGAAAAAATCGTGTTGTCGTCGCGCCCTATGATCTCGGCAGCAGGTTTTCCGACAAGCCGCGCAGCACCTTCATTAAAAAGCTGATACCGCCCTTTCGCATCTTTGATGTACACGGCGTCAGGAGTCCCGGTGACAATGGCTTGAAGATGGCGACTCATCGCCTTTGCCCGCCTGAAAGCGCGGCGAGTTGCTTCACTCAAAAAACTGATGATAACGCCATTTGCAATCAGCATTCCCCATTGGAACCGGTCATAAACCGCAGCTATATAAAAACTGTGTGCGGGAGACATAAAATATGCCGCGCCGAGGGCCGACACAGCGGTGGAGACAAGGCCGGGGCCTGCTCCTCCCAGAAGTGCGCTGAGGACGATCGGTAGCACGAAGAGTATCAGGAGGGGTCTATCACCAAACGAGACGGCTATTTCTGCACGCACCAACAGTATTGCCCCAGTCAATAGAACAGCAAACGCATAAAAGATCCAGCGCGGCATGCGTTCCGTCGTTTCAGATATAGCTGAAAAAGTATCGAACGGCATTGTATCAATGGGTTCGGGGCCGGACTGTGATATGCCGTTCTTGCCCGATACACTATCCAAGGCAAAATACAAGAGTACTGCGGTTGCCAGAATGAATGCCAGACCTTTTACCGTTGCCAACCAGATAATCGAGGAAATATCAACGAACATTGACAGAAGCTGATCGGAAAGAAGTATCCAGAGCGAGGCAATGACCGCATAGCCGATGGTTATGCGGAGAATGTATCGTTTGCGCACAGTATCCATTCTTGATGTAACCTCATCTGAAATCAGAGTCTCAGTGATCGGTGTTTTTAACCATCTCTAGACAATTAAATCATGGATGACTGAACAATGTTCGCATGATACTTTGTATAACCGCAGCAAGAGAACAACAAGAAACTTTTCGGGTATGAATATTTCTTAAAGATTACCAAAGGGATGAGCATATTGTCAAATTTTTACGCAACTTTGCAACAATCTGTTGTATAAGCTTTTTTTCGTATTTAAGGATAAATGCGTTTAATCAATAACATGGGTTCGAAAAAAATAATGAGACTGTTTTCTGTACAAACGCTGATGTCCTGATCTGCTGTCTATTGAAAAAACTCATTGTCTTTGTGAAGGAGAAAGAAGGAACCGAGGAGCAATGCGAGAGTCCGGAGCAAGTGAATATCGAAAGGAAAGCCTAATCCGCTCTTTTCAATCCCAGCAACAGAGCCCTCCCCCTCCAGTCGGGGAGGTCGCGTCTGGAGGGGGTTCCACTTAATTAACAGGTTCTTCGTAAAAAGAGCACACGCAGGATTTTTCTTGAAATGCGCCCCTTTTGGTTTTCATTCATTTTTTTCTACTTCATACCGGCAGGTACTGTCATTCCGAGAGTTTCCATGGCCTTGACGAGTTTCTCTTTTACTGCGGTCCCCATTTTAATAGCGTCGGCAACTTTTCCGGTCTTATACGTCTCTTTTGCCTTGGTCCATTCGTCCTTGGCGGAAGCGAGAGCGGATTTTACCTGAGTGAATGCCTCAGCTGAAATGTTCGCGGGAAGTTTCTTAGACTGGGAAAGAATGTCGACTCTGCTCTGAAGGGATTCCAGCATTTTAGGAATGCCGGTGTCTAAAGCCGTCCATTTTGCGGTCATTTCCGCGGATTCCTTGCCTGCGGTGCAGGCAAAAAACATAACAGCGCATATAAAGAGAGCGGCTATCAAAACAATGATTTTCTTATTCATAATGTTTTCCTTTCATCAGGTTATTTGTTTTATGGCCGAAAAAACTCAGCCGACTTCCACAGATATTCTACGATATTTCAGGGAATCTTTAGTTTCTGTCCGATTTGAATCACATCAGGGTTTTTGAGAATGTCGGCGTTCGCTTCAAATATTTTTTTATACAATTTGCCGTCTCCATAATAATTTTCGGCGATTTTCCAGAGGGTGTCGCCTTTTTTGACTATATAGTACTGCGTAGCATCAAACTGATCTTCAGCCACTCTTTCCACCTCCCTTCTCTTCTCATCATAATTTGCGGTACATGCGAGACTGCTTCAATTTTAAGCACCATGAAGACTGTGAGTCAATGGGACTAAAGTTGCAATTATTTAAATGCATGGCCTTGGCTTTTTTCAATCGTGCTACGGCATCACAGTTCTGTATTCTGGACGATCCCCCGATAAGAGCTAGCAAGGACAGTATGAAGCTGGCAGAAGTGCAGTGCCTGAATACCAGAAATGAGTCCTGCCCCAACATCCTGCTTCTCAGTACAAAATCAGAAAAACTTTCAGTCTTTATCCGGCGGAATGCATGAATCTTTCCTGCCTAATGTTTGAGAAGTGCGCTTGATTCTATTTTCTTATCATACTATAATATCTTCAACTGAGGCACCATATGACCGAAGGCCTCAGGGCTGTTGAGAGATTGCGCTTTCTAATTAATATTTCGCAACTCTGAAGGGATACCGAGCACCATGGCGCTTACCGGAGAATTAGAAAACCTGCCTATAGCAGACGTCATCCAGTTGGTTCACACAACACGAAAGTCGGGCATTTTTTTTGTTAAGGGGGAAAAAGGGGAAAGCAAGATCGTTTTCAGCAATGGATACATTGTCGGCGCAAATCACACCAGTGACAGAATCCGGATCGGGACCGTCCTGGTAAAAGCAGGCGTGATAACAATAGACGATCTCAAGCAGGCAATAGCCGCTTCGAACGATCCCAGTAACCGAAAACCGCTTATGGTAACCCTCATGCAAATGGGCAAGCTCAAACGGGAAGATGCTCTCCGCGGACTCAGAAAACTGGTAGAGATGACCATCGTTGAACTGATGAGCTGGACCAAAGGCACCTTTACATTCGATACTGATACATTCGTCTTCTCCTCGGAGGGCGGTGCGGCTTTCAGCGGCACGGAGCAGGATGTGGGAATTGATGCACAGATGGCTTTGATGGATGCGCTTCGCGTCTTTGATGAACGAGAACGCGACCGGGCGAACGGAAAAGAGGTCCCCTCCTTTGAGTCGCTTTATGCCGATGTTCTGCCGGAGGAAACCGGCGGAGGGG
Organism: uncultured Nitrospiraceae bacterium; assembly: GCA_964586075.1. Taxonomy (GTDB): domain Bacteria; phylum Nitrospirota; class UBA9217; order UBA9217; family UBA9217; genus JBAZLV01. The sequence goes on along the minus strand of CAZPGZ010000003.1, from coordinate 146,706 downwards.
CAAAAGGAGAACATGCATTCATTACCGCGGACGATCTCGGACTTGCCAATCTTGATCAACTTGAAAAAAAGATGCCGCGTCCCGTTACAGAAATGAAAACCTTCGATCCGGTCGAGATCCACCGCCAAAACATAAAAGAAATACTCGCGGGTTTTCCTTTCGAAGAGCAGGAAAAAATCGTTTCTTTTTTAAAAAAATCCATGGATCATACAGCTACGCCGGATGCTGCGGCGCAGCAGGCGGGTAAGACCGTCGTTCTCTTCAGCAATGATAAGCTGATTATGCATTCCATTATGACCATCTGCAAAGAAGATGGAATACCCGTATTCACAACCGACGACGAGACGGATCTCGAGCGTATCATTTCGGACTGTCTCGCCGCCCTGAGAGCTCCTGTGGTCGTTTTTGACTCCCCGTCCAAATCCGACGGCGGGTTTCCCGAAGAGAAAATCATCAGCCTTCGGAATCGGGTGCGGGGAAAACATCCGGCTGTCCCTTTCCTTCAGTTCGCCTCCCTCCAGGAACACAGCTTCATCCTTCAGTCATATAACGACGGCGCGAAAGCTGTTCTTCCGAAACCACTGAAAGAAGTGCGGAAAGAAACGTATGTTCAAGACACGATAACCTTTCTCGGTACATTTAAGTCATATATCAAGGAATTTCAGTCCCGATCAGATGCCACTGACCAATACGTAAAAGCGTTGAAGGACAACATGAAATCACTTCGTGAGATCACTAGCCCTTCAGATGCGGCGCTGGTGATTCTCGCGGCTGTCTCTGAAATGTTCGAACGTGCAGTCACGTTCATTGTCCATCCTTCAGAATTGGTGGGTGAAAGGGCCATTGGACTGAGCACTGAAAAAAGCTTGGGGCCTACACCTGCAGAGAGGCTCAAGATACCGCTTTCAACGCCATCGATTTTCCGGAACGCGCTTGAAAAAGGAGCGGCATTTTATGGAGAGAGCAGCGATGATTCTCTCAAAGGACTCTTCCAGGAAATCGGCGTCCCTCTGAGCCCGGCTGTTGTCCTGCTGCCCTTGATAAGCAATCGAAAAGTCATTGCGGTTGTATACGGGGATTTCGGGAAAAAAGGAGCAGCCCCTGTGCAGCTTGACATCCTCGAGATCCTTGCTCAGCAGGTCGGCATTGTTCTGGAATATACGCTGTATCGCAGACAGACGATGAAAACGTCTCAAAAAACATAGAGATCGGGCGCAAACCGGATGGTTTAAACCTACAAGAAAACGCGGAGGTACAAGAACGCCATGAATAATGAAATGCTGAATCAGATTCTTCACATTGCCTTCGATAAAAAAGTCTCGGACATCCATTTTGAGGTCGATAACCCTCCGATGTTCCGGGTGCGCGGATACATCATTCGCGCCAAACTCGCGAACCTGACGAAGCAGGACACTGAGTTCGTCGCTAACGCAGTCCTGGCCCAACACAACCGGAAGCTGCCGGATGACTTGAAGGAATTTGATACCGCCTATACCCTGGCTGATGTCGGACGCTTCCGCGTAAGCATTTTCCGGCAGCGCGGCAATATCGGCGTCGTCATGCGGGTCATCCCCCACCAGATAAGTACTTTCGAGCAGTTGAATCTTCCCCCGGTCCTCGGCAAGATTGCGCAGGTCCCGAACGGCCTGGTGCTCGTCACGGGACCGACCGGCAACGGCAAGTCAACGACGCTCGCGTCGATGATAAAGTATGTCAATGATAATTTCGACTATAATATCATTACCATTGAGGACCCGATCGAATTTCTGTTCACTTCGAGCAAAAGCTGTATTATTCAGCGGGAAGTAGGTATCGACACGGAAAGCTTCAGCGTTGCCCTCCGGTCCGCGATGCGCATGAATCCGGACGTCATCATGGTCGGAGAAATGCGCGACCTCGAAACCATAGACGCCTGTGTCAAGGCCGCCGAGACAGGACATCTGGTTTTTTCCACGCTGCATACTCATAACACCGCTTCCTCCGTCAACCGCATCGTCGGTTATTTCCCGCCCGAGGCGCAAGAGAATGTCAGGCAACGGCTGGCGGAAAGCCTTATCGCCGTCATATCCATGAGACTTATCAGGGGGAAAAAAGAGGATACCGTTCTGCCTGTCCTCGAAGTAATGTACGCGACCCCCACCATCAAGGCGTGCATTCGCGACAATAAGCTCGACGAGATCGAGCAGTACATCGAGAAGGGACGCGACGAATACCACATGCAGACAATGGATCAGCACCTCATTCAACTTTGCAGGGCGGAGCTCATAACTCTCGACGAGGCAAAACGCGTCTCCCGTTCAAAAGACCTTGAGCGGAAGCTGATGTACAATTAAGAGATGGGAACACACGTATTATCGTAAGAGATTATGTGGTTTGAGAGACTTGTGAGATGATATGAATAGCCAGACGGCCTAGAACGGCACTTTCAGAAATCAACGTACGAGCTCTTGCAAAAAAAATTTATCTTTAAAGACGTCTCTCAACGGTTCGGTTCTTCATAGGCGCAGGAATAGCACTGCCAGATATTTTGATACTCAAGCAGGTTGAACGGCCCCCCGCACAGGGGACATTTTTTTTGGTATTTCGTGTCCTGCTTTGCTTGGGCTGTCCCTGCCTCCACCGTCTGTTCGCCGCTTTTTCCCGTACCGGCGGCTGCGTTTCTCTGAGATCCCATCTGCGGGACTGCCTGTGCGGAAGATGCGGCCGGTTGTGCCGCCGGGGCGTCAACAGTCAATTCCGACACCTTTTTGTTGAAAGCGCTTACCTCCGCCACAATATTCGCAAAAAGCTCCCGCACTGTTTTCTCTGCAAACGCCATGTCCTTTTCCCGCGACGACATGGCTGAGTGCAGATTTTTTTCTTCGCTTTCAAGCTGCGTCATTCTTTCCCGCAGCAGGGCCATTTCTCCCTTGAGCTGCTGTGACCTGGCTTCCATGCCTTTCAGCTCATCACGCCAGGCATGCTCGGTCGGCACCAACCCTTTCTCGAGTATTTTCAGTTCATCAAGCTGGCGGCTGATGGCCTTTTTTATTTCCTGGGGGTTCTGCTTCAGCGTTGTGGATAATGCCTGGAGCGCAGCGAGGTAACGCTGCTGCTCATCTGGAATGATCCCCCGGAATGATTCCAGCAGTCCGAAAAATTTCCCAAAAACTGTATTCTCGCTTTGAATTACTTTTCTTATCTCTTCGCCGAGATGCTGAATCTGAGCTGACAACTCTTTTCCGTTCGTCGGTTTCGCAAAAAGCTGGGTAACAATGCGGGCAAGATCTTCGCTCATGCAGTTCTCCACAATGCTGTTCTGTGCTGTATCTTGAAACTAAATATATTATACCCTTGATTTGTCTTCGAGAAAAGAACAATTACCGATTATGGCCGAGCGACGAGGTTGACGTTTTAAAAGAGAAAACTTTGCTGCTTTATTGCAAAATCACACATAAACCGACTCAATAACAAAGCGTGGCTGACGGCGTTGATAATATGGGCATATGAGCGCTTATCACGCGTGTTTGATGGGCCTTTCAGAACAAAAGCAGCCGGTTATTTCGTCCATTCTGAGGGACCACAGAGTTTATTGCATACATTCTTTTCTTCACGCTCAGTCGCCGGAATCTGTGGCAGCCACAACCGTTCGTTCTGAATCGTATATTGCCACACGCCGCATTTATCCTGTCCGGTATGGCTGATTTTATCAGCGTAATAGATCCCTGCGCCTTTGTTTCCCTGCAGATACATAAATTCGTAGCTCCGGCACGTTGCTGCAACGCAGCATTCAATTTTCGGCGGACCGAGGCAGTCGCGTTCTCCGCATTTTTCTTTTATGGAGGGCAGGCTCCTGCACGTTGCAATGCCGTCTTTGGCAGGAGACTTAAAGTATATTCCGTTGGCACAGCCATATAATAAGCTCCCGCACAGCAGCACGAATGAAACAATTAATACAGGTAAATTGATTTTTTCTCTGATCATGCGAAATTTACCGCCTCAATGAATTTAAGCGATTCTTTGTTGTATTAAACCTAGCGTACTATACTTCGACGAAAGGGGCAAGCTGAAAATGCTGGTCGTATGAATACATAAAGTTTTTTATTGAACACCACCCCTTCGCCCATCCGGTGCTATACTTAAAACCATACTCTAGAGAAATATAAATCACAGGAGGAAGTATATGAAGGTTTTGATTCCGTTTTATTCGATGTATGGCCACATTTACCGCATGGCGGAGGCAGTCGCCGAGGGAGTGAAGGAGGTGCCGGGGGCGGAGCCTGTTCTGCGCAGGGTGCCCGAGACGCTCACGCCGGAAATTCTGAAGGCAATGGGAGCGATTGAAGCCCAGAAGGCTTTTGCCCGCATCCCGGTCTGCACGGTGGATGAGCTGGCGGCGGCAGACGCGATCATCTTCGGAGCGCCGACGAGGTTCGGAAACATGTGCGGACAGATGCGCCAGTTCCTCGATGCCACGGGGCAGCTCTGGGCAATGGGAAAACTGGTCGGCAAGGTCGGCAGCGTGTTCACGAGTTCGGCCACCCAGCACGGCGGCCAGGAATCAACCATCCTGAGTTTCCACACAACGCTGTTGCATCAGGGAATGATTATTGTAGGTCTGCCGTATGCGTTCCAGGGACAGATGAGGATCGACGAGATCACCGGCTGTTCGCCGTATGGCGCGTCGACCATCGCGGGTGGAAAAGGCGAACGGCTGCCGAGCGAAAATGAGCTTGCAGCCGCGCGCTATCAGGGCAGGCATGTTGCCATGATCGCCGCAAAACTCCTGAAGTAACGGACAGGAAGCGGCTGCCGGTCTTTCTCTAAAAAACAGTCAGAGACCAAGATGAGGAAGTGGATTTTTTACGCTTCCTTTTTCTTTGCCCGCAGAGTCACACGAATAATATCTCCCCGCTCCCACAGCCGCATGGGCGGCCCCCACAGACCCGCGCCGCGGGACACGATGACCGTCATGCCGTCCACGTTATATCTGCCCGCGAGCAGCGGGTAAATTGTCCTGACGAAATACCCGAACGGCCAGACCTGACCTCCATGGGTATGACCGCAGAGCATAAGACCTGCACCGGCGCTTGCGGCGCGGTCTGCATGCCAGGGCGTGTGCGAAAGAAGGATGGTCGCTCCGGATGAGGGCGACGCGAGCGCTCTGGTAACAAGGTCAACCTTCGATCCAATGCGGCGGTTGAACGTCAAATCGTCCACGCCTGCCAGCACCAGCCCCGATAAAACCATGACTTTCTCATTTCTGAGCAGGGTGATGCCGGCGTCCTGAAACACAGGACCAATGTCATTATTCTCTCCGTGAAACTCATGGTTGCCAAGCACCGCCCAGACACCCAACGGGGCTTTTAACTTCGATAACTCCGTGATGAACGCTTTCGGCGGCAGATCATGTCCTTCAAAAATATCGCCAAGCAAAACAATGATGTCTGGCTGCTCCGCCAGAACCTGGGAAACCCGCTCTTTGATCCATTCTTCTTTTCGCAAGGAGCCGAGATGCATGTCGGACACTCCGACAATGCTCGTGCCGTCGAGTTTGGGAGGAAGCCCTGGCAAGAGCACTTCATAGCTCTCAACCACGGGCTGACGGGTTCCTTGGACCAAAGCGACGATCGAAAGCACGATACCGACTATGATTGCAGCCCCCCGCATCCATCGTGCAATCCGGGGCATGAGCATGCCGAAACCAGTGATTGCATCCACTGCCAGCATCGGCACTGAGATCAGGAACACAACAACCATCCAGACCATGCCTGCCGTTTCCAGCAGTATTGCGAAAAAACCGGGATTGTTATGGCCGTAGAGGCGGCCTGAGACAAACAGAACCCAGAGGATCAGTCCCGCGATGACAAACGTTTTTCCGGTTACGCGCTGACGGATGGAAGGAACCGTGCTTGCACGCCATAAGACATAGACGTGGATAACAGTAACCGCAGATAACAGGATAATGCCGAATATGAACATTGCAACTCCCTGGAGTTAAGAGAGTCAGGATCGTAGATCGTGCATATTACAACTCTCTATTTTAAAACACAAGGGTTGCTGCATGAGACAGAAACGTGTAAGCGGTCATGCAACCGAGGCCGGATCCCAACAGCAGCGGAAGCCGTCATGAAGACGGTCGAGTATTGACATCTCTTCGCTGGTGAGTTCGAAGTCAAAAATGTCCGCGTTTTCCGCGATTCTGTCAGCACGTTTGGATTTTGGAATGACGACGACTTCGTGCTGGAAGGACCAGCGAAGCATGATCTGGGCGTTGGTGCGGCCGTGCTTTTTAGCAATGGCTGTTATCCGGGAATCATGCAGCCGATGGCCTTCGGTAAGCGGTGCGTATGCAGTAAGTTGTATCCCCTGTCTCCTGCAAAACGCGAGCAGGTCGCGCTGATACAGAAAAGGGCTGAATTCGACCTGATTGACCGCGGGCACAATGGACGATTGCCCAAGCAGTTCTTTCAGGTGACGTTCCGTGTAGTTGCTCACCCCGATTGCGCGGGTCCGTCCGCTTTTCAGTATCTTTTCGAGCGCCCGCCAGCTTTCCTTCCGCAGGCACGTGACCGGAAAATGGATCAAATAAAGATCAAGGTAGTCCAGATTCAGCCGTCTGAGCGATGCATCAAAAGCACACAGTGCGGAATCGTAACCGTGGTCGCTGTTCCAGAGTTTGGTGGTGATGAAGATTTCTTCCCGAGGGACAGCGCTGTCACGGACCGCCCTGCCTATATCTTCTTCATTGCCGTAGTAGCTCGCAGTATCGATATGACGGTAACCGATTTCAAGGGCCGTTGATACTGCCTGGTACGTCTCCCTGCCGGAACGTATCTGATAAACTCCCAGGCCGAGAATGGGCATGGAGACTCCATTGTTCAGCTGCGTGGCTGATTGCAGGGCATGCGTCATGGGTTGCTTTCCTTTATTTCTCCGCCGAACATCCCGACAATCCGGTTCACAAAAGCAGGCAGCGACGGGTCCCGTGCTCCCATGACGAGGACACAGTCCCCCTGACGCGCATCGGCCTTCAATATATGCAGCAGTTCATCACGGCCCATTGCCGCGTGCGCTTTAAACGGCACAGAGCCGAGACCGGCGATGATGTCTCCTGATGAAATATTTTTCTGCGCGGTGCCGCCGGCATAATAGATCGGCAGAAGATAGAGCGATTCATCTTGACGGAATGCAGTTCGGAATGTGGCAATATATTCGTCCTTCAAAAACCGGGTCGGGCCGAACCCATGCGGCTGGTACACGGCTATGATGCGGCTGGAAAGTCCGCGCGCCGCGCGAACAACGGCGGCAATTTTTGCCGGATTGTGCGCGAAGTCATCGACCACGCATATGCTATGCCTGGTTCTGATCACGGAGAAACGCCGGGCGACTCCTGCATAATTTTTGACTGCCTCGGCAAGGAGGGTCTGGTCGCATCCGAAATGTTCGCAGATGCACAGCGCGGCGCACAGATTTTCGAGATTATGCTCGCCGGGAAGCGGCAGGTGAAATGCAATGCCGTCTTTGACAAGCTTGACCGAGTCCGGCAGGAGCTGCTCCCGGTCCGGTCGCCAAGAGGCTGAACCGTTTTTTCCGAATCGGCTTGCCGCGGGAAGAGAGGCAAGAATCGGATCGTCGGCATTCAGCGCTGTCCAGGAAGACTGTGCTGCAAGCGTTTCAAAAAGTGTTTTAATCTCTTCGACGGTTTTGTGGTCCTTCGAAACATTCAGGAGAACCGCAACCTCGGGCCGGTATTTAACCAGCGAACCGTCACTCTCGTCCGCCTCAACGACCAGCAGATCTGATCCACCGTTCCAGGCGTTGCCGATGAGCCCCTGCTTTTCGAGCCTGCGCAGGGCGGCGCCGCTTATCAGAGAAGGCGATTTTTCGCATGCGCTCAGGAATTCGAATATCATTGCCGTCACCGTGGACTTTCCGCTTGTACCTGCCACGGCAATGGTTTTTTTCGTCGTAATGATCGCAGCAAGTAGGTCGGAGCGGTGGACAATCGGAACATTCAGTTTGCGCGCCGCGGCAATATCGGGATTCGATTCCTCTATTGCAGTCGAAACGCAAACGACATCCGTGTCTGGGCCGACACCCGATCCATTCTGAGGGTCGATGGTGCACCCCAACCCTTCAAGCGATCGCCGGATAAACGCGGTGTCTTCGCTTGTATGGAACCGGTCTGAGCCGGAAACGGCGATGCCCTGAAAGCGAAGATACTGCGCTAGCGCGCTCATGCCGCTGCCGAAAATGCCGGTAAAGTGAACGGTTCGACAGGCATGGTCGTTAACAAGGAGGGACGGCGGATCGATATACACAAGCGTGTTTTCCGGAACCGTGTCGAACAACCTGATAACGTCAAGGTTCCGCATGCACACGCACCCGTGTGACAGGGGAGTGCCGATCAGGTCTTCCCGGCCTGTGCCATGGATATAGATATAGCGTTCGTAGGAATCGATCCCCGCACCCTTGTTGATCCCTTCTTCAAGGCCTTCGAGTCTGAGAATGCGGCTCAGGATCAGATTGTCGCCGTTCTTGCTGTGGTCCCAGTCTTCGCACGTGTCCTCGCGGTCCCTGAAAACGCGGCCCGCAGGCGCATCAGCCCCGAATTTTTCCTTTATCCGATGAAGACCGAGCGGCGTTTTGAGCGAGTTTTCCCGGTTGCCGTTGCCGAAGCGGGACGTGGAACAGTCGTATTGCTCGGCAACAGAGCTACCGTTGCAGACCAGAAGCTTTTGCGTCTCGATGGATACAATGAGATAAAGCTCCTGAGGTCCGGCCAGGCGTTTTTGCAATTGTTTGTAAATACGATGTGATACAGATTCCATAATGAGAAAAAACAACACCTCGTCTTGCGATAAGACCGGGAAAGCGCATGCAATTACAGCAGCAGGCATTTGGTGCTTCCGGTGTGACAGAGTAAAAGAATTGCCCGCGAATGTCAACTATTTCGAGAAGGTCCTTCCATGTGGGATCGTGCACCATACCAGGCATCTAAAGCAGATTATTACATTGACAAAACCCGCTCTGGCGTGGTATAAAACCAGACCTTACAGAGGTCACGGCTTCTTGCCGCTGCGACAGGAAAACTCCCTGCCTTCTCGCCTCGCTCAGTGGTACAATTAAGAAAGAGAGAATCGATTTATCATGGTAAAACGGACCGATTTACGAAATATCGCCATCATTGCCCATGTTGACCACGGCAAAACCACGCTCGTGGACGCGCTGCTGCGCCAGAGCGGAACATTCCGCGACAACGAGCGCGTGCAGGAGCGGGTCATGGACAACATCGACCTCGAACGCGAGCGCGGAATAACGATCATGGCGAAAAACACGGCAGTCACATACAACGGCGTAAAAATCAATATCGTAGACACGCCGGGCCACGCCGACTTCGGCGGCGAAGTCGAGCGGACCCTGAAAATGGTAGACGGCGTGCTGCTGCTCGTGGACGCCTCGGAAGGCCCCCTTCCCCAGACACGGTTCGTACTCAAAAAAGCCCTGGAGCTCGGCCTGCCTCCCATCCTCGTGATCAACAAAATCGACCGGCCGGATGCGCGCATTACCGAAGTTGTGAATGAAGTCTACGATTTGTTCATCGACCTCGACGCCACGGACGAACAGCTTGACTTTCCCATCGTGTACACGATTGCACGCGACGGTATTGCCAAGCTGAAGATGGAGGAGGACGGAAAAGACCTCCAGCCTCTGTTCGATCTTATCGTAAAAATCATTCCTGCCCCGGAAGGCGACGAAAATTCGCCGCTCCAGCTCCTGGTCGCGAACATCGATTACAACGATTATGTAGGCAGATTGGCAATCGGAAGGATATTCTCCGGCACCGCGAAAGTAGCGGAAATCATCGGCGTCGTGAACCAGGCCGGCGAGACGGTGAAAACCAAAATCACCTCCCTGTATGAATTTCAGGGACTCAAGAGGAAAGACACCGACCGGGCCACGGTCGGCGATATTGTTGCCCTGGCAGGCGTCGAGGGCGTCAATATCGGTGACACCATTACGGACCCGGAGAACCCGAAGCCGTTGCCGCGCATAGCCGTGGACGAACCGACGATTTCGATGATGTTTTCCATCAACAATTCGCCCTTCGCGGGCAAGGAAGGCAAGTTCGTCACGTCACGCCACCTGAAAGAGCGGCTTGAGAAGGAACTTTTGTACAATGTTGCGATCAGGGTGGAACCCCAGGAAGCGACCGACAGTTTTAAGGTCATGGGACGCGGGGAGCTGCAGCTCGCCATCCTGATTGAAATGATGCGTCGCGAAGGCTATGAGCTTTCGGTGTCCCAGCCCGAGACAATAACAAAACAGCAGGACGGCAGCACGTACGAACCCATGGAGAACCTGGTCATCGACTGCCCCGAAGAGTTCATCGGCGTGGTCACCCAGAAACTCGGCAGCCGGAGGGGCCGCATGACCAAGATGGCGAACAACGGCCACGGTAGAGTGCGGCTCGAATTCCGCATTCCCGCCCGAGGACTCATCGGTTTCCGGTCTGAGTTTCTGACCGATACGCGCGGCACCGGTCTGCTGAACCACATCTTTGACGGCTACGACCTCTGGCAGGGACCAATCGCGAAGCGCACCACCGGCGCGCTCGTTGCCGACCGGTCGGGGAAAACCACGACCTACGCCCTGTTCCATCTACAACCCCGCGGGGAGCTTTTCCTGAAAGAAGGCACCCCTGTATATGAAGGCATGATCATCGGCGAGAACTCCCGTGAGAACGACATAGACGTAAACGTGGTCAAGGAAAAGAAGCTGACCAATATGCGCGCTTCCGGCGCCGACGAGGCGCTGCGGCTGGTCCCTCCCCGCCAGCTTTCACTTGAGCAGGCGCTGGAATTCATCAAAGATGATGAACTGGTGGAAGTGACGCCGCAGAACATCCGGCTTCGCAAAAGAATCCTCGAATCTAACAAACGTCCGAAAAACAGGGAGCGGATAGACTGATTCGCTCCTCTGCACCCGCCACTTGATTCTCCTGTGCAAGAAGTTGGTTGCTCTTCACCGTCTATATTTTCCGGGAACAAATTTCATTTTGTTTTGTCCAATCCGGTAAAGCATGCAGCGACACGGTCGTTGTCCTGCAGCAGACATCGAATCGGAGAGGAGAAAACAATGAAAAAAATACTGTTTGCAGCACTGGTCATGATTCTGACGGCAGTACCGGCCCTGTCCATGGGCAAGCAACCGTCAAAGGAAGCGGTCGGCATCGAAATTGTGTCGGACGCGGGGTCCGTATTTCAAACCATACCGCACGATGACTTCTGGAAGGGTGGAACGCATGTCTTCAAAAAATATCTGGAAGCGCACAAAGGAGAACAGTACGGCATTATCATCCGCAACAGGACATCGGAACGCATCGGAGTCGTCATTGCCGTGGACGGCAGGAACATCATCAGCGGCAAGCAATCCAATCTCGGCGCCAATGAAAACATGTACATCGTAAATGCCGGGGAAACAGCGCAGTACAACGGCTGGCGCACCAGCCAGGAACAGGTCCACCGGTTCTATTTTACGGACACTGCCGACTCCTACACGGTCAGGACCTTCGCGGATTCCTCGGCCATGGGCGTGATCGCCGCGGCGATCTACAAGGAAAAACCGCAGCCACGGGTTTTTCAAGAGGAAAAACGTGAGAAATCAGCTGCGGGAGCGCCGTCGGCAAAAAAATCAATGAATGCGGACCGCGCCCTCGCTGAGGAGAGTGCGGGCACCGGCTTCGGCGACGCACAGTACTCGCCGGTGATCACGGTACAGTTCGACCCGGAGCGCACACCCATGCAAAAAACTATTGTCAAATATGAATGGCGGGACGTGCTGTGCAAAAAAGGCATCCTGCAGTGTGGGCAGAAACTCGGCAATCGTCTCTGGGATGAAAACAGATACGCGCCCTATCCTCCGGGATACTCAAAAAACTGATGAGAATGAAACGGGCAGGCGGAACATCAATCCGCCTGCCCGTATGCGTGTAACGGCACGGCAACACAATGAACATTGCAGTCTGAATTTTAAACGGCGAACAGTTCTTCCTGCACCATATGCAGTTTTACGATCCGGGGGCGGACATCATCCGCGAAATGAAACAGAACAGCTACCTGCACCATTTTTTTCAGCTTATCGAGCGTCTCAGCATGCGTGCTGAGTGAGTGGCCGATAGCTTGCGCTTCGTATCCGCCTTCTGTGGAGTGCTCTACAACAAAGGTTATTTCGTCGCTCATGCCGAAGCCTCCTATACGCCTTTTGTTGTGGGCATGCTGAGCTGGGCATTGTGCTTCTGCAGTGCCTCAACCATCTGCGCCACTTTATGCTCTGTAAGGAAACCGTTCTCCACAAAATACTGCCCGATCTTTTTCTGCTGCTTGCGCTGAAACGCGAGCAAGGTCCTGACTTTGAATGAATTCAGGAATTGCAAATGTACTGCGCGTTCTCCAAACAGACGCGGCTGTCCATGGAACGACAGAATGCTCTTAATCTGCACATCGCTCAGCCAGTTCCACTGCCTGGCTATGGCCCCGATGGACGGCCGCTGCTGCTTCTGCCATGCCAGCGCCTTGATCAACACCGCATAGGGAATACACCCCCGATAATAAAGGTATCCGCCGATTTCCAGCCGTCGCGGCGGGACTGTTTCCGCGGCACACCAATCGGTACTGTACGACGGCCTGCTCACTGTCTGAAACGCTGCACCTGTAGGGAGACGTTTCTGGCGCTTTTCGTAAAATTTTAGAAGGGTATCATAGGCCGACCGCACTCCCATAAACAGATCCGACTGCTGTTTTCGTACATAGTCTTCTCCGCCGGAGTGCAGATCGGGGTGAGTCTCGAAGGCTTTTTTACGGAAAGCGGATTTCAGTTCATCATGCCCTAGTGCGTGGACAAAATCACGGGTAATGCTGGCTTCGCGGCCAAACAGTGTTTTGCATGCATTCACAATGTCCGCATCGAAATATTCAAGCATAACCAGATTACCCTCGATAAGCTTTTGAAAATACAGCCAAGAATACCATAATAATTCAGGATCGGCAATACTTTTGAATCAAACAACAAAAAAATATGCAATAATCCAAAAGTTTTATGGTGCCCTGTGGCAGTTTCTATTGATCTTTTCGGATGATTTCAGAAAAAATTTAGGGGCCGTGAGATTCTCTGTCGCCGGGATTGAATGGACGGGTGACCGCTTAAATCTATTTTTTGCACGCAATACCACCGTTGCTTTTGCACCGGCAAAAGCAACAGCAAGTCAAAGAAACCGTTTACAGAGAGAGCAGAAGAGTATGCGTTTTTCCGGTGTCTCTTTCGATGAGCTGCAGTCTGAGTTGTTTCGCTGTCTTTGCTTCGCCCGGGAAAAAGATGAACCCGTACGACAGATCATTGGGCATAATGGACCTCACCTGAAGAGACTTCTGCTGCAAGTCTTCCATTACGGCATGACGCGCTTCATCGGCGTTGCCGTACCCTTTTGCTCCCCCGATAATACCGCCCCCAACGCCGCCGACCACTGCGCCCTTGCCTATCGCCTCACCGATGTTGTGCCCTGTCAGAACGCCGACCGCAAGCCCGATTGCCGCGCCGGCGGCTGCACCGAGAAAACCTGAGTATGCGGACTCTTTGAATGTTTCGTGGGTCTGCGTGAATCGGGTGGCGCGTTCATACGCGTAATTTCTTGCAAGAATCGGCCAGAGGTTGCTGTTCTTGTCTTCAAGAAATGTTTGCGTTGCATTGATTTCGATCGGATGCGTTCCGCGATTTTCGATGACAACTTCTACGGGAAGCATGCCGGCACTGATGATATCGAACCCGAAATTTTCCCTGGCCTCCCCGGATTCGGTGTATGCCCGCGCCGCAATTGTCGCCCCGGCAACAGCCTGGGAATTAGGATACGCTGAAGGTGGTTTAAAAGGCAGCGGTTTGGCCACGTATCTGGTCTCGCAGGACGTGAGCACGAAAACCGCGATTACCGCGATGAGTATATAAACATGTTTTTTCATGTGTTCCTCCTTGGAAGAGAGTCCTCTGGTTTTCATTATAACACGTTGTCGCAGGTGAGTTTTAGATCCTGCCCACTGGCGCGAGGTAAATCGTGAACTCGTCTTCCCCGTCCACGCCCAGCAGTTCGTCCATAAGCCCTTGATTGTATGCCGCAACCGCGCAGGTCCCCGCGTTGATCGCCGCACACGAAAGATAAAGGTTCTGGCACACGTGACCTGCATCCAGTGCGATGACTTTATAGGCCGCATTGTCATATCGCCACTCCATGCGGTACGGCACCGCCGTCCAGACAAACGTCAACGCCGCTTTTCCGACGAAGGGCTGGTGCAGGGCGGCGGCTGTTATTTTAATCGACAGGTCCTGGTCCAAGGACACCGTCAGAAGCTGATGTTCCAGCGGAAGGTAGCGATAGATTCCCGTCTCCAGCCCCGTCACGTTCTGCACGCACAGATAGGTTTCGAGCGCATGGCGGCAGCCTGCTGAAGGCACGGTTCGGAAGGCAGTAAACATGCCTGCTCTCTCCCGGACCCCTTGCGTCGCCCAGAGCAGAAAGGACACTTCTTCTAGAGAAAGAGGATCGAGAGTGAACTGCCGATGGCTTTTGCGGTTTTTAATTGCAGATACAAGGCCGACGTCTCGTATTTTTTTCCACTCTCCCGGGTGAGTGAGGTTTGTGCGGTTGTCGCGCGGATCGAATGGTTTTTCCACAGGAGGGGGCGGGACCCCTCTGCTCTGGTCGGTCTGGCTGAAATCAATGGCAAGCCGGACGCTGTCCTTGAGAAAATAGCGGTACTGTTCCCGGGGTATATTCATAAACCTCCTTCGCTGTCTTCCGGCAATACGCTGCGTTTTTTTAAGCTTTGGACATGTGCAGCCGAAGATGAACTATATTCCGAGACGGAAAAGCGGACTCTGGTAGAAAGATCATCGTGCTGTGTTTCTATAGTTTTTTATAAGCGGAACATCAGCTTCCGCCCAGTCAAGCTCAAGGAGCCGCTCCGCAGGCAGCCAGACTACGGCTTTGTGTTCATGCAGGGTCATTATTCCGTCTGTGATCCTGCAAATAAACGGATGCAGAGTTACAGAAAATGTCGGGTAGTGATGAGTCAGCGGAGAAAGAGAACGGCACACGGAAATATTGATTCCAAGTTCTTCCAGAAGCTCCCGTTTGAGACATTCTTCAGGAAGTTCCCCATTTCTCATCTTTCCTCCGGGGAACTCCCATTTCAGGGGCAGACTCATGGATTCGCTGCGCTGCGCGCAGAGTATTCTATCGTTTTGTTCGATAATTGCACATGCTACTTGCAGTATGGTCATAATAAAAAACAGGACCGGTATTCCATCAGTGAGAGGTTCATCTCGTTTCGACGATATACGCCGCGACAAGACGGTGCAATCCGTTTAATTGCCCCTCACGCGGAAGACCACCGAACTGATTTTTTCGATGCGGACTGTGGCATCGAAAAAATCCCTGCCGGTAATTTTTGAAAGATGCACGAGGTGCTCCCCCACTTTGGTCACAAATCCTTCCAGGTTCTCGCCGGTTTCCAGCCGGACCGTCACCCGTTTGTTCAGATTTTCATTCAGAATATCTTTGATTACCGCTTCCGATTTCATTTCATATTTCGGTTCGGCGGACAATACAGCAGCCGGTGCCATCAGCATGCAGCACAGAACAAACAACGCAACAAGCAGAGCATATTTTCTCATAATAAGCCTCCCGGGTATCGCAAGTGTAGTGTGATAAGGATGTCAGCGCACGAATCAGCACACAGCGCAAAATGACCGGTAAAAGATAATATAAAACGTTCCCAGTGTAAAGAAAACTTACGATACAAGCGATTTTCCGCTTGTACCCAGCGCTAACGAGTGCGATAGCGCGAGTGCAGGGCATGAATTACTGCATTCCTCCTCCGGCGAGAGTCGACAAATTCCGTATCGCAAGGATTGCACAACAGAAAAAAACAATAGCACAGGAAAAGCTGTGCCTCGTGTTTTCTTACAAGGCAAGCCCTTTTATTTGCCAGAGCACTCCTTCCCGAATTTTCGCAGGCGATTCCGGTTCCTGCAGCTGTTCTCCCTCTTCGAAGACTGTTATCAACATTTCCTTGAAGATGCCGCCGCAGGGACACGGCTTTTCTTTTCCGGTGCTTTTTGGCACGATCTTTCGGAGTCCACACTGGCCGCACACCAGCATGCTTTTACTGCCTGACCATTTTCCCCGTTTCGCCGCCGGTTTGCCGTCTATCTCCACGATATCCATGGAAAAATCTACGACAGGTGCGTTGCTGATGGACGTGCCGATGCCATACCCGTGCACAACGGGATTCAGGACAGGAATGTCCTCCTCGGTGATACCGCCACTGACATAAAACTTAACATGGCCAAATCCATGCAGGTCAAGTTCCCATCTCGCTTCTTCAAGTATCCGGTAAAAATTCCCCCGTCTCGACGCGGGCGTATCGAACCGAACGGCATACAATGTGTCACCCAACGCCCTGGCCACATTCAGTACTTCAAATTTTTCGTCCTGGAAAGTATCGATAAGCGCAACGCGCTTGAGTTTTGGATCAAGAACCTCGTCATAGGCTTTGATTGCTTCCACGGTGGACCCCATGCATAAGATGAGCGCGTGCGGCATGGTTCCCATGGGATTTTCGCCGATGGCCTCCCCGGATTTTACCACAGACACGCCGTCGCATCCGCCCACGAATGCGTTTCGTTCTATCATGGGTGCCAGAATCGGGTGCATTCTGCGCGCACCGAAGCTCATTACCAGACGATCCTGGGCAAGTTTTCTCATTCTGGCGGCTTGCGTCGCTACACCCGATGCCTGGCAGAAAAAACCGAGAAGAGCAGTTTCATACACGCAGAAATCCTGATAGCGTCCTTCAATCTCCAGAACCGGTTCATAGGGATAGAAAACCGTGCCTTCCTGCATGGCCCTGACTTTTATCCGGAGATGCTTCATCAGATTCATGGCTTCATCAACTCCGGTAAACAATGCCCACGGCCAATTGTTCGGCAGACTTTTGGCGATAAATTCCGCCTTCACCACGGGATTAATTTTTTTTGCCTTCAGAACGGCAAGTGTTCGCTCGAAGTAAACATCCGTTATTCTGCCATCAAGAATATCTTTTGGTTCAGCGGTCTGGAACATGGAACCTCCTGCCTGCTATGCATTGCAGCACAAAAAGACACAGCAAAACTGAGACTGGAACACGTGTCTTCATTACGGCCGCAACGCATAATACTAGTTCGCCATTACGCAATTTCCAGGGACTCCGTCCTAGGCGGCTTTTATATCTCCTGCATTTGTCCCCGATTTCACAAGAGCCGCTTTGAGAACATTCTTCATGATCCGGAGCGCAGCATCGTGATCTTCTTTTGCGAGTCCTGCCACGCCATCTTCAACAACAGTAACGGCATATCCTCGCTGAACAGCGTCTGCCGTTGTAAACAGGACGCAAATATTCGTCACGCAACCCGTAATCCGCAGGGAATCCACATTCAGTTTTTTCAGCACTTCCTCCAGCCTTGTGCCGAAAAAAGCGGAATAAGAGTCCTTCAAAATCATAATATCGCTCGGCGCAGGTTTCAGCTCTGCGACGACCTCCGCGCCTCTCGTACCCTGCACCGCATGCTCCGGCCAGCCGAATCGCGTGAATTCCTTGTCATTCCGGACATGGTTGTCGCACAGATACAGAATAGGCATCCCGGCGGTCCTGGCCCGGTCGATTTCACGCCTGAGCACCGGAATCATCATGCGCGCATCCGGGACTTCCAGCGGTGCGCCTGGACGGACAAAATCATTCAGCATATCGATAATCAGCAAGGCTTCATTTTTCATGCCAAACACCTCCTTGCCGTACCCCTCTTCTTATTATTTTAACAAGTGTAAGGTCCTTTTTCAAGGAACCGGCTGGCCTATCGCCCAGAGAATTCGCTTTTGTGCAGATTTTTTGTTTTTACTTACTGTTTCGTTTCCACTGATCATACAAAAACATGGCGGAGTAAAATAGTGGAGTAAAATACATGCATCTGGACAACAGAAAAAAATAAAGAAAAAAGGGCACTCTGCCGATAAGATATGCGGAGCAGTTATTCCCATATCTTCTTTTAAAAGAAAAAGCACGCACCGCCTCTCTTTCTGCTGCGGCAGACGTAAAATAACCGGGCTGTACGCGCCTCGTTATGACGGCACAGGAGGAAAGCATGTTTTTTGTACCTGCAAGACATGAAGAAACATCTTATTTTCAAGAAAACTCTGTGCATCGCAGACAGGGCAAGCGCCGCCTGAAAGTTAATGTTTGACACAATTTTTGTTTTTGCTATAATCGAAAAAGAAGAGATGAAAGGCAGATTGCAATGAACAAAACCGCATTATCACAGGAAAAAGACGGGTTTTCCGAGGGGATCCCCGAAGATGTGCTTGAGGACGAGATCACCGAGGAAACCGCCGAAGAAGACGAAGAGCAGGATGCTGCGACAGCGGAAAGCAAGGAAGCCGTAGAGGAAGTCGCCGCCGGCGCGGACCTTATCGATACCTACCTGAAATCCGCAGGCAAGTTCTCCATGCTCAAGATCGATGAAGAGCAGGAGTACGTTCGTCAACTCGAAGAAGGAAAAGCAGTTCTCAAAGAAATCGCGCTCAGTTCACCGCTTGCCATTCCCCGTGTGCTTGCTCTCGGCGAAAACATAAAGCAGGGACTGGTTAAGGCTCAAGACGTTCTCCGCTACCCCGGCGAATGGAAGGATGCATATGAAGCAGACTTCATGCGTCTGTACAACCGGCTCAAACGGCAGGTAGCGAGACGCGATATGGAGCGCTCCTACGCTACGGTCAAGCAAATGAGCCTCTCCTTCCGCGAAATTGAAAAAATGCTCAAAAAGCTCGTATTCATAAGCAAACAGGTGGAACGGGGCATCACCACGGAAATGGTGAAGCTCGGACTTGATGAACCTGCCGTGCGTGAGATGGCCCGGCAAATCGAGCAGGAGGAGATAAAAGTCAAGTTTGCAAAGGATGAACTGGTCACTGCCAACCTGAGACTTGTGGTGTCCATAGCAAAAAAATACGTGAACCGGGGCTTGACGCTCCTCGATTTGATCCAGGAAGGCAACATCGGGCTCATGAAAGCGGCCGACCGGTACGAGTCCGGGAAAGGGACCAAATTCAGCACCTATTCCACGTGGTGGATCAGACAACGGATCACCCGCGCGATCCTGGACCAGGCGCGCACCATCCGATTGCCGGTGCACCTGATCGAAGAAAGCACCCGCATCAGCCGGATTTTCGCCAAATTTATGCGGGAAAAAGGCCGGGAACCTTCTCCCGAGGAAGTATCAAAAATCATGGGGTTGTCCCCTGCGCGGGTAAACGAAATTCTGCGCGCAATCCAGGAGCCGGTATCACTGGAAACGCCGATTCTTTCCGAGGAAAAAGAACTGAAAGATGTGATCATTGACGAAAAATCGGCTTCTCCGTTCAAAGTCCTTGAAAACCGGGAAGTTACAGGAAGGATTGAGGAGGTCCTCTCGTCGCTCACCGAGCGGGAGGAAAAAATCATCCGGATGCGGTTCGGTATCGGGGTAGGCAGCGAGCACACGCTGGAAGAAGTCGGAAAATATTTCAATCTCACCCGGGAGAGAATAAGACAGATCGAGATTAAAGCGCTCAAAAAACTGCGTCATCCCGTGAGAAGCAAGCTTCTCCGAGAATACGTATAGCTGAGAAATCAAAAGTCGGAAGCTAAAAAGCTGTTCTCACCAGAGAACAGCTTTTTTTATGCCTTGATACCACATCGTGAACGGGAACGGATTCAGGCATCAGATGTAGTGCAGTGTTTTCAATTTCTGCAGAACGAGAAGGGCGTTTTCCTCAGGAGAGCCCTCTCCGTCCAGCACTACTTCCGGGCTGCCGGGTTGCTCATAGGCTGTTTGCAGCCCCGGTACGGTGCTGTTTTTTCCAACTGCCGCATCTCGGTATATACCTTTTGGATCCCGCTCCACGCATACGGCAAGCGGGCATCGTACAAAAACTTCTGCAAATTTCGGGGTCAATGATCGCGCATAATCGCGATACAATCGTTTATTTGCGGTAGCGTCGTACACAACGGGAATCCCCTGCCTGACAATCAGGGAACCGATCTGGGCAAGCTTGGTATAGAACCAGTCGCGCTCCTCTTCACGGTAGGTAGGCTCAGGCGTAAGGATGCGTCTCATCTCATCCGACTCAAGCACGACTGCATGAATCCCGGATCTTTCCAGTTCCTTCACGACTTCCCGGGTTATCGAGGTTTTTCCCGACGCGGGGAGGCCTGTTATCCATACTGCGAAAGCTGGCACAGCGTTCATTCAAGGTACCTGTCCATATCCTGAGAATCAAAACGATCAGACGCGAGCACATTCTTGATAAAATTAAAAAGAGACCTGCGTACGCCGGCCGGAAGATGTGGATACCAGCCGGGACTCGCAATCACCAATCCGCGCCAGGCATAAAACGGAGCGACGACCTCGCATATCTCATGGTCCTGTGTCTTATCAAGATAGTTCTTCCAGAAAAGATCAAACATTTTTCTCAAGGGACCTTCGAACGCTCCTGAACGTACCAGTGAAGAAAAAAGGTAATTGATGGAGAGGCTCGTCACGTCGTCCGCGGGGTCGCCCCATTCTCCCCGGGAGCGGTCAAGGACCGTAAAATCCACATCTTCCCTGAACAGAATATTCCAGGGATGGAAATCTCCATGAACGCGGCTAAGGCGATGGGTACGATGTTTGATGCGCCAGCGCCAGTCCACGCATGCCAGTTCGACCGTGCGAAGAAGCGGTTGATCAATGAATCCAGACGTTTGCGGATAGTTGTCGATCAGACCCATGATGCACTCTCCGTGTCCCAGAAGTTCCCGGATGCGTCTCGTGTAAAGCCCGGGAATGTCGCTTTTTAGGCTATGAATTTCCGCGAGGTAATTCGAAAGCGCAAGCACTCTTGTGCAGTCCTGCTCTGAGGCGGTATTTGTGTGTCTGATGCGGTCGAGGTCCTTACAATACATTTCTCCTTCGGCGAATTCGGTGAGGAGAAAAAACTCCTGGGCGCGGCCTGTGGAGATAATTTCTCCGGAAGGCAGAAATGCGCCGCAGTCAAGAGACCGGACGTGGCGGGGAAGGTTGTTAAACGCGGAGTGCTCCCACAGAATGGACTGGGCCCTGTCCGAGAAATGATCGTGCCCGTATGACGATGGCTCCATGGTTTCGAGTACGGCTTTTTTTCGTTCGCCGGACACTTCATATTCCAGAAAGAGCGGAGAACCATATCCGAATGTTTTGAGATCACCGGGGGTAGCCTGCCCTCCTTTTACCGTCATGGAAAGCAGATGCACGGATTTTGCATAATAGGATTCTAAATATTTCTCCACTGCCTTGATGCCAATCTGCGGCATACGGGCCTCGTTGAAGAAGATAGAATGCAAGACGGAACATCCGATATTTACTATTGTATCACGGTTCTCAGGTATTATAAGGGCTCTGGAAAAGGTATGTGCCCGGATGGACGGAGCGCGCGGTTTTCACTGCAATGGGTGATTTTTAAGCGTCCGTGCCGAGCCGCCGCAGCCGGGTATCATTGATCGGCAGCGGTTCTCCAGGGTTGAAGATCTCATTGCCGTACTGGATGTTATAGGTGCGCCCGGGAATGTGCTTGCTGTATGTAATGATAAGCCGTCCTACGGTCTGCTTTAAATCCTGAGATGGTTCGCCGCTCAGCAAGGCCACGGGCCCGGGGAAACCGTGCGGAGTAAAGAGATGATAGCCATTCGGAGCAAGCGACATCAGCAGATTATTTTCGTTGTTGTCCCGGCCGAGGACGATCTTTACACCCGTGTCCATGCGATAGTGGCGCCCCACGGTCAGCAGACGGATATCGCTTTCAGCGACCTCCTGTTTGTCGGCAAAAAGATCGCGCAATTTGTCGGAAAAATTTTTATCGGTGAGAAGACACCCGCCGGCAGGTGTGGCAAACCCCCGGATTCCATATCGTTCGGCAAGCTGGAGTTGCACGCTCCGTGACCGGCCGCTGATTCCGAGAAGCTTTTCGCGGCTAATGATGCCCTGATGTTCGGCTTTTGTCGGGGGAAGGAGCGTGGCGGAAAGAGGACGGAGCACCATGCCCCGCATGTCCGCGTCACGTTCAATGATATGCAGGGCGTCACGGCGCTGAGACATGGGCCTCTGCCCCAGAACCTCTCCGGTTATAACAAAGGGCGCATCCAGCTCTTGCATGACTTCCTTGGCCTTTTTCAGCATGAATATCTTGCAGTCGATGCAGGGGTTCACATTTTTACCGTACCCGTGCATCGGGCTCCGAATAAGATCAAGATAATCCTGCCCCATCGTAATAATGCGGAGATCAAGCCCGATTGCCTTCGAGACACGAACAGCATGGGTTTCAGTTTCATTGCCGAAGCTTTTCGAAAAAACCGACGTACAATAAAGTCCGGTTACCGAAAACCCCTGCTCCATGACGACCTTTGCCGCAAGAATGCTGTCCAAGCCGCCGGAAATAAGAGCAACTGCATTCACGATGCACATCCCTCCCGAAAATCAAATAACCGGAATATTATAAATCTCCGGTCATCATTTTGGCAAGAGCGAATATGATTTATTTATATTTATTTTTCTGCAAATCACTTCTTGATATCGGAATATTCGAAACTCGATATGGAGTAAAAAGCCAAACACCTCCGGGGTTGGATCGAAATCAGCTTGACCGGTACCGTAAAGTGATCTATAGTTTGGCCGAATTGCGCAGGGCAGACCATATTTTTCTGCAAAGGAGAAAAGTATTGAGACAGGCGAAAAAGGAGATCAAAACAAAGGAAACCATGATTGCTTTGCTGAATACCTGCCCTGTCGGCAGATTAGGGACCACAGGCAGAGACGGTTATCCTATAATAAAACCGCTTAACTTCGCGTATCAGGACGGAAAAATCTTTTTCCACAGCGCCCGATCCGGAGAGAAAATAGATGACATCAATCGAAATAATTGCGTATGTTTCGAGGTGGATCTGCCCATCGCTCTCGTCAGAAGCAAAGGGAGCCCCTGCAAGGCCCACTATCTTTACCAAAGTGTGATCATCAGAGGCAAAGCGCATATCGTTCATGACGAATCTGAGAGGATATACGCGCTCACACAGCTCATGCAGAAATATCAGCCGGATGGTTTTCGAGCGGAATTTCCTGAAGACAAACTGCGGCTAACGGAAATCATCAGAATTGATATCGAGGAAATGGTTGGAAAGGAAGACCTGGGTGTGGAGTTGTTCGGAAACCGAGCGCTGGATGCCTTGCAAGATAAAGCACAACTTCCGATTGTTCTCCAGAGAGAGTAGCTCGGTTTTTTATTTCTGCAGGATAAAATGACAAAAATCTTTTCAACAGGAATCTGACGTTCCCCAGTATAGTATCGACAACAAGCAATAAATGCTCACCGATAATTAACCTTGTAGCCTCTGTCAGCAACCACCATTACCGTTTTTTTTCACCTCCTAT
Organism: uncultured Nitrospiraceae bacterium; assembly: GCA_964586075.1. GTDB lineage: Bacteria > Nitrospirota > UBA9217 > UBA9217 > UBA9217 > JBAZLV01. The sequence goes on along the minus strand of CAZPGZ010000003.1, from coordinate 123,165 downwards.
CAGCATTGATCGTATTTTTCCTGTAGAGACTTTCCATACATCATTAGCATAATACACATCCAACATAAGTTACACTTTGCAAGTCTTCTCATTAAAATAATTATCATTTTGCTATACTAAATTAGAAATCAAGCAACGAGCGTCATTAAATCGCGACACTAATCACCTCTTCTGGAAGGACTTTTAAAGGACTTCTATATAATCATAATAATTTTTGAATACCAAAGGAGCAGCCGCCAGAAAAGTCCTTATAATAAAGGAGGCACGAAATGTCCTCACCTTGGAAATGGCTAATCCTGTCAATCACTTTCATCACAATTTCTTTCTTTGCTTCGACAATCAACCCAGAAACAATTCAGCCGGGTATAGAGATGGTATTCATCAAAGGAGGTTGTTTTGAGATGGGTGATATATCCGGGGATGGCGACGCAAATGAAAAACCGACTCACGAAACATGCGTTGGTGATTTTTATATCGGGAAATATGAAATTACCAACGCTCAATTCAGGAAATTCAGACCAGAGCACAACAGTGGAAAATACGAGAATTTGACACTGAACGGAGAGCAGCAGCCTGTTGTTAATGTCTCTTGGGAAGATGCTGTTGTCTTTGCAAAATGGCTGTCGAAAAAAACAGGGCTTGCATACCGGCTTCCTACGGAAGCTGAATGGGAATATGCTGCACGAGCAGGCACGAAAACCAGCAGGTTCTGGGGCAACAATCCCGACGATGCCTGCGCATTCGCGAATGTAGCGGACCTGACGGCAAAGAAACGCTGGCCCCGGTGGACCGTCCACGTTTGCGATGACGGCTACGCCGTCTCGGCCCCTGTAGGCAGCTTTAAGCCGAACGGCTACGGCATTTACGACATGCTCGGCAATGTATGGGAATGGTGTGAAGATGTTTACAACAGCGGAGCATACACGAGGCTTTCCAAGAACAATCCCGTGTATGAAGGATCCGGTGAATACCGGGTAATGCGCGGCGGTGGCTGGAGCAACGGGCCTCTCGGAGTACGGAGCTCTCATCGTGTAGGGCTCAGCCCCGCATTCGGTCATCCAGCGCTCGGCTTTCGTCTGGTCATGGTGAAGCAGCAATAAACCGACTATCCGTTTCTGATTCCGTTCCTGAGGAGGCATTCCATGGGGGACAAACGTATTTTTCTGTTCTTGATTTTTTTTGCACTGCTGCTCTCGCTTACCCTGGCATTCAGCACCACTGTGATGGTATCCGCCGCACCAGCCGCTTTTTTTGCTCAAACCGACGCTGCTGCCCCTAAAACCGCAATAGCGGACAATCAGAAAGAATACATCGGAGCTGCAACCTGCAAGGGATGTCATGAAAACCAGTATGCAAGTTACGCCAGAACAATCCACGCAAAGAAAGATGTACAGGGGCCGGAGTACAAAGAAGCCTGCGAAACCTGCCACGGCCCCGGTGCAAAACATGTGGAAAAAGGCGGCGGGCGCGGAGTGGATATATTCGATTTCGGCAAAAAAACGGACCAGCAGACAAAGTCTGCAAAATGTCTGTCCTGTCATGAAGAAACAAAAAACCTGGCTTCCTGGAATATGAGCAGACATAAAAATGAAAATGTGGCCTGTAGTGACTGCCATACGGTACACGGCCGCAATCCGAAATACCTCAAGGCCGACCAGTCAGTCCTGTGCTTTGAATGCCATAAAGACATCCGGGCTCAATCGTTCAGACAATCGCATCATCCTATCAAAGAAGGCAAAATCAGGTGCTCGAGCTGTCACAACACCCATGGAGAATTCGGCAAAAAAATGGTAAAAGCGGATTCCGTAAATGAACTTTGCTATAAGTGTCATGCGGAAAAAAGAGGCCCTTTTATGTGGGAGCATCCGCCCGTGGAGGAGAACTGCCTGAATTGTCATACGCCTCACGGCAGCAACCATTCAAAATTGTTGACGTCCAGAACGCCTCTGCTCTGCCAGAATTGCCACGAGTGGACCCAGCACCCGAGCACGCCGTACACGTCATTTGAAACTTTTCCAGGAGCTGCAACCAGCGGGAAAAACAGGCTGATTGCACGAAGCTGCCTGAACTGTCATTCGACGATACACGGCAGCAACGGTCCTTCTGCACGAGGACTGCATTTTGTGAGATAGGGGGAACGCGCCATGAAGTCAAAACGAATTCTTTTGACGTTGGGGATGATCTTTCTGCAGGCCTTCCCCACCCTCGCAGCGGACGGCACTTTTGAAGGAGAAATGAATGCCACCGGCGTCATTACTAACGAATCCGGAGACAAGGCAAAGTTTAATGAGTACCGCGACATCAGAAAAAACGACCTGTACGGCGGCTTTCGTCTGAAGTTTGATTCTGATGACTTCTTTTTGCAAGGAACGGCTTCAGACATCGGCTATAGCACACAGCACTACCGGATTGACGGCGGCATGTACGGAAAATTCAAATTCTATTTGGATTACGATGAAATCCCCCACAATTTCACCTTCGATGCAAAAACGTTTTATACCGGTGTCGGAGGCAATAACTTGACAATCTCAGCGTTGCCAACTGCGGACACATCCGGATGGGCACACTTTGATTACCTTATTAAAAGAAAAACCAGTGAAGGCGGTCTTACCATCCAAATGCCAAAACCGTTCTATTTCAGCATTACTGCCTCTCGTGAGGAAAGGACCGGCACAATACCTACCTCAGCCGCCGGTACGACTCCGGGCGGAATTGCTATTGAACTCCCCCAGCCCGTGGATTATACAACGGACATGGTTCGCGCAGAAATCGGGTATGCTACAAAGCCTTTTTTTGCATCCTTGAGCGGCGAATACAGCACATTCGACAATGCAAATCACATATTATTTTTCAACAATCCTGTCGGGCCGCAACCAAACGGTGATGCCATGAATCTCCCACCAAGCAACCAATATTATAAAATTGCCTTTCGGGGAGGTGCCCAATTACCGCTTAACAGTAAACTGAATGTAAACCTTGCGATATCCAGGGCGACATCTGAGGCGGACCTGTTCTCTTCATATGTATCTACCGCCGTACAGGCCATTACACTGAGCAGCGCGCTGTTCCATGGTCAAGTAGATACCCAGAATTACCAGGCTGTTCTGACCTCAAACCCGGTATCTTTTCTCACAGCAAATATTCACTACAAGTACTATGAACGGCACAATGCATCGGACCAGATAACAACAACAGATGCCGGCTTTGCAGGAGGCCTCCCATTTACAAACCAACTGTTCAGTTATCACAAAAATACTGCCGGTATCAATCTGGGAATAAAGCTCCCCTCACAGTTCCATCTGCAAACAGGCTATCGTTATGTTATAACCGACCGAATGCGCGGTGATATACCGGAGACAAGAGACAATTGCTATATGACCGAACTCAAATGGCGGGGGTCAGACCTGATAACCCCCAAAGTCGGCTATGAACACCTGGAGCGCAATGCCGATCATGGGGTACTCAACAAAATGTACGCTGCTGATCAAACCACGGAAAACGCCATTGCATCATTCATCAGCAGATTCGATGCAACGGAGCAGTCCAGAGATATATACAAAGCCTCTCTTGATATCTATCCACTGGACAAACTCGATATAAATCTCGGGTACAAGTATAAGTTTGCGGCATATCAAGACACGATGCTGGGTCTCAGAAGACGCACTAGTCATGTGGCAAATGTGGATGCCGGCTATACCATAGGCGCCAATATTCAAGTAAATGCCTATGTCGATTACGAAAACACCAAGTCCTATCAATTTCAGAGGAGGTTTGCAGCTGCGGCAGGAGCGGACCCCAACGGAGCGACACAGGATGCCAACAATTACAACTGGGACGCGAGAATCAAAGACGGGACTTTTTCATACGGGGTGAGCGCCGAGGTTCTTCTCGTACCTAAAAAGCTCACCCTGCAGGTCCAATACAATAATACAAAATCCAACGGAAGTGTTGACCTAACCTATCTGAATGCTGCAGCGCTTGCTGCAGGCACACCCGCCGGGACGCGCACAAACGACAACATAGATCTGGGCGCTTGGGATGACTATACGCTGAGATCTATCATGGTAAAGTTGAAATATACTCCCTGGAAGCCGCTGACCATGGTTTTGGGATATGCTTATGAAAGTTATACGTATAACGATGCTTCCTGGGATGGTTATATAAACGTACCGGCAACAACCGGCACCAATGGTGCATTTCTAACAGGCGCATATGCAAATCCAAACTACCATGCAAACGTTGTGTTTCTTTCCGCAGCGTATAAATTTTAATCCTGAAGCAGGCAGCTTCTGCTGCGGAGGGGCATAGTGTATCGGACGGAGAATCAGCATCGTTGCCGTTTATATTCGCAGGAGTGAACAGAAAAAATCTGGAATTTACCACAAAAAAAATAGGCCCTCCGGATCTGCCGAAGGGCCTTACGTGTTTTGACCTGCAAGAAAAATAATTACTTCTTTACGGGTGCTGCCGGTGCTGCTGCAGGTGCTGTTGCTGTTGCTGTCGAGGTAACGGTGGACGTTACTGCCGACTTTGTTGCTGGAGCAGGAGCCTGCTGCTGGCAACCCACTAAAGCAAAAACCGCAACAACTGCAAGAGCTGCTATGATTGCAGAAATCTTTTTCATTATTTTCCCCCCTTTCTTCCTAAGATTTGGATATAACAACAGTGCGCTTGCAATACGATAATTATGAAAAAAGCGCACTTCGTACTTTTATACTGCACCGGCAAAAAGGTTTTCACCAAGTACTTTTTGCATCAATTGATGAAAAACCAAGTGCTTTACAACTGCGAATTTTTCAAATTATAATACCTTTTCTGAAAAAATCAAGTAAATTTAGCATTAAATTGTTCATTTGTTTGTTCCGCCAAAGGAAAGTTGTTTTTTGTGTTTTTCGCTCCTATTGCACGGCGCAAACATCAAAATGCGTGGCGATGTCATTGCAGGAGCGGCTATCCGAAAGTACAGATTGATCCTGACAAGAGACGTATTGGACTTGATATTTTGTTCATTCCACGGTAATCTATCTCAGAAATCCACAGTTTTTTCCGGGGAGGCACTGCATGAGTGAGAAAAAAGAATTGAAACGAATCTGTGTTTATGGAGTCGGCGGAGTCGGAGGCTATTTTGGGGGTCTCATCGCAAACAAAATCGCTGAACAAAATGACAAAGACCATGAAATTTATTTTCTCGGCAGAGGCACGCATCTGCAGGAAATCAGGAAAAACGGATTGATCCTGAATATGCATGACCGCTCGGGACTGGTATGTAAACCGACCGGAGCAGTGGAACATTTCAGCGAGCTTCCGCCAATCGATCTTATTTTCCTCGCTGTAAAAAGCTATGATCTCGACGAGACTGTCAAAACCGTCGCGCAACAGGTACAAGCAGACACCATGATCATCCCGATGCTGAACGGTGTAGACATTCATCAGCGGATCAGGAAAATACTGACTGCCGGAATCGTGTTTCCAGCATGCGTCTACGTGTTTTCGAATATTGTGAAACCAGGCACCGTCACACAGAAAGGTCCTGTCGGTACGATCATATTCGGGAAGGATCCCGCACATCCGGATATTGTCCCGCAGAATATTATTGACCTCTTTAAGAACGCAAACATCAGTTGCAAATGGACTGATAATGCTTTTCCCGCAATCTGGAAAAAATATCTTTTTATAGCTCCTTTTGCGCTGGTAACCGGCCGGTATGGAGCGACCTTCGGCAAGATAATGGAAACACCTGAATACAAGGACAAAGTCAGCGGTGTTATGAATGAACTGATCGCAATAGCACGGTTTGAAGGCGTGGAATTCCGCGAATCTACTATCACGGAAAATCTTGACAAGGCACGCACCTTTCCCTATGAATCAAAATCTTCCTATCAGCGCGACCTGGAACAGGCAGGAAAGAAGAATGAGGGAGACTTATTCGGTGAGACAATTCTTCGGTTAGGGAAAAAATACGGCGTAAAAACACCTGTGACAGAGGAACTCTATACTGCTATTCAAAAAAACTCATGAAAACGGCCTCTGTTTTTTGGCCAGGACGCATCCGTTCCTCCTAGCGTCCGATTTCTGAGTATGGCTTCAGCTTTGTACTGCTTCATAAACACTCCGGTCACCCATATCGCTAATCCGGTGCTCAGAGAAATCAAAACTGCGCCCCAGAAAGGGCCGAGAAAGCTTCCGGTTTTACAAAGCAGCCGCTCGAAAAAGCTGAGGGCATTACTATAATGTATACGCATTATGTCCTGTTCCTTCACACGATCCAATATATTCGTAAGACACGATTGAACGCATAAAGTTGAATGCAATGCGGAGCTAAAAAGCTTATCAAAGGAACGGGGAGAACTGTTTGACGGCCAAGAAAAATAAGAAGGCAAGCACGCAATCAGAAATTTCGATTGTACGATGTCCTGATTATGGGCGCGAAAAAACCCTGTCTGCTGTCCGGCAGGCGGTGGACCTGCTCGGTGGCATGCAGGCGTTCATAAAACCGGGGGAGCAGGTGCTTCTCAAGCCGAATCTCCTGAAAGCCAACCGCCCGGAGGAAGCAGTCACCACGCATCCGGAAATTGTACGGGCTGTCATCCGTCTTGTCCACGAAGCAGAAGGCATCGTTATGGTTGGAGACAGCCCCGGTTTTGGTGATCTCAAGAAAGTCTGCGAAAAATCCGGGATTATGGATGTTCTTCGTGAAGAGAACGCTGCGCTTGCGGATTTTGATGAAACAATCACCGTCAAAAATACAGGTCGTTTTCAACGGTTCGAAGTTTCGCGAAGTGCTTACGAAGCAGATGCCATCATCAACCTGCCAAAGTTCAAGACGCACGGGATGACAACAATAACCGGCGCTGTCAAGAATCTCTTCGGCTGTGTTCCGGGAAAGCGCAAAGTACAATGGCATTTCAATGCAGGCATAAATCACGATTTTTTTATGCAGATGATTGTAGAGCTGTACGCCCTGTTCAAGCCGCGTCTTTCGATCATGGACGCCGTAATCGGCATGGAAGGAAATGGCCCGGGCAGCGGCGACCCCAGGCTGGTAGGCGTTGTGCTCGCCGGTCAAGACGCGGTCGCCCTGGACGTGGTGTCCGCGCTGGTAGCGGGAATTGATCCGAAAAGCTTGCCCATCATACGGACCGCGGCCGCATCAGGCGTCGGACAAACGGATCCTGACCAGATCATGATACGAGGTGAGTCCCCTGCGCGCGTGGCAATTAAGAACTTCCGTCTCCCGCAGGCAATGCACACTGAATGGCCTCTCCCGGAGTGGCTCCGGCGCACACTCAAAAAAGCTTTTACCACGAAACCGGTGATCAACCACGGACGATGCCCCCAGTGCGGCATTTGCCTGGCCCACTGCCCCCAGGAAGCAATCAGCCTAGTGGGAAAAAGGCTGGAAATACAGTACCGCGACTGTATTCGCTGCTTTTGCTGCCAGGAATTCTGCCCCCGTGGAGCTATTATCGTAGGCAAAGGATGGGCTCTCAAGATGTTAAAGTAGTATTCCTCTATCCTGGAAATGCTCCCTTACCGAACTGCTGACTTCTGCTTGTCCTCTGTGGTTCCCATCAATTTTTTCAGAACGTGTTATACTTGAGACTATGTTCAGCAATATCCTCCGAAAAGGACTTATATTGTGTTCCTGAAAAATAGACGCGCAGCATGCAATGCAGGAATATTGAGCGAGGTGGGTCTATGTATAGTCGTCTCGACGGCACGTATCGGCAATTTCACAAGGAAATAGCATCCTTTATCCCCGCTTCACGTTGTTTTACCGACCCTCTGCGCACACTTGCTTTCGGGACCAATGCCAGCTTTTATCGCCTCATCCCTAAAATAGTCGTTAAAGTCCGGACGGTAGGTGAAGTATCGCGGATTTTGGGCATCGCAAACACGTTGCGTGTGCCGATAACTTTCCGTACAGCCGGAACCAGCCTGTCCGGACAGGCTGTCTCCGATTCGGTGCTTTTAGTCCTTGCAGGAGCATGGCGTGACTACCGGATTCTTGAGCATGGTGAAAAAATCGCGCTTGAACCCGGCATTATCGGCGCTGAAGCAAATGCGCTGCTGCTGCCGTTCGGCAGAAAAATCGGTCCCGACCCTTCCTCAATCAATGCCTGCATGATCGGCGGCATTGCAGCAAACAACTCCAGCGGCATGTGCTGCGGTACGGCGCAAACCGCTTATAAAACAGTGGACCACATGAAAATGCTGTTTTCAGACGGCAGCATGCTTGATACGGCGGACCCCTCCTCGTGCTCGGCATTTCTCGAAACCCATAAAGACCTGGTACAGGAAATCGAACGCATTCGTGATGAAATCCAGGCAGACCCTCAGCTTCGACAGCGCATAATTGATAAATATAAAATCAAAAATACAACCGGCTACAGCATGAACGCATTTGTCGATTTCAGCAACTCCATCGACATTATCATGCATCTGGTGATAGGATCGGAAGGCACACTCGCTTTTATCGCGGGGTTGACCCTGAAGACAGTCATCGAGCACCCTTATAAGGCAAGCAGTCTTATTATTTTCCCCAGCGTGGAATCGGCCTGCACTGGCACCATCATTCTCCGCAAAAGCGGCTTGGCATACGCCGTGGAGCTCATGGACTATGCATCCTTGATATCCGTGGCTGATAAAAAAGGTGTTCCTGCATATTTAAAAGAACTTGATCCTGGTACAGCATCACTGCTGGTGGAAACGCGGGCAGGGGACAAAAACTCACTTGCCCAGCAAATAGACCGCATAATAAACGCGCTGCAGCCGGTTCGGACCAAATTCCCCATCGTCTTCACCGATGTGAGCCGGGAATATGATCAGTTGTGGAACATCCGGAAAGGCCTCATCCCGTCTGCGGGTGCGGCACACAAGCTCGGGACGGCCTTGATTCTCGAGGACATTGCCTTCCCGATCGATTCTCTCGCAAAGGGAACCGTTGAGCTGCAAGATCTCATGCAAAAGTACGGATATAAAGAAGGCATTATTTTCGGCCACGCGCTCGAAGGCAATCTGCATTTTATCCTGACTCCGGATTTCAGCTTTCCTGAAGAAGTAGAACGTTACCGAAAATTCATGGAAGAGGTCAACCACATGGTTGTCAAAAAATATGACGGATCGCTCAAAGCCGAACACGGCACCGGACGGAACATGGCCCCATTTGTGGAATTCGAGTGGGGGAACAAGGCATATGAGCTGATGAAACGCATTAAAAAAGCGTTCGACCCGCATAATCTCCTGAACCCGGGCGCCGTCATCAATGACAACCCACGGTCGTATATTGAGAACCTTAAACCGCTACCGGCCACCCATGAACTGGTGGACAAGTGCATTGAATGCGGCTTCTGTGAACCACACTGTCCGTCGCGCAATCTTTCCACCACACCGCGCCAGCGCATTACCGTGTCCCGTGAAATATCCCGGTTGACCGCTTCTCACGAAGACCCCGAGCGTCTTGCAGAGTTGAAGCAGCTGTATTCCTATCTGGGCGAACAAACATGCGCTGCTGACGGCATGTGCGCCACGGCCTGTCCGGTGGAGATCAACACCGGTGACTTTACGGAGTTTCTGCGGTCCGAACAGAATACCGCGCTGAGCAAAAGCATCGCCCGCTGGGTTGCGGATCATTATGCCTTGGTCGTCGGTATGCTGTGGTCAGGACTGAAGGCAACGCATGCGATACACACTATTCTCGGAACAACACTCATGGGAAAAATCGCGACGGCTGTACGCCTGCTGTCCGGCAACAGAATTCCGCTCTGGACCAGTTGGATGCCGACCGGAGCGCCGAAGCGATCATTCGAAACAGCGCGCAAGGGATCACCGAATAAAGTGGTCTATTTCCCGAGTTGCATTGCCCGAACCATGGGCCCAGCGCAGAAAGATACTGACCCACGGACGGTCTACGAAGCAATGCGTTCTGTTCTTGATAAGGCCGGTTTTGACGTCATTTTTCCGAAAAACATTGAGAACCTTTGCTGCGGGACCCCTTTTGAAAGCAAAGGGTTCTTCGAACAGGCAGACCACAAAAGTACAGAACTCGAACAGGCGCTCCTCGAAGCAAACGAGGGAGGGAAATATCCCATCCTCTGTGACACCAGTACGTGCCTCTACCGCATGCGCCGTACATTCCATCCGGCCACAACGTTGTATGAGCCTGTGGAGTTTATTGTGACTTTTCTGATGGATAAGCTGGACTTCGTGAAGCAGCACGAAACGATCGCGCTGCATGTCCCCTGCTCTTCACTCAAGATGGGGCAGCTGGAAAAGTTTAAAATCGTCGGACAGGCATGTGCCGATACCGTGGTCATCCCCTCCCGGGTCGGATGCTGCGGGTTTGCCGGTGACCGGGGTTTCAACTATCCGGAGCTCAACGCGAGCGCCCTTGCGGACCTGAAACCGTCACTGCCGCCGTTTACTGCGGGAGGCTATTCCAACAACAGGACGTGCGAAATCGGCCTCTCTGTCCACAGCGGGATCAGCTACCAGTCGATTGCGTATCTTGTGGACCGTTGTACATCCAAAAAGAAATAGCACGGACTGCAAAACAATTTCATCAGTTATTTGTCCGGATTCTCCAGCGTACCATTAAACTGTTCGAGTGCCTGTTCGTCTTCCTCATTGGCTTCGTATATCCGTTCTTCTCTTGGTTCATTCGGTTCCTCGCCCCGTTCCCAAAGTTCCCGGTAAATAAATGGCTTGATGGTCACCGGGACAGACGGATCAGCATAGACTTCTCGCAGATCTCCAACTTTCAACACGCCGAGAAATCTGACTGAGAGCGAAAGCGGTGTATGCTCATTATGAATGAGAGCAAGTTTGATAAGGGAGCGGCTTGACCAGTTTGGGTGCTCAGCTATTGCCTTGATGGTTCCCGGTTTCGTACTGTGTCGGCTGATTGCCTTATAAAGCTGGGACTCCTGAAGATAAGGGCTGTCGAGACAGAGTTTGACCACATCGGGATAGCCTTCCTGGATAAGCCTGAGAAGCACCTCTCCGGACACAATCTTGGAAAGGGTTTTCTTGACGCCAAGCGCCATGGAAGGGATTTTTTCCATAATAATGGTCTCGATCTTATGCCGGAAAACAAGCGGGAGGAAACGATTGCGCGTTAATTCAGCAAGATCGAACAGGCGGAGATACCGCGCAATCGTCAGTGAGGTCGAAAGCGGGGTCTTGGGATTTTTGGCGATCGCCAGTCGAATCGGATAATTTTCAATCCACCGCTGGTCTTTGGCAATCGATTCAAAAATGTCGCCCGGCAGATTTTTTCTGTTTGCGATGACTAGTATATCATCTTCAGACAGATGTCTGTTTTGAATCAATACCCTGATGACAGCCGGCGAGATATCGTGAAGGAATTCGGCAATCCCTTCCCCTCGGACTGATCGTGCCTGCTCGATCCGTCTTTCTTCGGAATCAGCCATGGCACATTATACGGTTTTTCAAACCTATTGACAAATCATACTGTTTTTTGTATTTTGATAATTAAGCATTACTCGAACTGAGCGAACCCATGGTCTTCGGAACACCAAGAGCCGTTTTTCTTTTGCCTCGAGGTTGCAATGGAACGAACGCTCCTTCTGAACGCAACATTTGAACCGTTAAAGATCATTTCATGGCAGCGGGCAATTACCCTGCTCACCCAGGGCAAAGTAGAAGTAATTGACTCGTATGACCGGGACATCCGGGGTGTGTCCATCACCTTCAAACTGCCCTCCATCCTTCGTCTGCTAAAGCTCGTGAAGATCAAACGCGCGAAAAGAGAAGTCCGCTTCTCTCGGGCCAATATCTACCAGCGGGATAAATATACCTGTCAATACTGCGGCATCAAATATCCGGCCGAGGATCTCACGTTCGACCACGTTCTGCCGCAGGTCCAGGGGGGGGAAGCGACGTGGGAAAACATCGTTACCGCCTGTCTTGCCTGCAATAACAGGAAAGGAGGACGGACACCGCAGGAGGCACGGATGCGGCTGATCAGACAACCGGTAAAACCGCGGTGGATGCCGGTGGTCACCCTTACGATCGGAATAAAAAATGCTCCGCTGAGCTGGCATGACTACCTCTACTGGAACGTAGAATTGAGCAAGGATGGATGAGCAGCGCCTTTGCCTAGATACACATCTTGTTCATGCCAAGAACGTGCATCGTATTTCGATTTATTACTGAAGGGAGTAGTCAAGATCCTTTGTCCTATCGGGAAAACCACCCGATTGCCAATGCGCGGCGTCTGTCAAGGCTTCCCCAGAAGTCCAGCCAACCCTCCGTCCATGATGGCCTATCTGATGTTACCGAGTATTTTGCCTAAGTCCAGGATGTTGAGCTTTCGATTTATGATATGCTGCTGAGTCATAGTCCTTCCTCCTATGGTTAAGATGTGTTTTCCCTAAAATTTCTTAGCTGAAAGGCCGTAGCTCTGCAATTAAGAATAGGCATTATCTGCAAATACAATTCATGACTACTGCATATCAGCTATATCTGGCAGGATGACTTCTGAACATCCTGCTTTTTTTCATCTTATCCATCTCCATTCAGCCATTTCACCTTTTTTTCTTGTCAATTTTTCAGTTTGATGCTATATTTTTTTTGACATGTTTAAAAGGAGGTCCTCACGATGAAAAAACTTTACCTGCTTCTTTTTATTGCCTCCATCTCCCTGTGTGCATTTACTGGACCGGCCGATGCATTTTCAATCACCCAAAATGAATTTACAACCGCCCAGAGTCTCGACCAGGGTATGACCCAGGTTGGCGTTTTTTTCTCCCTGGACAGGCAGTATAACAGTTTTTACCCGGCAGTCCGCCATGGCCTCGGGGCCCTGTTCGAAGTAGGAGCAAAATTCGGCGCAGTCACGAATGTCCGGCCGGACGATAAAGTCGGAGCGCTTGTTGGTGCGGATCTGAAATATCAATTAATAAAAGAGACCTCTGGAATCCCACTGGACCTGGCTGCTGATTTGGGCTTTGATACAATAATCATCAGTAGAAAAAATGTGAGTGAAATAAAGTTCTCCACCATTTTCAGCAAAAGTTTTCTTCTTACGGAAAGAGGTTATAAATTTACCCCATACGGAGGCCTCCAAGTATCTTCACTCTTCGGTTCATTCCTTTCTGATGACCAGACGAACATAAACGTTTTTGCCGGCCTCGAATGGAAAATCACGCAGAAATTCATGGCCATGCTTGAAGTAAAAACGGGGAGAACCACGGTAGGCGGAATGGGAATCCGATTCGAATTTTAAATTGCCTCTTCAGATTTATGAAAAAGTGTAAGTAGTTATCTTCGGACCAGCATACATCTTTTACCATACTGTGACACGATAATTTTTTTATGCCTATTCCTCTTTCTGGTGACATTCAATCCGTTCCGCTGCCCCTTATCTTGGAGGAACTGCGCCAAGGTCAGGCAACGGGAACGTTGACAATCCGCAATGGTGATACAGTAAAGTCCATCTACCTGAAATCCGGTAAAATAGTTTTTGCCGCGTCAACGGATTCCAACGACAGACTTGGTGAAGTTCTTGTTAAAGGCAACAAACTCAGCATTGGAAACCTTGAACACGCCGTACAGTTGCTTAAAAAAAGCGCCGGTCTTAAAAAATTGGGTGCTATTCTTGTGGAAAACGGTTTTGTCACTCCCAAAGATCTTTTTACCGGCCTAAAAATGCAGGTGCGGGATATTATTTACAGTCTTTTTTTGTGGGGCAACGGTGAATACCGTTTTGAGGAGCATCTGCCGCCGGATGTTATTCAGCTCCAAATCAACATGCAGGAACTCCTCACGGAGATAATCCAAAAAATAAAACAACAGGCATAGCAACATCCATGCTATACATGGCTTTTCGCGCGGATGCAAGCTTGATTTTTTTCTCTTGTCCTTTCCCGCACGTACTTATATAATTCTTTTACAGTATACGTTGACATGACCGGAGTGTTGCGTGAAAACCTTGGAGTTTGCCTCGTTCCCTGAAATTGCGGAACGAACGGCTGCACGATATGATAAAAAGGAAGATGTTATTCTTCTTGCCATGCTCGGTCAGGATTATCTGATTACCCATACCAGTATCGTTCTCCATGGACAACAGGCACCGGAAAATCATACCGCGGTGATTCTTGACTATTTATTTTCATCCGGTACGGAACTGGAGATAACTCCCTGGCGTGCAGTCGGAACTTTAGGAATTCAGACTCCGTCTGAATTCAGAAAAAAAGTGGAGTTGCCGATTGCGCCGTACACGCCGGAAATCATATCCCGTGCAAGCACGCTTCTGCCTATGCTGGATGCAGAAATCTCAGGGGGTATCAGCCGGTGCGACATGGCAATAAACGCCCGGCTCCTGCCGAAGATATATCTGCATGCGGAGTTCTGCCAGGAAACATCGGATTTTCCGGCGGAAGCATGGATTCTGTTTTCACACAATGCCCATGAATTTCTGAGTCAGCAAAACCTGCAGATTCTTGCAGAATTATTTAAAGAACGGCTTCTGAGCCTGATCAGAATTTATTAAGGACCCACGAAATTGAATACTCCGGCTGCTAAAAATCCGCTTGTTCTCGCACTGGATGTCGATGACGCTTCTGAAGCGCTGACGATCGTGCACGAACTGAAGGACGTCGTGGGCACGTTCAAGATCGGTCATCAGCTTTTCACGGCCTACGGACCTGATATCGTCAGAAAAGCCATCAGCACAGGCGGCAGGGTCTTTCTCGATCTCAAGTACCATGATATTCCCAATACCGTTGCAAAGGCTTCAGAGGAGGCAGTAAAACTGGGGGTCAGCATTTTCAATGTTCATGCGTTAGGCGGATTCGATATGATGAAGGCCGCTGCGCAATCGACAAAAGAAGCTGCTCAGAAATGGAGCAAACCGCTGCCTCTTGTTCTTGCCGTCACAATCCTTACCAGTATGGATGAAAAAAGCCTGAAAAGTGAGCTTAAAATAACGCGATCTCTCCAGAGGGAGGTAGCGCATCTGGCGCGCATGGCCCGGCGTGCCGGAATGGACGGCGTCGTAGCCTCACCGCAGGAAATTAAACTGCTACGCAGATCCATCCCGGGAGATTTTGTTGTTCTCACTCCGGGTGTACGGCCTGCATGGGCCGCACTGGACGACCAAAAGAGAGTTATGTCCCCGGGAGAAGCCTGTGCTGCCGGTGCTGATTATATTGTAGTGGGAAGGCCGGTATTGAAAGCTCCCAACCGACGCGAAGCAGTCATAAAAATACTCGATGAAATCGAATCAAAAAAACAATCTAGGGGAAATAAAAAAATGGGGCAAGACGTTTGAACTGCTTTGTTTGCTCCGTAACATCGTCTCGAACTTGCATCCGCATCTCTAGCAATCATAAAAAGGAGCGTGCTTCTTTATGACATCAGATGACGTATTGGAAATTTACAAAAAAACCGGAGCGCTTCTGACTGGTCATTTTCTTCTTTCATCGGGACTTCACAGCGACCGCTATCTCCAGAGCGCCCTTGTTCTGCAGCAACCGGATCTTGCTACAAAGCTCTGCGCGGCCCTCGCAAACAATTTTACCGACATGAAAATTGATCTGGTCATCGCACCGGCCCTTGGTGGAGTTTTTGTATCACACGAAACCGCACGTGCGCTGGGTGTGCGTGCGTTATTCGCCGAACGGGTAAACGGTGAACTGGTCCTCCGCCGCGGTTTTTCAATCAAACCGGGGGAACGGGTTCTTGTCGTGGAGGACGTCATTACAACCGGTAAATCCACAAAAGAAACGATCAATGTCGCCGCAAAAGCAGGCGGGGTAGTTGTTGCGGCAGGTTCGCTTGTAGATCGTTCTAATGGGAAAGCGGATATCGGCGTGCCGTATAAATCGCTGGTAACGCTTGATGTGCCGACCTACACTCCCGAGACCTGTCCTTTGTGCAAGTCTGGAAGTGTTCCTATCAAACCGGGAAGCCGCGGATTGAAGTAATGCATACTGCAGCAGGTATATGCACTTTCCTCGTTTTCCGCCCAATCAACGATGCCAAACATGCACACAGTACTGTTTAATGAAGAGGCAGTCAAAAAACGTGTTGGTGAAATCGCCTCTCAAGTTTCTCGTGACTATGCGGGCAGGAAATTGGTCTTAATTTCTATCCTGAAGGCCGCGTTCATTTTCACAGCGGATCTTATGCGCAGAGTCACAGTCCCTTCGGCAGTTGAATTCGTACAAGCGTCAAGCTACGGCGATTGCGCCGTATCAACCGGAGTGGTGGCCGTCAACCGGAACAGCAAGATTGCCGTCGAGGATAAACACATACTTCTTGTCGATACTATTGTCGACACCGGGGCAACATTTCACTGCTTGATTGAAAAATTCAAGGATCAAAAACCGGCAAGTATAGCCACGGTGGCCCTCCTGGACAAGAAAGTCCGCCGCACCTTGGACGTTGCAATCACCTACCGGGGATTTGAAATACCCGATGTTTTTGTTGTTGGATACGGAATGGACTTCTCCGGACGATATCGAAACCTGCCCTACATAGCCGAGTTGACCCTGCCCGCGCAAAATATTCCTTCCTGACCGGCAAGCACTGCAAAACATACATCAGAGCAAAAAACAGCTATCGTTCTTCGTATAAAAAAAAAGAGTCCTGTGTGAATCAACCACACAGGACTCTTAAAAACCGTGTTTCTATGCTGCTCTGTCCTATTTACCGTTGAGGGCCATCTGAAGCAACTGAACCGGATGCATCACTTTTACCTTCTGTTCCGGATCTAAGTGGTTGGAAATAGTCAGATTGCATCCAGGGCAGCTGGTTGCCAATACCTGGGCTTTTGTGCTATGAATATTTGCAACCTTTCTAGCCGTAATCTTGCTGGAAGTTTCTGCATTTTCCACCTGGAAAGAGCCGCCGCCGCCGCAACAATCGCCGGCACCGGGCATTTCCACGTATTCGACACCGGGGATAGCCTTCAGGACATTCCTCGGTTGAGCGGTGATTTTCTGACCGTTCACGAGGTGGCAAGGATCATGGTAGGTAACTCTGACTTTCTTGCCATTCGATTTTATCGCAGGAATCCAATCCTTGTGCTCGTCGATGAAAACACTTATGTCCTTCACCTTCTTGCCGAGCAGTTCTGCAGCCTTAAATTCTTCCTCGGTGACATTCTCACCAAGCTCCCGCAGGTCGCGAAGCAGGTGGGAATATTCCTTCTTCAGGCCGTCACTGCAGGTCGCGCAATCGCACACCACGGCATCTACGTCCTCGCGTGCAAATACTTTCAGGGTCTCGCGGATGCTCTGGAGAGAAGCCTCGCGGTCGCCGGACATAAAGATCGGCATTCCGCAGCAGGTCTGATCTTTTGGCGTAATGACTTCAACACCCATTTTCTTGAGCACGTCTACAACAGCCAAGCCGATGTCCCCGAACAGATAATTGGTGGCGCAGCCGTGGAAATAAAGCACCTTGGCTTTTGCCTTTCCTTCCGGCTTTACTACTTCCGGAACCATATCGGAAAACGGCTTGTCATTCATAGCGGGAATTCGCGCAACATTCAAAGCACCCGCATTCAAATGGGACTCGATCCATGGGCCGCCGAACATCTTCCGAGCCCATTTTCCAAACCAGGCCGCTTTTGACATCATCCACGGATGGGCGAGCATCTGGAACATGGCCTTCTTTTTCCAGTCAAGGCCATAGCGCTGCACCGCGCGCCAGCGGACACCGGCATACAAATGGTCGCCGTGAACGCCGCTCGGACAGTTTGCAACACATCCGCCGCACAGCAGGCAGGTAGAGAAGAAGGCGTTTTTCACCTCTTCCGAGAGTTCCAGTTTCCCTTCGGAAAGCTGACGGGAAAGCTGGACTTTTCCGCGTGGCGTTGCCGCTTCTACCAGCAACTCCTTGTAGACAGGGCAGTGGGCCATGCACAAACCGCACTTAATGCAGTGATAAATATTCTCTTTTGTATTGTCTGCAAAAACCGTTTTTTCTTTCATAATAGTCGACCCCTTTTATCAGCTGCTGCACAGGGAGAGCCACTCTTGAAGTGATGCTCCCTGCAGCTTATGCTTAAATGCCCCCCACAAACCGGCCCGGGCTTAAAACACCATTCGGATCCAAATTTTCCTTCAAGCGGCGCATAATGATCTGATCATCGCGCTGCTGACCCCACGCGCTGATTTTTTCCTTGATTTCCCGCGGACTGGAGTCAACCATGAGGTTTCCTTCACATTTTGCCGCTTCTGCCGTCATCTTGCCGATGAGATCTGCAATACCGCTCTTGTCGGCCTTCTCGAAGATGTAGGTATACAGAATACCGTTACCCGCATGCAGAACAAATGCAGCGCTGACTCCTGCGGCCTGTGCCAATTTTTCGTAAACGCCCAGAAGTTCCGTGTGCTTGGAAATAAGGAAATTGGATTTGAGAATAATAGGTGTAGCGAACTCTTTTGCCATGTCGTCCGAGAAATCACGGAGCCGGACCCAGAACTTCTGGTCATCCGCACCCTTCAGGACTTTCGTGGCGGTGGCTCCTTCTTTCTTCGAGAAGTCGGCAATGTCAGCTGCCTGGCGTTCCACCGCTTCTGCAACACCTTCGAGGCTGAAAGCAAGGAGATATTTCGCTTTTTCGCCCAGCCGTTCTGCGGCTTTCGCGCTGATCAATTCAATCGCAGAAGGCAGCAGGACCGAATGGATTACTTTTTTAATAACAGCATTTGCAGCAGTCAAGCTTTCAAGGGAAACGAGAAGCGTGGCGGATGCTTCCGGAAGCGGCAGGAGCTTCGTGGTAATCTGTGTGATGATGCCCAAGCTACCCCACGATCCAATCATCAGTTTGGTCATATCGTATCCGGACACATTCTTCAGCACTTTTCCGCCGAACGAGTTGATGGCTCCTTCCGGGGAAACGACTTTGACGCCAAGCAGCATGTCTCTGCAGGTTCCATAGAGGTAGCGTCTCGGACCGCTCGCATTGGTTGCAACAATGCCGCCAATGGTCGCCTTGTCCGTGTGCGCCGGGTCGAGGGCCATAAAATTACCCTTCCCTCCATTCCCCAGTTTCTTCTGCACTTCAGCCAACGTCATTCCTGCTTCCACGGACAAGCTCATGTTAGCAACATCATACTCCAGAACTTTATTGAGCCGCAACAGGGAGATCACGATATCCACTTTTTTCGGAACTCCGCCTGCAGCCATCTTGGAGCCGTTACCGCGAGGTACAACCGACAACTTTTCTGTATTTGCATAAACCACTACTTTGGAAATTTCTTCCGCACTCCCCGGACTTACCACGGCCTTCGGGATCAAACCGTCAACAGCATAGGCTTTAAGCTGATCCGGATTTGATATCACATTGGCTTCTCCGACGATTCCCTTAAGTGCGGATACTAACTGATCTGAATTAGACATACCCGGCTTTCCTTTCTCCGCACTTACGCTGCGGCTTTTTGTGACTCGGGAAGACATTTTCCCGGATTATATCTGTCGACGGGGTCAAAGGCCACTTTGACCTTTTTCATCGTATCAATGTCCTTGTCGCTGAACACAAAGGACATGCCTTCGAGCTTCTCAACGCCGATTCCGTGCTCACCGCTGATGGTTCCGCCGAGATCCGCGCAGACCTTCATGATCTCAGTTGCAGCAAGCTGCACTCGGCGCAGTTCATCCTTATCTCTCTCATCAAAAAGAACCAGAGGATGCAGATTGCCGTCTCCTGCATGGAACACGTTCGCAATCGGCAATTTGTATTTTTCACCGATGGCGATGACCCGATCCAGTGTCTCCGGCAGTTTCGGCCTGGGCACCGTACCGTCATTCACCAGGTAATTGGGACGCAGTTTTCCGACAGCGCCAAATGCGCCTTTTCGGGCCGCCCACAGCTTCATCCGCTCCGCCTCATCCTTTGCTGCGCGAATTTCACGCACATTGTGCTTCTTGCAGATATTCTGGATGCGTTCCCAGAGCCGATCCATACCGTCCTTCAAACCATCAATTTCAATCAACAGAACGGCAGCTGCGTCTTTCGGCAACCCTGCATTATAAGCGTCTTCTACCGCATTGATCGTGAGATTGTCCATCATCTCGAGCGTGGCAGGAATGATGCCTTCAGAGATGATATCGGCAACCGTATCGCTTCCTTCTTTAACCTTGTTATAGATGCACATCATCGTCTTCACTGCTTCCGCCTTCGGCACGATGCGAAGAACGAGCTTCGTGATGATGCCGAGTGTTCCTTCTGATCCGTTCAGAATGCCGGGCAAATCAAAACCGGGATTGTCCAGAGACTTGCCGCCGAACTGAATCACCTGGCCGTCAAACAGAACCAGTTCGCCTCCCAAGATATGGTTGCTCGTAACGCCATATTTAAGGCAGTGCGGCCCTCCGGCGTTTTCACCAACGTTTCCTCCCAGCGTAGAAGCTTTTTCGCTGGAGGGATCCGGATGGTACAGGTATCCATGCTTTCCCAGGACATTCTTAATATCCAGGGTGATAGCGCCCGACTGCACTACCATACGCTGATTTTCAAGATCAAGATCAAGGACCTTGTTCATCCGCGTTGTGACAAGGGCAATTCCGCCCTGCAGGCAGACGGTGCCTCCCGTCAGGTTTGTGCCTGCTCCCCGGGTGTAGACGCGAATATTATTGCCGTTTGCGAACTTTACAATCTTCACCACTTCTTCCGTGGTTGTTGGCAGGACAATCGCGTCCGGGTCTGACCGGAGCAGATAGGCATCATACTCATAAAGCTTACGCCACATGTCCGATGCGAGCACCTTTTCTTTACCGATCAACCGATTTAACTCATTGACGATTTGTTCTCTTTCCATTATTGGACTCCTTTCGGTGTGCTATGTACTGTAAGAATTGACTTACCCTACTCCATTCGATAATGACCGTTCTACTGCAAGTAAAACACATTAAAGAATAATGGCGGACAGCAACTACGTGGTGAAAACAGGCGCGGAAGTACTGATGGCTTGACTTTACATAATGGGATTATCACGAATACTTCTTGCCCAAAATGATACATCTTTGTAACACTTTAAGCTACAACTTTGAAACACAGCTGTCAAGAAGAAAATCCGTAATACTGCTTGTCAAAGTGCATATCGAAGCATAACCCCATATTTAAGATTATGTCGGTTTATCAACTGTCTATGTCTTTCAGAGCTTTTATAAAGCAAGGAGTGTGCCAAGCCTTTTATTTTTTTTATCACCTGTTCTTATCAATAGTTAGACATACCAATAAAAAGTTCCGTAGCATGAGAACATATAATCAAAATTATAGGTACTTAATGCACCAGTTGATTATTACAAATTTACAAGATGTTAATAAAAATATAACAATAATTATAAATCATAACTTTTAATATACATGACAAGCAAGGCTGACCCAAAACCAATATTCATGGGTACTGACATATATTTCCGGGTGCATCTCCGTTGCCCATCAGTTGTATACTATAATAGTAGTGTTGCATGAAGGAGGTGTTTTAACAATGGTAAAAAAAATTTTATTAGAAACCCTATTTCTTCTGCCGCTCTTGCTTACTCAGGCGAATGCAAGCGGCGGTTTGCGTCTCGAAAAAGCTACTTTTGCTGGCGGTTGTTTCTGGTGCATGGTACCGCCGTTCGAAAAACTGGATGGCGTCCGGGAGGTAATTTCAGGCTATACCGGCGGTCATACAATCAACCCAACATATGAAAAAGTAACTTCTGAAACAACGGGACATATGGAGGCTATTGAGGTTATTTATGATCCTGCCAAAGTAACGTATGAAAAACTGCTTGATGTGTTCTGGCATCAAATTGATCCTACCGATGCGGGAGGACAGTTTGTGGATCGGGGCCCATCGTACAAGTCCGCCATTTTCTACCATACTGACACGCAGAAAAGGCTCGCAGAAGAGTCAAAGAAGAAACTTGCCCAATCGGGACGTTTTGCGAAACCAATCATGACCGAAATCAAGCCAGCTGTTCCTTTTTACAAGGCGGAGGATTATCATCAGGGTTACTGGAAAAAAAATCCGGTACGGTACAAATTCTACCGGTATAATTCCGGCCGCGATCAGTATCTGCAAAAGGTCTGGGGGAAAGATGCGGCACTAAACACCCAACAACCGGAACAAGATGGAACATACGGCAAACCAACAAAAGAAGCGCTGAAACAGCGCCTGACTCCTCTCCAATTCAAGGTAACCCAGGAAGAAGGAACTGAGCCTGCATTCCGGAATGAATACTGGGACAATCATAAACCCGGCATCTATGTCGATATCGTCTCCGGAGAACCCCTGTTCAGTTCCCTCGATAAATACGATTCCGGAACTGGCTGGCCAAGCTTTACAAAACCCCTGGAACCGGGAAATATCGTAGAAAAAGAAGACCGAAGCTGGTTTATGGCGCGGACAGAAGTAAGAAGCAGACACGGCGATTCACACCTGGGCCATGTATTTAAGGACGGACCGCCTCCCACGGGGTTGCGCTACTGCATGAATTCGGCCGCGCTCAGGTTTATTCCTCGTGAGGATTTAGCAAAAACCGGATATGGGAAATATGAAAAACTGTTTCTAAAGTAGGCAGTTTGCAAGACTCCACTGTTCAGTCTTGCTGTATAGGAGACAAGGACCAGGCAACGCAACGCTGTGGCAGGAAGCGGTTAGACCTGCCACATAGTTGCCTCAAAATCCTCGGTAGGCACTTTGAACTGAATATATCCGCGGTAGGGCCATTTTTCAACTTCGGAGCCGGTCCTTTCAACCGTGATAAAGAGCTGCACCTCGTCATTGGCCCGCAGACCTATGAGGTCAAAGGGTACGGCAAGTTCGATGATATCCTTCGCAGCAACGGTATGGATGTCTGCAAGTTGTTTGCGGTCACCGTTTTCACCACGGAAAAGGGCTGCGCTCACCTGCCGCTCCTGAGGAACGATGCGCACTTCCACATCAAGACCGCGAGGATTTAAAAAATTGATAAAAAAAGCCAAATCTGAGACTTTAGCATCATTAAGATTTCCGCCGGGATCAAGCCGGATAAACATATTTTTCAGATCGAAGCCATAATAAATATGCGTGATAATGGAGGCCCCCCGGTGCATGGCCCCCCCTCCCTGGCTCACATCATAACAACCCGCCGGCAGCCATTCGAAATAATTCGTGACTTGACCGTCAATAGCAGGAGAAATCAAAGCCGTCAGTTCGACCGTCGGAAGCGCCTGCCGGTCTTCACGAAGTATCGGTATCCGAAGATCGTCCGGAATATCAAGGCCTATGATGCGATACACATTCATCAAATGCGTTCTAAACAAAAGATCAAACTCTGCATCATTTTCAGAGAAATGATCGTCGCCATACCACCAGCACCAGTCACTTCCTTCGGCAATGTATATCTCTTCCCATGCCTGGGCCAGCTTAGATGAATCACCGTTTCTGGATGAATAGTCCACTAGGGCCCGGCGCGTTTGCGCAAGCAGATCCCAGGCCCGGTTGTCCTCTTCATGCCCGATCCAAATCCGGTAATTTGCATTAATCCATGAGCCGGCGTGAAGCCGCTCAATGCCCGCCTGAGCTGGATTTTCCCTCAGATATTCTCCTACCGTCACGCACCGAAGCCCCTGCTCTTTGCTCAGGCGCTCATAGAGATACAAAAAGAAATCTCTTCCATCGTTTTGATAATATTCCCAGGCGTTTTCTCCGTCCAGGATGATGGAAACCAAGTGCGGACCGTGTGACAGCCCCTGCCGTATGCGATGGAGCCGGTCAATAAGATCATTTGCCGCATTTTTATAATCCCATTTGGAATACACGAAACCTACAAGGTCGGAAAGCGTGTGGTCACGGAATACCATGGAAACATTTTTTCCCCCTTTGCCCGCTAAATACGGTTTATAGAGGGCTTCGGGATTTTTCAACACTCCCGAAAAATCTCGATCAAGATGGATGCCGAGCGACCGGGCGAGCACTCCTTCATCCGTGCCAATCCATTTGATCCCGGCATCTGCAAGCAATGGAATAATGTCTTCGGCCACTGATCCTTCCGCAGGCCACATGCCGGCCGGCCGCGATCCAAAAAGTTTTTCATGATAGGCAATGGCGCGTTCAACCTGGATTTTGGCGTCCTCCGGATGTGCAAAGCGCTCTGTGGGGAGGTGGATATCGGGAACGGCAACCCTCGCAAGATCAGTATCGCACAGCAAGGGCAGAATAGGATGGTAAAACGGGGTGGTGGTAAGCTCGATGCTGCCCATTTCTGCAAGGCGCCTGTACTCAGGAATGATAAGCGCCATGACGTCTCTCTGTTTCTGTACAAGAAGCTGTTTTTCTTTTTCGTTAAATCCGGCCCCTTTTTGCACCAATTCCTTTAAAAAGGGATCGTTTTGTTTAAAGAGCGGATCAAACCAGGTAAGGTTGAACCAAACCTGCAAATCAAGATAATCCTGCGTGCCGAAATACCGCATGGCACTCTGGAGGTCGTTTTCGGCAACGCTGTAGCCTCTGCGGTCGAGCAACTGCCAATACGACCGGTACGGCTTAATCATGGTGTCCCAGTTCGCCATGAAGGAATTCTTAAGCAGGAATTGTTTATCTTCGGAGTCCAGGTCTGCCGCCGGTTTGAGCGTCGTGTCGAGAAACTTGTCCGTGGCTCCATTCTCAACATAATCGAGAATCTGCTTTAGCAGTGAAGGAACAAGGTTGAATGTCTGATGGATCTGGGGAAAATCGGCAAGGAGTGCCGGCATGTCATAATAATCTTTCGTTCCATGCAGCCGCACCCAGGGAAGGATGTAAGACCCTGTAATGTCATCCTTGTAATAGGGCTGGTGCATATGCCAGATAAATGCTATGGAAAGTGGGTAGTCTGACATGGACGTGGCGAAGCAGGGGCACCTCCGCCCCCTGGGTCCCTACGGCATGCTGCGATCAAACTGCCTGGGTCATTTCTGCGGTTCATTACGGCACAAAGCAATGATCCGGTTTCTGTAAAATACTTCAGTCTTTCTGTTCGCTGTAATAGTACACTATCTCCCCTGGGCGTGCAAGGCCCAATTTGTCACGCGCGATGCGTTCGATGTAGAGAGGATCGTTTTTCAGGGAATAGACATGTTTTCTGAGTTTTGCATTGTCTCGCTTCAGGAGCGCAATTTCGTCTGTCAAGGCGTTGCACTGCATTTTCATACGGTAGTATTTTATAAGCCCCATCTCTCCGAAAATGCATGACGATATGAGGTAAGCAGTAAGAAGAATGCCGAGCGCAATAAGCAATTTCTTCCGTCCGTCGGTCCGGGAACTTTGATTAATTTTTATATAATTCCGCTTACGCATAGGAATCGACGTTCTTCGGCTGCCTTCCGGTCGCGGGAAAATTAGAGACTGGTCATATATCTTCCCGTACGGGGAAAGCTTGCAGCAATAATACCGGAATTCATGCAAAACTACAGCAGAAAACTTCGCGTTTGTATATGATAAAAAAACAAAACCACGAAGACCAGCTTCGTGGTAAAGACTCAATACTGAGGACCTGGCCTTTGTACCATTGCCCCGCCTCGGTTATTATTTTTTTGTGGTCTTCTTTGCCTTTTTTGCCGGAGCCTTTTTTTTAGCCGCCATGGTATGAAATCACCCCCTTTCATCCTGAGATAGCTGAAAGACGGAATTATGACCAGTCAATCCGAAAAAAGGACTCTTTATAGTGCACTCTTATTTCACTGTTGATATTGCTTCCGGTAAATGCGCCGGAGGCATGTCTCAGTGCCTCCGGCGGTCCCTCATCGGGGACTACATTATGAAAACTACTTTTTCTTAGCTTTCTTCTTGGCCTTCTTCTTGGCTTTCTTCTTGGCTGCCATTGTTGTCCACCCCCTTTCGGCATACCGCGTTCGTGAACTAAGCGGCCTTATCTTGAAACAAGCTGAGGAACATCATTCAGCAGTGATAACTGAGAATATTTCTCGCGGATTCTTGCATTGACCAGCGCGGTGAATTCCTCCGCATCTTTGATGGCCTGCCCCGCCTCATACCGGGAGATAATCCTGCCCGCATCTTCAATAAAGCTTTGATATTTTCTGCGCATCCGGTCAAATTTGTTCGTGAGGCTCTTGAACTGTTCACCAAGAATAACGCCTGCCGCCGTCACCACGGTCTTCTGAGCGTCTCTTCCCCGAACAACCTTTGGCCTGTATCCTTCGGACAGGATCAGCGCCCGCGCCGAACGAGCCATCGCCTGATACGCGGCTACAAAGGCCCATTCTTCATCTTTCCCGTACAGCAATCTGCTTGTTTCGAGATCACGGTCCACTCTCGTTACCAGCGCAATAATCTCCGAAACCTCGGCAGTCCGTTCTTCAACGATTCCCATTTCCTTCAGTTGGCTATAATTCATCTTCTTTGCCCACCAGGAATATTTTCTTCCCTTTCAGGATTTCCCTGACGAACGGATCCTTTGTCTCTTTGCGTTTTCGATATTCCTGCTCGTCGAAAACAAGATAATCGATATCTCGCTTCAGCTTCTCTTCCAGGCCCATAACCATGTCGTTCAATTCCGTGATGTTCGCTTGGCCGATAACCATAAGGTTTATATTGCTGTCTTCCTTTTCTGCTCCCTTGGCGTAGGACCCATAAATAAATGCGGCCTTGACGCCTTTCAGCCGGGAAAGCGATGCCTTCATGGCCCCCTGCACTCCCGTTGTTTTAAAAACCAACCCCTTCATTTCGAAAAAAACAGGAGAGCTCTTATTCGCGAAGTAGTATTTTTGAACACCCCGCTTCTCCCGCGCAAGAAGTCCCAGCTTGACCAGATTGTCCAACTCCCTCTTGATCCCTGCCGCATCTTTGCCGATATGGCGGGCTATTTCCCGCAGGTAGAAGCGATCATCCGGATTGTTAAAGAACAGGCCTAAAAGCTCCGCTCTTGTCGAAGAGAAGAGTTTTGTCAGCACGTTACGTTCACCTCGTAGACAAATATACAACAAAAGTGTATATTTTGTCAACAAGAAAAATTTAAAAATTATATTTCAGCATGTTAGACAATTTATCAACAAAATAATCAACATACAGTAAAAAAAAGCCAAGCAAAATAAAGTTTTTTCTGGTTATAAGTATTTTTTTGTTTATGCCGATTGTTAATGCTCCGCAAAAAAAACATCAAGCACGGCAGCGCGTTGGAAGAAAAAATATTTACATTGCCCGGGAAAATGCAAAAAACCTCGCCAAAAATGATGCTTTCTTGAATAATTTATTTACGAATATAGTTGCATTCTGCGAGAAAAATAAAATCTGGAACGACTCTTCTGCGTTTTTCCATGGCGTCATGACAAAGGCGCTGGTGCCGATAAGTCAATCCGCTCCGTATTCACGAAAACATATGATAAGGACCTGCGTAATTTTTGTTTTGCTCTCTTCGTGAGCTATGGTATACTGCTGGAAATATTTTGTTGACAAATTGTCTTCAGCGGTAATCGGAGCAGTATGAATTTTGCGGAACTTGATGTCCCTTATGCTGTGAAACAAGGCATTGAACACGCGGGCTTTACGGTATGTACTCCTGTGCAGGAAGCAGTAATCCCGAGAGCTATACGGGGTGAAGACGTTGCCGCGCAGGCGCAAACGGGAACAGGAAAAACCGCCGCTTTTCTCATCTCTCTGTTTACCCGCATGGTAAAGAATCCGGCTATCGACCCTTCGTCCTCTCCTCAGGCGCTCATTATTGCTCCAACACGGGAACTCGCTGACCAGATATATCATGAGGCAGAACGGTTAGGGAAATTTACCGGCTTCCGCTGTCTTGCGGTATATGGAGGAATCGATTACCGGAAGCAAATGGACGCCCTGCAAAAAGGGATAGATATCCTCATCGGCACTCCGGGCCGACTCATCGATTACTACAAACAGCGCATATACAGTTTGAAAAAAACCCGGTATCTCATCATCGACGAAGCGGACCGCATGTTCGACATGGGCTTCATCGATGATTTGCGGTATTTAATCAAAAAACTTCCGCCATACACGAAACGCCAGTCCATGCTTTTCTCTGCCACCCTCTCCTATCGTGTTATGGAGCTTGCGTACGAGCATATGAATCTTCCGGAAAAAATATCGATCACCCCGGAAAAAGTCACCGTTGAACAGGTAGTACAGGTCCTGTACCACGTCGGCAAACATGAAAAAATTTCCCTACTGCTCGGCATCCTCCGGAAGGAGAATCCGTCGCGCACGCTGATTTTCGTGAATACCCGCCGTGCAGCCGATATGGTCGTAGAACGCCTGAAACGCAATTCATGGAAAGCGCAAGCCATTACCGGCACCATAGAACAAAAAAAGCGGCTGCGCATACTCGCAGACTTTAAGGAAGGAAAACTCCCGATCCTCGTTGCAACGGATGTTGCAAGCCGCGGCATCCATGTGGAGGGGGTGACGCATGTAATCAATTATGATCTTCCGCAGGACGCCGAAGATTACGTGCACCGGATTGGCCGGACCGGACGGGCCGGCGCGAGCGGCAAGGCGGTGAGTCTGGCGGATGAAGAGTATGTCTACTCACTTGAAGAAATCGAAAAATATATCGGGCAGAAAATTCCGGTAGAGTGGGCTGATGAAACCATGTATCCGCAGGAAATCAGGCGTTCGCCTGAAGAAAAGCATCGTCCAGAAGCACGGCAACATCCTTCCCGGTCCGCCTCAAAACGAGGCCGTTTTCATACTAAGAAAACCTCTCGTTGACAAACCGGCCAGCATTCTTCATGTCTGATGCAGAAATCAAGCTTCTTATTTTTCAATTATGATCGATGGAGAAAAAGGCAGGAATTCAGGAAATGCTCCGGGCAGGGCGCTCCCCCGCCCGGATAGCAGCTATTTTACTTGTGACATTTTTTACAGTTCACCTTGTCTTTTACGCTAAACGCTTTCTGGCCGGAATGGCATGCTCCGCAGGACTGCCCTTTTTCCATTTCCTGCATCGTTGCTTTTTTCGCTCGTCCACCCGTAATTGAAAATAATTTGTAGTGGCAGTCGTTGCACTTCATGCCTTTTCTCGTGTGAAAGTCATGGCTGAATACAAC
Organism: uncultured Nitrospiraceae bacterium; assembly: GCA_964586075.1. Taxonomy (GTDB): domain Bacteria; phylum Nitrospirota; class UBA9217; order UBA9217; family UBA9217; genus JBAZLV01. Next base: position 94,148 of record CAZPGZ010000003.1, on the reverse strand, counting down.
CGTGTCTGCTCCCGGCGGGCGATACGTGACATCATCTCCTCCGACTTTACACCATGCAAGCGACGGCATAGACAGCGCAATAATCAATCCAAGTCCCAGCAGTGTTCTCATGCCTTCCCCTCCTCCTCAAATTATGAGCCATCCTGATAAAAGCGGTGCTATTATACCAAAGAAATTATAGGAAACGAAGCACAATTTGCGAGACATTTTGAACAGCGGAAATCTCGGGCGGGTACTTGTATATGCTCCGGACGATGGTGCGTGCCAAAAGAACGGGAGTAAATAGGCTGCAGCCATTCTATTAGGCACTAAGAAAATGAGATTACTCATAATGGTTACCACTGCACACTACACCTACTTATGTGGGATTGACGATTGGTCAACAACCATGCAGAAGTCTGGTTGACAATTGTGAACGGCTCGGCTGAGGGGCGCGTTTTTTGCGACTCTTCCGATCCGAATGGTTAGAATTATCGTCGTTTTTCACTGCTACTGCTAAAACAAACTAGAGATAAACTCCTCCGCAGGTATCAACAACAGGTCTTGAGGCTTATCTCCCCCAAAAGTTGCGATTCCACTTCTCCCTCTTATTATTGCAGTATCTATAATACGATCAGTTGTTGATTCAACAACCTCCACTTTAACCTCAACCTTGTCTGCCACACCATTCCATTCGGTAGCATGGTCTTCCCAATGAAGAATTGTAGGATATATGAGATAGTTGAAGGACTTGCTACGAGCATACAGTAGTGCATCATCAAAAGATTTGTGTTCGGCTCCGATCTCCACACGTCTTGCTCTTTTTAAAATTGAAGATTGGAGTATTTGTGACAGAGTGAGGCCCGATCCTTCATTTTTATCTTCCCCATACACCACGTCTTTACTCACAGCAATATAGAAGGAGTCTTTTGGAGTCAGTTTAATTGTGGTACCCGTAGGATTGTTACGAATAAGAAGATGTGTATCAGCACAACCACTCAATAACAACATAGCTAGAATAATTAAGAAGAATTCTGCTGTCGGTTTTATAACTGAAGCTCGTTTCGTGTCGCTTGTATTTCCTACGTGTCTCACGTGCGGCTTTCTCACAATACTCTCCTTTCTTTTCAACTGAATGTCTCTTTGTCATATGTGTTTTTTCAGTCCGTCAAATTGTCGTTAGACAATTCTTTCCTAGTAGCTCGTAGGTTGGGTAGAACGAAGTGAAATCCAACGTCTTTTTTATCTCTTGTTTGTTCTCGTATTCTGAGCGCCGATACCATAATCAAAACTGTCGGGTTTCGCTCTGCTCTACCCGACCTACCGACTCATGGGAAACGAAGCACAATTTAAGAGAGATTTTGAGCAGCAAAAAACCCGGACGTATATTGCATATTCTCAGGAAGATGGCGCGTGTCAAGAGAACGGGAGTAAATAGGCCGCAGCATAGATTTTTTCAGTCGCATACGTTTATTAGATATACACAATAAATAAGATTCTACATGATGGTTACCACTGCGCACTATACACCTACTAGTCTAGCATTAGCAAATCGTCAACTATACTGCGGCATTCTAATTGTAGCTTACACATGAACGCAGCGCTGACGTGCCGACTTTGGCGCGTCGCGGTCGAGTGCCAGGTTAGTAATTCATGTAGACAAGCCGTCTTACATGACGCATACAGTCCACACAATACCACTTGAAGGGTAAAAATGAATCTGAGGTAGTGATACTTGCCTTCCGTTATCCTCCGTTATATCGATATTCACATCAAAGCTGTCGACATCCTGAACAGATACAGGGGCAACAACTCTGAATACTGTTTTCTGCTGTTTCAACTGCCTCTTTTGATCTCGATCTTCTGTACTTGGAAATTGTTCCACCGAATCATATGTTGTTTTTCTTGTAATAAATTTCAAGTTGTCAAATTTATTGGTATCAACCGTCGCACTAATCTTACTGAGGACGAACTTCTGCCCTTTTAAAGACGTGACACTACCATACAGCTGAAGATTTCTGTTCATGTCGTTTTTGAATATTGCGACTGGAATCACTGGAAGAGGAATAATTATGCATGGTCCAATGGTTAATAGGCGCTCACTTTTAAAAGACGCCTTAATTGCTATTTGATATTCTGAAGAGGTTAATACAAGTTCAGGCTTGTCTCCAGACAGCAGTACTTGTGGTACTCTTTCGGCAGGGTAATCTACATCTTCTTTTACTGAGTCGGAAAGAAATATAGCGTCAGCTTCTATCCCCGTCGATTCAGCTGCATACCCGGATGTTTTATAATCATCTAATCGAGGGGCAAATCGAGATTCGTGTGCGATACCTGAGCAACCAATTAAGGCCCCTTGAGAGAGTAAAAGGATTCCGTAAAGACCAATAGTTGCTATGACACGGACCATGCGAAAATCTCCAAAAATAATAACTAAAAATTAAGCGGCGCCGGCTTTTTGGCGTCCGTTTGAATGCCGTTGTTGTGCCTCGTCGGTTGTTGAGACTCGCCTCAACCAATTGCTCAGGACAGCGAAGAACTCGTCCTTTGCGTATTTCTCGATCTCGGGATCATGCCCGCATCGCAGAAATTCGTGGTACTGCAAGTGAGGTATGTACCGCTTCAGGGTATCCCGGATCATAGATCCCGGATGGGGATCGTCGGCGCCATGTAGCATGATTGTCGGAACCTTCACGGAAGTGAATGACTGTGGGTAGACGCCCGTTTGTTGGGATCGCAGCATGTCTTGCCAAGTCTCTGTATGGCCTTGTATGTCGAACGGCTCGGGTGCCAGGGCGGCATCGTCAATGGGCAACGGCTCATAGGCGTCGGTCATCCAGTGCCATTTCATCATCTGCGCACCTATCTCCAGTTGCAGGTCAGCCTTATGCTCGGGGTGCTTGGATATGTAGTCGGCGATCTTCAACCTTCGTTTCTGGACGATGACCTTACGGGATGCCTTGTCGAATGTCCCGCAGCCAACAAGGGCTATGCCGTTGATCGTTTCCGAGTGTTCTGCTGCGTAGGCCAAGGCAAGCATGGCACCCCACGACGAACCGACAAGGGCGGGTTTCTCTCCATTGCAGCGCGAAAGGATTAGGTTGCGTAGATCCTGTATATGAATCGCGACGGTCAGCGGTATTTCGCCGCTTGGGCGTTGCCATGGCTCGATCACCCGGCAATCGTAGGATAGCCCCTGGGCCAATCGCACTGCGCTACCCGTCGCACCCGGCCCCCCGTGCAGTGTGATCACCAAGGGACCGTGGTCTCCATGAAAGCGAATACGGCGGTTTCTATTCCAGCCTATCTGGTCTATCATGTTCATCTGTTACTCTTAGGGCACAACTAACGGCTAATTACAGCACCCCAGAAAAAAGGATGCAATAATCAGGCAGCAGCCTTAATTGCAGGAGCATCTGCCATGATTTTTGCCACTGATTTTGATGTCCAATTAAAGAGATCATTGGACGTTGTTTCTTCGATTATGCAACTTCGCATCGCAACCAATGCGGCAGTTAAGCCGCTGCCCCCGAAGGGGGCGTCGTGCTTGAACTCCTGGTTCTCACGGCGCGAAGCGCCGGGAGAACCAGTCATTGAGCAGACCCCGTATGTTAACGCGCATATCTACGGGGTCTATTCGACACTGCAAAACGTGTGCATAGTTAGGCGGTATCGACTTCTGATCAATTTATCGCAAGATTACTTAACAAATATAGGCTTTCTATTGTTCTCTGTCAACGAAGTTGAGACAGTTTTTAGGAAGTGTTTTCAGTTACAGGATGAAACATGGAATCCGGTGTAGCTGATTAAAATAAGAAGTGCAGGAAGAAGATAATATGCCTTCAATACAATGAGCTTTGACCTACTTACAATACAATCGATGCCATAAATCAGTTTGCTGGTAATCCAGATGCATAACGATTAACATAAAAAGGCAGTCGTTCCCAAGAATCACTCTGGTTAACGTACGGATCAATCGAAATATCTCCTGTCGATTGCATCCGATAGTTTGTTAAGACCTTAAGAAAATGAAAATAGCAAAATTTGTCTACTATTCTTTCCTTTACCTGCTGTGTCACACCATATTTGGCGATTACTTCATCCTCGATCGCAATGTGTGCTGTTTCATGCACTACAGTAGGAGTCGGATCCGCTCCCCGTCCAAAAGTGCCATTTGTGTAAGTCAGCATAATGATTGTTCCTGTATTTGACTCGTAGGAGCCGCCGGGACCATAGAGAGTAAGGCGAACAGTATAATTACTGAATATTTTAAAATTCCAACCATGAATCACCCATTTGGCCTGATAATCCAGAAACGCAGGGAAGCATGCCAATATTTTTGATTTGCTCTCATTGAGTTTATCTACACCCAGTTGGTAATCAGTACTATTATAGATAGTCAGCATGGCTGCTTGTAATTCTGAATAATCACTATTAGTAAACGGGAGGTTATTTAACGATTCATTAATTAAATTTGTGACAATGGCGCTGTTTGGAAGAGAAATAGTATAACCGTTATTTTGATACCATTGATATTTAAGCAAAAGGCCCCACACATACTCAGTTTCCTCACTGACGGTGGAAACGCGAAATATATAGGTGGACGGATCTACAGGAATGTTGGGAATTGAGTAGCCTGAATCGCTAGCTGTGGTGCTGCCTGTATTCCCACCGCCGCCACAAGACCAAATAAAAAGCATCGTACCCAGAAACAGAAAACAAAGCGTCTTGCAGAGACATTTCTTCATGACAAGCAAACTCCTTGGATACGACACTATTCATTATGTAATGTGTTATTTGTAGAATAATCAGGTAGGAGTATATCAAATCACTCTTTTATGGCAAGAAAATAAAAGTTACATGAGCGACGATATAATGCATTTTGTTGCATTATAATCGATTGTGAATTTATTTATCGATCAACTTGATTCTGGCTGAAACCTTAAAAAGTGTCAAAACCTGCAACTACAGTAGTTTCAGTAAAAAAATTCATATAGGAACATATCATATGCGCTGTGATATTAACAAATATTTCACTCTGAATATTTTAAATCCAGAGGCAAAACGAGGCAACACATGTAAGAAAGGTTCCTTGACAGAACGGCCAAATTATCATATCTTCTACGGAGCCGCGCTCCATCTTAATCAGAAGAGAGGAAATCCGTTTATGAGACAATGTCTGGTTTGTTTGGGATTGATGCTGACTTTGGTATGCGGACCCGCGTTTGCAGGTGAAATAAAGGACATCGTGTTGCGGGACGGCAGCGTCATCTCCGGAGAAGTCATATCTCTAAATAAAGGTATTTACACGATCAAATCCGACATTCTCGGCACCATTACCATTGAAGAATCGAGAATACAAGCTATTCAAAACAAAACCTCGCGTGAGGAAAATCTCTCGTTGTCAAAAAACAACAGCGCGACCGGGGAGATCCAATCGCTCCAGACAAAAATGATGAATGATAAAGAAATCATGAATTTGATCCAACCGCTGCAGAATGATCCGGAGTTCAAAAAACTTATGGAAGATCCGGCCACCATGAAGGCAGTGCAGTCGGGCGATATTGCCGCTCTTACGGCAAATCCGGAATTCATGAAACTGCTGAGCAATCCCACTGTGCAGGAGATCCAGAAAAAGGTCAAGTAGCGCCTGGAGTTTCCTGATTGGATGCTCCACTGATTGCGGGACGTCCATGCCAGGACCTCTTGACAGTATTCCCCATTACAGGTAGTATCATCAAAAAATCCTAAGGATACCCCATGGCCATTACCTATAAAGACGCCGGCGTCGATATTGATGCCGGTGACCTCTTCGTTCAGAAGATAAAACCATACGTCAAGTCCACGTTCAGGCCGGAAGTCCTGACGCACATTGGCGGATTCGGAGGGCTCTTCGCTCTCAAAAAGTACAAAAATCCGGTCCTGGTGTCCGGCACAGACGGCGTCGGAACCAAGCTGAAAATCGCCTTTCTGATGAACAAACATGACACCATAGGCATCGATCTCGTGGCAATGTGCGTAAATGATATCATCGTGCAGGGCGCGGAACCGCTTTTTTTCCTTGACTATTTCGCCACCGGGAAGCTCAAACCACAGGAACACGCGGATATTGTCAAGGGGATCGCGGCCGGCTGCAAGCAGGCGGGATGCGCGCTCATCGGCGGAGAAACTGCGGAAATGCCGGCGTTTTACGCAGAGAACGAATACGATCTGGCGGGATTTGCCGTCGGAGTAGTGGAGAAAAAAAATATTATCGACGGTTCCAAGATCAAGCCGGGCATGGCCCTCATCGGACTCGCCTCTTCAGGGCTTCACAGCAACGGCTACTCGCTCGTGCGCAAAGTCCTGCTGGATGCTTCGAAGCATGCGGTAACCGACATACTGCCTGAATTAGGGGCTCCCCTGGGCGAAGTCCTTCTTACCCCGACCAGAATCTATGCGAAAACAGCCCTGACGCTTCAAAAGGAATTTGACATATACGGCATGGCGCACATCACCGGCGGCGGCATTACGGAAAATACACCGCGCATGCTTCCCAAAGGCACTGCTGCCCTTATCCGCAAAGGAACATGGACGATACCCGCTGTTTTCTCCCTCATTCAGAGAAACGCCGGTGTCGATGACGAAGAAATGTACCGCGATTTCAATATGGGCATCGGAATGGTCCTTGCCGTGCCGCAGAAACAGGCGGCGACCGTTATCAAAAGAGCAAGACAACTTCGCGAAAAGGCGTTTCTGATCGGCGAGGTTATAAAAGGCAAACAGACCGTACAATATCGACATGAGAAGTAGCGGCATCCCCGGTTTCCGCTTCCGCCTCAACCGGATTATTCCTGCATGAGGTATGCGTCATGAAAAAAACAAGGATTGGCGTCCTCGTCTCAGGCCGCGGCTCGAATCTGCAAGCCATTCTTGACAATATCCGGCAAGGAAGGCTTTCCGTTGAACTTGCGGTTGTCATCAGCGACCAAAAAGATGCTTATGCGCTGGAACGGGCACGGAACGCCGATATTCCGGCAATCCATGTCAGTTCAAGCGGATACAAGGACAAACGGGAAGCTTATGACGCATTGCTGGTGTCGCACTTGCAGCAATACAACGTTGATCTGGTGTGCCTCGCCGGGTTCATGCGCATTATCACCCCGGTGCTGATCAAAGCATACCCCAACCGCATTCTGAACATCCACCCTTCACTTCTTCCGGCCTTTCCCGGACTGCACGTGCAGAAAAAAGCCCTGGAGCACGGCGTAAAATTCTCCGGCTGTACCGTGCATTTTGTGGATGAAGGCATGGACACAGGCCCTGTTATTATCCAGGCGGTGGTGCCGATTCTGGATGATGATACGGAAGACTCGCTTGCCGAGCGCATCCTCAAGCAGGAACATATAATATACTCCCGGGCCATCCAGCTTTTTGCAGAAGGACGATTGATGGTTAAGGGGAGACGTGTAGCCGTGACCGGCAGCGCGGCTTCGCCTGACGGGTTCCTGATAAACCCCTAGAAAAAGCCTGGTGAGAAGTATACCGGTGCATCAATTACGCATACTGTCCTGCAACATATCCGGAAGCCCATGCCCAGTGCAGATTGTACCCTCCAAGCAGGCCGGTTACATCTACAACTTCGCCCACAAAGAAAAGTCCGGATACGCTCTTTGCTTCCATGGTTTTTGAAGAAAGATCGTCCGTGCCCACCCCGCCGGCAGTCACCTCGGCAGTTTCATAGCCTTCGGTTCCTTTGGGGAGAACCTGCCATGCGTGAAGCTCCGTCGCAATGGCCTTTAAATCTTTATCCGATGTTTGATTGACAGCCTTGTCTATTTTCCTGATATCGCACCAGACGTGCGCAAACCGTTTGGAAAAATAGGCTGCAAGCAGGTTGTGAATTTGCATCTTGCTGTCCCGTTGAGCGGAAAAAACATTCAGAATATCCGTCTCAGGCAGCAGGTCAATCATTATAGAATCGCCGGGTGTCCAGAAAAGAGAAGCCTGGAGCGCGGCCGGTCCCGACAATCCCCGGTGAGTAAAGAGAATGTTACCACGGAACTGCCGGAAGCCACAGGATACATTTGCGTTCAGAGAGATTCCTGCCAATTCCCGAAAGGCTTTTCGTTCCCGTTCCGCAAACACGAATGGAACCAGCGCGGGTTTCTGCGGCACAATCCTGAGACCGAATTGCCGGGCGACATCGTACCCAAAGCCGGTTGCACCCAGATGCGAATACGAAAGTCCTCCCGTTGCGATCACGAGCGAATCGGATGAAAAAGCACCCTGCGTTGTGGTAATGACAAAGTTAGTCTGCTTTGCAACGTCTATTACTCTGCACCGGAGACGAATCTCCGCGTGAACTTTTTCGCATTCTTTTTCCAGCATGGTGATGATGTCCCGCGAACTTTTAACGCAGAATATCTGGTTTTTTTCTTTTGTACAGTAAGGGATGTGGTAATTTTCCACTCGGGAGAGGAAATCGCGAGGGGCGAATTGCGCAAGCGCAGACTTGCAGAAATGAGGGTTTCGAGAAAAGTAATGATCAGACGAGACGTCGGTATTGGTAAAATTGCAGCGTCCCCCGCCGGAGATGCGGATTTTGGATCCGGTGGTTTCCGCATGGTCCAACACAAGCACCGAGCGGCCGCGTTTTCCGCATTCAACGGCGCATAGAAGACCTGACGCTCCGGCTCCGATAATAATAACGTCCCGTTTCAAAAAAATCCTTCTAGAGAAGAAATATCAGAAAGTTTCCACTGGAGAGGGAGATGCTACGGTATCAATGATGTCCGATTCCACTTCATGGACCCAGGCAATAATGCCGTATTTGGAAGCTTCATCCAATTCTTCGAACCGCACGACAACAAAGTGTTTAGAATACATTTTTTTCGCGTGATGCACGATTGCCCTGAGCTTCAGGCCATGAAAGCACTTATGGTCGATCTCCATGCAAAGTCGGGTAGCGGCCGGAATCGGAGCGGCGACCTCCAGAAGACACCCCGAGGGGCTGATGTTCTTTGCGACCGCACGCTGCATCTCATTCGGAAGATCGGCGGGATAGTATATTACGGGTGTTTCCGTTGTCTGGCGCATGTATTTTCTGGTAGAACCTTTTACGTCAGTGACGTTGTATACCTCCAGCAGTTTGTCCTTTCCTTTTACCATGACAGGTTCAAGTTTTGTCAAGGTGGCCTGGTCTCCTACCTGATCGGCAATGACCTTGCTGATGACGATCTGGCCGGGCAGCGCTATGCTGCATAATCGCGCTGCGACATTCACATTGTCCCCGATCACCGTGTAGTCCATCTGTTCTTCAGACCCCATATTCCCCATCACGACTTCACCGCTGTTCAAACCGATTCCGATTTGCAGCTGCTTCTGGCCGGTTTTTGCGCGAGCCCAATTCAGGGATTCACAGTAGCGCTGGATTTCAACGGCCGATCTCACGGCATTGATTTCGGCCCCCTGCCCTTCAAAAATGGCCATCACTTCATCGCCGATAAACTTGTCGACGACACCGCCCCACTGCCTGATCACTTTTCCCTGCAGGTTCAGATAAATGTTTAAAAGCTTTACCACTTCCTCCGGTCTCATGCGCTCCGAAAGGGCGGTAAACCCGCGAACATCGGAAAAAAGCGCGGTCACATGCTTTTTTCTTCCTCCCAGCTTCAAGTGAGATATGTCTCGGTTTTTCTTAATGCTTCTCACGGTTGAACGGGAAAGGTATTTTTCCATATGCAGCTTTTCCCGCAGGCCGAGAATCATCTGATTGAACACTTCGGTGAGCCGTCCGATTTCATCCCGGTGCGGGACCGCCACCTGCTGGCTCAGGTCGCCCATCGCCACCCGGCGCATTCCTTCCTCAAGCGTGCAGATGGATTTTGTCAGGATTCTGGCCAGGCCGAATGAAAGCAGGAGACCGGCTCCGATAAAACCGATGGATATCCAGAAAAATATGATTTTTTGCTTTCTGATGGCGGCGTGCAGGGCCTCTTCCGAAAGCCCGATTCTGGCAATGCCGATCTTTATGTTCTTCGGCTTGAATACAATCGGATACGTTGCATCCAGCACCGGCCGGCCCTCATGGATAGTTTCCTGGAACAGGAGGTCTTCAGCATTCATGGCCGCCTTGTCCGCTTTTCCCACCAGCATTTTTCCCTTCATCTCAAGTACGCTGTGTATAAAAACGGTTCCTTGCGGGTCCACAACCATCGCATAGACCACACCGGATTTTTTCTGGATTTCCGCTATGGTGGAATAAACATGCAGCTCCTGTTTTGTCAGGATTCCTTCCTTGCCGGCGGACGCAAGCTGCTGAACAAGCACTTCAGCTCGGTTCTGCATCTCCTGGCGGAGGATTGCGGTCTGGCGGGTAAACGTCACATAGCCGAGCGAAAAAACAGTCAGTGCAAGAAGAATAGTTATCGTTGCCGCTATTTTGTAGCGGATGCTGATTGATGAGAGGAATCTGAAGAGAAAGGTCCGTTTGATATAGCCGTTGAACAGTTGATCGCAGGTCTCTGCAAAGCCAAGAACGAGCAAATCAAAAAAATGTTTTTCCCCTTTTTTTGCACTATGTTGTTTTGGCTGCTGATCCATATTCGATGTGCTGCCACGCTTTTTTGTGGCATATTTCGGTCACTGTTTTTTTTCGATTTCCTTCAGGGTCTTCAGCATCCGATTGACTTTTTTTACATAAACACGCGCCCTGTCGGCCAGCTGTGTTTTGGGCCCCAGTTTGATGACCTGCAACCAGGCATGTTTTGCTTCCAAAAAATTTTCATCTGCGTAAAATTGCAGCCCCTGATTGTAGTAATCCTGGATCAGGGCCATGTCGACGATTTCAGGAGGCGGTAACGTTGGAGTTTTATTTGCCGTTTTCTGATGGCAAGCGGCAAACGCACAGACTGCCAAAAGACAAATAAGAAGATGCCGGAGAAAAACGGTATGACCATTGCGCTGAGACATTAATTTTCACCGAATTGACTGAGTGTTACAACCGGCCGGAAGGATCCGGACCAGCACCGTACATACTGAAAACAAGACACCAAATTTCATACACATACTAAACCAATAATTTAATATGTCAATACAAAAATTTATGTGAAAAGTATCCGTTGTTTTTTTTCGCATAAATAATAAATACTTGAATCATCCTCTCCGGCATAGTTTTGTGGTGTTACGATTACAATCTTTTACTGTGAAGTAAAAATACCGATGCTCCATGGTGCAAAAACGCCTTCTCCCCAGCCATCCACGGCAATAAGCCATTCGCCACCCGCGAGCCAGGGATCATAATGATGCATTCCCCCGGCGTTCCAGCCGACGCCGCTGCCACGCAAAAGGGGACTTTCTTTCAGTTCATATTCTTTATACGACGTCTTACTAAGATGATTTATCCGGAAGGCCCGTACGGAAACGCCATACGCTGTTTCCGTTGATTCCTGCGCAATTCTGATTATATCCCCCTGCCACACAAACGACCGACCGCCGCAACGGGACAATCCCCGGCTGCTTCTGATGGGACTCATGGGATGTTCCGTCCAGCCGGCCAGCGGATCGTCTGCATAATAAAGATAGAGATTGAATTGTGAATCAGAAACAAACATCCACCACCGTCCCTGATAGTAAACCACCGACGGGTCCAGAAGGCCTTTCAGCTGGAATGTGGCAACAGGCTCCCAGCCGTAAGGAAAGTTTCGCGCCTTGTAGATGATGACACTACCCGATCTCCTGGCCTCAGGTATCATATAGAAATTTCCATTAACTGAAAAAACCTGAGGATACGATAAATGCCAGGTTGCAGTCAGGACAATCCTGTCGTATGTCCAGCGAATCCCATCAAGGCTCGTGGCATGGCCTATCACCCCTCGGTCTATGCCGGACCTGAAAATTTCAAAGAACATATGCCAGGTATTGCCATCAAAGTAAAGAAAGGGGTCGGCAACAAACCGGGCGTCATGAACGTCTGTAATATCGTGGGCAGTAAGGACAGGGTTCAGCGTGTCAGCCGCGGGCACGGGATGAAACGGCGAAGGAAGGTTCCAATCCGGAATGACATTACCCAGCCGGATGTCTTTCTGGCTATACGGCTCAATTGCGCACGCGTGTAAAAGCAAGATCGTTGTCAGAAGAAAAACACGTCTTACAATTTTTTTCACGAGCGCCTTCCCTCTTTCTGATGGACATAGTCGACCAGCTCCAGTGCCGTTTCAAACTTTCCAAAAGGGGGCACGAGGTAGTAGCCGCCGACGGATTCAAACGTGGCATCAATGAATTCCTTTGCAATCCTGATCCCTTCACGGATTCCCGCCTCTTTTTCCAGTCCTTTCATCCGGGCTCGTATTTCCGCGGGAATCGAGATCCCCGGCACCTCGTTGTGAAGATATTCCGCGTTACGTTCGCTGATCAGCGGCAAAACACCAGGCAGAACCGGGATGCCGCAATCACGAACCAGATTATTAGCGGTGAAGAGCAATTCAGGATCATAAACCGGCTGGGTCTGTGCGAAAACTGCGCCGTTTGCCACCTTTTTACGCAACCGTTCTACCTGCGCTGCAATGTTCTTCGCGTTGGGATTAAACGCCGCGCCGATGGTGAACCTGGTCCCGGCGCCGATAGAACCGCCGATGGCGTTAATCCCCCGATTCATATCCGCCAGCAGTTTAATTAGTGTGAATGAATGCAGGTCAAAAACAGATTTTGCCCCCGCATGATCGCCCATGCTGGCAGGATCGCCTGTGACGGCAAGGATCGAACGGATTCCGAGCAAACTGGCTCCCATCAGATCGGACTGCATGCCGATCAGATTGCGGTCCCGTCCGGTGATATGAATAATAACTTCTATTCCCATCTGCTGCTGGATGATACTCCCCAATGCAATATTGCCCATCCGGGGACGCGCCAGGGGATTTTCAGCAATATTAATAGCGTCAACACCCGCCTCTTTGAGGCGGCGGCTTCCCTCCAGAATACGTCCGCAGTCCATGCCCTTTGGCGGATCGAGCTCAACGGTAATGACTTTCCGGCGGCCCCAGGCATCCAGAAACGACGACGTTCCGCGTCGTACAGACGGTGCCGATTCAACCACGGGAACAGTTGCTCTGCTTGAACGCGCGGCAGGCTTCCTTCCCGTAAGGGACCGGGAAATTGCCGCGATGTGTTCGGGCGTGGTGCCGCAACAGCCGCCGATCAGGTTTGCTCCTTCGTCGGCCATTTCCTTCGCCATAACTGCGAAATAATCAGGAGTTGCCCGGTAAATATAGCGGCCGTCGTGATACTCCGGAAAACCGCTGTTGGCATACGCTGCAATCGGTTTCTCCGTCAGGGCGGCAAGCCTGCGCACGACCATAACGAGTTCCCGGGGGCCTGCACCGCAGTTGGCACCAACCATATCTACGAGAGACTGTTCCATTGCTTCGCAGAATTTTTCGACGGTGGTCCCGTCTCCGCTGCGTCCCCCTTCCTGAAAAGCCATCATTGCGCAGACAGGCAGGCCCGTTTGTCGGGCGGCGTTGACGGCGGCCCGAAGCTGCGATAGCGATGTGAAGGTTTCGAGCAGAAGGAAGTCGACGCCGCCTGCCGCCAAAGCCTCGCACTGGGTGTGAAAAAATTGCAGCATTTCTTCAGTGCTTGGCTCCCGCTCTTCCCCCCTGGTTCGGGCAAGCGGCCCCACAGATCCCGCCACCAGAATGTTACGGCCGCGGTTTGCGGCGTCGCGCGCGATACGCGCACCGGCAATATTGATTTCCGCCAAGCTGTTCCCAAGACCTATGGGGTCCAGCTTGGTGATGTTCGCGCCGAAGGTGTTCGTCTCGATCACCTGGGCCCCCGCGGCAACATACTCAATGGCCAGTTCCAGCACCAAGTCAGGCCTGGTGATGTTCAAATGCTCAAAGTTCCTGTCAAGGTTGATTCCTTTCGCATAAAACATCGTACCTGCGGCACCGTCGCCGGTCATCAATTCCTGTTTTAGTCGTTCCACGATGTTCATGTTTTTTCGTTCTCCGTAAGAATATTCAAGAACTAATCAGAAAAGCCGGCTCTATAAAGAGAAACGTCATTTCCTGACCTCGTAATAAAAAGTATGAAGCAATGCCCCTCTTCTGGCAGATCGCATCAGGCATGGTTTCTGAGCATAAGTTCAAGAGGGTGAGGCTTGAGATAATGCTGACGCAGAAGATAGGACTCATTAAATTTGTTCGCATAATGCTTCAGCAGCGTGATCGGGACAAGCAACGGCAGAAACCCTTCTCGATAGTGCATGATAATTTCATTCAGCTCTTTTTTTTCATCGGATGACAGCAGCTTTTTAAAATATCCCCCCATATGTTGCAGTACATTTGTATGCTTTCGGACGGTTGCAGAAAGACGCAACCCTTCCATAAGGGTAGTAAAATACAGCTCCATCAGCACCGGTCGTGGATATTGTTTTGAACGGGAAACGATCGCGCCAAGCTCGCGCAGATGAACAATACTGTGGGACATAACAAGCAGTTTATGGTCCGTATGGAAGCCAACCAGCGAACCTGCTGATACACCTTCCCGCAAGAGCTCCTGCCATCGATGAAAAACAAAGACCCGTTCAATAAAATTCTCCCGTATACCCGGATTCTGTAATCGTGCTTCATCCTCCACGGGGATAAGGGGGAAACGCTCCCTGAACATTTTTGCAAAAATCCCGGCACTTTTCCCGGCTACTTTTCCGGAGCGGTCGTATACTTGTACACCCTGCATTCCGGAACTGGGGGAGCGGCTTTTAAAAACAAACCCGCAGAGATTCCGAGTCCCAAATCCGGCCAGTTTTTTCTCTGCCCAGCTATTCATGCGGTCCGTATGATCGACGCCGCTCCTTATGGTGACCAGCCGGGGAAACTTCGGATTACCCTGCAGGTGCATGACTTCTCTCGGCGCGGATAGTCCTGATTCCACTTCCGGGCAAACCGGGACCCATTCCACAAATTGTCCGAGCGTGTCACGGAGATAATGATCGAGCTTGTGTCCGCCGTCGTACCGGACTTTTTCCCCCAGGAGACAGGCACTGATTCCAACAGAAATTTTTTTCGTCATACGCTCCCAAAAGAAAAGCGCGAAGTCTTCAAAGATTGGATATTCTTTGTGTTCTTCGCGCCTCCGCAGTTGATTGTAATCGTTTTCGCAGCTGGTTTTCGCTTCTTAATCCATCCTGTAGTTCGGAGCCTCTTTTGTTATCACCACATCGTGCACGTGAGACTCCCGCAGACCCGCGCTGGTTATTTTAATGAACTGCGCTCGGGTTTTAAGGGCTTTCAGGGTTTCGCACCCGCTGTAGCCCATGCCGGCCTTCACGCCGCCCATCAGCTGATGCACGCTGGCTGCCAGCGTTCCCTTGTACGGAACGCGGCCTTCGACGCCTTCGGGAACGAGTTTGGTTTTTTCCTCTTCATGGGACTGGAAATAACGGTCCTTGCTGCCCCGTTCCATGGCGCCGATGGAGCCCATGCCACGGTACACTTTATAGCTTCTGCCCTGGAACAGAATGGATTCTCCGGGACTCTCTTCCGTACCCGCGAACAGGCTGCCGATCATAACGCAGGACGCGCCGGCTGCGAGGGCCTTGGTGATATCTCCGGAAAATTTGATGCCGCCGTCCGCAATAAGAGGAATGCCCGCCTTGTCCGTTTCCTTGTAACAATCCAGTATTGCGGTAATCTGCGGAACGCCGGCACCGGACACGACCCGTGTTGTACAGATGGACCCCGGTCCGATACCGACCTTTACGGCATCGGCACCCGCTTTGATGAGATCCTTGGCCGCTTCCGCGGTGGCGATGTTTCCTGCCACCAGATCGAGTTCAGGATACCGTTTTTTAATCGCCTTGACGGCGTCCAGCACACCCTGCGAGTGGCCGTGTGCGGTATCAACCACTACGATATCCACACCCGCTTTTAAAAGTTCAGGCACGCGCTCGGAATAGTCGCCGACGCCGACAGCCGCGCCGACCCGCAGCCTTCCATGCTTGTCTTTGCAGGCATTGGGATACTTTATCTTTTTTTCGATGTCCTTGATGGTAATAAGACCGCGCAAGCTGAAGTCCTTGTCAACGATCAGAAGCTTCTCAATTTTGTACTTTTGAAGGATCTTCATGGCCTTGTCCAGGGATGTGCCGAGCGGTGCCGTTATCAAACGGTCTTTGGTCATGACTTCGGATACCTTCAGGTTGAGCCGTGTTTCAAAACGAAGATCGCGGTTGGTAAGGATTCCAACGAGTTTGTGCCCCTTGGTCACCGGCACACCCGATATTCTGTACTTCTTCATAAGATCCAGTGCATCCGAGATCCTGGCATCAGGTGAAATAGTAATGGGATCAATGATCATCCCGCTCTCGGATTTCTTGACTTTGTCAATTTCCTCCGACTGGGCCTCAATGGGAAGTGCTTTGTGAACAAATCCGAGGCCACCCTCCTGGGCCAGAGCAATGGCAAGCTTCGCTTCCGTCACGGTGTCCATGGCCGCGCTCACAAGCGGAATATTCAGAGCTATCTTTTTTGTCAGCTGAGTGCGGACATCCACGTCCTTGGGCAGTACATCGGATTTTGCAGGCAGAAGCAGCACATCATCAAAGGTTAATCCTTCTCGTATCGGACCGGCAACCATGTAATTCTCCTTCCAAAATTTTGCTGTCAACGGTGTCCGGGACAGACGTCGTCTTCCGCAAGAAGCGCTTCTATTCCCGCTGGGCGGAAACCACTCTGCCTCAGGCACGTGTTCCAAAAAATCAGCATGATATTGTCTTACTTTACCACACCGGACGTAAAACCTCAAGAACGGGGAGGTTTTTACAAGCCGGAATCACCGTTTAAAAACGGGTTTCCCTCGCGTTCGGCTCCTATTGTTGATGAAGGACCGTGCCCCGATAAAACAACCGTGTCATCCGGAAGAGTCAGCAAATGAGTCCTGATTGAACGGATCAGCGTGTTAAAATCACCGCCCGGAAAATCGGTCCTGCCTATGGAACCGGCAAACAAGGCATCGCCGGTAAACACGACCCCGTTGCCCTGGAGTGATATGCCACCCGGCGAATGGCCGGGAGTATGAAGAACTTTGAACGAGAGTTCTCCGACGGTAACATCATCTCCGTGCTTAACATATCTGTCGGCCGGAGGTGAGGCATTGGACCTCATTCCGAACATGCTGCCCTGATTTGCGGCATTTTCGAGCAGCCTCTTGTCGTCCTGGTGTATCAGAATCTCGGCTTTCGTGGCATCTTTAAGGGCTTTGTTGGCCCCCACATGGTCAAAGTGTGCATGAGTAAGAATAATGTATTTCACATTGAGTTTTTTGTCTTTTACAACCGCAAGGATGTCCTCCGCGTCATCTCCCGGATCGATGATTATTGTGTCTCTGGTCTTTTCGTCCGCCACAATATAGCAGTTCACCTGCAGCGGCCCCACACTCAATTGCATAAGAAGCATATTCCACAACCTTTCGTAGGAAAAATAGAACCTGCATTGCGGCGGCACACCATCTTCCGTCGTATTTCGTTGCCACCGTCTCGCATTATTTTTCTGATAATTCCAATGCCAGCAGCTTTTTTTTCATAGGCAAGCCGCTTCCGAAACCGCCAAGTTCGCCCGTTGACCGGAGAACACGATGGCAGGGGATGATAATCGGGACCGGATTTGCGCCGAGCGCCTGTCCTACTGCCCGCATGGATTTCGGATTTCCGATTTTTTTTGCCACCCAGCCATAGGAGCGTGTCTCGCCATACGGGATGGCCGCCGTTGCTCTCCAAACCGCCCGCTGGAAGGGCGTATAATAACGTGTATCGAGCGGAATATCAAATAAAATGCGTTCCCCGGTGAAATATGCCCGGAGAAGCAGAACTGTTTCCTTCAGGAAAGCCGGGTCGCACGATTCGGGCAATCCATTCTGCGCAGAATGCCGCTTATGGCGGGAGCGAGGCAACTTTACTCGCTGCATTTCCTCTTCGGCAGTTCTTCTCTCTTTTTTGGGCAAAATAATCCGGCATACTCCCCGACTTGATACTTTTACTCCCGCCCAGCCGAAAGGCGTTTTAAAAAAAGCGTGATTGCAATCATCCGGCATGTTTCGGTCCTCGCGGTCTAGCTTTTTTTGCTCGTTTTTCTTTTTACAATATCCCACATGAATCTCAGTTCTTCACTGTGCAACAACCACATGGCCGCAACATAGAAGAGGAAGCACGAGGACATTCCGCCGAAAAGCAGCGCTGCCTTCAGCAGGGTGTTGCCGCCCGTTTGCCACACCGGCTGCCTGCTGATCATCCAGCCGATCAGACCCATCGCGGCAGACACAGGAATGATCTTCAGCAGTGAATTGAATATTCTCGTCCCATCCATGCGGCCGATCTTTTTCCTGAGCAGCAGCGTAAGCATCGTAATGTTGACCATTGCCGAAAGCGATGTAGCAAGCGCCAAACCTCCATGCTGCAGCGGTGTCCAGAAGACAAAAGCCGCGCTCAAAAAGATATTCGTAAACAGGGCGACAATTGCGATGGCGACCGGCGTGCGGGTGTCTTGAAGCGCATAAAACGCCTGTGCGACGATCCGTACGCCTGCAAAGGCCCAGAGACCTACTGCATAATACAGAATGGCAACGGCCGTCCCCTGCGTGGATATCCGGTCGAATTGGCCGTGTTCAAGCAACAGCTGCACAATCGGAACACGGAGCGTGATAAGACCGGCCATGGCCGGAAACATCACGAAAAACACGAGCCGCAGGCCGAGGGAAAGAGTCTCGCGGAAGTTTTCGGTCTCACTCCTGGCGGCCTGCGCAGACATGGTTGGCAGCACGGCCGTGGCGAGGGCAATACCGAAAATACCGAGAGGGAAATGGATGAATCTCATTCCGTAGAAGAGGTACGCAATGCTCCCGGTCGCCAAAAACGAGGCAAATATTGTGCCGATAAGAATATTGAACTGATTAACCGAGGAGCTGAAAAACACAGGCGCCGCAAGTCTCGTAATGGTACTGACGCCGTGATGCGAAGGCTCAAACTGCGGCCGGATCATCATTCCCTGTTTCCTCAACCCCGGGATTTGGACCAGAAATTGGCAGAGACCGCCGAGCACGACACCGACGGCAACACCGAAAATCGGTTCTGACAGAAACCGGAGGCTTAAAACCACCGCAGTAATGGTCATGATATTCAGAAGAACGGGTGAAATCGCGGGCGCAAAGAAAGAGCGAAGCGAATTGAGCATGCCCATGGCGAGCGCCGCGAGCCCGATGAATAAAAGATACGGGAACATGATCCTCGTAAGCGTAACGCCGAGAAGGTATTTGTCCTGTTCCGCCTTGTACGCCCAGCCGCCGGCAATCACTTTGACCACATAGGGAGCAAAAATAATGCCCAGGACGGTCAGAATAAGAAGAATCAAAAGCAGACGTGCGAACATGGCGTTTGCCAGACGAAGTGCGCTCTCCCGTGACTCCTTGGTAAGCGTTTCCGTAAAAACAGGGATAAAAGCGGCGGACATCGAGCCTTCTGCAAGCAGTTCCCGCAGAAGGTTCGGGATACGGTACGCCACATAGAATGCATCGGCGGCAATACCGGTGCCGAAAGCCCAGGACATAACCATGTCGCGGACATATCCCAGTACGCGGGATGCCAGGGTGGCAGTCCCGATGACCCCTGCGGCTTTGGCAACCTTTACCTGTTCTGACATGCTGTTCTACCTCTGACAAGTCAAAAATAAGTGGTAACTTTACCAGAAAACGCCCGGTAAGAAAAGGTTTTTTTTCTTGACACCCAGCCGTTCTTTATGTTAAAAGACATATCTGTTTTTAAATTTAAGGAGGCCTACGAAGTGGCAACGCACAAATCAGCAATCAAAAGGCAGAAACAGGCAGAAAAAAAGCACCTTATCAATAATTCCGTGAAATCCGCGCTCAAGACCCTTGCAAAAAAGGTCGAGCAGGCTGTTGAATCAAAAAACGCGGAAGCAGCAAAAGACGCCATGGTCAAAGCCATGAAAGCGTATGATAAGGCCGCATCCCAGGGGATTCTGCATAAAAGCACCGCCTCCCGGAAGATATCCCGCCTATCAACCAAGGTCAGCAAGATTACCGCGGCCTAGCATACCTGCACTCATGAACAGATTAGAGGTGGAGAAGGCTTGCGCAACACGATAGTCTTTGAACGTACCCTCTTATCCTCTAATCTCCGGTTTTTTCAACTCCTCGCCACTACGCTCTGCTCTCCGCACAGCTTCAAAATCAACCGTTCAAGCACCAGCCGATTGTTCAAACTGCCTGACTTGAGCGCCTTGTCCGCCGTCAGAAGAATGTCGAACACCGCACGCAGTTCCTCTATGCTGAAATGCCGCATCTGTTCCTGAAAAGAAAATGATTGATGGAAAATAATCTGCAGCTTTTTCTTGATTTCTTCGTAGCTGATCCCGGAGGCCTCCAGGGCTTTGGCGCGCATAAGCCTTCGAAAGTTCCACGCAATTGCGCCAAGCAGTCCCACCGGCTGCTCCCCTTCCTGAATCAACCGCGAAAGAATCAATAAAGCCTTTTCCCTGTTTTTCTGCCCTAATGCTGTTGCCAGATCAAACGTGCTGTATTCCCGGAAATCTCCCACGACCGTTTTGACATCATCAACGGTAATTGTCTTTTTCTCTTTTATAAAAATTTCTACTTTTTCGAGCTCATTTTTTATCTTCTGGAGATCATTGCCGGTTATTTGCGAGAGATACTGGCCCGCATCGCGGTCTAACGATAATTTGCGCGCTGATGCCCAATCGTTGATCCAGGCAATAATTTCCCGGTCCAGGAGAGGGAAAAATCTTGTTACCGATCCATGGGTCTCCACGGCATTAAGCACGGGTTTTTTCTCATACCGGGCCTGATTAGACACCAGCACGAGGCAGGTACTTGGTGAAGGATTATTAAGATACGGTATCAGCTCTTCAAGGTCAGCCGCCTTGAAGGCTTCAATTTCCTTTGCAATAACAAGCCGTTTTTCAGTCAAAAAAGGAAGGGTCTGGGCTAGGGCTACCAGTTCGGAAGCAGCGGTGTCGCGGCAATAGATCAGAGAAAAATTAAAATCTCTGGCATCAGGATTAACGATGCGTCTGACAAGCAGGTCAAGGGCCTCCTGGATAAGAAATTCTTCTTCACCAAAAAACAAGTACAGCGGAAGGATGCTGCCCTGTTTAAGACTGCGCATTAAGTCAGCGTATTTAGTCATGGTAGGTTAATCGTGTTCCCGGTGCAAAAAATCAAAAACCCTCCAGCACCTTGCTCCGAATGGTTGAAGCAATGTCTTTGCTTGCGTTCCGCAGCGCTCCTTCCTTTGCGATCTTTGTGGCTGCGATGTCCCCCAGAGTCACCGGATAGGAAGAGATAAAGAGCAGTTTGAGATTTTTTTCCGTCAGCAATATTTTTCTTGTTTTCGTGTCTTCTAGCGTCAGGTTCAGCGTAATGCCGAGATTATACGTCTGAACATAGGAATTGGCAGTGTAGGCAGTAGGTGTCATGTCAAATTTAGTTATTCGGCAGCGCAGGATGAGATCGGCATCATCAGGAACAACCACCTTCAGCCTGCCATCCGCAAGGAACTCTTCCACCGTAGCCTGGGTCAGCAGCGTATCCAGGTATGGTTCGTTTGTCCCGTTCTGAAACACCGGAATGGCAATGGTTCTCGCCTGTTCCGGCACAACGCCACCCACCGGCGTCAACCGGTAGCCGCAGGCCGACATAATCATAATCAGCATCAGTAAAACAACCGTGATTTTTTTTCTTGAATGTTTCTGCATGCGCTTCATCTCCGGAATAAAAAAGTTTCGAGATTCAGAAAAATCGCCTTTCGCACGGGGTCGGCGGTAGTTTTTTCTATACGACAATATTCACCAGCTTCCCCTGGACTACAATGACTTTCTTCGGCGTCTTGCCCGCCATAAATTCCCTTACTTTCTGATCTGCCAGGGCTGCTGATTCGATGTCCTGCGTTGAAGCTCCGGCAGGCAGTGTAAGTTTGCTCCTCACCTTGCCGTTTACCTGCACGACAATGGTAATCTCCGACGCAATAATTGCCTCGCGGTCATACTCCGGCCAAGGAATATTTGCAACACCGCCTTTGTTTCCGAGCGCCTCCCAGACCTCCTCGGCAAAATGCGGAGCAAACGGCGCCATGAGCAGTGTCAATGCCTGGACGGCAGACCTCAGCACGGTCACCTGTTTGGGGTCCAGATTACCGGCCGCCGTATAATCATACATTTCATTCACCATTTCCATCAGGGCCGCGATAGCCGTATTGAAATGGAACTCGCGTTCTATGTCTTCCGTGACTTTTTTGATCGTGAGATGGGTTTTGCGGTAAAGCCGGTCGCCCCGGGCTTCGGAACCCGCCGGTTTCGCATGCTGGAGCGCCGCACTGTGCTTGTGGATTATAGCCCACACACGATGCAGAAAACGGTATGCACCTTCCACTCCCTGGTCGCTCCAGTCGAGGTCGCGTTCAGGCGGAGCGGCAAAGAGCGAAAAGAGCCGGGCCGTGTCCGCGCCGTATTTAGAAAGAATAAAATCTGGATCAACGACATTCCCTTTGGACTTGCTCATCTTGGCCCCATCCTTGATGACCATGCCCTGGGTAAGCAGGTTCTGGAACGGTTCGTCGCCGTCGTAAAGGCCAAGATCGCGAATCACTTTGGTGAAAAATCTGGCATACAGAAGGTGCAGCACCGCATGTTCAATGCCCCCGATGTACTGGTCCACATTCATCCAGTAGCCGGCTGTCTTTTTATCGAACGGTGCCGTGCCCGCCTGGGGAGAACAATAGCGGAGAAAATACCACGACGAATCAACAAACGTGTCCATGGTGTCCGTCTCGCGGTGAGCCGTGCCGCCGCATGCTGGACAGGTTGTTTCTCTGAAGGATTTTGACTCGGCAAGAGGCGACCTTCCCTTCCCGGTCAGTTCCACATCAACCGGCAATCTCACCGGAAGGTCTTTTTCCGGCACGGGAACCGCGCCGCATGTATCGCAGTAAATAATCGGTATGGGGGTCCCCCAGTAGCGCTGTCGCGAAATGCCCCAGTCGCGGAGCCGCCAGTTCACCGTGCGTTTCCCGAGTTTTGATTCCTGCACATAATCCGCAATCTTCGTCTGTGCATCCGTATTCGGAAGCCCGTCGAATTTGCCAGAATTAACCAGAGTGCCGTCAAGAACATAAGCTTCCTGCATGGTCTCCGGCACCAGGTTTTTCCCGGAATTCTGGATCACGATACGAACAGGCAAACCATACTTCTTTGCAAAATCGAAGTCGCGCTGGTCATGGGCCGGCACGGACATGATCGCACCGGTTCCGTACTCCATAAGCACAAAATTGCCCACCCAGACCGGGATCCTGTCGTTATTCAGGGGGTTGATCGCATAGGTTCCGGTAAACACACCTTCTTTTGCCCGCTTCTCGTCAGTGCGAGCAGCCTTGTCTTCACGCAGCACACGCTGCACGAAAGCACGGACGTTCTCGGCCTCCTGTCTGCCTTTGATGAGGGACTCAAGCATGGGGTGCTCGGGTGCAATACTCATGAACGTAACGCCGAACAGCGTGTCCGGACGCGTTGTAAAAATTTTCAGGCGTTCTCCGGTTCCCTCAACCAGGAAATCGACTTCAACGCCTGTGGATTTTCCGATCCAGTTTTTCTGCATTGTCAACACGCGCTCCGGCCAGCCGGAGAGTTTGTCGCAGCAGGAGAGGAGCTCTTCTGCATACGCCGTGATCTTGAAAAACCATTGTTCGAGTTCCTTATGGACGACGACGGAGCTGCAACGCCAACACAGGCCGTCCTCCACCTGTTCGTTCGCAAGAACGGTTGCACAGGCAGGACACCAGTTTACATAGGACCGTTTTTTATAGGCCAAACCGCGTTCGTACATTTTAATAAAAAACCACTGGTTCCAGCGGTAGTAGTCTTCCAGGCAGGTCGTCACCTCCCGGTCCCAGTCATAGGAGAGGCCGAGCCGCTTGAGCTGCTTGTCCCGCATAAAGGCAATGTTTTCAAGGGTCCACTTCGAAGGGTGGATGCCGTGCTGTATAGCGGCATTTTCGGCAGGCAGGCCAAAGGAGTCCCATCCCATGGGATGGAGTACATTAAACCCTTGCATCCGCTTATAGCGCGATACAACGTCACCAATGGCGTAATTCCGGACATGCCCCATATGAATCCTGCCCGAAGGATACGGAAACATCTCAAGACAGTAGTATTTCTTCTTCGAGGCATCCTCAGATACCTTGAATGTTTTTGACTCCTGCCATGTGCGCTGCCATCGTTCTTCTATTTTTTTAAAATCATAGCGTTCGTCCAAAAAAACCTCCGGTGAAACCTGCGGGTATTGCATGCGCAGGATATTATTGCTTTATCTGTTGCTTGATAAAATGCTCTATGATAACCAGGGATTTTGTAGCCGCGTTTTGAAACAGCACTCCGTACAGCTGTTTCCCCGACGGCCCCGTGTCAGCGCGGGTGACAAGTCCTTCCATCTGGACTTCACTATGCGCAATGTTGAATACACACGCCAGCCGGTCCCCTTTTTGCAACGGCAAATCAGTTTCGATCAGGATGCCGGAAATACTGATGTTCTGGCTGACGGCGGCAAAGGCGGCTTTCTTACCGCGGCTCTTCACCGCCACATGCAAAGGCACCCGCAGGTCCTTCCGCTGCGGTATTACCAGCAATTCTGATATTTTAAAAAAAAGCTGGGCCGCATCCACCGGTTTCCCTATCACTGCATTGGCCCCTGCTTCACGCCACTGCGCCGAGAGATCATCCGCCTTGTCGCTAGCCACTATAATGGATACATTTTTAAGCGTCGGATCGTTCCGTATTGCGGCACAAAGATTGACGGCGCCCATAATCGGCAAGGTAGCATCGGTAATAATAAGATCCGCCTTGCGGAGGCCGTGGATATTCAGGATCTCTTCAGAAGTTCGCGCTGGATACGTGGTAATGGTTCCCCGTCCGAAAATCGTGGAGGGAGCTCCGAGGACGTGTAGAATGTTCCTGGCAATTACAATTTTTTTCATACTACGGAGCTCCGCATGATTCCGGAATATCAGTTTTTCCTATATGCAGTGCTGGTACCTGCACCGCAGTCGGGTCACTTGTTTTCTTTTTGCATCTCATTCCGGGCAATCATTCTCTGATCCATCCAGGATAGGCATCTGCCTTGCGGGCCTCCTCGGGGAGGTCTACATTCAGCTTGCGTTTGGTTTGCGCTATGCTGTGTTCAAGTTTTAATTTTTTCTTCTCAAGGCTTGTGCGGTTCTTCTTCTTTTTAAGACTTCCTTCCGTAGGCGTGCTCTGGTCATCAAGCTGTTTCTGCACAAAATCATATTCGCTCTGCTGGTCGCGCAGCTTTGCGCGAAGTTTTTCCGCTTTCTTTTTCCAATATTCCTCGCCCCGGCCATATTTATCTTTATGCTGTTTTGATGAGTTGCGCAGTTTCCCGGTCTCGGCTGGCATACTTTCGGACATATTCACTCTGCCGGCGTCGGGTTTGACCTGTGTCGCGCTGCTGCGGTATTCCTGCGGTACTTGTTTCAAGTCATTCGTGAAAAATTCCCGGCCGTCTCTATCCACATATCGATAGAAGTCCGCCCAGACGGATGACAGAGAAAACAACACAATACATACGACTATTGATGCAATTTTGTGCACGCACCCTCCTAGATGAATCTGGCAGAAAATAGCATAAATACAACCTCTTCGCAAGGTTTTTTCTTGAACTGATACGCTTGGCCATGCTATAGTGCAACTGTTACTCGCGCAAACTTCCTTCGTTTTGAGTAATGATTCCTTTTCTTTTTAAAGATATTCTTTTTTGAATGTAATTTTTCATACAATGTTTTGAATTCGGAGTTTTCACGTACATATGCCAAGCCCGATAGTTGCCATAGTTGGCCGACCAAATGTTGGAAAATCGACGCTGTTCAACCGTATTATCGGGAGAGAACTCGCTATCGTTGAAGATATGCCCGGCGTTACACGCGATCGCAATTACGCAGAGGCTGAATGGGAGCATAAACGTTTTCTTCTTGTGGATACCGGCGGTTTTGAACCGAAAAGCGATGATCCCATGTATTCGAAAATGCGGGATCAAACCACGCTCGCCGTAGAGGAAGCTGATATCATCATCTTTCTTATGGACTGCCGCCAGGGCCTTCTCCCTGCCGACGTAGAAGTAGCGCAGCGCCTCCGGGCATCGGGCAAACCAGTTATCTACGCGGTGAATAAAGTGGATGGCGAGCGCCATGAAGCACTCATACCGGATTTTTATCGTCTCGGCACAGAGGCACTCTTCACCGTGTCAGCCCAACATGGACAGGGTTTTTCGGACCTTATGGACGAACTTTCCCGTTTTCTGCCGGAGCCCGTTTCAAATCCGGAAAAGCAGGAAACTGAACCGCTGCCGAGAATAGCGATTATTGGACGGCCAAATGTAGGAAAATCTTCTTTCATAAACGCTCTCCTTGGTGCAGACCGGATGATTGTGAGTCCTGCGGCTGGGACCACCCGGGACGCCATCGACACCGTTTACCAATACTATGGTAAAAAATACATCCTCGTCGACACAGCGGGAATCAGGAGCCGGGGTAAAATCAGTCAGGGTGTTGAAAAATACAGTGTCATGCGCGCCATGAAAAGCATCAGCAGAGCGGACGTGGCGCTCGTACTCATTGATTCAGTGGAAGGCATTACCGAGCAGGACGAACGCATTGTCGGCCTGGCCCATGAAGCCGGAAAGGGCATTATCATCGTTCTGAACAAATGGGACTTATTAACGGACAAGGAAGAGCGGTACAAACAGTTTATCGCCGCTGTTCAGCAACGGCTCAAATTTGCGGATTATGCCCCGGTGCTCACCATATCCGCAGTCACCCGCCAGCGTGTTACAAAAGTCTTTGCAGAAATAGACAAGGTGATGGAGGAAACGCGCCGCAGGGTTCCGACATCCGAGCTGAACAAAGTTTTCGAGAAACTCGTCGCTGGGCATGAACCGCCGCTTTACCGCGGCAAGCGCGTTAAATACTACTATATCACGCAAGTCGGCATCAAACCGCCTACGTTTATTGTCTTCGCAAATTATCCGCTCGGAGTCCACTTTTCCTATATCCGCTACATCGAAAATGGACTCCGTCAGTCATTTGGGTTCTTCGGTACTCCAGTCCGTGTTTTTGCAAAAAGAAGGCGGGAAGAACAACCCCGCAAACCTCGTAAAAAAACTGCCCGATAAATACTTATAGTATGCCGAAATGGTTATCCGACCAAAGGAAATTCCGGAAAGATGCATGAGCTGAATATATCGGAGTGTGATCTGTTCCTATGTTTCTGATCGTTTATCCCGATCGCCTCTTGTCCACAACAAACACGCTTGACGGAATGGTTTTCGCGTAATCTTTCAGCTCAGCGGCCACTGTTGAAGCTTCGAGCGTGTTCACAAAAGTACGTTGTTCATTGGTCACCGCGGCGATGGAAACACTGAGAAGTGGAAAATCCATTTCCTGCCCCTGTCTGTTTTTCCCCCGGATAGTGCCACGCTCCCTGTCCTTCAGATCGTAAAAACCGGGAGCGCGTTCATCGAACAGTCTGATGATTTCGGAGCAAACGGATTTCATAGCGGCAGGAGTGGTGATCACCACGAAATCATCTCCGTCGATGTGCCCTACAAAATCATCCGGTGATCCTTTTGTTTTCGCAGCGGTTTCAACAATTCTTGCGGTTTCTTTGATTACTTCGTTTCCCCGTGCATAGCCATAATGATCGTTAAAAACTTTGAAATTGTCCAGGTCAAGCACGCAGAACGCCACTGGCACTCCTGATGCCAGCCGTCTGTTCATGACGCTTTCCACGGCGACACCACCGGGTAGACGGGTTAGCGGACTGGCGTCCAGATACATTTCCTCCAATTTTTTGAGACGTTTTCCCATGGCGAGAAAAGCCCGGGCCAGGTCGCCTATTTCGTCTTCCGCTTTGACGCCCGGATCGTACTGGAAATTGCCCTCGGCAATCTGTGTGGTGGCTTTGTGAAGCTTATTGATTGAAATATAAATATTACGCGTTATAAGAAGACCGAACAGCGTGCCGAGGAGAACGCTCAAAAGGCAAAGCACCATGGTGGTATAGTACGTCGTGGTTCCCACATCGCTGATTCGGTTCATCATGACATCCCGGGATGTTTGAGCTTCAATGGACATGCTGCGAAGCACCGTTACCAATTCCTCAAAAGTCCCTTTCAGCTTTGTGTCAGATAGCAACCTAGCCTCTTGCATATTGTGAGACTGTGACAGCCTGACCTCATCAGTGAAAAAATCGTTATATCGGGCATGCAGCTTGTCTATTTTCTCAAGAGGAAATCCCGAGGTATCCGGCAGGCTCTTAAGACGACTTGAAAGATTTTTAAATTCATCGGCACGCTCCCAGAAGAGAGCATTGATGTTTTTTTCCCGAAGGATCAGGTACCGCTTTTCATACGTATCCTGGTCACTAAAAACATCAAGCATCTTGTCCGCAATTTCATAGACAGGCACATACCCCTTAACAATTACCTTGTTTAAATGATTTAGGCGATACAAGCTCATGAGAACGTAAACCACCACTCCGATGGTCAACGCCACAAGAGTGAAATATCCTAAAAGCATTTTTCCGGTAAGATTCAGCTTCGACAAAAGATTGTGAGGGGTAAGAAACTCAAGTATGAGTTGAAGGTCAGAAGGTCTCATATTCGCAGGGTGCCGCGCTCATCAACACATTACTAGGCTAATTATGTCACTGTAACTATAAATCGTTGAACATATTACTTCTGTTTTTTAATAAAAGTGTTAAAAAATTGGCAGGACATTTTGTGTCCTGCCAATTTAGAAAACGTCAATTAAGGTTATTACATAATATTTATTCTGAATCTATGGGGTCGCCGAAGCTGCCGTCTTCCATATAGCGGGAACTGCAGCACCTGATGATGCTTGTATGTAATAAGCTAGGCCGTCAACGGTAGGATGAACAATGATCTCTACTCGTATTGTACCAAAATCATCCGTCTTTAGCATTAAATTGCTCGCACCGGCCACGCTTCCGCATGAAAGTGGATCACCAACTAAATGCTCCGCAATAAAACCACTGGAATTCACTTCAATATTTAAATTCTGAACAGGGTTGCCATCTTCATCCTTAACAATAAAAGGAATATTCGGGTAACAGTTATCAGCACCTGTCACAGGTGCTGATCCATCACCAACTAATGCCGATATGGTATACGAAGATATTCCCGTGTTTGTACTACTACCACCACCGCAACTTACAGTGAGAAGCATTGCACTAATGCAAAAAAATAAAGCAAAAAACCTTGCATAGTTTACTGAGTTGCTTGTCGTTCGTTTCATAGTGCACTACCCCCCAATCCATTCATCATATAGTGAAATTATTTTTTGTTGATAATTGGCTCTAAATCACTTCCTGTTTCACAAGCCGCGGCGTAATGAAAATCAGCAGTTCACCTCTCTTGTCAGTCGTGGTTGTGTTTTTAAAAAGCCAGCTAAGTCCTGGAATATTGCCTAAAAAGGGAACTCTGCTGTCAGTTACTGACCGCTCGAGAGTTAAAATACCGCCGATTACAGCTGTTTCACCATCGGCAAGCAGAATTTCAGTGGTCGCTTCATTTTTCCGTATAGAAGGCTGGCCTGTTGCACCAAGAACGGAAGTATCAGGAGCATTTTTAGTTGCCTGAATTTTTAAAAATATCTTATTATCCGGCGTCGCGTGAGGTGTAACCGTAAGCATCAGTTTGGCGTCAATAAACTGCACCTGGGTACCAGACGATGATGTGGTCGAATACGGAATAGAAAGTCCCTGCTCTATCTTTGCCTCTTTATTGTCCAAGGCACTGACTTTCGGCTGAGAAATAATCTTGCCTTCACCGGTCGATTCCAAGGCGGATAGAACGAGATCAAGGTTGTATGCTTTGTTGAGGGAACTCAAGGCGAACGCAATTGCTCCGCCGCTTCCCGATCCGACTGCGGCCGGCAGGTTAACAAGCCAGTTGCCATTTCCGGATTGTGTTGAGCCGAGAAGGCTAGATCCCCCGACAGACGCACTGGAGAGACCGGAAATAGGATTTCCTGTTGCGGCACTGGCTGAAGCGGATCCGCCCCACTGAACACCCAATTGTCTTGTAAAGTTCAGAGATGCTTCTACGATTCTCGCCTCAATCATTATCTGCGCAATTGGCTTATCAAGAACTTTTACGAGAGACACCACATCCTCGACATTTTTCGTAATATCCTTCACGATAATCGTGTTTGTTCTTGCATCAACCACTGTTTCACCCCGAGGTGACAACGACTTCTTGATAGTAGTTTCAATAGTTGCAGCCGTGGCATAATTTATAGGAACGATTCGGGTTATTAAATCCTCCGCTTTCTTCTTTGCTTCTTTTGCTTTTAGTTCATCCTCTGCTTGCTTCGTTAGAGCCCCCGTTGTTCCTATACGCAAAATTTTATCTTCCAGTACGTAGCCAAGCCCATTCATCTTGAGAATAATTTCCATTGCCTGGTCCCAGGGAACATTGACCATTCGGACGGTGACCTTGCCCTTTACATCGGGCGCAAGAATAATATTCAGATTTGCAACCTCGGCAAACAGGCGCATGACGTTTATCAGGTCGGCGTCCTGAAGGTCGAGAGAAATTTTTCTGCCGGTATATTTGCTTTCACCAATAAGAACTGATTTGTCAGACTCGCCAAGGGTTGCCTTTTTCTCAGCTACAGCACGTTCTTTTTTAGCAGCCGGTGCCGCAGGCGTAATCGGTTCTTCGGATACAGGTGCTGTCTCTTTTTCAGATACTACTGTTGATTTTTCCTGGACAGCCGGTTGGCTTGTCCCCAATGCTTCTTTCTCAGTCGTTGCAGCAGCCTGTTGATCGGCCACAGCAACTTTTTCCTGTGGCTTTACTGTTGAAGCAGTATTCATAGCTATAATAAGCGAGTTGCCTTCGTTCGTAGCCGTATAATCCATCGATTTTTTCAGGTCAAGCACTACGCTTACTTTGTCGGAGTGCTGCCCGATGCGTACCTTGTCAAGGCCACCTTTCCTTACCGGAATAACATACGGTCTGGCTTTGTTTTTGGTTCCAGGGATGTTTACCACAAGTCTGTTGCGATCCAGCTTCAAAATTTTAGCCTTGATTGAGCCATTGCCCGTAATAACCACTTTAACCCCATCTTTGCCTGCCGTGGCATTTACCGAGGAAATAATTGTTGCGGCAGGCAGTTCAGACTGGGGTGTTTCCAATTTTTCTTCAGTTTTCAGCGCATCTTTCTCTTTTGTCGCAACGGAAGGAAGAACCTCAGTTGCTGGTTTTATTTCTGTAACTGGTTTTACCGGTTCCGCAGCCTTTGCGACTTCCACAACAAGCTTGCCGTCCTGCTGGTTTATCTTTGTGTCAACCGGTTGAGAAAGCCCAATCTCAAAACGCGCAATATTGTCTTTTTGGCTTGGAGTAATCTCGGTAACAGCTCCAGTCATAACGCTTATCTTGTCCTTAAGTGTTCCCAAGTCTGCGTTTGTAATATCCACTACCAGCCTGAGAGGCTCAGTAAGCTGGAAAGATGTATATTGATGGAGCGGAGCGGTCCCTTCAATCAGAATTTCTGTTTTGCCATTTACATCATGGGGCTCGATTTTATTGATGACCGCAAGGGCTTCCTGTGGTTGTGTTACGGAGGCTTTTTTCGAACACCCCGCGAATGTTACTGCAATGAGGGAGACGAGGATGATCAGCCATCCCGTTTTCAGCTGTTGAGCAAGCTTCATTGCATTCCCTCCTCTATTTTACGAAGCTGAATAGTAATCTGCTTCCGTTCTGTTGCTCCCATTACGTTTTTAAATTTTTCTTCAATCACAACGGTATCTTTAGTTATTGCTTTCACCACGCCCTTGTTGGAGCCAATCGTTGTTCCCACACGAACAAAGTAACCTTTTCCATCCGGTCCTTCAACCATGGCATTATATCCAAATCCGCCCCAGACGATTCCTGATAATTTGAACTCGGACAGTGTATAGCGTTCCAGCGGAGGGCGAGCGCTCGCTCTTTCCTTGGTCATCGCCTTAGACACAAGAGGAGAAAAGGGGTCGCGTCTTCCAGCTGAAGCATAGGAGAAAACTGGCTGTTCCACGTTTTTCATCACCGTGCTAGTCGGCTGTGTCACAGGCTGTTGCGCCGTCTTTCGTGCAGCGGGGGTAGGCTGTACAGAGCCTTTTTCTGAATCAGAGCAGGCCGTCAGCATCATCATTATCGCCCCCAGTGCCAGGACCAGGGAAATGCCGATTATGCTATCTGACTTTTTTCGCTGATGTAGGTGCTGTTTCAACTTTTTTCTCCACTGCCGAAAATGTCATTGCAGTACAGTTGATTTCGACGGAAATTGAGCCGTCATTATTCTGCTTTGCACTTCCCATCTTAATATTCAGAATATTCACAATTCGGCTCAATTTACTGATGCGGTCAAAGAATGTTGCTGTATTGTGATATCCTCCAGCCAAAGTTATCGTTACAGGAATCTCCTTATACAACCCGCTTGGATGGTCTCTTGCCTTCTCAGGCCTCCACAATTTAAGAACAAGGCCTGATTGATTGACTTTTTCCTGTATCTGTCTGAGCAATCCGGAGACTTCAGACTCGGGAGGAAGCTGCTCGGTCAGAACCTTCAACTGCAGCTGCAATTCCTTCACTTCGGCCCTTAGCTTGTCCAAGTTTTTTATCTTCTCATCATTCTGCTGAATATGGTTCTGCAGTTCTGTAAGTGACTTTTTCAGCTGGTCAATCTGGGTATTCATGGGAATGATAAACTGCCAGATATCAAGAATCACAAGCACGACAATAAGCGCTACAAACGCGATAATTCTCGTTTTTGGAGGTATTTTTTGAATTTTATCCACAAAAGGAGATGCCATCACAACCCCTTATATGCAAACTGGAGTTTGTATTTGTAAACATCAATTCCTTCAACTTTTACCTGGCTTGTCTCGAGCAGAGCCACCCCCATTAGCAGGGAGGACGCCTTTAAATTATCAATAAAATGAACAACTTCATTATTGCCGAATGCCTGTCCTTCAATACTGATATTATTGTTGCTTTCCGTAAGAGACGTTATATTTACCCCCAGAGGAAGCGCCTTGCTGACTTCGTCGAGAAGACGCACAGGACCAGCCTGGTTTTTCTTAAGCTGCTGTACGACATTAATTTTTTCCTGCACTCTGTCCCGTTCCGCCTCAACATTTTTTACTTCCTTGAGCATGTTGTCCTGCTCTCTAAGGCGCGCCTCGGCGGAAGCTTTCTGCTTCGTCAAAATTTCAATTGTATCACTCTGATATTTCCAATAATAGCCCAATCCGCCTACGACGCCCGCGAAAATCAGGATAGCGAAAACCACCTGTTTCTGCAGATCGGTTACTTTTTTGGGAGGTTTTTTCTTGCTGGGCAGAAGATTTATTTTTATCATCTGTCTCCCGGCCTCCTGATCGCAAGCCCGACTGCAACTGCCGACAGGGGGGCGGATTCTGCAAGAAGCGCAGGGTCAAATCGTTTCGTATCGACTTTGATGTTTTTAAAGGGATTAACCACTTCCACAGGGATCTCAAGCCGCTCCGAAAGAACTGATGTGAAATTCCCGATGCGGGCGCATCCTCCTGAAACCAGCACGCGCGACACCCGGTCACTTCCGGTCGTGGATCGGAAAAATTCAAAAGATCGCTGCGTTTCGGTAACGATATCGTCTGTTACGGATGACATCACTCCCGCGATCTGCTCTGCATCCGCTCCTTCAATCGTTTCGCCTCTTTTTACCCGCTCTGCATCTTCATACGTGAGCCCGAAATCCCGCTGGAGGGCCTCTGTATACCGGTTTCCTCCAACGGAAATATCACGGGTGAAAATTGAAGCGCCGTCCTTCAGAATATTAATATTCATCACCGATGCGCCGATATTGAGCAGCGCGGTGATTCCCGGTTCAAGTTCGTAGTTGAGCTCGTACATATTTGCCAGGGCAAAAGCATCAACATCCATAACGACAGGCTCAAGGCCCGCTTCCTTCACGAGGTTTACATAATCGTTAATCTTGTCCTTTTTGACCGCAACCAGAAGGACATCGGCCTGGCCTGCAGCCCCCCCGGGCCCCAGTTTCTGGAAATCCACGTTCACGTCATCGATCGAAAACGGAATATACTGTTCCGCCTCCCACCGAATGGACTCGGCAAGCTCCTCATCGGTCATATCGGCAACCGAAACGCGTTTGATGATTACGGAACTGCCCGAGACTGAAATCACAGCCTCTTTGGTGGTCACCTTCTGTTCAGCAAGAAGCTGCCTAATCGCCTCAACCACACGACCGGCATCCATGACCGCTCCTTCCACGATTACCTCGGGCGGCAACGAAACCATGCCGAATTTCTGCAGCTGGTAATTCTTGTTGGTCCCCTTCAATTTTACCAGTTTGATGAACGTCGATCCTATGTCAAGCGCAATCGGTTCTATTTTTTTTGATAAGAACATCACAACTCCGCTAGTGCTTTTCCGTGTGCCGAATTAGTCCGTTTTCTTGTTCTTCATGATTTTTTCGATGTCTTTTAAATTGTCCTCGTTGTATACTCTCCAGCCCCGCCAGTCGCGCGCCACACCCGTCAAAAGCCCTTCACTTTCCCAGCGAAACAGCGTGGCCCGGGAAATATCAAACCGGTTACAGATTTCATTAGTTTTATAGCTTTTCGGAGTTTTGCGCGTAGCCATGGTGCCCTCATTACATATACTATGGTTAATAGTTATTATAAGTATACTAACTATAATATACAAAAAGGCACGGATGTCAAGCAAATTTTACATTTTTTTTGTGGAAAGTGCTGTGATGCAAATCACAGCGCAGAGCGGCGGTCTGGTCAAGCCACGTAAAAAAGAATTACACAATAATGGCATGCGCTGCCGACAAGGACAAAGAGGTGGAATATCTCATGACCATAAGACATCTTTTTGTCTAACATATAGAAGAGAAGCCCAGCAGTATAAAAAAAACCTCCCGCAACCAGCCAGATAATGGCTGCTCCAGGCAAGGCATCCATAAGCGGACGAAACGCCACAACGACGAGCCAGCCCATCAGCAGATAAATAGCAATAGAGAGAACGCGCCTCCCCTTGCCTGCGAGAACATCCTGAACAATGCCGACCAACGCGAGCCCCCAAACGATTCCGAAGAGCGACCACCCCCAGGCACCCCGCAGGGTGACAAGCGTGAAGGGGGTATAACTGCCCGCGATCAGCAGATAAATTGCGCTGTGGTCTATTTTTTGGAAGATTTTTTTGGTCGTCCCCCGCGTGCTGTGGTACAGTGTGGAAAAAAAGTACAGCAGCACGAGTGCGGTCCCGTAAATGCTGAAGCTGACGATTTTCCAGGGATCACCTTGCCGTCCGGCGCAGGCAATCAACACGACAAGACCGGCAACCGCAAGGACTGCCCCGATTAAATGCGTAATACTGTTCATGCGCTCGCCTTGATACATCTGGTTACTCCTGCCTCTTCAAGTACTTGCAATTTTTTTCAGATAATTACACGGGGGAAAAATGCTGTTGTTTTGGATTATACTCTATAAAAACAGAAAAACCACAAAAAATCAACTGCCATTGATATTGCGGAGGCAACAGGCAAATACAGCTGAGAGCAAGTCATCATATGAGTTCCCGATTGTTTTCAACGGGTTGTTTGACATACCTTCCTGCGCTTGATACAATAAATTAAGTGCCGTCTTATCGGAATCGGAAAAGGAGCGAATCTCATATGAATATTCTGGCAATGATTCTGGCAGGCGGAAAAGGAGAAAGGCTCCATCCCCTCACCATGCACCGGGCAAAACCGGCGGTTCCTTTCGGCGGTATCTACAGGATCATCGACTTCAGTCTTTCCAACTGCATCAATTCCGGGATCAGAAGAATTGCTGTGCTTCCTCAGTACAAATCCTTGTCACTGGACAAGCATATACGGACCGCCTGGAACCTGTTCTCCGGGGACTTGAATGAATATGTCATTTCCATTCCACCCCAGCAACGGGTCGGAGAAAAATGGTACCAGGGAACGGCCGATGCCATTTACCAGAATATCTACATGATCGAGAAGGATGACCCGGAATATTTGCTTGTGCTGGCAGGCGATCACATTTACAAGATGGACTATTCTGAGATGCTTCAGTTCCACAATGACAAGCGTGCGGACGCCACCGTGGCGGCCATTGAAATTCCGAAATCGGCAGCCGCGGCGTTCGGCGTCATTGAAATAGATGCGGACTGCCGTATCGTCGGTTTCGAAGAAAAACCCCGGGAACCGAAACACATTCCGGGCCGTCCTGATATGGCATTTGCGTCCATGGGCATTTACCTCTTCAACACAAAAACAGTGCTCGAGCACCTGAAGTTCGACGCCCTCCAGGACACGGCCCATGACTTCGGCAAGAACATCATTCCGCAAATGATGAAAACATCACGCGTCTACACATACAATTTCAAAGATAAGAACAAGAAAGAGGCGAAATACTGGCGGGACGTCGGAACCATCGATGCTTACTGGGAAGCGAACATGGATCTGGTGAGCGTGGACCCGCTGCTGAATTTATATGATAATGCATGGCCCATCCGCACCTACCAGGCGCAGAATCCTCCCGTGAAATTCGTGTTTGCGCAGGAGAAAAAAGGGGGGCGGCTCGGCATGGCCCTCGACTCCATCGTGTCGCACGGGAGCATCATAAGCGGCGGCCGCGTGCAGAACTCGGTACTGTCGCCGAACGTACGCATCAACAGCTATGCCGAAGTGCATGATTCCATTCTCATGGAAAACGTGGATATCGGCAGACACTGCGTCATCCGCCGCGCCATCATCGACAAGGATGTCAAGATTCCCGCGTGTTCCCGGATCGGCTGCAACATTGCCGAGGACCGAAAACACTACTTTGTCACGCCTTCCGGCATAGTGGTGATTCCCAAGGGAACGGAAATATCAGCGGAGATAACAACCGGACCGGGTGAATGCCCGGAGGAATAAAAAATAACCGACTCCGGGACTCCGTTTATTCTTCCTTGTAAAGCCCTTCAAACGAGCTTTCATCAATCACCCGCTCCGTGCCGCAAACAGGACATGCCACTTTTATAGTCGGCTGCAGCGTTACTTCATCATATGCGTCTTCATCCAGCTGCTCTCTGAGAATCAATCCACTGAACTTTCTGTAGGTCATCGTGCTGTAAATATGATGACAGGACGGATTGCTGCAGAAAATGTTCGCGCACTGAAGCTCTTCCTCGTTGTTTTTTGGCGATACAAACAATCCGAAGCTGCTGGCTTTCGGTATCTGGGAGGGTTTGGGTATGGGAACCGTTTTTTCGCCATCGATCACGGAAAGACATATCTCATATCTGCCGCGTGGTTTACCCTTGATGTAGTTGCCGATCTTCAATGTCGGCGCATAGGGAGAGGTCGATTTGAGAATGCCGTACCACGTCCCTCCCGGCTCGTTTGTCAACAGCTGCACAAGCACCCGTCCGCCCAGTTGGGCGCGGTGATCCGTGCTCTTCCATGATTCCAGGTCAAACAGCATATATGCCCAGAAGTGGTCATGAGGCAGCGGCTGCGGCCGCTTTTCCGGGGGAATCAGGCCGAGAATCTGCTCATCGGTATACGTTGTAGTTTTTTTGCAAACCGGGCAGGCCAGCCGTAAAACATATTTATGGTTGTATTGCAGCCGGTATTCCACAAGAGCGCGTGCGGTATTTGCACTGATCGCTTGAGGAAATCCTTTGCAGCCGGGAGTATTGCAGTGGAGATACGCTTCAGACATTGTCATCTTTCATCGCTGATACACAATCAGGGGCAAAAACGGCTATTCCTTTATTTGCACAATCTCTTCCAGCGGTTTTCTATTTCCGGCAGGGGGATTTTCATCAGGCACGCCGACCGGCAAGAGCGCCACAATGGACCTTTCTTTTCCGTAGCCGAGCAGCTTTTCGAATGCCTCCTGCGCTACAAGCGGCCCCGTCATCCAGCAGGAACCGTATCCAAGAGCATGGATGGCAAGAAGCATGTTCTGAACCGCGGCAGAGACGCTCTGTAGCCCGGGCAGGGGTCTGAGCCGCATGATATCCGCCGGAGTGTAGCCCATCTTCCCGAGCACGGTGTCGGTTCCAGCGTCGTGCGGCTCCATGAACACGGCAATCACAAGCGGTGCGTTTTCAAAAAACGTGTAAAACGTATTTCTATATGCCGCCAGCCGCGCGCGCTGCTTTTCGCTTTCCGCAAAGGGCAGCATTGAATCAACCATTGTTCGCACCGCCTCGGCCATCCTGCCGAGCAATGCGCGATCTTTGATGACCAGGAAGCTCCA
Organism: uncultured Nitrospiraceae bacterium; assembly: GCA_964586075.1. Taxonomy (GTDB): domain Bacteria; phylum Nitrospirota; class UBA9217; order UBA9217; family UBA9217; genus JBAZLV01. The sequence continues at coordinate 55,755 of CAZPGZ010000003.1, read as the reverse complement.
CGGCTGGGAGTTGTTCGCGCTTGGTGCATGTCTCCCCGCGTCAAGGATTTTCGTGATGTCTTCGTCCGGCACCGGGATCTGTTTAAACCGACGGATGCTTTTTCTGCCCTGGAGTGTGTCAAAAAGTTCCATGATGTTTCCCGTTCTGATCAGCGGCTCCGCGCGGTCTATGCCAGCTCGGCAATCCGTCTGATAAGTTTTTCACTGTCCTTCCAGCCGAGGCACGGGTCGGTAATGGATTTTCCATACACGTTCTCTGTCGCCTTCTGCGCACCCTCCTCGATGAAGCTTTCGATCATGAATCCTTTTACCGCTTTTCTGAGAATTTCAGAATGCATCCGGCTTTGCATCACTTCCTTGGCAATGCGCGGCTGCTCCTTGTACTGTTTGTTCGAATTCGCGTGGTTCGTGTCCACAATAATCGCGGGATTCGAAAAATTCCTTTTTGCATAGCCCTTTGCCACCATAATCAGGTCTTCAAAATGATAGTTCGGAATGCTCTGGCCGAACTGGTTCACTGCTCCCCTGAGAATGCAATGAGTAAGCGGGTTGCCCGACGTTTTCACTTCCCATCCCGTGTAGACGAACGTGTGCGGGGCCTGTGACGCATGAACCGCATTGAACATCACTTCGATATCACCGCTTGTGGGGTTCTTCATACCCACGGGAATTTCCAGGCCGCTGCAGGTAAGCCGGTGCTGCTGGTTCTCCACCGAGCGCGCTCCGATGGCAACATAGCTGAGCAGATCTTCAAGATAAGCGTAGTTGTTGGGATAAAGCATCTCGTCCGCCGCCGCAAGATGGGATTCCCTGAGCGCGCGGATATGCATTGTCCTGATTGCGGTGATCCCTTCGACGATGTTCGGCTCTCTCCGAGGGTCCGGCTGGTGCGCCATGCCTTTGTATCCGACGCCGGTCGTGCGCGGTTTGTTCGTATATATCCGGGGAATGAGGATCAGTTTGTCTCGCACCTCGTCCTGCATCTTCGCAAGCCGGCCGATATAATCACACACCGCGTCTTCGTCATGGGCAGAACAAGGGCCGATGATCAGCAGCAACTTGTTTACGGCGCCGGTAAGGACACCGAAAATATCCCTGTCCCGCGCTGCTTTGATTTTTTTCAAATCTGCAGGCAACGGTAATTTCGCCAGGATTTCTTTTGCTTTTGGAATTTGTCGTACGTACTCAAAACTCATATGCGGTTAACCCAACCTCCGTTCCTTCACAAAGCGACGGCGGAGCGTGCTTCGCCAGCGCAAATTTGATTATAAGAACCGCTCAAAGGTTAGTCAAGACAAAAAGCGCTGTTCCTTCTCCGGATTCGACTCAGCTACGGCACGGAACTAAAAAATCTCTGGCCTTTTTTAACGCAATATTGTATATAAACTGTGCCATGGCTAGAAAATCACCCACAAAGCGCAAGACCTTCGGCAAAAAAAACAGAACGGAGCGCTACATTATAGCAGGCATTATCGTTGCGTCGTTAGCCATCGTGCTGATGCTCTGGGGTCCGCTGCGCAGCAGCCGCGTCACGGAAGAGAAAAAAACTCCTGTCCAGACACAAAAGCAGGAACCTTCCCAGAAAAAAACTAAAAAACAGGCTAAAAAAGAACTCAAAAAACCCGAAAAGCCTGCCGAAATCGCCGCGCCCAAACAGCAGGCGAAAATAAAAACCGCAATAGTCGCGATCGTCATTGACGATCTTGGGCAGGATATGAAGCAGGCGCAGGACATGGTGACTTTGCGCGCCAAAGTCACCATGGCAATCATGCCCGGACTGGCGCATTCAAAGAAAATCGCCGACCTTGCCGCACAAAATGGACGAGAAGTTCTGCTGCATCTGCCCATGGAATACCGAGGCAAAAACGGAAAACCGGCACCCGGAATGCTGCGTTCCGACATGACCCCCATGGAGTTTCTGAACACGCTCAGCAGCGATCTGGGGTCCGTGCCGGGCGCAATCGGCGTGAACAACCACGAAGGTTCAGCGCTTACGGAAAACAAAGAAGCAATGAAATTTCTCATGGCGGAATTGAAGGCCCGCAACCTTTTCTTTCTCGACAGCTTGACAAGCGCCGGAAGCGTCGCCTACGCCACGGCGAAAGAATTCGGCCTGAAGACCGCAAAACGAGATATTTTCCTCGACAACGAGGGGGACAATCCCGCTTATATACGGAAGCAGTTTGAAGAATTGACCGATATTGCAAAAAAACACGGCAAAGCGGTCGGCATCGGCCATCCTCATCCGGCGACAATCAGCGAACTGCGGAAGTGGATCGCCGAAGCGGCAAACCATGGCATCGAAGTCGTGCCGGTATCAAGAATAGTCAATTGATGCGGAATCCTGAATGCAGTCTCAGATTCCGGTGTCCTGAATCGAGTATTTCATGCTCACCCTCGGAATAGAAACTTCCTGCGATGAAACAGCGGCCGCCGTCCTCCACGATGAAAGCGTCCTGTCGAACATTGTTTCATCGCAAATCTCCATTCATAAGAAATACGGCGGCGTAGTCCCCGAGCTTGCCTCACGCGAGCACCTTAGAAATCTGATGCCTGTCATCCGCGAGGCGCTTGGCACGGCAAACGTTTCTCTCGGTGAAATCGGGCTCGTCGCCGTCACCCATGCGCCGGGGCTCATCGGCGCGCTGCTCGTGGGTGTGTCTGCTGCGAAAGCCATTGCCTATGCTCAGGGAATTCCGCTGATCGGTGTCCATCACGGCGAAGGCCACATCCTTGCCGCCCACATAGAATATCCGGAAATCGGTTATCCTTACCTTGCTCTGCTTGTTTCCGGCGGCCACACAGCTATCTATAATGTAAAGCAATTGGGCGACTACCGCATGCTCGGCCAGACAAGAGACGATGCCGCGGGCGAGGCCTATGACAAAGTCGCAAAGCTCCTGAATCTCGAATATCCCGGAGGTCCGGTGCTCGACCGTCTGGCGAGGGAGGGAAATCCGCAGGCAATACAGTTCCCGCGGGGCCACCTCGAAGGGTATGACTTCAGTTTCAGCGGCCTCAAAACAGCCGTTCGAAACCATATCGCCTTGTTTATGAGCAAAGATCACGGCATAGATTCCCGTCTGCGCGTTAATGACGTTGCCGCAAGTTTTCAGGCCGCGGTGGTAGACACGCTGGTCAGCAAAACCATGCAGGCCGTCCGGGAAGCCGGAGTGGACAAGATCGTGGTTGCGGGCGGGGTGGCCGCGAACACCCTGCTCAGGAGCAGAATGAAAGAAGAATCGATGAAGCAGAAGGCAACGTTGTACCTTCCCGGCATGAGTTTGTGCGTTGACAATGCGGCCATGATCGCGCTGGCGGGATATCTTCGATTCAAGCGCGGAGAATCCTCCCCTCTTGACCTGAACCCCAAAGCCGGCATGCCTTTGTAATATTCCGGGATCCGTACATCCATTTTTTTGTGCTGCACTTTTTGATAAAAAAATAACTTGCTATTTTCAAAGAACCGTGTATTATGCACGCCGACTGTTTAACAATGCGGCAGGATTTGACTGAAGTACATTTTTGCGTCACCATCTTCCTGCCCTTCATAATCATCGATCTCTGACCCCCCTTGCTTTCAGCTCCCACTCTGAAATTGCGGCAGTACATATGGTTGGCGAACGATGCTGTTATGCCGGTCATATTTGTGCTGGCGCCGTCTTCGTTTCAGGAACACACGGGTGTTTCTGCGGTCCGCACGCAAACCTTTCACTGGATTTCCGGTATAGGACATACCATGTCCAAACTGTGAAATCAAAGGAGTAGTATGTCTTTTTCAAATTTGCAGCTCTCAACACCGATTTTAAAAGCAGTAAACCTCTGCGGTTACACCACGCCGACCCCGGTCCAGGCACAAGCCATTCCGGAGGCGCTGGCAGGGCACGACCTGATCGCCACCGCGCAGACAGGGACCGGCAAAACCGCCGCCTTCGTACTTCCCTCGCTTCAGCGTCTGGCAAAGCTTTCTACAGCACCAAAAAAATCTAAGGGACCCCGCGTGCTGGTACTCACGCCAACCCGCGAACTGGCGAACCAGGTTACTGACGCGGTCAAAACCTATGGCAGATTCATGCGCATCCGAAGCGGGGCCATTCTCGGCGGGATGCCCTATTTCGAACAGCAGCGGCTGCTCTCACAGCCCGTTGATCTGATTGTGGCAACTCCCGGCCGCCTCATCGACCATATGGAAAGCGGCAGAATTGATTTTTCACGTCTTGAAGTTCTGATACTCGACGAAGCCGACCGCATGCTCGATATGGGATTCAGCGAGGCCGTAGACACCATTGCGGCAGCGACTCCGGCCATCCGTCAGACGCTCATGTTCACGGCGACCATGGATGCCGTCATGGAAAAACTCGCACGACGGCTTCTGAAAGAGCCGGTGCGAATCGAAATCGCCGGAAAGAAAACCACGCTTGAAACAATCGAACAGCGTCTTCACGCCGCGGATGACATGCAGCACAAAAACAAACTGCTAAAGCATCTGATTTCTGACGACAGCATGACCAAGGCTATCATCTTTTCGGGAACCAAGCGAAACGCAGACCAGCTTGCACGCGAGCTGTCTGCACAGGGGCACGCTTCAGCGGCGCTCCACGGCGATATGAGCCAGAACGCGCGCAACCGCACCATTATGAACATGCGCCGAGGAAGAGTGCGTCTGCTCGTGGCAACGGACGTGGCCGCACGTGGCCTTGATGTATCGGGAATCACGCACGTGATCAACTATGACCTCCCCAAAAATGCCGAGGACTATGTGCACCGCATCGGCCGCACAGGTCGGGCCGGAGCAACCGGCATCGCCATCTCCTTTGCTTCTAATAAGGAACTCGATTCCCTGCGCCAGATTGAACGTTTTATCGGCCAGTCTATCCCCCAGCAAGTAATCCCCGGTCTGGAACCCGCACGGCCGCTGCGCCGCACCAGCACGACAAGCACAGCGAGACCGTCAAGACCGTCCTCAGACAAGCGGTGGCAAGGAGCAACAAGCGGCAAAAAATACGGCCAGCATACTTCCGCGCGTTCACCTTTTAACGCGAAGCCTGCTAGGAAAACGAACACAAGCACCGGATTCACTCAGAAGGAACATTGGGGCGGGAAAAAGAACAACGGCAAACAGGTAAGCTTCAACGAAGCAAGGCCGAATCGCCGATCACGGTGGGCATAGTACCTGTATAACTAACTGTAGAACAAATTATAAGGCGCCTCAGACATGAGGCGCCTTTTTTTTATTTCTACATGCTGCGATTTTTTCTTCAAACCTTTGCTTATTTGCGCCGACACAAAATAAATCTTCTTCCGACACTCATAATAAAATGCTACAAAATGCAATTTAATGCACGAATACTTTCGTATTTTCTTCTTGCAATGCCCTTCTTTTTTCTATAATCTACCGAAAAGCTTCCCTTCGTAACTTATCGTTTCATCCCTTACACAACAACTGTTTCTGAAGCGCAGACTATTGCCAACTAGAACATATGAAAATAAATCAAACAATTTTTGTTTGGATATTCATTCCCGCTCTTTGGGCTATTACCGGATGTGGCGGAAGTAGCAATAGTGATACGACAAAGCCATATGTTGTATCGACCATTCCTGCAAATAGCTCAGCGGGCGTGGCACGGAATACCCAGCAAATTGAAATAGTGTTCAGCGAAGCAAGACTGGAGCGGTGAGTGTCAACACATTGGGAGGTTGGGCGTTATCGAACACTACTCCCGCTTAATGGTCAAACGGGCATACAACTTTTTCCATTTCAAGGGACAATTCCAGTTCAGATTTACCTTCAAACACAACAATTACTTTTACATTGAATCCTGCAAATAGGAATTTCAGTTTTAGCGATCTATCCGGAAATATGCTGGACACTTATACGTTTTCTTTTACGACTGGGAATTAACTGTCTTTACATCATTATGTCTATGAAAACTGCCTGATTACAATATGCTTGTAAAAATATTATCCCGGAGGAAGGCAAAATGAAAAGTCTGTACAGAATTTCCGCAGGAATTATTTTTGTCGGCATTTTCAGTCTAGTACTAAACAGTTGTGGAGGAGGCGGGAATAGCTCAGGAGGAAATACTCTTCCTTCTGTTAATGCCGCAATATTCAGTTTTCCTGCGGGTGGGGCGCCAGCTAATTTCAAGAACGCAATGGTTTCGGTGCAAGATGCCACCGGTGCTGACGTAACTACCGCTGCGGTGGTCATGAATGGAGTAACTTTAACGTACGATAATTCACGCCAGGAATATGAAGGAAATGTTACTGTTCCCTTTGGAGGAAACGTTAATGTCAGCGTAACATTTGGAGGCGTCACCTATACCGCTTCAGGCACTCAATTTACCTCCTATCCAACAATATCCTTACCTACAGGAACAACATGGAATACTAACACCACATATCCTGTAACCTGGTCAGGAGGAACGCCAACCACAAATGCGATTTACGCTCTGGGAGTACTGGACGCGACTAATCCCAACGGTCCGCTCGTTTGGCCCTCGAATAACGGCCTCCGCGCGATTTCCATAGGGACGACAGTTTATTATGTTTCTAACATAACCGCGGGGAACCGTCTGGTGCTCGTATGCATTGCTTCAGCCGCACCTATGTCCAATACCGACAGTTCGTCCGGTTTGCTCATCTTTGGTTGCAACTATGCTTCAATCACTGTTAACTGAGAGGAGGCTTCACAGTGAAGACACAAACAACTGTTGTTTGCTTATTAGCTATGATGATTATGGCGTGCGCAGGAATTGGTATTCCAGATTCTTCCGATCCATATAAAAAAATACAGTACTCATACTACGCAATGGATCAAGGACGATATATTCCTGCAGATAGGTTGATTCTCGGTTCTATTGAAATATTTAAACAACGAGACGACAAAGCCGGATTAGCAGAAGCGTATGTTACGTATGGCAATTATCATAAATTTTCCTTTAACAAAGGGAAATTGACAAAAGCACCAAACTTGCGTGAATCGGAAAAATATTTCTTAAAAGCTATTGAATTATACACTGAGCTTGGCAATAAAAATGGCATTGCGAAATGCCATATGGGCCTTGGCGATGCTTTAAATGATATCGATAAAAAATCATCATGCCAACATTATGATTTGGCAATTCAATACTATGATGAGAATGGTGAAAAATTTTATATTAATCCTCATTTTAAAAACTTTCCGGAAATGGTAAAAGCGTTCAAGAAAGAATACTGTATTGGAATAGAATAATGCTAACCCTCATCATTTATTACCACACTCGACGGTTCCTGCGTAATTATTTCCAGAAAAAGCCAATCACATAAAAAAAGCCCCGAATCGCTTCGGGGCTTTTGGAATTGTTGTAGGTAATATTTTTTCAGTCAGGATTAGGAGACTTTGGCAACGTTCGCGGCCTGAAGTCCTTTGGGGCCCTTCACAACTTCGAAGGTCACCTTGTCGCCCTCATTGAGAGACTTGAATCCATCTCCCGTGATTGCTGAAAAGTGAACAAATACGTCCTCACCATTTTCCTGCGTGATGAACCCAAACCCCTTGCTGTTGTTGAACCACTTCACTACACCATTTGCCATTCTGTTTCTCCTCTGCATCTGAATGAAATTGTCCGGGACATATCCGCGGATATAAAAGAATACCTTTTTCCATACACCATGTCAAGCTGATAATTTAAAAAAAACCAATAATTATATTCAGGCATGATAATTGCCGGTACTGTGAAAAAAAATAAAAACACGTACCAGTGCATCATAAAAAAATGCCTTTATGGATAATCAACATTCCCGTGTTGAAATCTATCTTGTTGTTTTTATTATTGTTTTTTCTTCATAAAATTCTGATGCTGCGGCAGTTCCAGCTTTTCCTTCCGGCTTCTGCACCAACGCCACGCCGCGTGTTTTCATTTCCACATCTTTAGGCTGTGTTTTTATCTGATATACTCCGCCGCGCGTCTGGGTGCTGATTTCACCAAGGGGCGACGTGCTCGCGTATACAACAACATTCTCACTGCCAAAAGGCGGGCTGACCTCCAGATCGAACTTGTCCTCACCGGAAGGCAACTCATAAATAGTGCCGCCGTGGAAATAAGTGCCGCTTCTGTAGGGATTCGGCAGAAGCTGGACCAATTCTCCTCCCGCGTCCTTATACAGAATTCGCGCGTAGAACGGTTTATTGCCTCTCAGAAAGACTTTTATTTTTTCTCCGCTTTTGTATTCCTTCTTGTCCGTCCATACTTTGATGGCCAGCGGAGCGGAAGGATCGTCCGCCACGGCGGCGCTCTTGGAAAGTCCGGCCATCGATGTTTCATCCGGCAGCACTTCCGCCTTGATCTTTGTTTTGCAGCAATCGCCGGACGCCGGGTCCTTGTACCAGGATTTTTCCAGTTCCTGAATAATCCTGACTGAGGCGTTCGCATACGCGGATACAAAGTCTTTTTCCGTGATGAAATTTTTGACCGTTGTCTCGCTCGAGACATACGTAGAGGCGTACTCCACCGCCTTTTTCTTTGCTGCGGTCAGCGCCGCTTCTTCAGTCTGCTTCCGGGACTTGTCGTCTCCCATGCACGCCGTCCCTCCCGCTTCGGTGATCATGGACTGAGCCGCATGCAAACCGGATGCGGACAAAACAAGGAGCAGGAACGCAATAAAAAAAATTTTCATGCTTGTCCTCCTGGATCAGTGGATTCCCCTCCGGCAAGAACGTTGATGCAGACATCGCCTCGCGTTATCGTTCTCCGTGCAAAATAAAGGCGGACCAGAAATAGGGTTCCGGATATTTGGATTTTATCACACTGCGGGCATTTTTCAAGGCTTCAGCTTTGGTCCTGCCCGCTTTAAGGCCGCCGTAAAACGCTTCCATATATTCGACAGTCTGGCGGGATGCGACCTCCCACAAACTCACAACTACACTGCGGGTTCCGGCATGCAAAAAAGCCCTTGCAAAACTGGTTACCCCTTCTCCCTCCATGATTTTGCCCTTTCCGGTCATGCATGCCGACAAAACCACCATGTCCGAGTCAAGTCCGAGATTCAGCACGTTGCTCAACGTCAGGAATCCATCATCCTTGCCTTCGTTTTCCACCTGCCCCAGAATCAGAAACGGCTCTATTATTCCCTGCACTTTTCCCGGCAAATCGGCGTGCGTGGCAAAATGGAGGTAGCGGTATTGCTTCAAAGGAGCTCTTTTTACGTTGCTCTTGGTGGCTGCCATGTTCAAAAGAATATCAGGCGGCAATGGCGGCACATTATAGAGGCCGGCAATTGCCCTTACTTCGTCCTCTGTCTCCGGGAGCGGATTAAACACAATCTCTTCCCATCCATCGGATGAAGATGCCTTGTCATTTTTCGGAACAACGGTAACTGCTCTGTATGCATAATCGCCCTGCGCCAGAGATGCCAGTGTTGGCTGGGTTTTTCCCTGTTTATACGCTATGTAGCGGGGATCCTGTTTACTGAAAACGGGGTTGCCGAGAGCGAACAGCGGTTTTACCGCTCCGGAAGGGCTCCTCATCCGCCCGAGTGCGAGGGCAGAAGCCGACTGGGAATAAGTGATGGCGTAGCGGTCTCCAACATACACGCTATCTGCGTAATTTTTGCCGGTTTCCATGACCAGGGCCTCAAACGGCAACAGGCCGAGGATGCCGTCCGGCACAATAACGACCGTATCAGCGGCCTTCACGTCAGCGGCCACCGGCGAGAGCAAAACATCATACAATTCTTTTGCCAGGGTCATGGAAAATCCTCTCCCTTGTTCCGCTCCGACGGCCTCCATAAACCGCCCGATCCGCTCTGTCAACTGCTCGGCACTCATTGATATTCTGGTAATTCGTTGTATGCCGCCTTTTCTTACCGTAAAAATATAACCACCGTCTTCATGAAGCGCGTATTCGATCAGGACTTCCTGGTCCCTGAGTGGCAGTTCGTTTGCCGGGACCGGATTTGGATAGTTGAGCGCCGCATATCTCGGGTAGGTTGTTCTGACCATTGAAATATGGGAGTCGATTTCGCGTTTCAGGTTTTCTTTTTCCTTCTGGAGATGCCTGACGGCAGCCTCGCCTTTTTGATACTCCGCTTCCCACCGTTTTTCGATTTCCTCCCAGGCGGTGAAGAGGGACTTTTCCCGGTTCTTTATTTCAAACGGCAGCTCCGAATTATCCTGCTTTCTCGCGGCAGCCGCCATTGTTTCGAGAAGAGTTCTTGCCCTCGTCAATTCCGCAACAGAGAAGGCACCCGACGCCAAATCCTTTCCGTAGGACGCGAACTGCGCATCGAATCGTTCGCCGTTCATTGACCGTTCCGCAAGCACTGCCGAAAGCAGGCGGTGAGGACGCAGCCGGCCGATATACCCCCCTCCTGCAAAAAAGCTCTTCTGCTCACCGGCCCTCAGCCGCATCTCCTCCGACAGGGAAACCGCCTGCTCCAGTGCCTGCGCTGCTTCCCGATACCGGAGCCTGCCTTTTAATGCCGCGCCATAATGCGTGTAATATTCGAGAGAATAGGTGCTGTTTGACCGCCAAGTCGGCTTTCTGCCGGGATCCTCCAGCAACGCCAGCGCCGCATCATATTGTTTCCGGATAAGATAGAGTTCCTCCAGGCCAGGATGCACCAGCCTGATTTTCGGAATCTTCGCCTGCAACGCCTTCCTCTCGAGGAATGCCTCCTCCGCTTCACGGTATTTTTTCTGCCGCAGGTAAACCGCTCCGATATTGTTCAACCGGAGCGTGATATCATGCACCATGTTCAATTGTCTGCTGATTCTGAGCGCTTCCTGGAGATGAGACAGAGCCTGTTCATATTGCCCGCTGCGGAACTGCTCCATGCCGATGTTATTGTACACAATCGCTGCCCTCTGCGGCCTGTTCAACTGTTTTTCGATCGCCAGCGCCTGCTGATAATAGGAAAGGGCTTCGTCCGATTTGCCGAGTGATGCATAGGTGTGGCCGATGTTGTTCAGGATGGTCGCGATCTCAGGACGATTATCCGTTTCTCTGCTGACGGCAAGGGACTCTCGGTATGCCGCGAGAGCCCTGTCGTATCGGCCGAGGGCTTGATACAGTGCTCCCATGTTGGTCAGGGTTATTGAGAAGTCGGCCCTCAGATTCTGCTTCTTCTGGATTGCCAGCGCCTGCTCGTAATAGGAAAATGCCTTCTCATATTCAAGAAGATCGACGTACGCATCGCCGATGCTCCTGAGGGTCAATGCAATCTCCTTCTGATCGGCCAGTTGCCTGTTTATCCTGAGCGCCTCCTCATGGAGCGGCAATGGCTTGTCATACTGTCCGAGGCGCGCATATACATTGCCGATCAGGTTAAGATTGCCTGCAATGCCCGGCAAGCTCTTTAGCTCCCGGTTCAGCCTGAGGGACTCATTAAACAGGGACAGCGCCTGCTCATACCGCCCCAGGGACTGCAAAGTCTTGGCCGTATTGAACAGTACGATGGCCGTGCTTTCCTTGTTGTTCAGCTCCCTGAATATCCTGAGAGACTCTTCAAAAAGCTGCATTGCCTTTTCGTATTGGTGAAGGTCGGAACTGTAGATTGATGCCGCATTGAACAGGTTCGTCGCGATAAGGTCTTTGTTATTGATTTGGCGTGCGGTGCTGACGGCATCTTCGTAATAAGAAAGCGCTTTTCTGAAATCACCCAGTGCCTCATATACCTCGCCGAGGCCGTTCAGGTTGGAGGCAATGCCTTCGCGGTTGTTGCTCTGCCGGCAGAGTGCAAGGGATTGCTCGTAATACGTGCGCGCCTCCTGGTGCTTCTGGGCCGCAAATGCCTTTTCCCCGAGTTCCCAGAGCCGCTCGGCCTCGTCCTTGCTCTGCGAAAAGGAGGTCTCGCGCCAAAGCAGGATTGCGATAGTACAAACAAAAATAAGCAGCACCTTATTCTGCATTCGGCTCATGGTTTTCTCCCTGGTCGAAAATGGCGCCAGCATCCTACTTGATCTGGGCATATGCACCTGAACCCAGTACAAGGGAAAGAACAAGACGTGGAACGATAGGCACGGCTGGTTGATCGTCTGGCTCCATTCATGACTCTATCTCGCGCGCCCGATAGCGCACGCCGGTAATAGACTCGAAATATTTTTCAATAAATCCTTTTCTGTTGATGCAGCACGAAGGAGATTTGCGCATGATCGTTCCCTGCTCCGCCAGGGCGTCGAGCGGGCATCCGCCGTGGCAGATGTTCCAGAATCGGCAGCCGCCGCAGTCCCCTTCCATCAAAACTCCAACCCGCTTCAGGAGTGACTGTTTTCGCGGATCGGCCATGATCTCACTAAGAGACCGGTCATGGATCGATCCGTTGTCCATCAGTCTCCAGTCGGCTGAACGGCCGCACTGCGAGACCGCGCCGCTCGGCCCGACACTAAAATGCGTCTCTCCGCATTTTCCCGAATAGGTACAGATCAGGGTTTCGTCTCCGTCAAGGATGTTCTGCTTCAGGGAGTAAAACGGCTCGACACCGGAGAACCGATTATGATTTTCCCACCAGTACGGGAACAACGCTCCGAGAAAATCGGCGAACTCTTCCGCAGTAATGGCCAGGTCCACAGGGTTTGTTTTGTAAAACGTCACCGGATTGAACATAACAGACCCTGCCGGATTGATGTTCGTAAGCAGGCGGAAAATCTCCAGAGGATTTTGGAGCGATTGCTTCGTCACCACATAGATGACACCCCACGTGAAGCCTTCCTCTTCCAGGAGGGAGAGCGCATCCAGAAACCGCCTGTTATACTCCCTTGTGTCTGGTGTTTTTCCGGCCCCTCTGATGCCGGGACGGGGATCGTAACTGGTGCCGAATGAGGTGATCCCCATTTTTCGAAACACATCCGTGAATTTTCGCGAGAACAGCGTAAGATTGCTCTGCATCTCATGCGTGATCTGTCCGCTGGTGTCAGCGCAGTGTTTCTGCTGCAGTTCCAGAGCGCGGTAAAAATAGTCAGGCCCCAGAGTCAGCGGTTCTCCTCCATGCCAGATGATCTTCAGGTGGTCCTCAGGTCGCTCCGACAGATAAGCGTTGATACGGACAAAAAACCGTTCGAGCGTTTCAGCGGGCATGATGGTGGGGCCCTGATGGTTTTTGCGCACCACTGCGCAGTACGCGCATCGTGAATTGCATTCCTCGGTCGCCTTGAAAATTACCGTTGTCACGTCAACCTCTTTCGCTTCACGTTACTGGGTCTGTTTTTTTTGATCCAGCGCTTCCAGCAGCTCTCGGCAGAACTCCCGGCAACCGTCGGCAGGCTTTCCGTCGCGCAAAAAATTCCCCAGGCAGACCTTCCATCCTTCGCACCGTGTGCATGGATGGTCCTCCAGAAAAAAACGCTTCCGAACATTCGTCCGCTCCGCGTATTCAGGGCAATCCATTGGATTTTTCAGTTTCACAATATCATCGGCTATGAATATTCCCTGTGCGAGTTCCTCCTTCGAAAGTGCCACCCGCCCTCGTGCATCGACATGGAGATATTCGCGCGGATTATCAAAACAAACGGAGCCCCAATCAGCGTATTGCTTCGCTTCATAGTTCCCGCGGATATGCTCAAACGGTTCCAGAGGGGCATGCGCGACAGATCCGAGAACCGCGTAGGTCATAAGGTCCGCCAGGAAGTCCCAGTTTGGAGCCTTGTCTTGTGAGAAGGTAAGACAGGAAGTGATCCCCAGTGAAGACAGGATCCGGCAGGAAGTAAGATTTTCATCGCGTTCAGCCGGGAGATAAATATGGGCTTTCAGTTTTCGGATCTGCTCCAGTTTTTTCCCCAGGTTGCGGAACTTTCCCATTTCCGGGAAAAAAAGAGCGAGAGGAATGCCGAGCCATTCATTCTGAAACTTGAAAGCATCCATCGTCTCCCGTGATTCGACGATAACATTCTGCAGGTTGTTGCGTGTTGAGGCCTTTGACGCGGCCGCTGCCTGCATGATCTCTGACGGATCGGAAACACGGATGGCAATTCCATACCCTTTCAGCCGCTTTAAAAGGTCCTGGTCATATGGACAAACAATGTTTGGGAAATTCATTCGTTATTTTTCCTGCCTAAACCGTGGTCTTTTCAACGAACCGGTGCATGATATTACAGAGCCCGCCTCCGGAACAACGCTGTTCTTCCCGGTGAGGACATGCGCCGCATTCCGCGTACATTCCGGAAATTTCTTTTCTTACTTTGTTATGCAGATTCTGGTAATAATCGATGACTTCCTTGAATGTGGTGAATTCAAAGATCGACCGTTTATGGAACCGGGAAAGCGGGAAGCAATTGTAAACATCCAGGTTCGGAGTGATGTCAATGGTGGGACCGCACTCGAAATACACATGCCTCGTGTGGCGGTAAAGCCATCCAAGCTGCTCGTCGCTGAACGCACAGAGAGGAAATCCGCAGTCGAGGCTGGGACGTACCCGCAATTGCTCGATTTCTTTTTTAAAAGAATACAGGCGGTCAACAACCTGTTTATGCTGGTTCACGCCGATAAACTGGTTATCATGACTCGGAGTCGGACTGGCAATGCCGAGTCGAAGCTGGCGCTGCAGGTCATAGCGGGATATGTTTTCAAAAATGAATTTCAGATCAAAGTCAGTTCGGTAGATGGTGAATCCCGGAATGGTCCACGGTCCCATCAGAGAGAGAAACGCGCTGATCCGCGCCTGCTCTTTTTCTGACGCCGGTGTTTGCTCCGGATCGTTCAGATTACAGACAAAATTGAGACGGTCCACGGGCAGCGGAGTGATAAACTGTTTCAGCTCTTCCAGCCTCTCCTGCGAGAGAATACCGCTGGTGAATGTGGTTATATGAAAACCGCGCTCCAGAAGATACAGAAGGAAATCCACATAATCAGGATGAAGGGTCGGCTCTCCTCCCAGAAGGGAGATGTGTTTTTCCGAGGAAAGGGCCAGAAAATCAGCAAGATAAATCAGATTTTCCCAGGACATTACATCTCCGGGGTTTGCTTCTTTCATCTCGCTTTTTGCAAAACAGTAGGGGCAGGAGCGGACACACGTAGTAGTAAGAAGAAGGTTTGCCATTCGATCAGGGATGAATTCTGACTACTTACACTTGTTAGCGTAATCTCCGTAGTTTCTGTAGTTGATATAGTCGTGGTAATTCCGGTAATTCGCGTAGTTCAGGTAGAGCCCTTTGCCGACGTTATAGTAGTTCGCGTAGTTGGCCACGTTATAATAATTCCCGTAGGCCGCATAATCGCTATAGTTTGCATAGTTGCAGTAATTTGAGTTTGCCGCAAACTGTTTGTTGCCTGCCTCACTTTCACGGTGTGAAAAAAGAAAAGGGATCGTGCAGGCACCTGCTACGGCAATAGTCTTGGCAATGTTTTTTATGGCTTCCCGCCGATTGATTTTTTTTGTTTCAATATCTGCATCCTGTTTTTGAATAGATTTTTCCGGCTTTTCGATTTTGTCATTCATAACGAACCTCTTATCGTCAAATAAAACAATACGCTTTAATTGACAACTTTAATTGTTTATGACAAATAATATTACTTCATACTTATTGTAACACAAAATTGCTTTTTGTCAAGAGTAAGCTGCCGCCGGATTAGTCTGCTGTCGTAGATTTACGTTACGCAAAAAAACTTGAAGAGCATTTCACTGAATCGCCTGTATTTTAAGGAGAAGCTTTCAAACTGTACACCGGATTATCTTTTCCGAAATTGATGATCAACGGGATCTGTCCATGTTCGGTCTTTTTCGGTATCCCTGTTGTCGTCACTAAAATATAAATCCTAACGTCAAAACAAAAGAATATTACATTTTGCAATCATCTCCGAATTCATTTTTGTTTTAACCAGCCATTAATGAAGATAGTGTTTGCAGACAGGTTGGGTTCCCTTCATCCCCTCCTTGATTTCTGATACGATTTCGCCTGATGCATGAATGCTTCGAGGCGGGTAATGGTCTGTGAGTCGCCTTGGCCTTCATAGGCGATGTTCAGGAGCGGAATATTATTATGCTCCTCCTGCACGCGTTTCAGCACCGCGCTCGCGATCGTGCCCGGCATACAGGTAAACGGCATCACATTCACAATTCCCGAAACACCGCGGTTTATATAATCGATTGCCTTGCCCACGGACAGCACGGCTTCGCCTTCAAAGGAATGATGAATATAGGGACGCGCAGAACGGAGTGTCTGGTTAATGCTTGGTTCATGCAAACTGCGCAGATTTCCGTTGAATGCGTTCAGAAAGCGTCGTTCGTCTTTGTGCTGGACCCGCCCTGTCAAATACGCTTTGAGCAGCGCCTT
The DNA here is from genome assembly GCA_964586075.1 of uncultured Nitrospiraceae bacterium. Classification (GTDB taxonomy): domain Bacteria; phylum Nitrospirota; class UBA9217; order UBA9217; family UBA9217; genus JBAZLV01. The sequence continues at coordinate 39,509 of CAZPGZ010000003.1, read as the reverse complement.
CCAGGACCGATTCATCTTCGCCGACACCTTTGCAGTGGCGGTCAGATACAGCAGCCACTCCGACATCGGCGCCACCCAAGCTTCACCGCCGAGCATTTCAATCTGCCGCACCACGTCTTCGTTGCTGAACCGGTTTGAACGAATATAAATCTCCCCCACGACGCCGATCACGGGTTTGGTGCGATCCGAAATCCTGATGCCGGAAAAGTCTTCATAGGCCTCCCGCAGCACCGACAGGAGGTCCGTCCGTTTCTCGATCGCGCTGAGCACCCTTTGAAGCGCTGTTTGATATACTGCGTCAGACTGGCCCGGATGCTTTTCATACGGCCGGTATTCCCACAGCGCCTTCTGAAGCATGTCCACCGCAAAGACACCCCGCCAGCCCATAAGAACAAAGTCTTTGTCAAGTATGCGCACGTCTTTATGCATTGACTCATCCTGCATGGGCGAAATAATCTCCACACGCTCCAATCCGATCCGATCGAGCACCTGCCGCTGATAACGGTGGTACTGCCCGAAGCGGCACGGGCCTTTTCCTGTGGGCATAAAAAAAGCGGTCTTTTCCGGATTAAAATCCGGCCTGCGGGTAGCCTTGATCATGTCCCCGGTCGTGAGGGTAAGTGGATAGCACTCGCGGCCCGAGCTGAATTCTCTTCCGACCCTCACGGTCTCCTCGTCAGATTCGGGCAATACTTCGGCTTCTACACCGCACGCGCGAAAAGCGGATGCAAGCACAAAAGCATGGTCGGTCATGTACGGGAAAAACACTTTTTTTGTATGAAGCGTTCCGTTGCCTTTTTTGGATACACTGAAAGGAACACGGGCTTTGTCGTTTCGTGAGTTCTTCAGGCTGTCCAGAAACGCCTCGATTCTTGTAATTGCTCCGGCGTCTGCGCTGTGCTCGTCAATTTCAAGCTGCAAAAACGGCTTATCTCCTATTTCGTTTTGAAAAAAATGCGTAATGAAGGAATCCGGTCCGCACCCGAAGTTCGTAATATACACCGGATAGAGATTGGGATGTTCCCGGATGAATCGTGCAGCGGCCAAAATCTTCCGTCCCGACCTCCAGTACATGTTTTCATAGCCCGAAAGATCCACATGATGGAGCGGCAGAAAATCCATGGGAATGGCTTGTACGCCCAGATCGCGTATTTTGGAAGGAAGACCCAGATTCGTTCCCGGGTCGCACGTATTGTAGTTTCGTCCGACAAGCACAAGCACTTTTTCTTCAGGCTTGACACGGGAGAGGGCATCACGGCCATGTTTCTCCACTGCATGCGAAAAATCCTTTTGCGCACGCTGGGCGCGCTGCCGGGCCTTTACTATCGCAGATCTCCCCGCTCCGAGCATTGTTCCCAACTCTTGCATGCTTTTATTGAAATGCCGCTCGTCCTGAAGATGCAGAACAGGCTCGATCGTCTTTGTGCTCCCGAACCGGATGGAGGTCCGGGCGATATACGGCAACGCCTGCGCATAAGGGCAGGCCTGTTCATTCCTTGATTGGTCCTGAGAGGGCGGGAAACGGATGAAGCTTGGCAGAAACAGGATGTCAACCTGCTTATCCAGAAGATCCTGGATGTGACCAAGCGCAACTTTCGCGGGAAAGCAGGTTTCCGCCACCGTGGCTTCTAGAGCGCGGCTGATGAGGGTGCGGTTGGTGCGTTCGGACAGAACCACGCGGTACCCTAGTTCGCTGAAAAAAGTCTGCCAGAAAGGAATATAATCGTTTACATAGAGCATGCGGGGGATGCCGACGCTCGGCGCATTGCCCGGAACAGCTGAGCTTGAAGCAGTTGAGAGAAACAGTTTCTCACGCAGTCCGAACAGATCAACCACAGCGCCTTCGGAGGATGCCTTTTTCTTCACATCGTATTTTTCGCACCGGCTTCCGTAATAAAGAGGTTTCTCTCCGTCAAAGCTCACTCGCCGTACATCGCAACGGTTCGAGCATTCGGCGCATTCAAAAGTCGTGACTGTGTACGCGCGTTTGCTCAGATCAAAACCCTTGAAGGCACTTTTTTCAGGACGTTCGCGCATGGCAAGAATGGCCGCGCCGATAGCGCCCGTGACTTCGTGATGCGGCGGCACGGTAATGTGCTTGCCGGTTATTTTCTCGAAAGCGGCAATCACTGCTTTGTTCGCGGCGACGCCTCCTTGGAAAAATATGCGGTCCCCGATGCGTCTGCCGGCGACCACTTTATTAAGATAGTTATACGCTATGGAGTACGCAAGTCCGGAGGTCACTTCCTGCACGTCTGCGCCGGTATTCATGGCATGCACCAGGTCCGACTCGATGAACACGGTGCAGCGTTCTCCAAACCGGCACGGCGATGCTGCCTGAAACGCTTGGCTCTCAAACTCCTGTTTGATGCGGATGCCGAGCCGCTCTGCCTGCTCTTCTAGAAAAGAGCCCGTGCCCGCAGCGCAGGCTTTGTTCATTTCAAAATCAACGACAGTTCCCTCCCGCAGGCTGATGTATTTCGAATCTTGTCCGCCGATCTCAAAAATCGTGTCCACCAGCGGGTCGATGGAAGCCGCAGCCGTGGCCTGTGCCGTGATTTCGTTCCGTACCACATCCGCACCGATCATGTCTCCGGTAAGATATCTTCCCGATCCTGTGGTCCCTGCCCCGGCAATTCTCACCCGGTTTCCTATTTCAGCACCTACTTCAGCCAGCCCCTGTTTGACCGCCTCTATTGGTCTCCCCGCTGTCGGCAGATATCGTTTGGACAGCACTCGCATACTGCCGTCGATAACGACAACATTTGTGGAAACAGACCCGACATCCACGCCGAGGTATGCGTCTATCAGCGCGTCCGCATCAGGCGCAGTGTCCTGATCCGGATTCGGCATAACACCGCATGGCCGTATCAGCGGACTCATGCCGCTTGCATTGCTGTCTTTTTCATGTGCAGCGAGAAACCGGGAAAGAGCGGCTACCCCTTGGTAAACGATCTTCTGTTCCGGCTGGGAAGGCTGCCGCATCAGCATGAGGGCCGCACCGATTGCACCAGATGTGTTGAAATGCTCCGGCACAATCATATCCTGTTTGGACAAGGCAAGTACGTCGTAAAAAGCCCGCCGCATTCCGAAGTTCGCGGCGACGCCGCCGAGAAACAGGACCGGAGTGGAAATTTTTTTGCCCCGCCCCACCGTTGCCTTGAAATTCCTGGCCATGGCATAGCATAAACCCGCTACGATATCGTAGTCCGGCGTTGCAATCTGCTGAAGATGAATCATGTCGCTTTTCGCAAAGACACTGCACCGGCCGGCCACGCGCGGGGGGGTTTTGGATCGAAGGGCAATAGTGCTGAACTCTTCTATGGTAAGGTGGAGACGGGAAGCCTGCTGGTCAAGGAACGAACCGGTGCCCGCTGCACAGGCGGCGTTCATGGCAAAATCTTCGATGTTCACTTCCGGAGAGTTCTTTTCGCGGGCAAGAATGATCAGCTTGGCGTCCTCGCCACCCATCTCAATGGCGCTACGGGCATCCGGATGGAAGTGTCCGACAAACGCTGACTGTGACAGAATTTCATTAATAAAGACGGCGCCGAGAACGCCGGCAACCTGCTTGCCGCCGCTGCCCGTGATTCCGGCTGCGAAGATGCTGTCTTCCGGAAACCGTGCGGAAAGGACCCTGAGTTCACTTTCCAGCGACCGAAGCGGATCTCCCTTGATTCTGGTATAGGCCTCGAAGCATATGGCTTTTTCCTCGTCGAGGAGGACGGTTTTGATCGTTATGGACCCAACATCAATTCCCAAGAAAAGGGTTTTTCGCATGGGTTTTTCCTCAGCAACTTCCCTGTACGGTATTATTCGTGTGTGGAAAAAAGCAGCGTGTTCTCAGGAATGCAACATCGTATATTGTTAATCAGAATCCCAATAAAAAACAAGCAGCAGGCAGTTGCACGCTCTATCAGTTGCCTCCACCGGGGCAAGCATGCAGTCGCCATCGGCGGGGAACGCATATCCATTAGGATAAAGAATATTATAATAAGAACATTTCAATTAGTCAACCTGCCGGCATTCTTTAAAATAAACCATTATGGATATGCCATACCCGGTTCCCGAAAATATAAACCAGCTATTTACTTTCTCAAAGAATATGAGATAATACGCCGGATAAAAAACCGTTACGCGAAACTTGTCTTGAAAGGGATTTCCCCATGCATGAGAAGCACATGATCAAATATTTCGCTCCGGGATGGTTCGCCGTTATCATGGGCACGGGCGGTCTCGGCAATATTTTATTCCTGTGGAAAGACAGCATCTCATGGTTGCAGTACGCCGGCACCGCCCTGGCGGCCCTGGCCGTGGTGCTCTACTTTCTTGCTCTTGTTCCCTGGTTGATTCGATGGTTTAAATATTTTGAATATGTCCGCCGAGACATGCATCATCCGATAGCGACAAATTTTTTCGTCACCATGCCTGTCGCCACCACCATTATCGGAACGAACATCCATGTGATCTGGAGCCAGTACCTGACCCAGTATGCGGTATTTATACTCACCTTTATTGCCTGGATTGCCGCCATCATCGGCGTGATGTTCTTTACCTTCTACACCACATTCCGTCTTATGAGCAAAGACGTCGCCCCCGAACCGGAAACGATGAATTTTTCCTGGATCATGGCCCCCATTGCGAACATGGCTTTGCTGTTGAATGGAAATCCCGTGCTGGAACTTGCCCATAAATATCAGCCTGACTGGAGCATGTCCATATTTATCGCCAACACGGCTTTCCTCGGCATCGGTTTTTTTCTGTTTGTTTTTATCAGCGCGATAATATTCGTGCGGCTTGTATACCATCCGCTTCCCCCTGCTGAAACGACTCCGTCGTTCGGAATTTTTCTGAGCGCAGTCGGCCTTGCGGTCAGCGCCATCATCGACTCGGCGAAAAATGCCCAGACCATGGGGCTGCTGGGCGACATAAATACTTCTTTACTAAGCGCCGCGGTAATTTGGGGTTTTGGAATTTGGATCGTCGGCATCATCGTCATTATCTGCATTCATCAGCTACGGAGAGGCGGAATTCCCTTTAATCTGGGATGGTGGGCCTTTATCTTTCCTCTGGCCGCCTATACCATCTGCAGCCAGAAGATCGCGGCATATTATCTGTCGCCTCTCACGGTATTTTACGCCATATTCCTCACCGTGCTACTGTCCGCATTATGGCTATACACGTTTACGAATACAATAAAAGGTGTGACTACCAGTGCACTCTTTATGGGAAAACCCATTCCCAGTTCGACGAAGCATCCGAACACATAAGGCCAAAACATGATTGTTTTGCAAACTCAGCATGAACCTTGCATTTCCCTCTCTGCTCGATCACATTCACTCAAAATTTCCTCAGCGATTCCATCTTCTGTTTCCGACCAAATTCAACACGAAAAAAACCTTGACATAAACACTAATTTGGAAGATTAGGCAAAGATCCTGCAATAACAAGTCTTCTCAAATAAGCTAAACTGTTTATTATATGTTTATAAAACTTTAAAAGAACTAATGAGTATAATTTTAACAATTATACTTTATCGTAAGTTCAAAGCACCTGTGACACGGAAATAATGCCTAGAGATGCGGATCGCATTCAAGTAAAGACAGGAGGTGACTTTTATATTACTGGCCCATCAGCCATGAAAGCAACTCGATCCACCTAGTTGCATATGAAACGTCATACAAAACAGTTAATCATGCACTAAAGAGGAGGTCGTTATGGAAAAGAAGATGATAGTTGTTAAGTCAAGCGAAATGCCGTGGGAAGAGAAATACCAAGAAGCCTTAAAGAAAACCATGTACGTAAAATGGCTGCTTAAAGAAGGGCAGGAGCCCGATACGGGCATGATCATTCGCATGGTTCGTTATCCCGCAGGTTTTACCAATAAATGGCATTATCACAACTGTGCTCATGGCATGTTTGTCTTGGAAGGGACCCTGGTTACTCACGCTGATAAACTCGGGCCCGGCAGCTTCGTCTGGTTCCCTGAAGGTATGCGCATGGAACACGGGGCCACGGCCGAAACTGAAGTTGTTGCCCTGTTTATCACCAATAAGCCGTTTGATATCCATTATGAAAACAAGTAGGATGGCAGCGAGGTTATGAGCACCGCATACGTGCTGCGGGTAGATGCAATGGGTTACTGCTTATGCGGTAACCCATTTTTTACTAAGCACAACTTTAATACTCTGAGGTTCAACCTATGCAAGGAAAAGGTAAGAATCTTACTCTGGAAGCACAGCGTATCAATCCCCCGTTATTCTCATTCTTTTTGCTTCAACGATGGGGCTGCTGCCGAAAAAACGTCTGAACTCTCGGGAAAACTGTGAAACACTTTCATAGCCGACGCTCGTCGCCGCCAGACTTGCAGTAACCCCATCCTGGACCATCAACATGCGCGCCTTATGAAGTCTGATGGTCTTAAGATACTGTAGCGGTGTGGTAGCAGTAACGGATTTGAAATTATCATGGAAACTGGATTTACTCATACTTGCTTCCTGTGCCAGATGTCCCATGTCAATTTTTTTATGATATTCATTATGTATCTTCTTGAGAACCTTTGCGATCTGACCGAAATAGCTATGACGGATTGCAAGTGCGCGCAGGGCATCTCCCATCTTTCCGCACAGTACCCAGTAGATTATTTCCCGTACAATCTGCGGCCCCAGAATGTGGCTGTGAGCGGGGCGATTAAGACACTCCAATAATCGAAGTGTCGCATTGGCAAGTTCCGAGGTAAGAGGTGTGGCATAAATCCCCCGCGGCACCGGTTTATCCGGCACGCGATAATCACCCATTTGCGCCAACAATTCACCAAGCAATGAGAGATCTATACTAATAGACACCGCAAGCAAAGGTTCTTCGGGGCTTGCAATTGTTTCGCATTCGAATGGCAGTGGGAGAGTGAGGACGAAGTAATTGCACGAATCATATGTATAAACTTCATCACCTAAATAGCCGCACTTGCGCCCCTGCCCAACAATAACAATGCAAGGCTCATGAGTTCTTGGACGGCGGTGTATATGTCTGGTTGTCCGCAAGAATTTAACGTCCTTAAGAACAGAATCAGTAAAACCTTCAGCTGTTGCCAGCGCATCCAGTAGTTGTACCATTCGTGTTTTTTCTGGCAGTTCCTGTTTTTTTAACATAGTAATGACTCCTGAATAAACGCGTCCTTGGTTTGAACACCAGATAATTTACAACATTATACCAAGTTGCATGGTTTAATTTCACTATGATAATACCTTTCGCGGAAGATTAGGCAAAAAAGATGGAAATTTCTTCATCTTGACAAGGAAAAAGAATTACTGCATACTTCTCACGTGCAAGAATGGCCATATTGATCAGAAGGAAACCATGGTGCATCATCTCTTAGCAGGCTACCCTGTCGTTGTGGAATTCCCCATAGCCTGGGGCGACATGGATGCCTTTCAACACGTAAATAACGTAGTATACTTCCGCTATTTCGAAAACGCCCGCATTCTATATGCCCAAAAAGTAGGTTTGCATGAATATCGAACGCAAACGGGCATCGGCCCCATACTCGGTTCGGTGAACTGTACATTCAAACTGCCGCTCACGTATCCTGATACAGTCTCCGTGGGTGCAAAGGTTACCCGCATCGAGGAAGACAGGGTCACCATGAAGCATGTGGTCGTGAGCCACCGCCACCAAAGGATCGCCGCTGAAGGAGACGGGGTGATTGTCATGTACAATTACCATACAGGGGAAAAAACAGCCATACCGGATGCCCTTCGCCAGCGACTTCTTGCTCTTGAAGGCCAATAATCTATACACACTCTGCGGCGCCGTTGCAGAAATCGGTACTATGCCACCATGAACAATAAAAACATTCTCATCGTCGATGACGAGCCGGATCTTGTTGAACTGGTTTCGTACAATCTCAAAAAAGCGGGTTTTTCGGTCACGTCGGCTGCAGACAGCGAAGACGCTCTGCTGCAGATCAAAAAAAACGACTTTCATCTCATCGTACTCGACCTTATGCTTCCCGGCATCCAGGGTTTGGAACTCTGCCGCATCCTCAGACAGAACCAAAAAACTGAGCACCTCCCCATCATCATGCTTACGGCAAAAGGAGATGAAACGGATAAAGTCCGCGGGTTGGAAACCGGTGCGGACGATTATATAACAAAGCCCTTCAGCCCCAAGGAGCTTATAGCCCGTATTAACGCCGTTCTCAGAAGGACCGGCAAAAAGACGACACCGGAAAAAGTGATCCGCCTCGGAGACCTCAGCATCGACATGGAACGATACAGCGTGCAGAAGCGTGAAGTCCCTGTTCACCTCAGCGCCACGGAATTCAAGCTCCTGGTGCATCTGGTGGAAAGAAGGGGCAGGGTGTTCAGCCGCGACCAACTGCTTGATGCCGTATGGAAAGACGAAACATTCGTTGAGCCCAGGACCGTCGACGTGCACATCAGACGCTTGAGGACCCAGATAGAAGACGACCCCGCGGATCCCGTGTATATAAAAACGCGAAGAGGCGTGGGCTACTATGTTGAGTAAAACCGGCCGGCCGAGCCTTTTCAAACGCATATTTGTCCTGTACGCACTTATTATGCTTCTGGCGGTTATATCTGTGCAATTATACATTGCCGATACCGTCAGGGAACGACATATCAACGACCTGAAAGAAAACCTTCTGGTGCAGGCGGCCCTGATCGCGCGGACCGTTTCTTTCACACCCAAAACAACCCTTGATGAAGTCTGCAAAGAACTCAAAACAGAAAGCGGCGCACGCATAACCATTGTAAACCTCGACGGAAAAGTGGTCGGCGATTCCGATATGGCCTCATCCATGATGGAGAACCACGGCCTCCGGCAGGAAATACAACAGGCGCAGATGACCGGCACGGGCATGGCAATACGGATTAGCGATACCGTAAAACGCGATTTTCTCTACGTGGCCAAGCAAATCACTCACCAGAATAAACCGGCAGGCTACATCAGACTGAGCGTTCCCCTGCACAAGGTGGATGAAGCAATCAATGCTCTCAAAATGCAGATACTCGCCGTTGTTCTTTTCGTTCTGCTGGTGGCTGGTATGTTTTCAGCGTGGCAAATCGAACGCATCCGTAAGCTGACCGGACAGATCCGTGATTTTTCCAGCCAAGTCGCGCGCGGCGAGGTCGGCAAAAAACTATTTCTGGGAAGCTCCGGAGAATTCGCCGAGATTGCCGAAAGTCTGAATACCATGTCCGTTGAACTAAAAAAGAACATCCACCAGATCGAAGAGGAAAAAGACCGGCTTACCGCAATTCTGACCAGTATTCCTGATGCGCTGCTCATCAGTGATGCGAAAGAAATCATCAGATTTTCGAGCGCGGCCTCCAGGCTTTTTTTCGGCGATGTTCCTCCGGAAGGGAAGCAATTCGTTGAGGTGGTGCGGAGCAGAGAATTTCTGCAGCTCCTGGATGAGGTCCGGCATGGACAGACGGCAGGTATGACGGAACTTACGCTCGATCATCCCCAGGAACGCTATTGCATTGTACGGGTGTCTCCGCTTCAGTACCGCGGCGAAAAGGCCCTTTCCGGTTTTATTGCGATATTCCATGACATCACGCAGTTAAAAAAGCTCGAACAGGTAAGGAAGGATTTTGTCGCAAATATTTCCCATGAAATTAAAACACCGATCACCGCCATTCACGGCTTTGCAGAGACCCTTCTGGAAGGCGCCATAAGCGACAGAGAGCATGCCGAGCGATTCATTCAGACCATCAAGGCCAACAGCCAGCGGATCAACAGCCTCGTGGACGATCTTATGACCATATCCAAAATTGAACTAGGGGTGACGAAAGTTGAAAAATCACCGGTCATTTTTGACGACGCTGCGGAGGCCGTACTGGCCGTGCTCAAGGACAAGGCCGCACAAAAAGGCCTCTACCTGAGAACTTCCATTATGCAGAATCTTGGAACGATTGAGGCAGACCGGGACAGATTGATCCAGATACTGACCAACCTTGTGGACAATGCGGTCAAGTTTACAGAAACAGGCGGGGTGACGCTTGGTGCGTCCGAGGAAAATGGAAGAACTTACTTTTTTGTGGAAGACACCGGAATCGGGATCCCGCCAAAACATCTTTCGCGGCTGGGCGAGCGGTTCTACCGGGTGGATGCCGGACGTTCACGGAACATGGGAGGAACCGGACTCGGTCTGGCGATAGTAAAGCACTTAGTAAAGGCCCACGGATGGGATCTGCAGATTGAAAGCATTCCCGGAAAAGGGACCCGGATCAGGATTTTCATTCCATAAGCCCGTCTTTTTTTACCGGACTCTTTTCTTCACTGCATATATTCCTCAAATAACCACGTCGACAAATACCGTTCGCCTGTATCAGGCAGAATAACAACAATCAGCTTTCCGGTATTTTCAGGCCGTTTTGCCACTTCCAATGCGGCCCAGAGCGCCGCGCCGGACGATATCCCGACCAAAAGGCCTTCTTCTCTCGCGGCTCTCCGCGCAAATACCCCCGCGTTCTCATTTGAGACCTGAATGATCTCGTCAAGAAGATCCATTTGCAGAATATCGGGGATAAACCCCGCGCCGATCCCTTGTATTTTGTGCGGTCCGGGTTGGCCGCCTGAAAGAACGGGAGAGTCCTTCGGTTCGACGGCTATTGCCTTAAAAGAAGGTTTCTTCTGCTTCAGGACCTGGGCAATGCCGGTGATGGTCCCCCCGGTCCCGACGCCGGCCACAAGAACGTCTACTTTTCCATCCGTGTCGTTCCATATTTCCAGGGCGGTGGTCCTTCTGTGCGCATCCACATTTGCCGAGTTCTTGAATTGCTGTGGTATGAATGTCCCCTTATGCTCTCTTGACAGTTGCTCCGCCTTCTCAATGGCCCCTTTCATGCCCTTGGCGCCTTCCGTGAGGACCACCTCCGCACCGAGAATTTTCAGAAGCGCCCTCCGTTCCTTGCTCATGGTATCAGGCATGGTCAGGATCAACCGGTAGCCTTTGACGGCGCAAACATACGCCAGCGCGATGCCGGTATTGCCGCTTGTAGGTTCGATGATCACCGAGTCCCTGCCGACCACCCCTGTTTTTTCAGCCGCTTCGATCATCGCGAGGCCGATGCGGTCTTTCACGCTTGCGAGCGGGTTGTTTTTTTCGACTTTAGCCACCACCTCAGCTTGCAAACCCTGTGCAAGCTTATTGATTTTCACCAGAGGAGTGTTCCCGATGGTTTTTGTGACATCTGAATAAATTTTCGGCATACTCTATCCTTTCAAAAACCCACCTCACCGCGTCACTAAGCAGCGTTTCCCCCGATCACTTACATCGGAGCAAGCGGCGACATCGATCTGATCCGCTCAACAATGGCAGGCAGGGTATCCAGAACGTATTCAACTTCCTCATCTGTGCTTTGAGACCCCAGCGAAAACCGCAGGGAGCCGCGGCATATTTCCGGAGCAATCCCCATGGACAAAAGGACATGAGAAGGATCTCCGGTTCCGGACTGGCATGCTGACCCTGATGAAACCGCTACTCCTTTCATATCCAGGTCAAGAATCAGGGATTCCGCCTCAATGAACGGGAAAGACAGGTTCAGGGTATTCGGCAACCGGTGCACGGGATGGCCGTTCAGTTTTGTGTGCGGTATTGTTTGCAGCAATCCCTTCTCCAGCCTGTCCCGTAAGGTCTTCATCTTTTGAATGATCTGTTCTCTGCAGCTTGTAGCCAGCTGCGCTGCCTTTGCAAGACCGGCAATCCCGGCTATATTTTCGGTCCCGGCCCGGCGGTTTCCTTCCTGATGTCCACCGTATACAAGAGGCGGAATCTGGACTCCCTCCCGAATATACAGAGCGCCGACTCCTTTCGGTCCGTGTATCTTATGGGCGGAGAGGGACAACAGGTCAATGCCAAGCGAATCCACGCTGAAAGGAACCTTGCAGAAACTCTGCACGGCATCAGTGTGAAACAGGATGCCGCGGGCTTTGACAATCTTTGCGATTTCTGAAATCGGATTGATCGTCCCGACCTCATTGTTGGCATGCATAATGGAAACCAGTATTGTGTCGTTCCGGAGAACTGTGGCCACGGCTTCAGCGCTCACAAGCCCTGATTCGTCCGGTTTTACATAGGTCACTTCAAAACCATGCTCTTCAAGATATTTGCAGGTATTCAGAATGGCATGGTGCTCCACCGTTGAAGTGACGATATGCTTCCCTTTCTGCGCATGCGCGCGGGCAACTCCCCGGAGCGCCATATTGTCTGCTTCCGATCCGGATCCGGTAAAGCAGATGCAGTCCGGCCGGTTCGCGCCCAGGATGCCGGCAAGAGTTTCTCGTGAGCTCTCCAGTGATTTCTTTGCTTCCCGCCCCAGCGAATAGACGGATGACGCATTGCCGTATTTGTCCTTGAAAAAAGGCAGCATGGCGTCCAGAACTTCGGGAGCCAGCGGGGAAGTCGCATTGTTGTCGAAATAAACCTTCATGAATTCATTCCTCCTGAAAAAGTAAATACCTGATGTAAAAAAATATTATACCGTATGTATTTTTATTTTTCCAGAAGGGTTTTCCGGTGCTGCTCTGGTTCTCCCGGAGAAGAAAACAGCATTACCTTCAAAATCTTCCGCATCAGATCGTAATAACAAACAGTCCTGTTTGTGCGAATAAATTCGGCAACCATCGTATCGTCCTGTTTTTGCTGATAAAGACAGACTTGGTAATTTTTATGCCCCTCCTTCTACAGTATGCTATAAAGTCCGAAATGCTCAGGAAGTGCAAATTCGGGGTTTCATGCCATTCGTATGGCAGCGACGGGGTGACCGGCGATCTCCCTTTAAAAAATATATGCGATCTCGACGCTATATGGGCAAAATTCGGAAAACCGATGATTACTTCCTTGCCGACACGCAACGCTTCGGCGAGAACCCGATCAGGGTAAGCGACCTGCTGCAGGCTTTCGTTCAGGATAATGTAGTCGAACGTTTTGTCACTATACTCGACCAAACCGACATCAAGATCGCCGTGAAAAACGCTCAATCCTCTCGCCACGCATTTGTATATCGCCTTCCTGTCTTTCTCGATGCCCTGGGCCTTCGCGTTCTTTTCCTGAACCAGAAGCGAAAGCAACGCGCCGTCACCGCACCCGAGGTCCAAGACCGAAGACCCTGGTCGAACCAGATCGAGGATTATCTGATGGTTCAAGGATACCGGTTCGTCGACATCGAAAACTACAACGCCGTTTTCCCGATTGACGCCTTCCAGGTAATGTTTGATAAGATGCGTTTCTTCTTCCGTCTCTATCAAAAAAGCATCATGCCCGTAGTTGGAATCAACAACACAGTATGTGGCATCCACGCCAGCCACCTTGCACGCTTTCACAAGAGCTTCGGACTGATAGCAGGGATACAGCCAGTCTGATTTGAAGGAAATTACCAGTACTTTGGCTCTTACACGCGCAAATGCATCGGGAAGTCTTTTACCGCGTGCGACGTCGAAACGATCCATGGCCTTCGTAATGAACAGATAGGTGTTGGCATCAAACCGCTCGATAAAGCTGTGTCCCCGGTAGTGCAGATATCCTTCTACCTCGAAATCCGCCGTGAATTTGAACGACTCTCGATTCTCCCGGAATCGTCTTCCGAATTTTTCCTGCATGGAGACATCGCTCATATACGTGATATGTCCGAGCATCCGGGCCACGGACAAGCCCCTGCCCGGCACAGGAGCGTCGTAATAATTTCCGTCTCTCCAGTTTATGTCAGCCATAATGGCCTGCCTGCCCACTTCGTTGAAAGCAATCTGCTGAGGTGAATGCCGCCCGGCAGTTGATATCGGAATTGCACTCCGAACCCGTTCGGGATGGGAAACCATCCATTCCAAAACCTGCATTCCGCCCATGGAACCACCTGCCACGCACAGGAGCTTGCCGATGCCGAGATGATCCACAAGCTTCACCTGCGCATTAACCATGTCTCCGATCGTAATAACGGGAAAATCTAATCCATACGGCTTTGCGGTTAGTGGATTCACAGATGATGGTCCGGTGGACCCTTTGCATCCGCCGATCACATTCGAGCAGATAACGAAATACTTGTTCGTATCGAAGGCTTTCTCCGGACCGATCATGCCGTCCCACCAGCCGCTTTTTCCCGTTTCTTTGCTTATACCGGCAGCATGCGCATCTCCCGTAAGGGCGTGGCAGATGAGAATCGCATTGTCCCTGCGTTGATTCAAATTCCCATATGTTTCATACGCAAGAGTTATTGGAGACAATTCTTCTCCATTCTCAAGTTTCAGGGATGGAAAGGTAATGAACTGAGTCTCGGATTCCACGATATTCTGTTTTTCCTGAAGTACAACAGCCTGTGATTGTTCAAGGTTCATAGCTTATACTTTCTGCAGAGCCTGGTCCACGTCATCGATGATGTCCTGGACGTCTTCAATACCGACGGAGAAGCGGATATAGTCTTCGGTCACACCCGTTGCTTTCTGTTCCTCAGGCGTGAGTTGCTGATGGGTTGTTGACGCCGGATGGATCACCAGCGATTTCACATCACCGATATTCGCCAGATGCGAAAGAAGCTTGACCGAGTTGATGAATTTTTTCCCTGCTTCCAATCCGCCCCGGATTCCAAAGCCAAGAATGGGCCCATACCCGCTTTTAAGATATTTCTTTGCCAGCCCATGACTCTGGTGTTCAGGCAAACCAGGGTAATTCACCCAGGAAACTTTCGGATGCTTTTTTAAATACTGGGCGACGGCAAGTGCGTTTTCCGAATGCTTTCTTACCCGAAGAGGAAGCGTTTCCGTCCCCTGAAGCAGCAGGAAGGAGTTGAACGGACTGAGTGCAGGTCCCAGGTCCCGTAAGAGCTGCACGCGCACCTTGATGATAAATGCGACGTTCCCGAGACCGGGGAAGTTCCCGAAAACATCCCAGAACTTAAGGCCATGGTAACTGGGGTCAGGCTCGGTGAATTCCGGAAACTTTCCATTGTTCCACGTGAAGTTTCCTGAATCCACGATCACTCCACCGATGGAGGTTCCATGTCCTCCGATGTACTTTGTTGCGGAAAGCGTCAAAATGTCCGCTCCATAATCAATAGGCTTTACCAGTCCAACGCCTACCGTGTTGTCCACGATGAACGGAATACCCGCTTCGTGAGCAATCTTTGATATCGCTTCAAAATCAGGGATATCCAGCTTCGGGTTCCCGATGGTCTCGGCATATATTGCTCGCGTTTTCGCCGTAATGGCTCTCTTGAATTCCTCAGGCTTTGCAGAGTCTACAAATTTCGTGGTGCGTCCCAGTTTGGGAAAGGTATAATGCAGTTGCTGATAGGTTCCGCCATACAGGTTGTTTGCCGCGACTATTTCGTCGCCCACCTGGGTAACGGCAATTAGCGCCAATGCCTGCGCAGCTTGGCCTGATGCCACTGCAACCGCTCCAACGCCGCCCTCAATTGCAGCTACCCTTTTTTCAAACACGTCGGTCGTGGGGTTCATGATCCTTGTATAAATATTCCCAAATTCCTTCAGCGCGAACAGGTTTGCTGCGTGATCCGTGTTTTTGAACACATATGAGGTAGTCTGATAAATCGGGACGGCCCGTGCCCCGGTTGCCGGATCCGGTGCCTCTTGCCCTGCATGTATTGCCAGTGTATCAAATCTCTTTCCAGTCATGGTGTCCTCCTTCTGCTCCGGTAAAACGAAAATAATGTATTTTTTATATTTTCGAATCATCGAACGCTTTACTCAAACATAGCAACATGTATACCAGCAGAACTGCTTGAAAAAATTGGCAAAGATGAACCGCCAAGAGAAACTGTTGATTATTTTTTATATATGTTGTATATTTTTTATATAGTCGGCGGAGGTGGGAAACTGCATGCAGAAAATTCTGGTCGTAAGCGAAGACACTGAAAATTTTACGAGAAAATTATCTGAAGTTCTCCCGAAAGGCTACAAACTCTTACGGCCACAGCCATCAAATATCTCATCGACCCGTGATGTATCGTGCATTTTTTTTGACCTGGACACCATCGGGGCACACCATATCAAGGAGTATGCAAAAAACCTATTCGTGGTTGCAACAACAGGCCAGGAAAAAACCACTCCAGTCATGGAAGCCGCCACATGGGGTGCCTATGAGATTTTACAGCTGCCGTTTAAAAAAGAACGCATAGCCGAACTTCTGCATCAATTGTCCGAACTAAAAAAAGAACTGGAAAACCCAATAACAATCGCGAAGGACACCCTTGCCCCTGCAGCCACGTGCGTAATCGTCGGCCAATCAGCACTGGTAATGAGTCTTTGCGAGAAAGTCGCCCGCGTTGCGCAGGTAGAGGTCCCCGTACTGATCACCGGAGAAACCGGCACCGGCAAGGAACTTGTGGCTGAAGCCATTGCCCAGCTTTCCTCCCGGTTCGGCAAACCATTCGTTGTAATTAATGCAGCCGCCGTACCCGACACTCTGCTTGAGTCGGAATTGTTCGGCCATGAAAAGGGTGCATTCACCGGTGCAGTTGCAATAAAAGAAGGCATGTTGAAAACCGCAGACGGAGGATGTGTATTCTTCGATGAAGTCGGAGAACTGCCGCTGTCGCTGCAGGGGAAATTGCTCCGCTTTCTCCAAACTCAGACTTTTTATCCGCTGGGCAGTACGCGGGAAGTTCACGTGAATGTGCGCGTGATTTCCGCTACCAACAGGAATCTGACCGCCATGGTACGGGAAGGAAAGTTCCGCGAAGACCTCTATCACCGTTTGCGTGTTGCCTCAATCCACGTCCCCCCGCTCCGGGATAGAAAAAAAGACATTGCTTCGCTGGTTCAGTGTCTTTTTTACCGGCACTCCCACACAGCACAAAAGCCGATCAAGGGGGTCACCAGAGCATTCCTTAAGAAACTGCTCGACTATGACTGGCCGGGAAATATCCGCGAATTGGAAAATACAATCCGGTCCGCCATTGCACTGTGCAAAACTGATTTTCTGACGACCCACGAAATCAGGGATCTGGGGGGCTATGCCATTCCAAAACGGCAACCGGATTTTTCCGGCATCATTCCGGAATCGCTTATCAGCTCGTTAAAAGAAGCATTCGACAAAAAAGAGCGGAATATCTATGAAAAAATCCATCATGAGCTGGATACGCTTCTCTTTGAGTATGTTTTGTCGTATACGAGGGAGAATCAGTCTGAAGCAGCACGTCTGCTCGGCATTAATCGTTTAACGCTCAGGAAAAAACTCGGCTTGCAGAAATAACCTTCCAAACGGCTTCTGAACAATAATCATACCATTTGGCCTGCCACGTTGAAAACAGACTGTAATTTGCAAACAAGTTCTAACGACACATACAAGAAAAAAACCAGGTGTAGATTGGAAGGGAATCACTATTTATTGGCGAGAAGAATGTTTTAGCAGCAGGAGTGTCATACTTGGTAAGCTTCTTTTACAAATGCAGAAAAACGTTCATCAGTAATTTTGACAAAAAAAGCATTTGCATCGCGTCCGATGCGGTTGATGTAATATATTCCGTCTTTTCTCGCGATGCGCCCCAGAAAAGGGATTTTTTCGCCCTTTTTGTCCAAAAAAAGTTCCACGGGGGCACCCAGCGGAAGCTGAAGCTTTGCGCCTCCGATCTTTACACCCCCCTGGGAAAAATCAATTGTGTAGACCTGCTTGAGGTCATTACCTGTTTTTACTCCTGCGGCAAGTTCCCTTTTTGCTCGTCCGCCGCTTCTCTTATTAATTCCATAAAGAGCCATACCGGTATCCTTTTTTAATTAAACAGTGCGTATCTCCGTTAATCCATATCGCATATATTTATATTGTACACCTCAGTCTGGCCGTCATGCTCATAGATTTCTTTCTGGGTTTCAAAATGACAACCATAGCACTCTTTCTTGCATGACATCATCATAAAGTCTTATTCTTTAACTATAAATAAATTCATAGAGAATGTCAACAGCTTTCTGTCGGGATGTCCGCTATCATTGCACATTATGGTCTTAGAGCAAAAAAACGTGCATAAGCTGCCAAAAAATGCTATATTATTTTTTCAAATAGGTGCCTTATGCTTTCGTCCACAGGTGACATACAACACATGACCTTGCCCTGGCTTATTCTGGAACTCCGGAAAGGCCGGAAAACAGGAACCGCCTTTTTTGAGTATGAGGCACGAGTAGTTAAAATTTTTTTCAGACAGGGAGAAATACTATTCGTTTCATCTAATACCGACGATGATTCAGTAGCAGAATCCCTTTTGAGCTCAGGAAAGATAACCAAGGACCACCTTGACAAGGCAGCAAAAACAAAGGCAAAAAATGGGAAGAAGATTGGCTCCATCCTGTTTGAGATGGGAATTCTTACCCCCCAGGAACTGGTTGCCCAAACAAAGTTGCAGGCAAAACGGAATATCCTGAGTCTTTTTTCCTGGCGAGAGGGCCGGTACCGCTATGAGGATGGCGTTCTGGCCAGCGCCGAAATTGTCCCTTTCCAAATGAACACCACTGAGCTTGTCTTGGAAGGAATCCGCAGCCTTGATTGGCAGAATGTCCGGGCTTCGCTTCCTTCAATGAACACCGTTATCAGAAAAGCCTCTGATCCCTCCCCCTCTTTCCAGACTTCTGATCTCGATCCTACAGAGCGCACAATCCTTTCGCTTATTGACGGAAAATCCAGCATCCAGGATCTTTGCAATGCATCCAACCTCGGCGACTTGAAAACGCTCGGCGCATTATACATACTTCTTGCCCTCAAACTGGCGGAGAAGGGCGCAGTAAAAGAACAGGAGGAAAGAGAATTTCTGTTTCGTGACGAACAGCGATCTTCTGATGATACAGCACCTGATGCCGTCGTAACGGAAACAACAGTTAATAAAGAGCTGCTTCAGAACGCATATGACAGCCTTGATATTCAAAATTACTACGAAGTGCTCGGAGTGGGGCACAGTGCGACACCGCAGGAAATCAGAAAAGCGTATTATACCTTGTCCAAGCTTTACCACCCTGATCGATACACCGATCCTCAGTATGCAGACATACAGCAGAAAATGAAAACGCTGTTTGAAAGCATTAATGAAGCATACCACATACTCCGGATCAAGGAAAAACGCGACCAGTACAATCTCGATCTTGCCAGCGGAATCAAAAAATATGGCCAGGAAACCCGACAGCCGATGGACCGCGAGGAAATCAACAAAACTGCCGCCATCGCCCAGTTTGCTGAGGGGATGAAGCAGTTTCGGGTGCAGAATTTTTGGGGAGCGGAAGAGGCGTTCCGGGGGGCAGTGCGTCTTGATCCGTCAAAAGCTGAATATCTTTATTACCAGGCCCTCTCTCTTGCTCACATGCCGCGCAGACGCCACGAAGCTGAGGAATTTTTCGTAAAAGCCATTAAACTGGCGCCATCCCATATTGATTACTACCTGGAGTTGGGAAATTTTTACATGAAGGACGGGCTCAAACCGAAAGCATTGGTAGTATATCAAAATGCCTTAAAGCGTGACCCAAAGTCTGAAAAAATCAAACTTGCCATCAAAGCCGCCAGCAAATAATCGAAACATCCTTGACCATATTCCCCAAGGAAGTACCTTCTGCCGGCTGTGCCACGTTTCTCCACATACCTCTGTCGCTTTTTCTCTGTCGGGTTGGCATTTATATTGAGTGGTGTATTGCTACTGCAAGAATTCCCGCTGCAATCAGCACCGTCCCTCCGCAACGATTAAGCCATCGATATATTTCCTTGTTTTGAATTTTTTCCTGCAGATATCCGGAAAAAGATGCATACAACGCCGCATTCAGTGCTGCAAGCGTTAAAAATGTTCCTCCCAATATTACAATCTGGAGAGACACATCTGACGCAGGGGTTATAAACTGAGGGAGAAAAGCCATAAAAAAGACGATGCTTTTCGGGTTCAGTGCCGTTACAGTAAACAAGGTGCCAACCATATTCTTTCTGGAAAGCATATTCATTGAAGCACGTGCTCCCCCATTCTCAGGATTTATACGCCAAAGCCTGTAGCCGAGAAATATTAAATATATAGCCCCCAGTAGTTTTATACCGAAATAAAGTCTTGCTGAGGCCGTAAAAACAGCGCCGAGCCCGAGCAAAGAGAGCGCCAGAGCAGTAAGATCACCGAGGACCACACCGATCATGAGCGGTACGACTGCTTTGCGTCCCTGTGTCAGGGCATGACTGATTACCGCAATGACCGTTGGACCGGGCACTATCAGTATTATGCCTGCTGCAACTGCAAAAGCTGTCCATGTCTGAAGTGTCATGCGCTTTCCTTAACCCGATGCCTGAACTATATCAGAAAATGACTATTGATTACGGAATGTATGCTTCGGTGAGATCATCAGTGGAACATTTGAAATTGCAGTGAGCCCGTCCTCTTTTAGAGGCCGGACTCACCATTTTTCAAAACTATCCGTAGTTTGGAAAATCCAGTGAAATTATACTTATACAATGATTTTGTGCGTTTTAGCGGCCATTCTTGATTCCTGCGAAACTGCCGACAACGACTTTGATATCGCATCCCGGTTTCAATGCTGCGTGTATTTTGCACTTCCCTGCATAGGCGAGGACATCAGCATATTGTTGATTATCCAGGTTTGTATCTTTTAAATCTATTGACACCATTATCCCGCCAAGCCGGTCTTTGGTCTGTGTAAGCTCAGCCTCGGCCGTGATCGCAAACCCCTTGCAATCGACACGATGCTGTTGCATGTAAATTCTGATTTGATGGCCTATACAACCGCACAGGCCTGCGAGAAGGGTATCAATTGGATTCGCTCCTTGTCCTTCGGTATCGAGCACAAAGCTATAATCCTTAGTACTCGCGTAATATTTTGAATCTCCTTTGTTTTCAATCTCTGCTTTATGCATAGTTCCTCCCGATTCAAAAAGTATATTGCACATTTTCTTAGCCTAGGATTTGTTATATCTGATGCCATCTAACGGTAACTGTTCTCTGTAATTAAAACATCGCCATACCCTCCTTTGTTATGAGATAATTTAAAATGTATGCTCATAGATGATATTTCCTCCGTCAACAGAGAAGATCATAAATATATTTCCTATTCAACCTCGATGTTATATTTTCCCCCCGAGCGCAATAACAATACAGCTGCAAGAGGTGCCACAGCCATAAGAGCTGCTACCGTACTCAGAAGACCAAAACCGCCGACAGCATAGATTATGCCGCTGCCAGCCTGGCTCACTGCTGAAGCAAGATTCAGGAGGAGGTCATTCAATCCCTGCGTTTTGGCCCTCTCCCTGGCACTAAGCTGATCAGCAAGCAGTGCAGACCCAGCCACATAGGCGAAGTTCCAGCCGAGGCCGAGAAGGAACAATGCAATCACGAGCGGAATAAAACTAATCGAAGGCGCCGCAATAATACAAGAAGCAATCAGCACCAACGATCCAAGAGCAATAACCGGTATCCGGCCCCAATGATCGGCCATCTTCCCTGAAACAAGGGAAAACGCATACATCCCTATTGCATGGGCGCAGACGACAAACGATATTGCAGATAGTTGGTGCTGATGCATTTTCATATGAACAGAAGTAATAGACATCGGGACCATCATGACCACCTGTACGAACATCATCGTAATCATGGCAACAATAACACCAGGTTGACGCACAATTTCAGCGAGAGAGCGTGTTTCTGGTAGAAGCGTTGAGTCTTTGGTATCGCCGCTGAGCTCTCTTCCAATATCACGAGGTTCCGGCCTCAACCCGGTCAGTATAAGGATTGCCGCCAGTACGAGCACTCCAAACCCTATTCCATAGGAACCGGCAAGCTCCGGCAATCCGACAGCCAATGCCAGATTCCCCATAGGGCCGATCAAAAGCGGACCGACGATAGCCCCTGCTGTGCTTCCCAACACGACTTTAGAGATAGCGCGCCCGCGTTTCTCAGGGAGATGAACTTCTGCGGCAATAAAACGGCCGAGGTCCACCGCTGACCGTGCCATGCCGACCATTACCAGACCAAGCAAAAAAAAGTAAAAAGACCGTTCAGCAAGAGCGCTTATGGCAAAAACAGTTCCGATTATTCCTGTTGTTTGTCCGAGTGCAAGACCCAGTCGTCGTCCAATCCGCTCAAAACCATACCCCCAAACAATGGCACCCAATGCCTGCCCTACAACGTACAGAGCGCCGGGCACTCCCGCCATGGCAGCCTGGCCGCTTAGCTCGACCCCCACTAATGCATTAACAGTAAAGGCAGCAATAAATCCTGCCGAACTGAGTCCTTGGGACAAAAAAAGAACTGTTGTGATTTTTTTTGCGATCTGTTCATAATTTCTCATTTCATTTACCTCTTTCTGCATGCACCAATTTCGTTTCTTACCACCTGTCTCGTTGCCGTCGAATATATCAACAGACTCCTCAACTTTGTAGATGCAGCAGGTGGATTTTATCAGGGCGACAATTTTTGGACAGGTCAACTGTAACCATCAAGAAAGGCAGAAACTGTATTTGTCTCCTGTGATATTCAAGGTTATAATGCGGATATTATGAAAGTACACACACTGCAGAGAACTGATACTATGTTTCGTTATGAATGGGTTGCAATAAAGATCAGCGACATGATAGAAAACGGAACATATCGGCCCGGCGAGAGGATTCCTTCAATCAGGGATCTGAGCAGACAGCTGCGCGTGAGCATCAATACCGTCATGGAGGCATATTCGCAGCTCGAAAATCAGGGGGTTATCGAGGCCCGTCCGCAATCGGGATACTATGTCAGATGCCGTCTGCTTGAGCCTGAAACGACCCCAATAAAAGCGCTAGACAAAGATGATATCACTCCGAACAGCGTATCATTCGGGGATGTTTCATTACAGGTCATGCGTAACGTATCGAATGTATCGCTTGTTCAACTCGGTGGAGGCGTCCCCAACCCTGATCTCCTCCCCGTAGACAAATTAAATCGAATGCTCGCCGCGGAATCGCGCCGTTTTCGCATCCAGAGCGTTACCTGCGCATCAACGCAGGGAACAAAACGCTTACGAGTCCAGATAAGCAGACGTCTTCTGGAAGCCGGATGCGCGCTTGATCCGGATGATATCATCATTACCTCCGGTTGCAGAGAAGCGCTCATGTTGTCTCTCCAAGCCTTGTGCAGCCCAGGAGACACTGTGGCGGTCGGTTCGCCTGTTTATTACCCTTTTCTGGACACGATCCAGTGGATGGGGCTCAAAGTGTTGGAAATTCCCTCTACGCATAAGGATGGTATAAACATTGATGTGCTTGAATACGCCATCAAAAACAACCAGGTACGTGTTTGTATGAACATTGCAAACTTCAACAACCCTGTCGGGGCTCTGATGTCGGATGAAAATAAGAGGAAGCTCGTCGCATTGCTGACAAAGCACGATATCCCTCTCATTGAGGATGATGTTTTCGGGGATCTCTGCTTCGGCCGGACCCGACCCTCAGCGGCAAAATCTTTCGATGAACAGGGATTGGTGCTCTATTGTTCATCCTTTTCGAAGACCATCGCACCCGGTTATCGCATTGGATGGGTCTCCCCGGGGAGATTTTATCAAAAAATCGAAAAGCTGAAAGCGCTCTTTAATATCGCTACTGCGTCACCGACGCAGCTTGCGATCACCGAATTTCTTACCAATGGCGGCTACGATCATCATCTGAGAAAAATTCGGCGGATTTATGCCAAGCAGGTAGCGCAGATGCGGGAGGGGGTCGGGCGCTATTTCCCCCCGGGGACGCGCGTGACAAACCCTGCAGGAGGGTTCTTGCTCTGGGTGGAAATGCCGGGCAAAATCGACGCGCTGAAACTTTACGAGGCTGCTCTTCACAAAGGCATCAGCATTGCGCCGGGATCGATCTTTACGACAGGGAATAAATACAAGAATTTTATCCGTCTCAATGCGGCTTTTTGGTCGGAAAAGATAGAACAGTCGCTGGAAACACTCGGAGAGGTAGCTGAAACTTTAATATAAAATAACGGCCTCAGGAGAAGACACTATTCCGCCTGCAACCCATGTTTTTTCAGTTCTTCCATGACAAGGTCTATAGCCTTTGGGACGACTGCCTTTACCTCATCGCTTAATTCCAGCGACCAGGTGGAAACGCTTTTAGGCTGGACCGCAATAATAACCGTTTCCGGCCTTTTCCCCGTGAGTTCTGTCATCTGCAGAACATCAGTCAGACTAAGCTGGTGCAGAGAAGACATCTGGCCCGACTTGAACTGCAGGTCATCCGGCGAAAATTTGAACAGCGAACCGGGGATATCGCCAGCTTCAACAGCGTCCACGACAATCAGGAGATCGGTTTCATGAAGTACAGGAATCAACTGGTGGCTGACCACGCCTGCATCAAGCAGTTTTACCGTATCGGGGAAGGTACGACTTTTGAGGGCATTGACAACGTGAACACCGAAACCATCGTCGGTAAGCAACAGGTTGCCGACACCAAGAATCAAAATATTTCGGGGAGGCATGTTCATGCCTCCCCGTATCTGTTCATCAGAATCCATATATGTATTAATGTTTTTTCAGTTTATACCCTGTGAAGATCGACATGAACGTTCCGTCTTTATTCACAAAATTGATCATAACGCTCATGTACACATGGATCACCATGAAAATGATAAAGTACCACATCGTAATAATGTGCCACATCCTCGTGTAGGACTCGCCACCAAGAAGCGTAATGACCCACCGGAATCCGGTCTCTGCCGGAATGATCCCAAATACATTGCCATGGTAAATGGCAAATCCGGTCAGTGCGGAGAAAATTATCATCACGCCCGTAAAAAGGTACGAGAGCGCTTGCAAGGGGTTGTACTTTCTATAGTCTTTGTGTGATCCCTTGATGAACAAATAGTATCCGGCTATGTCTGGAATGTTTTTGATGGCCTGGATGACATTGAAATCCTTCCAGTCCGCATCAAACGTGGAACGAAATGCCAGATACACCCTGACCACAAGACCCAGAACAAAAGCATAGGCTGCAACAAAGTGGAAAAACCGCATCCAGGCCATAATGAAGCTGTCCGGTCCACCGGATATAAACGGCCACTGGATGTACAAACCGGTGAAAATAAGCACCACCATGGCGACGACTCTGACCCAGTGGTCAATGATATATGCGCGATTCCACTCCTTGATCATGTTGTTTTCCATATCGTCCCCCTTTAGCTGACCTTAAAGGCCATGATCCGGTTTGACTCGGGATGGATCACATGCACGGTGCAGGCAAGGCAAGGATCGAACGAGTGGACCACCCGGAGAATCTCGAGCGGTTTCTCGGGGTTTGCAACCCTAGTGCCCACAAGAGCTTCCTCGACCGGGCCGCGTACCCCGTTGTCATCGCGGGGTGAGCAGTACCATGTTGACGGGACCACTGCCTGATAATTTTTGATCTTCTTGCCTTCGATATCAATCCAGTGTCCGAGGGCGCCGCGCGGCGCTTCCCAGAGGCCGACTCCCCGTGCCTTATCAGGAATTTTGTAGTCATTGTACACTGCGGTATTTCCTTTCGATATATTTTCAATCATATCGATGCCCCACTGGTACATATTGTCTGCTACGATCTTTGCTTCCAGGGCCCTCGTTGCAATTCTTCCGAGAACGCTCATCAGAACCTGCGGTTTCCCGGCTTGTCCGAGTTTTGCCAGGACATCATCAACGGTCTTCTTCACCGTACGGTTACCGCCCGCATATGCTACAAGGATGCGCGCAAGGGCTCCTGCCTCCATGGGGCTATTGTTAAGGCGTGGCGCCTTGGACCAGCTGTATTTTTTGTTTGCATCATATCCCGTGAACTCCGGTTCGGTCGCGCCGACGCTGGGGTTCAACGGTTTGCCGTTTTTATACCATCCACGGGTCACGTGCTCGGTAACATCCTCCGGCTTTGCCTCATGAATTTTCGGGAAGTCCTTCGCAAGCAGCACACCTCTGGGGAAAAGCCGCTTCTTGGGATCAAAAGATGCGTCCTCGAAAACGCCCCATGACAGGAAGTTGGCAGGTCCTCTTCCAATTGCCGCATGATCCAGATAATACGGGGCAATTGCGAGCACATCGGGGATAAACGTATTGTCAATCCAATCCTGAAGCTCTTTCACACGGAACAGGTAGTTCTTCAGGTCGTCAACGCTCGGCACATGGTTGGAGCCGCCCGGAGGGCTCGTCATGGTCATAGGCATTCTTCCGCCGAACAGAGCGCTGACCTGCGCTGCTTTTGCCTGCATTTCAAGTCCTTCGAGATAGTGTGCAACTGCAAGCAGGTTGAGATCAGGCGGCAGTTTGTATGCGGGATGTCCCCAATATGCGTTTGCAAAGGGCCCCAACTGACCTGAGTCAACATATGCCTTCAGTTTCTTTTGCACTTTTTTGAGCGAAGCTTCGCGGGGCTGCGCCTTGAGTGCCGATACAATGTCAACATAATCAAGGGCATTCAGATGATAGAACCACAGAATGTGCGAGTGCACAAACTGGGCGCCTTCAACGATATTTCTGATAATCCGTCCATTGTCAGGCGGTTTTACCTTGAAGGCATCGTCCATGCTCATGGTAGAGGCATGCCCGTGAGAGGTCGGACAGACACCGCAGATGCGTTGAACAATATGCCAGGCGTCTCGGGGATCTCTGCCCTGCAGGATAATTTCAAAACCCCGGAACATTGTGCCGGACATCCATGCGTCTTTTACTTTTCCACCTTCGATTTCGACATCAACCTTCAGGTGTCCCTCAATTCTGGTAAGTGGATCAACAGTAATCCTGGCCATTATTTTTCACCTCCGTCATGTCCTTTGGTCCTGCCTGAAGCTTTTGTTGCAACGGCATGTATTGCGATACCTGCGGCAGTTGCAACTGCTGCAACCGCGCCCAATTTGTCGGCGCCTGCTTCAACGCCGCCCAGGCCAGGTATCTTGACACCCGGAAGCGGTTCATAGAATCCTGCGAACTTATCCGCCCAGCCGCGTTCCGCGCAGCCGATACAGGGGGCTCCCGCCTTGACGCACCAGCTTGTGTGGGCGTTATCCTGAATTTTGGGGCATGCCGAATAAACCATGGGGCCTTTGCAGCCAACTTTATAAAGGCAATATTGGAGGGCCTCTTCTTTCGTGCCGAATTTTTCCACGAATCTGCCAGCGTCAAAATGCGCGCGTCGTTCGCAATTATCATGGATAGTCTGACCATAGTACATGGTAGGTCTGCCCAAGCTATCAAGTTCGGGAAGTTTCTTCAGAAGAAGGTAATTGACAACCACGCCAACAAGATACTCGGGATTCTGGGCGCAACGATCAAGGTTGATAAGCGGCTTTTTGATGCCGAGCTTTTCAAGAGCAGCACCGGTGCCAATGTATTGGCCTGGATTCGGCTTGGCTGCGGGTATGCCGCCATCGGTAGCGCAACTGCCTACTGCAACTATTGCCGTGGCAGGTCCGGCCATTTCCTTCAGGACATCAATCATTTCCTTCCCGCCCATCGTTCCATATCCTTTTTTCGTCGGCACTGCGCCTTCAGTAATAAGGATATATCCGCCTGCTTTCCTGTTCTGCTCGAGCACTTCCTCGACCTGATGACCGGCTGCGGCCATGATGGTCTCGTTGTAGTTCACGCTCAACACATCCATAATGACGTCCGCGGCAGTCGGATAGGCTGCCTTGATAAAAGCCTCGGTACACCCTGAACAGGATCCGAAGTTAAGCCATATGACTGGCGGTCTTTTCGCAGCTTTTTCCAAGGCTGCTGCAATATGAGGTGCATGCAATTCGGAAAGGCCGATAAGAGCCGCGGTTGCGCCGCAGAATTTCAAAAAATCTCTTCGTTTGATTCCGCGGAATTCAAGAGCTTCAAGAAACTGATTACTGACTTCGTCTTTCTTTCCCATACCTTCCTCCTTCAAAAATAAACGCCGATGTCTTCAGTAAAACTACTTCAGAGTAAACGGAAATACATCTTCCCCTCTCCTCTGCTGTATCAAAAAATTTTAGTATTTTTAGCATCAAGAGTTCTATTTGTCAAATAGGTAAAACTAATCATTTCACTCCAGATAAATACATTTATCAAATAGCAAGATTAATTATATACTAATAACAAAAAATAGAATTTTACTATTAAACTTTTGAGCAAAAAATATGCCAATGGCTTAACGGTTTGATTCATTAGTATTATAAAATATTAAATCGTTCTGGTGCGTTCATATTGCTATGAAATAGATTATAGCAGTTCACGCCAACTATGAACAATTCATTGATTTACAATTAATTGCGATTCCTATTATAAATCTTATATCTTATAATGGTAATTATATGGATATTTTAACGATAATTTTTGTAGGGACACATACAGCATAAAATGTTAGTCGAGAAATACATATTATTTTTTTTTGATATTTCTTAAGGGAACAAGATGCGTGGATGTAATTGATATAATTGTTGAGGAGGAAATTACAGGTACAGAGGCAAGAAAAAATTTTCTTGCCTCTGGTTGTTGTGCGGTTTGCCGTTTTGAGCAGATAATCTACAGATATCGGAGTCGTCCTGTAGAAAGATAAAAATTTATTTTTTTTTGCTTTTGTCCTGGTCTCCCGATGTGAACAAGGTGCCCAGATCTATCATGCCACCGCCGGTTTTGACAGGTCCCTTTTCCTGGCCTGTTCCTGGTGAAGTTTTTCCGCCCGGCATGCTGGTCGGCAGGGGTCTGGGAGCATCCGAACTTTTCTTGATAAAGCCCTGCTGTTCCAACTCCTGAAGCATTGCGGTAACATCTCCAAGTGCGACAGCCTGGGTCACATAGGAGCCGATAGTTTTTGTGCCATCAATCATGATCAGGAGCGAGCGTAATGCCTGAGACAATTTGTACTTTCTCTTCTGTATCTCCTCGGAAGCTTTATCGGTCTTAACATATATGTCCTGCCGATCCATGTTCTCCTCCCCCACTTTGAATACACACCTCGTTACACGTGGCAACGAATGAAAATATTACGTACTGGATTAGGAATACTGTCTGTTGAAGCTCGCATCCTGAATTTTTCAATATGGTCTTGCCGTTGAAAGATCTCCTTGCTGAAAACATTTGTCCGGGGACCGGACTTCGGACCAGGGTCCGATTTTAGCACCTAATAAAAGTCGTAATCAGGCAGCAGATCTCGACCGAGAGCCTGCCGCACTGATTGCCGAAATAATCAAAATAATCGTTATTCCGAGAGTGACCGACAAATAGATGATCCCTTCCGTCTGCGACGCAGATGCCGCGGCTGCTGTTGCGGCCGGCGCTGCAACGGCAGCTTTCTCATACACGGGAATCATCCAAGTAAGGACATATGCCTGAAGATATACGAAAACACCAATCAAAGCGGTCAGAATAATCGAGTGTTTGATCGTTAAATGCAGAATATCAGCTTCTCGGCCTACCAAGTGCGTCGCGGCTGTTGCAACAGAAAGCGACTGTGGTGAAATCATTTTTCCGCATACCCCGCCCGATGCATTGGCTGCAACGGTGACCACAGGGTCCACACCGATTGCCCGGGCGGTAACTTCCTGCAGTTTTCCGAACAGAGCATTGGATGATGTGTCGGACCCTGTCATGAACACACCCAGCCATCCCAAGAACGCGGCAAAGAATGGGAAGAAAATTCCGGTTTGGGCGAACGCATAACCAAGAGTAACCGCCATTCCGGAAAAGTTCATGATATAGGCGAAACCAAGAATTGACGCAATAGTAACCATGGTCCACAGGAGCCTTGTAATGGTTTCCTTGGCAACGCTCATAACAGTTTCCATGGACGCGCCCATCACGGGGATGGAAAAAATAGCCGCAAACAGCATAGCGGTGCCGGCCGCGCTCAGAATATTAAAATTGTAAACTGCCGCCATGGGGACCCCACCCCGTATAACCGCATTATGAAGCATGGGGATTTCAAACTTCACCATGCCAAAAGAATCAAGGACCGATCTGATCGGTCCGATACCCCAGGCAGCCACAAAAATCGACATTATGATAAATGGAGCCCATGCTTTAAATACTTGCCCACCAGAATATTTCAGTTCTTCTCTGCCGATTGCGTCAGGCTCGTGTTCAAAAGTCCAGACTTCCTTCGGATGCCATCTATGCAGAAAAACCGTGAGACAGACGATCGAAACAAGGGCAGCAGCAATGTCGGTAAGCTGTGGGCCGATAAAATTGGAAACATACCACTGGGTTATTGCGAATGAACCGCCGCACACCAGGCAGGCAGGCCAGACAACCATTCCTTTTTTCCAGCCTGACATGAGCACGACAATATAAAAGGGAATAATGAGACTCAAAAACGGCAGCGTGCGCCCCACCAACTGGCTGAGAGCCGTGAGGTCAACGCCGGAAACCTGGCTGGCCACCGTGACAGGAATACCGATGACGCCGAACGCCACCGGGGCGGTATTTGCAAGAAGACAGATGGCCGCCGCGTATAATGGTTCAAACCCGAGTCCTATCAGCATTGCACCGGTAATCGCGACAGGAGTTCCGAATCCCGAGGCTCCTTCAATGAAGGCCCCGAATGAAAAAGCGATTAACAGCGCCTGCATGCGGCGGTCGGCCGTAACCGCAGCAAGAGAGTTTCTGATGATTTCAAATTGACCGGTCCTGATGGAGAGGCTCAGCAGGAAAATTGCGGTGACCACGATCCATCCCACCGGCCAAAGTCCGAAGAGGCTTCCGAAGAAGGTGGATGTCATTGCAAGTTCCACCGGCATTCCGTAGCCGAAAATGGCAACAAGAATAGCAATGGCGGTTCCACTGATGGCAGCCCAGTGCCCTTTCATACGTACATAGGCCAACGCCCAGAACAGATAGAGAATAGGTATTGCCGCCAAGAGTGCGGACAGGCCGATATTATCGAAAGGATCGGTTACCATCTTCCACTGCATATTGTTTCCCCTCCTTGCTTGTAGTAATCGTTTGTTTGCGTCGCCCTCAGCCCTAAGAAAGCACGGACCATAAAGCGGTGCAATGATTGACGGCAGATAAAAACAGGCAATATTTTTAAAGTCTAAACCAATAAAAATTTTCTGTAGTTCATTTTAGCATACAACTTTATAAAAAAACAACAAAAAAAACAGTATTTCTCTGTTTTTAAAATGTTCTATGGCCGGTCTAAATTGCCGCTCAAAAACAACTATACATCGTTGCCTCCCTAACGTTCTGTCGTTGTTTCTCTATCACAGAATGTTTTTTCTGTTCAAAAAATCTTTTTCCATTACCTTCTGAATTGCCTGTCTAATATCAGGATCGCGTATTCCCTGGAGACAGGCTTCAATCTGTGCGGCATCCTCCCGGGTGAGGCTGCCGCTTTTTGATGATTTTTCTTGAGATACCGGTGGCGAAGTAATTTCACCTAATTTCAAAATAATACTTTGTATCGTGTCCTTGCCAAGGTTCTTATTCACTTTTTCAATAATTTCCTGCCTGAGCAGTGAAAGCTGCTGCATCCAGGCAGGGCTGTCCACGACAAGCGTGAGTTTTTTCCCCCGTATCAGGTGGGGCTGTGCATGCCGCGCAATCACTGTGCCTACCATCTGTTCCCATTTTTCTATGATGCGATATTCATGCAGACGGCCGCCAAGACCACGGGCACGCAGAATTTTCCCGAGCGTTACTGAAAGCTTGTCTATTTTACCCGCCATAACGTTTCATCATAACATACCAAGAGTCTTTTTGACAACACCATACAGGACGGATATAATACGAACAGAGTAGGATATTCAGCATTTTCACAAAAATGCGGCTGTTGCACTGCCCGCAATAGAGGAGCATGTATGCCAGAGCTACGCAAAGACCCCATTACCGGTCGCTGGGTAATCATCTCATCCGAACGCGGTAAACGTCCCACGGATTTTCACGACCAGCGCGGGAAAAAAACCGGCGGATTCTGCCCCTTCGACGCTGGGAATGAACGCACGACGCCGAACGAGGTGCTTGCCTATCGGGATTCCGGCCAGCCAAACGGGCCTGGATGGAGGCTTCGCGTCGTACCGAACAAATTCCCGGCGCTCCAGGTTGAAGGCGATTTAAACAGACAGGGAGAGGGCATCTTCGACAAGATGAACGGCATCGGCGCTCACGAAGTAATCATCGAAAGCCCCGACCATGATGCCACGCTGGCATCCCTGCCGCAACAGGCTGTCCAGGACATGTTCCGCGCCTACCGCGACCGCATGGAGGACCTGAAACGAGACAAGCGCTTTCAGTATACCCTCATTTTCAAAAATGAAGGACTTCTGGCGGGCGCCACACTTGAACACACGCACTCTCAACTCATCGCCCTTCCTATTATCCCGATCCAGGTGCAGGACGAAATCGACGGAAGCAAGCGGCACTATGATATGAAAGAACGCTGCATTTTCTGCGATATCATTCGGCAGGAAATGCAAGCAGGCACGCGAATGGTGTCGGAGACGCAACGTTTTGTTGCGCTCGCGCCGTATGCGCCCCGGTTTCCGTTTGAGACCTGGATACTCCCAAAAAACCATGTCTCCTGTTTTTCCTATTCATCCAACGAAGACTTTCATGATCTAGCGGGGATGCTCCAGGACATTCTGCGAAGAAACGACCGGGCTCTTTCGAATCCCCCTTATAATTATGTAGTCCACACATCCCCCTTCAGGGATGAGCGCAATGATTACTACCACTGGCATATCGAAATCATGCCCAAACTTACAAACGTTGCCGGATTTGAATGGGGATCGGGCTTTTATATAAACCCCACGCCACCCGAGGATACTGCCAAGTTCCTGCGGGAAATCAAGCTATGAAAATTCTTTTTGCCGCATCAGAAGTCACGCCCTTTGCCAAAACCGGCGGCCTCGCTGATGTTGCCGGAAGCCTTCCGATAGCGCTTGCATCTCTCGGCCACGATGTTCGCGTCGTGATGCCGCGCTACCGCCAGGTAAACCCTGCGGCCTTCGGGCTCCGGCATATCGCGGCATTTTCCGTGCCGCTCGGTGCGTGGAATGAGCGCTGCGACGTTTTTCAAGGAACCCTTGGGAAAAACGTTATCGTCTATTTTATCGGGAAGGATATTTTCTATGATCGTCCGGAACTCTACGGCACGACAAACGCCGATTACCCGGACAATGCCGAACGATTCATCTTTTTTTCCCGCGCGATACCGGAGCTTTGCCGCAATCTGAACTTCGCACCCCACGTCATTCACTGCAATGACTGGCAGTCCGCCCTCGCGCCGCTTTACCTGAAAAAAATTTATCAGAGCAACAAGGAATTGCGCCGCGCAAAATCGATCTTCACAGTGCACAACCTGGGCTATCAGGGCCTTTTCCCCAAAGAAGACTTGCGCCTGACCGGTTTTGGATGGGACCTCTTCACTCCCGAGGGCATAGAGTTCTGGGATAAAATCAATTTTCTCAAGGCGGGCCTTGTATACTCGGACATTATCACGACGGTCAGTGAGACCTATAGCCGTGAAATTCAGACAGCCGAATACGGCTATGGCCTTGAAGGCGTGCTGGCAAAGCGATCGGTGGATCTTTACGGAATTATAAACGGAATTGATTACCATGTTTATGATCCGGCCCACGATCAAACTCTTCCTAAGACATTCAGTCCGATACGACTTTCCGGAAAGCACTATTGCAAACAGACGTTGCAAGCTGCAGTCGGGCTTCCTGAATCCAATGTCCCCAGTCTTGGCATGGTCACGCGTCTCGTTGATCAGAAGGGCCTTGATATTCTCGTCGATGCTCTTCCGGAAATCATGACGCGCAACATACAAATGATCATCCTCGGAACCGGTGACAAAAAATATCACGACCTCCTGACGGAGGCCGCCAGCCGTTATCAGGACCGGATGCGCATCATACTGCAGTACAACGACCAGATGGCAAAAAATATTTATGCAGGATGCGACATGTTCCTTATGCCGTCCCGGTATGAACCGTGCGGTCTCGGACAAATGATCGCACTGCGCTACGGCACCGTTCCGGTTGTCCGCAAAACGGGCGGATTGGCAGACACCATTGCAGCATATAATCCAAAAACAGGGTTGGGGACCGGCTTGTTGTTTGAAGAATATTCCGCCTCCGCTCTTGCGCGCTGTCTTCAGCATGCCATCACCCTGTATCAGGAACGGAAAGCGTGGAAATGCCTGATCCAGAATGGCATGAAGCAGGACTTTTCCTGGGAGCACTCGGCCCGGGAGTATGTAAAAATATACCGAAAAGCATTAAAAAAATCTGATTGATATCCCTGCTATGGAAACAATAGAAAAAATAGAGCTGAGCATCCTGAGCGACATAAGCCGGATATCGAACTCTGCCGATGATCTTCCCAGGAAACTCCAGCGGATTGTCGAGGTTGTAGCGCAGGGAATGAACAAGGACGGCGCCTCCATATTTCTGGTTGACCGCGCGGGCAAAACATTAACGCTCGCGGCTGCAACCGGTCTGAACCAGGAAGCCGTGGGTAAAATTACATTCTCTATCGGCGTCGGCATCGCGGGATGGGTGGCGGAGCAGCGAGTACCGCTGGCGCTTGAAGACCCTTTTTCCGACACCCGATTCTCCTATGTTCCCATATCGGGAATTGAAAAATTTAAATCTCTTGCCGCCGCCCCGATTCTGGATGAAGACCGTTGCCTTGGCGTGATTTTTGTGCTCTCCGCTCCTGCCTGGAGTCCTGCCACATCCGACATCACCCTTCTCACCACCACGGCAAACCAGTTGGCAGGCGTTATCAGAAGCACGCAACTTTTTCAAAATGTGCAGGACCGCTTGACCGAGCTCGCCACTATTTACCGGATCAGCATGGCGCTCACATCCACTCTTGATCTTGACCAGATACTTTCTCTCGTTGCAAAAAACAGTACGGAATCGATCCGCGCCCAGGGCTGCACCATCAGACTCATGAATCTTCCGGAAATACCGCCGCATAAGATGTTTTCATCCTACAGCATTATTGGAGATGCTGTAGCAATGTTTGACGCCAAAATAGGCAGCACCGTTGCTGAACGGGTCGTACGGGAAAAAGCATCCGTTCTGATCCCGGACGCAGCCAAAGATGTTTCATTACCGGATACAACCGGCTTACATGAAGTGTCCGTCATCAGCGTACCGCTTTTGTTCCGGGACAAGGTACTTGGGGTTATCACGCTTTACAACAAGCAGGCGGGACGTTCCTTTCAACAAGCCGACCTTCAGTTTCTGACCACCGTTGCAGCCGGAGCCGCCACGGCAGTCGAAAATGCCGTCATGTATGAGCGCATGGAAATCCTAGCCATCGAAGCCCGGAACCGGGCACAGGAGCTTTCCATTCTTTATGATATCGGCACGGCCATGAGCACGACGCTGAATCTGGACCGACTTCTCAGAATTATTCTGACCGCGGCCACGATGGGCGGCAGCGGCCTTGGCTTCAATCGAGCACTCCTGCTCCTCACAAACGAACGCACCAACACCCTTCAGGGGATGATGGGCATCGGACCGACAACATGGGAAGAAGCCGGCCGCGACTGGAGCGAAGTAACGACCAAACACAAAAACCTTCTGGAATGGATTCAAACCGGGGAACTTTTCGAGCACCGGGAATCTACACTCAACACCCTGGCGAGAAGCATCCGTGTCCCGCTGGCGCCTGAAGAAGGTGTTCTGGCGCTTACCGCGCTCAATAAACGCCCGTATAATATCTTCGATGCAAGCTCAAACCCCATCGTTCCAAAAGAGCTCAGAGAAACCCTCCAAGCGGAAAGTTTCGCAACTGTCCCGCTCGTGGCAAAGGACAGGGTCATCGGCATCATGCTGGTAGACAATATGTTTAACAGAAGGCCCATTACCGACGGCGACATACGTTTTTTCACCTTATTTGCCCATCAGGCGGCCCTTGCCATCGAAAATGCCATTATTCACACGAATCTCGAAACAATGAATAAAGATATGCGGACCCTGCACGAGCAACTCGTCCAATCTGAAAAAATGGCCGCCCTCGGCGCCATGATCGCAGAAATTACGCATGAAATCAGAAATCCTCTTGTTTCCATCGGCGGATTTACCAGACGGCTTGCCCAAAAGCTGCAGCAAGGTGAAGACAAAAAGTATATCGATATCATCCTCAGTGAAGTATCTCGTCTTGAGGGGATAATTCACGACAACCTTTCTTATATAAAAGAAGCATCGCTCCAGGCATCCGAGGCAAACATTAACGATATTATTCGGGATATTCTCATGCTGTACGAATTAGAATTTTCGCAACGTCGTATCCGTGTCGTCCATGATCTTTCCTTTTCACTGCCGTGCCTGACGATAGACACGCAGCAAATGAAACAGGCGTTGATCAATGTCATAAAAAACGCGATAGAAGCCATGGAGCATGGCGGCACCCTTTCCGTCAAGACCTTTTTCGTGCCTGAAAGCGGCGAAGCCGCCATCGAAATTGCGGATACCGGGCCCGGAATTTCCACGAAAGTCATGCATAATATTTTTAACCCCTACTATTCCACGAAACCCCGCGGCACGGGGCTCGGCCTGCCGATTACGAACAGAATTATAAAAGCCCATAAGGGGCGAATCGAAATACGCAACAGCGAAACCGGGGGAGCAGTCTTTACGTTCAAGCTGCCGTGTTCCGTGCAGCGAAAGACATAATATCCACTGTGATGAGATCCAAGGAGGGACCATGAAAAAAATTCTCGTTATCGATGATGAGGAAAATATCAGAGAACTCTACAAAGTGGAATTTGAAGAAATGGGCCTCGCCGTAACAACCGTCTCGAACGGCGCCCAGGCACTCGAAAAAATGGCATCCGAAAAGTTTGACATCGTCACGCTTGACATGCGCATGCCCGACATGGACGGCATAGAAACGCTGCGCAGGATGAAGGAAAAGGACCCCAACCTCCCCATCATTATCTGCACTGCGTATGAAGAATATAAACAGGACTTCGGCAGCTGGAGTTCAGACGCCTATATTGTAAAATCCGCCGATACGACGCAACTTCGCGAGACGGTGCAGAAGTTACTCAAATGAATGAACAGACGGAAATCCTTATTGAGAAGCTTGTATATGGCGGCAGCGGTTTGGGCCGTCTCCAAACAGGCCAGGCGGTTTTTGTCCCAGGCGTTTTGCCGGGCGAGCGCGTCACTATTGCCGTCCGCAGAAAAAGAAAAGGGATCTTTGAGGCGGACCTCCTGAACGTTCTCACTCCGTCGAAAGACCGGATTTTACAACCGCATACCGCGGAAGAACGGTACACCGGTGCGACCTGGCCGCATATTGCATATCCCGCCCAGCTGCAGTTTAAACAGAACATCCTCCTGGACAGCCTCAAGAGAATCGGGGGCATGGAGCCGAGGCAGCCACGTTCCATTCTCCCCTCACCACGCACCGAACACTACCGTCTGCGCACCCAGTTCAACGTACGGACCGTGGATGGAAAACAGCAGATCGGTTTTTTCCGGCAGGGAACATACAATTTGATTGAAGTCAAAAACGCCTTTCTCATCCATCCGATTATTAATAAAACCCTGGATGCCGTCCGAACACTCTCGTTTCAACTTCCAGCGCTCAGGGAAATCCACATTAATGCAACGCCTGAAGAAAAGGTTCACATTCTTTTGTTCAGCGACGAAGAATTTTTTTCATTTCCTGAATCATTCTTTGCCGATCTTGTCAGGATAGCGCCTCAAGTGATCGGCATAACCGGCTTTGCCCGTAAGAAAAAAGCGTTTGTCCACGGCGAAAAGCGCCTTATGCTTGAACTTGAAGGACTGACGCTTCACGCCACGGAAGGAAATTTTTTTCAGGTTAACTGGGAACAGAACATCAATATGGTCCGGACGGTCATGGAGTTCGCCGGGCTGTCCGGAAGCGAAACGGTGCTCGATCTCTATTGCGGCATCGGGAATTTCGCGCTGCCGATCGCCCAAAAGGCCGGGTCCGTAATCGGCATTGAATCAGGCTACTCCGCTATAGAGGATGCTGTCGCAAACGCCGAATTAAACGGTCTTAAAAATACTGAGTTCATCGCTGACGATATGCAAAAAGGGCTTAAAATGCTGCTCCAGAGGAAAATGAAGACTGATGTCGTCGTGCTTGACCCGCCCCGTGCCGGTGCAACGCTAAAAACGCTCGAACGCATCCTTGCGTTTGTGCCGCAGAAGATCATCTATGTATCGTGCAATCCATCCACGCTCGCGCGCGATCTAAAATACTTCCATCTTTTCGGTTTCAGGCTCAACCGTCTTCAGCCTATTGACATGTTTCCTTATACCTATCATATCGAATGCGTTGCAGAGATGATACGAGAGCGGTAGGTCAAAAAGCAGGAATCGGCCACAGAAAATGTGCCGTGCTGCGGCTTATGAAATAGAAAATACCGCATTCATACATTATCTGCACAAGACATCAAACTTCTTTTACCCTGACAACCACTGTTGTGATATTGTCCACACCGCCCCGATCGTTCGCAGCAGCCAGCAGCTCTTGCACAACCGTATCCTGCGATGCAGAGAGAATATCTTGTATCTCTGAATCCTCAAGCATTTCCGTCAGTCCGTCTGTGCAAAGCAGAATCAGGTCATCCCGCTGCAGTGCGTGCTTCGTGATGTCGACCTGAACCACGTCGTCTATTCCCAACGCCCGCGTGATCACATGACGATAGGGACTCAGTTTTGCCTCTTGAGGTGTCAACAGACCGGCCGCTACACGCTCCGCCACAAAGGAGTGATCCGCAGTCAACTGATTCAGTGTCCCTGACCGGAAGAGATATGCCCGGCTGTCGCCGATGTTTGCGATAAGGAGGTTACTCTTTCCGAAAAAAGCAACGGTGAGCGTCGTCCCCATACCTGAAAGGGCGGGATGCTGAAAACTGCTCCTGAGGATTTTCTGATTTGCTAGAGTAATTGTTTGCTGCAACAAGGACAACTGTGAGTCAACATCACTAATGGCGGTCGATGGAGGAACTGTACTCTCGTTTCGAAGGATGGTTGCCATCGTCTCTTCAACCGTTTCAACGGCAATACGGCTTGCCACTTCGCCGCCTGCATTACCGCCGATTCCGTCTGCGACAGCATAGAGAAGCAGCCCGTCATTCTGCAGGTAAGCATCTTCATTATTGCTTCTTCTTTTGCCCTGATCAGTGCCGCCAAAGGAAACTACGTTCATGAAGCCTCCCGAAGGTTCTTAGCACCTACATCCAAGGCTGGTTGCACAATGTCATTTATATGGCGTGCAACCGGTTTCGGCGTACACAAGCTTTGAATAATCCGATGAATATGCACTGCCTTTTGTCACCACAATATGTAGATAATGATAGGGCAATCTCAAAAGGACGTCAAGGCAAAACAATCCTGCATACACGCATGAATTGCATGCCCGATTAAACCAGCTGGAGAACAATCCTGTTTTACGAACCCCGCAGCTTCCGCAGATATGCATAGCAAAGGCATATGCCGCGTGACGAAACAGTATACATGGAACATCTTTGATGCATGTCATATTTGTATTCATAATATTCCTTAAGTTTTCGTTTGGAATGCCGATAGAATGAGCACGAGGCAGCGTTGTGCTGA
>CAZPGZ010000002.1:0-176071 GCA_964586075.1 uncultured Nitrospiraceae bacterium | reverse complement strand
GCCGAAGTCACGATAAGTTTAATCTTGATAACTCGCAATACGTCCTCGTAAAAGGGGATTGAAAATGAATTTATCTATTCCAAGAATAAGCACTCTCATTATCTGTTTTTTGGTGACAGTGGGACTCATGGTCATATGCAGGCTCACCCATTAATGAAAGCAGCTTACGATGGAAAAGCTAACGTTGTCAATTCGCTGATAGAACAAGGATCAAATGTAAATGAAAAACGTCATCTGTAAGATTCTATTCTGCTCCCCGTAACAGTAAGGACAAAGTGTTTAGTACATCCGGAATACTGCAACGACCGCGATTCTAAAAATAACGTATATACTCTGATAATACTTCTTACGGTTTCTTTT
Organism: uncultured Nitrospiraceae bacterium; assembly: GCA_964586075.1. Taxonomy (GTDB): domain Bacteria; phylum Nitrospirota; class UBA9217; order UBA9217; family UBA9217; genus JBAZLV01. The sequence continues at coordinate 175,711 of CAZPGZ010000002.1, read as the reverse complement.
TACGTTTATTAGAGCATTGCGTTAAAATGACTCAATAATATCATTCCTTACTATTTATGGAGGATAATCATGATAAATTTCCTAAAGAGTACATTTTGCCTATCGGTTTTAACGGTATTATTTTATGGCTGTGCCAGTCCTCTAATTAATGCAGCCCGCGATGGAGATATTGCTGCTACTCAAAAACTAATAAAGGAGGGGGCTAATATCGATGATTCGAGTGGTTCTAATGGAGAATCGGCACTTATAGTCGCATCTAAGAATGGCAATATTGATATTGTAAGAACGCTAATTCAGGCAGGAGCCGATGTGAACTTACTCACAGAATACGGGGATTCAGCGCTGACAGCTGCCGCATGGAAATGCCACCCTGACATTATCGCGTTATTGCTTGATAACGGAGCCAACCCAAATGTTCAAAACACAGAATATGGGTCCACTCCCTTGATGTTATTGGCTTCTTTTTGCAATAATGCCAACAGCGTGAAGGCGTTATTATCAAAAGGAGCTCATGTTAATGCTCAGAATAAACGCGGACAAACTGCTTTAATGGCTGCGTCCGATAATGGCTATTCTGAGATAATAAGTATATTGCTTGACTATGGTGCCGATATAACAATAGTAGATAAGTTTGCTCAAACAGCGCTTTATCGGGCTGCTGAAAAGGGGCACGCGAACGTTGCAGCTATATTGCTGTCAAGAGGGGCTGATCCGAATGCAGTAATGAGTGGTGGTTGCGTGAGCACGGCCCGCTGGTGTAGGCCCTTTTGGGGATGGACAGCGCTCATGATAGCAGCAGCAGAGGGACATGCGGACGTTGTCGATATTCTGCTGAAAAGCGGTGCTGACCCGAATGCAAAAAACGATTATAACGTGACCTCCTTGATGTTTGCAGCCCAATATGGATATTCTCAGATAGCCGATAGTTTGCTTAAGAAGGGTGCCGATCCGAACGTTTTGCCTATAGGCGACAGAGCGCCGGCACTTATTCACGCAATTCTTAGGAATCACACATCTATTGTTAGATCATTGGTGAAGAACGGGGCGAATGTTAATATAAAGGCTCCCGATGGCAAATCCGCACTATACGTGGCGAAAAAGAGTGGCAACACAGAGGTACAGAAAATGCTGATAGATGCTGGGGCAGTCGAATAGAGAAACCAGTAACAACGATATCAGTATAGCCTGCCGACATTTTGCGGAGGATGCAATATGAGATCAATAACTATAGTGCTATTTGTGGCGATTCTCTTTAGCGGTTGCGCGCATAATAAAACTACCGCGACGAACTTTGCGGATGTTATGAATATAGATGCGACCCTTGACGACGCCGATGGACGCGTAATGGTCAAATCCGTCTCGCCGAACGGTCCGGCCGCTACTGCCGGCCTGTCCGCAGGTGATGCTATTATTTCACTGGACGGAAAATCAATTAAACAGCGGAATGAATTCAGGCGTATGATGTATGAAAAGCAAAAGGGAGACCGTGTATTGTTAGAAGTTAATCGTAACGGAGAATTAAAAAAAGTTGATATAACGCCTAGAGCTCAGAAAACACCACCGACGATATTAAAAATCACTAATCTATTAGATGAGGGCAAACAAGTAAAGATCGCAGTAGTGGCCGGTGTTGTGACCAATGACTTCGGCTATAAGAAGGATTGGATAGAGGCTATAAAAAATGACTATCAATCGCAGGTGGAAAGCGAGCTGAGGAAATTCTTCGAAAGAGACAAAAATTTCAGTTTGGTGGGTGGGGATAAAATTTATCCCGTACTGCAAGAGCTCCAAATTAATCGTCTTGAGTTAGGATATGTATCAGATCAGCTAAGAGTAAAAATAGCGGAAATGACAGGCGTGACCCATATCATCGAAATTACCTTTCATCGTTTTTTAAGACCTCGTGGTTGGATCGATGATGTGTTAAACGTCCGTCTTATAGAAGCCGAGTCAGGCAATGTTCTGGCTGCTGATCAGGTAAGAACTTATCCAGCGTATCGGTGGTAGGTCGTATCAATAAGCTACATCATTAACGCTGCAAGAAATAATGAATAACAAGTTGTTCCAATAATTGCAACTATATCCCCTCCGATTTTTTGTGCTTCAGAAACGTTCCTCTCTGATATTCTTCAAATGCCAGCTCCAACTCTTCATCGGTGTTCATCACGATCGGGCCATACCATGCCACGGGTTCACCGATGGGCTTGCCGGAGACAAGCAGGAACCGGACCGGCTCGCCCTGTGTTGAGACGGTCACCTGCTCTCCGTCGCTGAACAGCAGCGCGGTCCCATTATGGATGTACTGATCGCGCTTCATGTCGAAGTAGTTCTCGCCGAGCGCATCATAAGCAAAAGGATTTTTTTCGTTGCAGAAAACGCCTTTCCCGCCGATTACGTAAGCAAAGACGGTATGGCCTCGCGGGGTCTTATGGACGAATTCAGAATGTGCCGGAAGGGAAACATCGAGATATTCGGGTTCTATGACAATGTCTCTGACCGGCCCCTGTTGTCCTTCCACGGTTCCGCAAATGACTTTGATTTTTGCGCCGCTTTTTGTCGTCACCTCCGGCACCTGTGAGCTTTTGATATCCCGGTATCGGGGCGGCATCATTTTCTGAGCTCTGGGAAGATTTGCCCAGAGTTGAAAACCTTCCATGATGCCGTTGTTATCTCCCTGCGGCATTTCCTGATGGATGATGCCGCTTCCCGCGGTCATCCACTGCATATCGCCCGAGGAAATGATGCCTTTGTTGCCCATGCTGTCTCCGTGCTCGACGTCACCTTTGAGCACATAGGTGATTGTCTCGATGCCGCGATGAGGGTGCCAGGGAAATCCCTTGATGTATTGATAAGGATCGGTATTGCGAAAATCGTCCAGCAGGAGGAACGGATCGAAGAGCGGGACCTCGCTGTTTCCAAAAACCCTCCGGAGATGTACTCCCGCCCCTTCCAGTGTGGGCTTGCTTTTGAATACTTTTTTGATTTTTCTGTTGGTCATGCTTCGGTCCTCCCGATTAAACACGTCCTTCAAAGAGCAACCTGTTATGCATTATTAGTATAACAGCTTTTCTCAGGAGCAGGTCATTCCGCCGTTCTGCATTCGCCGTCAGCTGATTGAATCATCTTGCATCCGGCTTCATAAATCGTGTATCATTGCGCCATGACGGAAAAAAAAGAAAACACGGCAGTTGCGACGAACCGCAAGGCCCACCACGATTACTTCATTGAAGAAACGCTTGAAGCAGGAATCGTCCTGCAGGGCACGGAGGTAAAGTCGCTGCGCCTGGGTCTTGCGAACCTGACGGACAGCTATGCCATTGTAAAGAACAATGAAGTGTTTCTTTTTAATGCAAACATCAGTCCCTATCCCCATGGCAACATCATGAACCATGAACCGCTGCGGACCCGCAAACTCCTTCTTCATCGCGAAGAGATACGAAAGCTTATCGGAAAAATAAACCAGAAGGGCTTCACGCTTGTTCCGCTCAAGATTTATTTTGCGCGCGGAAAAGCCAAGGTGCTCATCGGCCTCGCCAAAGGCAAGAAAGCGTACGACAAGCGGGAAACGATCAAAGAGAAGGAATCAAAACGCGAAGTAGAGCGCACAGTAAAAGAGCGCAGCCGCTGATTGTCGACCATCCTCACTCTCCCGGTTTTTATTCTGCTACAATTAATGCCATCAGACACTGCAGTTTATGAATAAGACCCAGCTGCATCTTTAGTCATATCCCTGCGACATGGAATCCTCCGGCTCCTGCCGGAGGGGGCTCCACTCGCAGCTGAGCGGAAGGAGGTTCAGTATGAAGCGAATGGCGATTTTTTTAGCGGCAATATTTTTAGGGACATTGATGGCCGGATTAACACCGGCTGATGCAAAGGTTATAGGGAAGAATGTCGAGTATTCGGCTCAAGGCGTTGTTTTGAAAGGCTACCTCGCCTATGACAGCAAGGTTACTGCCAAGCGTCCCGGCGTGTTGGTGGTCCACGAGTGGTGGGGATTGAATAATTTTGCGAGGACACGTGCACGGATGCTGGCGTCGGCAGGGTATACTGCCCTTGCCGTTGATATGTACGGTGATGGAAAACAGGCCATGCATCCGGATGATGCAGGAAAATTTTCCGGGGAAATCATGAAAAATTTTGATGTCGGCAAGGCGCGGTTTCTTGCTGCTCAGGATTTTTTGAAGAAGCAGCCGAGTGTTGATCCGGACCGGATTGCGGCAATCGGATATTGTTTCGGCGGAGGAGTGGTCCTGAACATGGCTCGCCAGGGTGCGGACCTTTTAGGTGTCGCAAGCTTCCATGGGAACTTAAAGGCAGTAAAGCCTGCAGAGCCGGGAATGATCAAAGCCAAAATCCGGGTATATACCGGTGGTGCTGATAAACTTGTTCCACCCGAGGCGGTAGAAGCGTTTAAACAGGAAATGACCAACGCAAAAGCTGACTACCGGGTTACCGTATATCCGGGAGCACTGCACAGTTTCACAAGCCCGGAGGCGACCAAACTCGGCAAAAAATTCAAGCTGCCGATGGCGTATAATGCAAACGCAGACATAGAGTCCTGGAAAGATCTGATGAAATTTTTCGGTGAGATTTTCAAGAAATAGCAATGTTGCATGCGGGCGCGGACACATTTACAATGGCCGCGCCCGAAAAGTTTTTCCCGGAGCATAACTGTGCCCGCCTCGTTGTATACTCCGTAAGACAGTCTTTTCGTCAGTATAATTTTCTGTGTCGAACGATAATCACAAACAGAGCAAGACATATTGTAAGGAATATGCCATTTATGCTATAGTAACCGCCGATGCAATACGTTACGCAACTATACTCCAAACGGACTTCCCATGAATGAAACAATACCGCTGAACGGCCACGTAAAAGACATGATTGTACCCTGGCTCTTCCTTGCACTGAACGCTGCAAAGAGGAACGGTACTGTTGTGTTCGAAAATGATGACGTGGTCAAAAAAGTCTATTTTTCCGCGGGAGACATTATTTCCGCTTCATCCAACCAGAGCGAAGACCGGCTCGGTGAATGGCTCGTCAAGACAGGAGTGATAACCAGGCAACAGTGCGATTCCGTTTCCGAGCTTTTCAAACAGACGGGCGAAAAAGAAGGGAAAATACTCGTTGACCAGGGGTTCATCACCCAGGCGGCGCTGATGGAAGGTGTCAAGTCCCACGTCAAGCAGATCATCGTTTCCATCCTTAACTGGCGGGATGGCAGTTATGTTTTTGAAGAAAACGTCCTTCCGGCATCGGATATCATCCCTCTTCAGATCAGCACAGGAAATCTGATTATCGAAGGACTGCGTGAGATAGATTGGAAAGTCATACGCAAGTCCCTCCCTCCGCTTCGGACAATCGTCCGTCCCACGGAAAATCCATCGCACCTTTTCCAAGGCGCGGACCTTGAGCGGGATCATTGGGATGTTTTCTCCCTTCTTGACGGCACAAAGAGCATGGAGGAAATCTGCGGGATCTCCGGGATCGGGGACTTTAATACGCTGAAAGCGATCTATGTGCTGCTGGCGCTGCGGATGGTGGAAGCGGGGGAATTGAAAACGGAGGAAGAAAAGAAATTTGCCAAAGAGGTTGTGCAGGAAGCGGTTCCTCCGAAAGAAGAAAAACGTGAGCCTGCCCGCGTGATCACCAGGGAAGAATTAAAAACCGTTTATGCCACTCTGGAGCAACAGAACTATTATGAACTGCTGAGCGTCAGCCGCGGCGCCACCGGTCCGGAAATCAAGAAAGCGTACTTCGGTCTTGCCAAACTGTATCATCCGGACAGGCATTTTCAGCCAGAGATGAGCGACATGAAGGAAATACTCGAAGCGCTGTTCGGGGCCGTGCATGATGCCTATGAAACTCTTTCAAACCAGGTTAAGCGCGACCAGTACGATCTTGCCCTTGATAAACCGGCAGCAAAGTCCCGCGTGGAAGAAAAAGCAAAAGCAGGCCCGGCGGATAGCAAGGACAATGCCGACGCCCAGTATCAGGAAGGAATAAACCGGTTTAAAGCAGGAAATTTCTGGGGCGCGGAAGAAGCCTTTCGCTGGGCCATGCGGCTTGACCCGGACAATGCCGAATATGTCTTCCGGCGGGCACAGACGCTCTCCCGCATACCGCGAAGAGGGCATGAAGCGGAGGAAAATTTCATTAAGGCGGTCAAAATGTCGCCGAAAAAGATCGAGTACTATCTGCAACTGGGCGGTTTCTATGAAAAAATAGGTTTAAAATCGAAAGCACTTGCTGTGTATAACGATGCACTAAAAATAGAACCAACCTCGGAAAAAATCAAAGAAGCTGTTAAAAAAATCAGTGAATAAGCCTCCGAAGTGCCCGCTTCGCAAACATATCCGTGCTGTTACGGTGCGGGGTCATTGCAATATTTCAGCGCCGTCCATCCATTTGCTCTTTACTTTTTCGGAAATTTACTTATAATTTAACGAAACTATTAAATATGTTTTTCCTGAACATGTGTCTGCTGGCATGTGTGGAAGTTATTTAACATGGTACACAGATAAATGTTCTGCATCCGCAATCAAAACAATATGCTTCAATCAGGGGGAAGATAATGCGCAAAGCAAATGGAGTGTTTTTTGCGGTGTTGATTTTATTGTTTTTCTTGATGGCAGTTCAGGGAGGTCTTGCTGCAGAAAATCCAATTCAAAACAAACAGATTTTGGTGAAGATTCCCGCATTCCCAACATCTCCTGGAGAAAAGATTGTAGAAGTTGAGTTTACCTTAACTGGAGGAAAGGTCACCCACGCTTTTCGTCCAAAAGGCTGGAAATGCACACAAACGAGCATTCCGAGAGGGAATCAGGTTTATTACGATTGCCGTTCTACACATTCATCGTTTGCCCTTACCAATTCCGCAAAACTCCCTATATTATCAATTGATGACCTGTCTAGTGCTGGAGGAATGACTTTCAGTATTGAAGGGCTGATTAAGTTCGAGAATGATGGAGGGCGAAGCGATAGCAGGCAATTAAAGGAATCTGATTTTTCAATAACCCGTTAGTTAATTGGTGTCACCCGATGCTGCAATAAAACGCGGTGACCACAGAAATAAATACCCACTGGCAATTGAAAAGAGCAAACTCTGAAAAACTGCAGCCTTGTTGTGTTGGGCAAGCGTACAAAAATTGTCTTACTTACCACGGTATGCTGTGATCCGTTGCTGTCCTCGTTCTTCACGGATTCAAAAAAAACGCAATTATATACTTGACAAACGCAGGTATTATCCTTATAATTATCAGTATTGGAGGATAATATGTCTGACTCTATACTTTCGCAACCTCAATTCCATAATGAAGATGAAGCCCGTAAACACCTTGAATCTATACGGTGGCCTAATGGTGCTATTTGCCCTCATTGTGGCGGTACAGAACGAAATAGCCCTTTAAATGGTGATTCTCATCGTTCTGGTCTTTATTTCTGCGGTGATTGCCGTACTCAATTCACCGTAACCGTTGGTACTGTATTTGAAAGAAGCAAAATACCATTACATAAATGGATTTTAGCTACTCACTTGCTATGCTCATCTAAGAAAGGCATGAGTAGCCATCAATTACATAGAATATTAGGCGTTACATACAAAACAGCATGGTTTATGACTCATCGTATCCGTGAAGCCATGAAAAACGAATCCACCGAAAAGCTTGGCGGTAATGGTGGAATAGTCGAAGTTGACGAAACATACGTTGGCCGTAAACCCGGAAGAGAAAAACGCCGTGGTTTTGGTCATAAAGAACCCATATTTTCTCTTGTAGAAAGAAACGGTAATGTACGATCTTTCCATGTTTGTGATGTTAAAGCCCATACGCTTAAACCAATTCTTCAATCTCAACTTGACGATACCGCCCATGTTATGACAGACGATGCAAGGCACTATAAAAAACTTCACAAATCTTTTCATAAACATGATACAGTAAACCATAGTGCTGGAGAATATTCCAGAGGCATAGCCCATACCAACACCGTTGAGGGATATTTCTCTATCCTTAAACGTGGCATCATTGGTACCTATCATCAAGTTAGCTCTCACCATCTCTTACGCTACGTTAATGAATTTGACTTCAGATACAACCACCGTAAAATAACTGATACTGAACGTGCCGAATCTGCGTTAAAAGGTATTGACGGTAAAAGATTAACTTACCGACAAACTAATTTATAAATACCAGAGAGGGAGGCGTCTGCCTTCCCATCACTTCTCATTGCCGTCCGATCAACGGCAGACTGGAGGTTCAAAATGAGTAAGCTCACCGCTTACCTCATGATGGGATGGCGTTCATTTGAAACCCAGCACAGGGCCAGGCTTGCGAGACTGATTTAGCCGAATCAGATAAATCTTAATAGCCCAGGAACCCGCAGATTTCAAAGGGCACTCAGCGCATCGGGTGTCACGCAGCATCAAGCTGGCTACTTGCGATACTGCGTGGCGCCTCCCTCTGTGATATTTATGAAAATCTTCAATAAACAACAGGAGAAAACTATGCCCAAAACAGACGATGTACTACGCAAACTTTTAACTACTCCACCTAAACCCAAAAAAACTAAAAAACCTAAATAATGGTCAGTAAGGAGGTGCCGTGCGCCCTCTCTTTCTGTATCGGTAACGCTTCTTAGGCTTGGCGTTCTCCGTCAGGAAAGGAGTGGTATATAATGGCATCTAAAAGACAAAAGCTAGCTAATACTAGCAAGTGGCTTATGAAGAATAGCGCGCTACGACGCATCGCTTCTAAGCCGCGCCCTTTACGTTTATAACGTAATTAGGGTCTAAACTAGCACGGCATCTCCTTTAGCCCATTATTATAGACAAAACATTAGGAGGATAATGTAATGACCAATTCCGAAGTTAAAGATAAATTGGAATCTTCTTTTTCTCCTTACAAATGTATTGTGCAATTCAATAAACAAAATTACTCCTTAGATTTTGGATTACAAATTTACGATTCAAAAGGCCACGTTATAGCATCACTCAAAAGCATTAAAACATCTATGGTAAACTCTCGTGATTGCTTAGACGATATTATCACACAGCTAAAAATAGAAATAAGAACTAGTGGCTATCCTATTTCATAATTGTTTTACAACCGTGAATTATTTTTACAACACAACCATTACTAGCATCAAATCTCTGCACGTCTCCGTATAGGCTATCTATTGGTGATTTTATATCTCCAAACGGATCACGTTTATCTTCTCCGTCTAGAGCATCTGCATATTCCCTCAAGGCTACACCAACCAAACTACCAAACGGTTTTTCGTCCCCTTCAGGTCTAATTGCTTCAACCATTATGTTTAATAACTGATATTCATTACGAGAGCTGATGTATTTATAAACAATATCTGCCATATTTTGCATTTCTCATGTATATAATTCCGAAAAAAAACATATAGCTCTGCAGAATAATAATTTTATTTTCAATAGTTTACATAGAATTTTTAAAAAAATTCTGAAATACCCTTCCAATCCTCATAATTTTTTCTTGACAAACCCACTACATTGATATACTAGTATACTAGTATGCAATACAGGAGCCCTATGCTATTAAAACCGACAGAGACGATAGGCGAGCAAATTTATAAAGCCCTTCGCCGTGAGATCATTGAGATGCGCATAAAGCCGGGCGAAAAACTCTCTGAAGCTCAAATGGCCGAAAGATTCAAAGTCAGCCGGGCTCCGGTGCGGGACGCTATCAGACGGTTGGAACAGGAGAAGCTTGTGCTGGTCAAACCGCAAATCGGGACGATTGTCTCTGAGATATTTCCTGACCAGGCCGCTGAGATATGTGAAGTGAGGCTCCTGCTGGAACCCCACGCCGCCTTCGTGGCAACCAGCCGGATTTTCGAGGATGATTTGGCGCTTTTGAAAACAGCTTTTGATCGCTTGTTGACACTGCCGGAAGGGAGTGAAGAGAGAAGGGCATTGGTTTTTCAAACCGACACTGATCTGCACAGAATGATCTGGCGGGCATGCAACAACCGGGAAATTGACAATATTCTGGAGCGCTATCGTGACCGAATGCGCAGAATCCAGCTGACAACCATGGAGCTGGCAAACCGCCTGACTCCCTCCGAACAGGAGATGCGGAAGATATTTGAGGGGCTTGCAGCTCGTGATGCAGAGGCTGCCCGGGGAGCAATGTACTGCCATATTTCCAATATTAAAAAAGCCTTCGAATCAGCGATGAAAAACAGGATATCAGCGGAGGTTGCTGAAAAATGAACACGGACCTGTCTGCTGCTGATTTTTACCAGAACTACGAGGAACTCACCGCACATGGACAAATATCCATGCGCCGCGATGCCCTGCGAATCATCAGGGAGGGAATCCGTGGAGCCGCGCCGGATCTCGGAACGGCTTCGATAGTCGCGCTTGAAGGAAAGCTCCTCCGTGTAGGCAGCCGCACTTTTTCTTTAGATGATTTCGAGCACATTTACGTTGTCGGAGCAGGCAAGGGGTCCTTTCCGATTGCTGAAACATTAGAAAAAATTCTCGGCGACCGGCTGAGCGGCGGCGTGGTGGTTGTCAAGGAAGGCGAGAAGAGACGTCTGAAGAAGATTGAGGTCCTTGAAGCAGGCCACCCGATTCCCAATGAAGCCAGCGTTACGGGAGCCCGGAAGGTTCTTGAAATGGCCCAACGAGCGGGAAAAAACGATTTGGTATTCGCCGCGGTAACAGGCGGTTCTTCAGCCCTGGTCACGCTCCCTCCCGAGGAGATCACGCTGTCTGACATTCAAAAAGCAAATGATCTGCTGCTGAAGTGCGGCGGAACAATCAAGGATATCAACACGGTCAGAAAACACTTGTGTCTTCTGAAAGGCGGGCGCCTGGTTGCCGCCATACAACCGGCCCAGGCCGTCACGCTTACCCTGGATACCGCGCCGGAAGGTTTACCTTGGCCTGATCTCTGCCTGGCAGACCCTTCCACGTTTCAGGACGCCATCGATGTTTTGAAGCATTTTGACATATGGGCTGCCGTCTCTCCTGCAATCCACGGTTACCTCCAGAAGGGACTGGACCACCCGGAACTGGAAACAGTAAAGAGTTTGTCAGGCTTTAAGACGGAACTCTTCAGTGTAGGAAGCCCTGTGTCCGCCTGCGAGGCGGCTTCGGAGAGTGCCAAAAAACTTGGATATCTGCCAATAATTCTCAGCACAAACCTGGAGGGAGAATCCATTGATGCGGGCATTTGCCTGGCAGGAATAGCCAAAGAGGTGATCCGCTATGACCGGCCTTTTGCCCGGCCCTGTGCTTTGATAACGGCTGGAGAAACGACCGTGACGATCCGCGATCAGCACGGCAGCGGCGGCCCCAATCAGGAGGTGGCCCTTGCCTTCGCCCAAAAGATCGGCAAAAAACCGGATGTCTGCTGTGTCGCGATCGATACGGATGGAACAGACGGCCCGACGCAGATTGCCGGCGGTATCTCCGATGGCGAGACGCTGGAGCGCGCCCAGGCCATGGGACTGAGCATCGCCGAGCACCTGCGGCGGCATGATAGTGCCAATGCACTTGGCAGGCTGGGTGATGCCATAGTTACTGGCCATACCGGAACAAACGTGATGAATCTGAGGGTCATTGTCATCGGACAAAAACACAAAGTGGAGACAACCGCATGCAAGAAGTGATACGAACGATAGAGGCATATGAAATTCTTACCGGACCCGGCAGGCCGACTGTCGAAGTAGAGCTGACCACCTCCAATGGCTTTCGGGTGACCGCGTCAGTTCCGAGCGGGACCTCCACCGGTACCCATGAGGCAAAATCCCTCTTTGACGGCGGGAGCCGGTTCGGAGGATATGGCGTCAAAAAAGCGGTGGACAATGTGAACCGTATTATCGCCCCCTCGCTCTGTGGTCGGGAGGTGACCCGCCAGAACCAAATCGACCGGCGGCTCATTGAGCTTGACGGCACGCCGAACAAGGAAAAGCTGGGCGGCAATGCCATTCTTCCGGTCTCGCTGGCCGTTGCCAAAGCAGCCGCAGCCTCCCTTAATATGCCTCTGTACCGTTATCTCGGCGGGATTGGCGCAAACCGCATTCCGGCACCGATTGCAACAGTCATTGCCGGAGGAGCCCACTCTCCGGCCCCGCTGGACTTCGAGGACTACATGGTCAACCTCGATGGCTTCAATGATTTTTCCTCCGCTGTGGAGGCTCTCGCATCGATCCATTATATGTTAGGGGATCTGCTGAACAAACGGTACGGTGACGTCCCCAATTCCGGAGGAGCGTATGCCCCGCCTTTGAACGGAACCGAGCAGGCGTTTGAGATAATTCTTGAGGCAGTTGAGAAAGCGGGTTGCTCCGGCATGGTCTCCCTCGGGCTTGACATCGTCGGCACCGACCTCTTTCTCCGTGAGAAATGCAGCTACTTGATATGCAGGCGGGAGATGTGCGTTGACGAGTATATCAGCTACCTGGTGGAACTGACCAAACGATACCCGCTGCAGTTGATCGAAGATGCCTTCCATGAGGACGATTACGAAAGCCAGGCTAAATTGACGGCGCTTTTGCCGAATACCTCCATTGTTGGTGACGATCTCTTCGCAACGAATGCGGCCAGACTCTCCCGGGGGATAGCTGCCCGGGCGGGCAACACCCTTCTTTTGAAAGTGAATCAAGCAGGGACAGTGACCGAAGCTCTTGAGGCCGGCATGCTGGCAAGAAACAACGGGTTCGGAGTGATTGTCTCCCTGCGGTCCAATGATACGAATGATGATTTTATCGCCGATCTGGCTGTGGCGGCAGGGGCCGGGAAAATAAAACTGGGCGGGCCTGTTCGGGGTGAACGGAACGCCAAATACAACAGACTGTTGAGAATTGAACAGCAACTGGGGCTGGATGCCCGGTTTGCAGGGGCCGCAAAAAGCTCGAGACGGATTCCTGAATCAGGCAGCAACAGAGGATGACGAACAGCGCAAAGTAAAATTGCGTCCGTTCCGGGAAACACTCGGCGGATGACCAGTATTGCAGGGCGGAATATGAAAAATAAAAGTCAAAAAGATTTTGTCAGCGGGTTAATGTTTATAATCATCGGCATTGCCTTCGCGTGGGGTGCCAAATCCTATGAGATGGGGGAAACCTCTCGCATGGGGCCGGGCTATTTCCCCCTGCTGCTGGGGATCATACTGGTAATTCTGGGCATTGCTATTACCATCCAGTCAATGGTGATAAAAACGATTGATGGTGAAAAGATCGGATCCTGGGCCTGGCGGCCGCTGCTTTTTATCATTGGCGCCAATGTGGCCTTCGGCATCCTGCTTACAGGACTCCCTTCCATAAAACTGCCGTCCATGGGGATGATCCTGGGCATTTACGCCCTGACGATCATAGCAAGCCTGGCCAGCCGGCAGTTCAAGATTGGCGAGGTGCTTATTCTGGCCACGGTCCTGGCTGTGGGAAGCTATCTGGTATTTGTGCTTCTGCTTAAACTGCAGCTTCCGGTATGGCCTGCCTTCATCGCTGGCTAAGGAGACAATAATGGATTTTCTTGCAAACTTATCCCTCGGGTTCAATGTAGCGCTGACACCAATAAATCTTATCTATGCCTTCCTCGGTTGTTTTTTGGGTACGCTGATAGGCGTTCTGCCGGGATTAGGTCCGGTGGCCACAATCGCCATGCTGATGCCAGCCACCTACGCGTTGCCTCCGGTCTCGGCTCTCATTATGCTTGCCGGTATTTATTACGGTGCTCAATACGGAGGTTCCACGACCGCCATTCTGGTTAATCTGCCGGGCGAGGCGTCCTCGGTGGTGACTGCCATGGACGGCTACCAAATGGCCCGTCAAGGAATGGCCGGCCCCGCGCTTTCCACCGCAGCTCTCGGTTCGTTTTTTGCCGGATCCGTGGGAGTATTGATTCTGGCCGCATTCGCGGTTCCCCTTACAAAGATAGCATTCAAGTTCGGCCCCGCCGAATACTTCTCGCTCATGGTTCTGGGGCTGATCGCTGCGGTTGTCTTGGCCTCCGGATCCCTGCTCAAGGCGCTCGCCATGATTGTCCTGGGTCTTCTATTGGGCCTGGTAGGCACCGACATCAATTCCGGCATCCCGAGATTTTCGTTCGACATTCCGGAACTCACGGACGGCATCGGTTTCGTCACAATCGCAATGGGCATATTCGGCTACGGAGAGATCATCAGCAATCTGAGTCATACTGATACGAACCGTGAAATCTTTACCGGCAAGATGCAGGGATTGTGGCCCAATCGCAAGCAGGTCGGCGATATGACACCCGCCATTTTTAGAGGAACCGCGCTGGGATCAGCGATCGGAATACTCCCCGGAGGAAGCGCGACCCTGGCCTCCTTTTCCGCCTATGCCCTGGAAAAGAAAATCAAGATGAAAAAAGGGGAGCTCGCTTTCGGGAAAGGAAACATACGGGGAGTGGCAAGCCCTGAGGCTGCCAACAACGCGGCAGCGCAAACCTCCTTCGTTCCGCTCCTGACCCTGGGAATTCCTCCCAATGCGGTGATGGCTCTTATGCTCGGGGCCATGATCATTCACAATATCCAGCCGGGTCCGCTGGTTATGACAAATAACCCACAGCTTTTCTGGGGGCTGGTCGTATCCATGTGGATCGGGAATGTGATGCTCGTGGTGCTGAATCTCCCGTTGATCTGGATATGGATTAAACTCCTGACGGTTCCATACCGATATCTTTTCCCGGCAATCGTCCTGTTCTGCGCCATCGGGGTGTACTCCATCAACAACACAACGTTTGACATCTGGATGCTCGGAATTTTCGGTTTTGTAGGATACCTGTTCATCAAGCTGGGCTGCGAACCAGCGCCGCTGCTTCTGGGCTTTATACTCGGTCCAATGATGGAGGAATACCTTCGTCGCGCCCTGCTTATTTCTTCAGGAGACTGGAGCACGTTTGTTACGCGGCCGATATCGGCCACCCTCCTGGCGATGTCGATTTTGCTGCTGCTCATCATGCTTTTGCCGGCTGTCAAAAAGAAACGCGAAGAAGCCTTTGTGGAAGAATAAGTTTTTTCGAGGTACGCCCGGAAAGGGCTGCCCTTTATTTTGAAATGCGAAAGGAGAAAAAATGTATCAGTGTAAGAGTGTTTTATTGAAAACATTATGCATAACTTTTCTGGCCACCCTTTGTGTGATCGTACCGTTGGGCCCGGTCCAGGCCGCGGATCCGTCTTTTCCGGGCAAGGAAATACATATTATTGTTCCCTGGAGCCCCGGGGGAGCGGTGGACATGACGGCCAGGATTATACAAAAAATTGCCGCTGAAGATGGAGTCAAAATCATTGTGGAAAACGTTCCGGGCGCCACGGGCAGCATCGGCCTGGCCAAAGTGGCTTCGGCTCCGGCTGACGGCTATACGGTCGGACTTGCGACCACGTCGCTTCTGGCTCTGATCGCTCAGGACATGACGAAGGTCCGCAACGAGCAGTTCAGCTATTTGAACCAGACCTCCATCGAGCAGTTGCTCATGCTGGTTCCCAAAGGAGGACCTGCGCAGACCCTGGAACAATTTATCGCTTACATGAAAAAGAATCCGGGAAAGGTGTCCATCGGCACTCCCGGCAATAACAATCTGAATCATATTTTTGCCGCCATGGCGGCAAAATCGGCCGGAGTTGATTTTGTCAACATTCCATATCCGGGCGCTTCCAAGGCGATCAGCGACCTTTCCGGCAAGCAGATTGACGGTGCGGTGCTGAAGACTTCGGAAAGCCGCGCACAGATTGAAGCAGGGCTGGTCGTGGCAGTCGGCGTCTTCAGCAAAACCCGCAATCCTGCGCTGCCCAATGTTCCAACCTTCAAGGAAAAAGGCTACGATGTTTTTCCCTATGGCACACTGGAGCAGATATGCTATTTGGTGGGACCGGCGAACCTTCCTTCCGACGTGGCTGCAAAACTCACAGCGATCTTCAAGAAGGTCCTGAAAAATCCCGAATACGCGAAGTTTGCCAAGGATAACGGTTTTAGCAATTCCGACATATCCGGCAACGCGCTTCGTCAGAAGGTTTACAATATGCAAAAGTCCTTCGACAAGGCGGCACCCAAGCTTTTCAAGAAGCAATAAAGAATTGTTTCCTGTTCTTCCGCTGCGGAAAGCAACCGGGTTCCGCAGCGGAGTCGTTTTCCTCTTCTTTCCCCCGCACGATATTATTTCTCCCGTTAGTCTGTGCAGGAGGTATGGTTTTATCTCCGTTTGCTCTCCTTTCGACTTTATGTTACCATGCGGCCGTTTACCTGCAATCTCATGGCTGACAGCACAGAGAGGAGCGTATGACCACAGAGATAATTCGGAAAAAATTGCAGAAGCTTTCCAACAAGAAAAAAGCAAAAGTTCTTCAGAGTTTTTTTAAAACCGGGCCCGGAGAATACGGCGAGGGCGATATTTTCCTCGGCATAACCGTGCCGGTTCTCAGAAAAGTGTCAAAGGAGCATGCAGACATCTCGCTGCGCGAAACGGTTCAACTTCTGAAATCCTCCGTCCATGAAGAGCGCCTGCTGTCCCTGTTCATGCTCGTATACGCTTTTGCAAAAGGCGAGGCCGCTGTCCAGAAAAAAATTTATAGTTTGTATCTCAGGAACTCGAAATATATCAACAACTGGGATCTTGTTGACTTGACCGCCCCAAACATCGTGGGGGCTTATCTCCTGGACAAAAGCAGGAAACCACTGTACGCCCTGGCACAATCAAACAACGTGTGGAAACGGCGGATCGCCATTCTGGCAACGTTTCAGTTTATCAAACAGCAGGACTTCGACGATGCGCTCAGAATAGCAAGAATACTTTTACGGGACGAGCATGACCTCATTCATAAAGCGGTAGGCTGGATGCTGCGGGAAATCGGCAAACGGTCGCAGCCGGTCGAAGAGCAGTTTTTAAAGCAGCATTATAAGAACATGCCGCGCACCATGCTGCGGTATGCAATCGAGCGCTTTTCCGAAGAGAGAAGGAAGCAATACCTGAAAGGGGAGATCTAACAGGGCATGAATAAAAAACAGATCCTCAGCTGGTGCCTTTTTGACTTTGCTAACTCAAGCTACTCGGCGGTCATTGCTGCAGTCGTCTTTCAGGTCTATTACATCAACGTCATAGCGGGGAATTCAAACGGCAACGGTGATCTCTGGTGGGGGCGGGCCATTTCACTGAGCATGCTGGTCGTGTCGTTCTCCTCGCCGTTCCTCGGCGGCATTGCCGATTATGCTGGCCGCCGGAAAAGCCTGCTGGCCGCTTACACATTTGCCTGTGTTGCCGCTGTCGCCGGTTTCTGCCTTCTTTCGCCCGGCGATGTCCTCTTCGGCTGCGCGCTGATCGCACTTGCGAACATCGGCATGGAGGGGGGGCTTGTCTTTTACAACTCGTTTCTGCCCCAGATTGCGCGAAAGGACTGCCAGGGCCGGGTCTCCGGCTGGGGGTTCGGCGTGGGCTACGCCGGCTCGATTATTTCATTGCTGATAGCGCTCCCGCTTGCTCAGTCAGGACGCTTCGATCAAATCTGGCTCATGGTCGCCGTATTTTTCGCGCTTTTTTCGCTTCCCGCTTTTTTGTTTTTGCCTCATGACCGCCCCACGGGCATCACTGCACTGCAGGCCGGCGTCAACGGCAGCAGAAACGCCCTGAAAACGCTGCGTGAAATCTGGAGCCGGATGGAACAGCGGAAATTTCTTATTGCCTACCTTATTTACGAGGACGGAGTGAACACGGTGATCGTGTTTTCGAGCAGTCTTGCCGCCACGACATTCGGCTTCCTGCAAAGCGAACTAATCATGCTGTATCTCGTGGTGCAGGTGACGGCTCTTGCCGGCGCGTTTCTTCTTTCCAAACCGACGGATGTCTGGGGGCCGAAAAAGGTAGTAATCGCCTCTCTTCTCCTTTGGGCGACCGTATCCGTGTCGGCATATTTTGTTCAAACCAAGGCCGAATTCTGGCTGATAGCCTGCACTGCCGGACTGGGGCTCGGATCAGTCCAGGCCGGAACCCGTGCGTTCTATGCCCAGTTTGTTCCGGAGGGGAAGGAAGCCGAGTACTTCGGTGTCTACTCCCTGGTGGGAAAATCCTCCGCCGTCATTGGTCCGCTGTTGTTCGGCCAGGTTTCGGCCGTGTTCGGCAGCCAGCGTCCGGCGATTCTTTCCATCAGTGCATTTTTTGCTCTGGGTCTGATTCTGCTCAGCAGGGTAAAAGGCGGCGGGCCGAATGTGGCAGCATTGCATGAGGGCCGAACCGGGAATTCCGTTGTCTGAAAGCGGCTGTCACAAAAAATCCGACAGCTGATATAAATCATAATTGCCGACTAAGAGGACATGCTACTATTTTCACAGAGTATGCTATAATCAATTTATGTTTAGCGTGACAGTCTGATAAACTTCCGCTCTTGCTGTTCTCGTTTCTATAATGGTGATCCACGCTTATGGCTCATAAACTTACTACCTGCACGTTCTGCGGCGTCGGCTGCGGGCTTTACTTGGAGACCTCCGGCAACCATGTTGTGGGCGTCTCTCCGAGCATTTCTCACCCCGCGAACGAGGGAAGAATATGCATCCGCGGCTGGAATGTGCACGAAGTCATCAGTTCCCCGGACCGGCTGAGGAAACCGCTGCTCAGAAAGAGAGGCAGACTTCGGGAGGTGGAATGGGACGAGGCAATTTCATTTATTGCCTCCCGTCTGCAAAAAATCAGGGACAAATACGGCCCGGATTCGATAGCGTTCCTGAATTCTCCCCGGTGCTCAAACGAGGAAGCCTACCTGCTTCAAAAACTGGCGCGGACGGTCATTCAAACCAATAATGTGGACCACGGTGCGGGAGTTTACAGCAATTATTCAATTGATGTCCTGCTTGAGATGCTCGGGGTGTCGGCCAGCACCAGCTCTTTTGAAGACTTGTCCCACAGCGACGTTATCATTTCGGCCGGTGTTGATCTGGCGCAGAAGATGCCCACGCTCGGAGGGACGGTCATCCGAGCAAAACTGAACGGCGCGAAGCTTATCATCATTGATGAACGCCGCCACCGGGTGGCGGAGAGCGCCGATTTGTTTCTTCAGATCAAACCCGGCACGGATGTCCAGCTTTTCGGCGCCATGGCGAAAGTGGTCGTTGACCACGGCCTGATGAACCTGCCGTTTATCAAAATGCATTGCCGAAATTATCAGGAGTTCCTTGCAGCCGTGGGGAGCTATGATCTGCTTGAGGCCGCCGATGCCTGCGGTGTCCCGGCAGAGCTCATCGAGGCCGCCGCACTGGCGTATGCCCGCGCCAAATCCGCAACGCTGCTGTATTCCACCGGGATCCGGGCGCGCGATGTGGAGACGATCATTGCCAAAGTGAATCTCACCCTTCTGTGCGGCCAGGTCGGCAGGAAAGGGGCGGGCATCTTTGCCCTGACGGAACATAATAATCTGCAGGGGGTCTGCGACATGGGAGTGTTGCCGGACCGCTTGCCGGGCTATCGTCCGATCGCGAGCGAAACGGCATGGGCGGAACTTGAAAAAATCTGGAAAACAAAAATTCCTGCACGCCCCGGATTGTCTGCACAGCCGGTGCTGAAGGACCGCGCCAACGGTACGATCCGGGCCGTATGGCTCTGCCGCTACGATCCTGTCAGCTCCGCTTTCTTCGGTGACGTTGAAAATTCACTGCAGCAGTGCGACCTTGTGGTCCTGCAGCATGTATACCGGAATAAAACAGCCGACTATGCCCACGTGGTTTTGCCGACAGCCGTGTTTGGAGAGGAGCAGATTACCTTTACCAATGCGGAAAGGCGTATCCAGCTTGCGACTCAGGTTATTGATCCTCCGGCCGGAATCACCTCTGCGTGGCAGCAGATTGTGCAGGTGGCAAACGCAATGGGCGCAGATTGGAAATACCGGTCCTCGGCCGATGTAATGAACGAGATCGGTCGGGTGGTGCCGTTCTACAGCGGTGCAAACTATGACAACCTGGCCCGCGAGTATGGCCGCCAGTGGCCTTGCACCACGGACCGGCCGCTCGGTACGCCCCGCCTCTTTACGGAAGGCAAAAACACTCAAACATTCAAATTTCTTCCTGTCGAGAAAAAGACCCATATGGTTCTTCCGGATAAAGAATATCCGCTTATGCTGATTTTCGGGCATACGCTTTACTACTGGCACCAGAATGTGTTTATTCTCCGCAGTGAGACGCTCAAACGCGAATATATCGTTCTCCTGAATGATTATCCCGGCGGTTTCGCCGAAATCAATGAGAAGGATGCGAAACAGCTTGGTGTCCGGAACGGCGATACGATACGGTTGCGCTCCCCCAACGGCTCAGCGGTCACCCTGGCGAGGGTCACCCCTGAAGTGCGCAGCGGCAGCGTGTTCGTGCCCTACTTTGTCAGGCAGGTTCGGAACCAGATGTGCGGCAGCACGGAGTTCGATTGCCGTCTGGTGCCTGTCCGCGTGGAAAAGGAGGCGGAATGAAGGCCCGCATTCTTGACCGTGCTGACGTTCTGAAGATTGTTGACCTGCTCCGGAAGGACGGATACGAAGTCATTGCTCCTTTTCTCGGCCGCGGCCGCGATACCTATTTCGATACGGTCACCAATGAGAACCGTGATCGGATTCAGATTCATGTGCCGAATCCGTATTATCCTCCGAAGCGTTTTGTGCTGCCGCATATGGAACGCCTGATGAAAATCAAGAAGGGCAACGGCAAGCTGATAATCGAGCCCGCGTATGAACAGCCAAAGCGCGCCATATTCGGGATGCGGTCGTGCGATGTGGCCGGTCTTTACCACCAGGACCTTTTTTACCGCGGGCGAACATTCCGGGATGTGTACTATGAGAACCACCGCAAGAACCTGCTCATCATAAATGTTGTCTGCACGGTCCGGGGGCAGGACATCAACCCTGAGTGCTTTTGCATGTGCGCCGACACCGGTCCAGCCGCGCGCGATCACTTTGATTTGCAGCTGATGGATCTGGGTGATGAGTTCATGGCAGTGGCGGGAACTCCAGCCGGCGAGGCGATGTTTGCCGATGCCATATTCAAAAAAGGCGCGGAATCGCACAAGGAAAAACGCCGCAATATTCTGAACGACGTGAGACGCCATTTTAAAAACACCAACAGCTGGTTCTCCGCCACGGTCCGGTATATTACTCAGAGCAAGGTACTCGAAAAGACATGGGAGGAAGTCGGCAACCGCTGTCTTGAATGCGGAGGCTGCACCTATGTCTGCCCGGCCTGCACCTGTTTTACGGTCACGGATCGTCATGTGGACCACGCCGAGATTGAGCGCGTGCGGACATGGGACGCCTGTGCGCTCGCCGGCTTCACCCGCATGGCGGGAGGCCACAACCCTCGGCGGGCAGTGCATGACCGGAGGAACCGGCGTTTTTTCCGTAAACTTGCGCATTACTTCATTCAGCGTGAACTCTCAATGGCCTGCGTCGGTTGCGGACGGTGCGCCACGGTCTGTCACGGCGACGTGGGAATGCCGAACGTGGTCGAAATGATACGCCGGGCGACAGCGGAGATTGACACCAATGAACCAACCAAGTGAAAATATTTATCTGCCGAAGGTCGCGATCCTGGACCGCGTGACAGATGAAATTGAAGAGGTCAAGACGTTCTACTGGCACTTTGAGGATGAAACGGAACAGAAGGCCTTCAAGCGGTTCCGACCCGGCCAGTTTGCGGAAGTATCGCTCTTCGGTATTGGCGAGTTCCCGACCTCACTGCCTCCCAGCCCGACTGAGGACGAAACATTTTTCACCGTCCGTTCGGTCGGCAGCTGCACGGCGGCGCTGCATCAACTGAAACCGGGAGACCGCTTCGGCGTTCGGGGCCCCTACGGAAACGGTTTCCCGATGGAGGAGTATTACGGGAAGAACCTTGTTTTTGTCGCCGGCGGAATCGGACTGATACCGTTGCGTTCCTGTATTGTGTATGCGCTGAAACATCGGGAAAAATATGATCGCATCCAGATTTTTTACGGGTCGAAGACACCGAAGGAACTGATGTATCTGTCCGATCTGCGTGAATGGGAAAAATCCGCCGGAATCGAGTGCAAGCTCACCGTTGATAAAGAGTGTCCGACTGAGGTCTGGACCGGCAATATCGGCGTCGTGGGAAGCCTTCTCAAAAAAGCGGACACCCATGTTCCGGTGGACAATACCATCGCGTTTGTGTGCGGCCCGCCGGTCATGTTCCGGTTTGTCATACAGGACCTCCTTGCGCTGGGATTTCAGGAAAAAAACATCGTTTCGACGTTGGAGCGCTACATGAAATGCGGTGTCGGCAAGTGCGGTCATTGCTGCATCGGCGTAGCGTATGTGTGCATGGACGGCCCGGT
This sequence comes from uncultured Nitrospiraceae bacterium, assembly GCA_964586075.1. GTDB lineage: Bacteria > Nitrospirota > UBA9217 > UBA9217 > UBA9217 > JBAZLV01. Next base: position 153,402 of record CAZPGZ010000002.1, on the reverse strand, counting down.
TTTCAGCTATGAACAGATCAAAAAGCTCGGAGAGGACATCTGATGCAGGACCTCCGCGAAGATATCCAGCGGTGCTTTTCAGGCAGAGTTTGTCTGATGGGGCTGGGCAACACCGACTACGGTGACGACGGCCTTGGTGTCCTGCTGGCCGACACGCTGGCAGAGCGGTTGAACAGGGAGCGGCATGCCTCCGGTCCCGCCGAGGTGATCACTGCGGGAACATCGCCTGAGCGGTTCATCGGAACCATTGCAGACGCGGGATTTGATCATCTGATCTTCCTGGACGCGGTCGAGTTTGGAGGAGAGCCCGGCTCGGTCGTTTTTTTGGACACCAGTGAAATAACCGCGCGATTTCCCCAGATCTCGACGCACAAGATCTCACTCGGTCTCCTAGCCGCGTTGACCGAGCAAAACGGAACAACGAAAGCCTGGCTGCTCGGAGTACAGCCGGGATCGATCAAAACCGCGCAAAGCCTCACTCCGACGGTACAGACAACGCTTGAAATGCTCGAAGAACTGCTCTGGGACATGCTGGCGGCAAAGCGGGAGGACGCTTGCCGGTATTCGCACTCCAGCGAGCGGATATCAGAATTGACAGAGGAAAAGGTGATCGCATAATGAGTCCGGAACAGGCCATTATTATTTCTCTCTTCGCCTGCATTGCAGGGGCAGTGCTGACGCTTGCTGTTTCGCGCCGAAGAACCCTCGCAGGCTGGATCACCTTCTTTACAACGTCGTTCACCGCGGTCCTGATAGCTTCAGCGTCCCTGAGCGTGTTGACAGCAGGACCCTCGCATGAGCCGGCGGCGCTTTCCTTTGTGGGGATTTTTGGTTTCACTGTCCGCTTCTATGTCGATGGTCTGGCAGCTGCGTTTTTAATGCTGGCTTCCTTCATCGCCGTCATGGCATCCTTGTATTCCATCCGGTATATGCGCCATTACGAACAATACGGCGTCGCGAGGTATTATCCGAATTTTCTGCTGTTCCTCGGAGGCATGTACGGCATTTTGAGCACCACGGACATGATGTGGTTTTTCTTTTTCTTCTGGCAGATGATGACGCTCTCCAGCTACATGCTGATCCGGTTCGAAAACAAAAATCCTGCAAATATCCGCGCGGCGAATAAGTATCTTGTCATGATGCAGATAGCCTGCGGGGCGGTGATGGCGGGCGCCGCGCTGCTTGTTCCGGCCGGCTCCTCTTCAGGTGGTTTGAAGTATGATTTCGATGTAGTAAGTTCCACGCTGCCCGCGGTTCTTTCCGCTAATCCCGGAACGGCGGCGTTTGCCTTTGCACTGTTTCTCATCGGATTCGGCATCAAGATGGGAATGTGGCCTTTCGGCCAGATATGGCTGCCGGACGCTCATCCTGCGGCGCCGTCGCCGGTCAGCGCCATGCTTTCCGGTGTCATGATAAAAACCGGCGTGTACGGCCTGCTGCGGTATTTTCTCTGGCTTATACCTTCTGCTGCAGGAGACCGATTCCCGCTCGCTGAATGGGGAATGGTCGTAGCCGTTCTCGGCACGGTCACCTTGTTTACCGGCACGATGCAGGCGCTCAAGCAGGAACAGTCGAAACGCCTGCTCGCCTTCCACAGCATCGGCCAGATAGGCTATATTCTTCTGGGAGCCGGCGTCTGCATGGCCCTGGTCTCTTCCCGGGACAGCGGCTTTACGGCTTTTGCCGCCATCGGCTTTTTGGGAGCGTTGTACCACGTAATAAACCACGGCATTTTCAAAAGCCTGCTGTTTTTGAATGCCGGTTCAATGCTGTATGCAACAGGAACGCAGGATCTGAACAAGCTTGGTGGCCTGATGAAATTCATGCCGTTGACGGCCGTCACGGCGATTGTGGCATCGTTCTCCATCTCCGGGGTTCCCCTGTTCAACGGATTTGTGAGCAAATGGACCATTTACGTCGCCGCGGTGCAGGGAAGCGGAAATGCACACTACCTTGTTGTCTGCGCGGTTATTGCCATCTTGACCAGCGCCATCACGCTGGCTTCTTTTATTAAATTTTTCGGTGTGAGCTTTCTCTCCCGAACGAGCGCGCTTGTTGAGGAGAGGGCCGCAATGCATGGCAAACTTGAAGCAACCTGGATGATGCAGACCCCGCAGATTCTGCTGGCCGCGGCCTGTATTCTGCTCGGTGTCGCGCCTGCAGTCATGTTTAATGGCATGCAGATGGTGCTGGAAGCAAGCCGACAGGGGTACGGTGCCGTGCTGGCCGGTGTTGCACCAATGGCGGGCGCTCCGCTGGCAGGGGTGCAAGAGTACCAGGGCATGGCGCTGTTCGCTCCCTGTGCGCTTGCTCTGCTGGTCGGTATCCTTTTTCTGCTTTCCTACGGCATTTCAAAACTCGGTGGGGCGAGGCGGCGTGCTGTTGCTCCCTGGCTCTGCGGCTATGTGCGTGAAGCGGATTGCCATCGCTATACCGCGCATAATTTTTACGGTGAAATTAAACGATATTTCCGGTGGCTGGGCGGTACGGCTTCCCATCCTGATAAACACGATGAGGTGAAGGGGCACTAGCATGATTGCTCGTGAAAGACTGAATCAGTTAAAAGAAAAACTCGGGCAATCGCTCCTGCGGGCCGACCTGCCGAGCGACCGAAGTCTGTTCGTCTATGTCGAACCATCGGCGCTCAAAGAGGCCTGCCGGTATGTTTTTTATAATCTCGACGCCCGATATATCATCAGCATCGGACTTGATGACCGCCCGTATTCCGGCTCGTTCATGGTCGCGCATAATTTCGCCTTTGATAAAGACGGGCTGTTGTGCAGCCTGCTCGTTCGTGTTTCTGCAGAGAACCCGAAACTGGACTCCATTACGGACGTGGTGGCCGGTGCGAACTGGGCGGAGCGTGAGATGCACGACCTGTTCGGCATCGAACCGGTTGGACATCCCTATCTGAAACGACTGGTATTGCCGGACGGATGGCCGGACAACATCCATCCACTCCGGAAGGACGTGCCGCACGATCATGTGCCCGAAGGATTTGACGAAGAACGGGAATTCAAGTTCAGTAAACCGCCTGCGGGCTGCACCGTGGTTCCGTTCGGGCCGTTTCACCCGACTCTGGATGAACCGGAGCATTTCCGGTTGTATGTGGAAGGCGAAATGGTGCGGGGCTGCGAGTATCGCGGGTTTATGGTCCACCGGGGAATTGAAAAACTGGCGGAATCGGTCCTCGGCTACAACGATATCCCGATGATGGCTGAGCGGATATGCGGCATTTGCGGCTGCGTGCACAGCGTCGCGTATGCGCAGGCGGTCGAGGCCGCCGCTGCCATCAAGCCACCGCCGCGCGCCGAATACATGCGCACCATCATGCTCGAAATTGAACGCCTGCACAGCCATTTGCTGTGGGTGGGGCTTGCCTGCCATATCGTAGGCTTCGATACCTTGTTCATGCAGAGTTTCCGCATCCGTGAGCCGATCATGTGGATCGCTGAAAAGATAACCGGCAACCGGAAAACCTATGGTCTTGTTCTGATCGGAGGGGTGCGTTGGGACATTACGCCTGACCTGAAAGCGGAACTGCGCCGGGTGCTGGACACGCTCGAAACGGAATGGCGTCCCGTCACGGCGGCCGTCAGCAAGGACAGAAACGTTCAAAAACGCACGCGAGGCGTCGGCATGGCGGATCAGGCGCTTGCTAAAAACATGGGTCTTGCCGGGCCGGTTGCGCGCGCCGCAGGCGTCGATATCGACTGCCGGCGGGACCACCCGTACGCCGCGTATGACCGTGTTGATTTCAACGTTATCACCGCAGACGGCTGTGATGTCTGGTCGCGCATTGTAGTGCGGATGCAGGAAGTGTTCGAATCGATAAAGATTATCCGCCAGTGTCTTGAGAAAATGGAGGAAGGCCCCCTTCGTCTGGATATTGCGGATGATCTGCCGATAGGACGTCTGGGGATGACCTCTGTTGAAGCTCCCCGCGGCGAAAGCCACCATTTCGTCGTGACCGGCGAGAACAACCGCCCGCGGCGGTGGCGGGTCAGGGCTCCGACGTATCAGAATCTTCAGGCGGTGCCCGCAATGATCCAGAACCAGCAGATTGCCGATATGACGATTTCTCTCGGCAGTATAGATCCCTGCTTCTCCTGCACGGACCGGCTTGAAACAATTGATCTGAAGTCAGGCCAGAAGAAAGTGTGGTCGCAGACGGAGTTGTTCAATTTAACGCGGAAAAGAAAGCGGGAAAACTGATCCCCGCGGCAGGAAATCCCCCGCCTTCTGCCGGAGGGGACTCCACTTGCGAACTTGGTATCTCTTATGGAAAATAATATAGGGACAATGACCATAGGCGGACTCGTGAACGTGGCAGTGGTGGTGGTGCTGGCGCCCCTGTTTCACGGCGTTCAGCGCAGGATCACGGCGATTATTCAGTCCCGGAAGGGACCGCCGCTGCTGCAATCCTACTTTGATCTGCTGAAGCTCTTGGGCAAGGAAGACCTGGAATCGGGCCAGTCTCCAGTCATGCAGCGATTTGCCGCTTATCTGTCGCTTGCGACCATACTGGCTGTGGCATGTTTCGTTCCGATGGGTTTCGCCGCTCCGATGAACGGGGCTGGAGATGCCATTCTCCTGATTTATCTGCTGACGCTCGCCGGCATCTGCATCATGCTTGCCGGGCTGGCGGCCGGTTCCACCTATGCGCTTGTGGGCATCAGCCGCCAGATGATGACCATGATAACGCTGGAGCCCTTGTTTGCCGTGGCCATTATCATCGGCGCCGTCCATGTTCATTCATTCCGGCTTGATGCCGTGCTCAGTGGATCAGTTTATGCGGTCAATGGCTTTCCCTGGTCCGGCATTCTTATGATGGCCGTGATGCTCCTGTCGTTCCAGGCCTTTGTGGATCGCATGCCGTTTGATATCAGCGAGGCGGAAACAGAAATTATGGAAGGGCCGCTGATGGAATATTCTGGACCGAAACTGGCGGTGTTCAAATATGCATCCATGGTGAAACTGATTGTCTATAGTTCGCTTTTTGTGGCGCTGTTTGCACCGTGGGGAAGGGATCTCGCCGGACCGCTGGGGTGGCTGCTCTTCTGGATAAAAGTGTCTGCGCTGGTGCTGCTTGTGACGCTGGTGGCCGCGACGCATGCGCGGTACCGCATTGATCAGGCCATCCGGTATTTCGCGGTTCTGCTGCTGTTTGCACTCGCCGCACTGCTTCTGGCGAGCTATGGATTCTGACCGAGGTGAGGCATGTCTGTCCTGAGTAAGTTGAAAGAAGCGATTGTTTGCCTGAAGGCGGGGCGGGTAACGATGCCGTATCCGGCGCAACCCAAGCCGGTGCCTCCGCGGTTCAGGGGCCGTCCCATCTGGAATGCGGCAAAATGCATCGGCTGCGCAGGCTGCGCGAACAATTGTCCGGCGCGGGAAATCCTCCTGTTTGACGTCTGCCAGGAGATCCGCATCCTGAAATATCTCGGCCGCCGCTGCACCTACTGCGGACGGTGCGCGGAAGTCTGCCCCGAGAAAGCCATCACCATGAGCCAGGAGTTTGAAAACGCAACCACCAGCATCAATGATATCAGCCAGAAGCTCGACCTGTTCATGAGCACGTGCCAGCGCTGCGGGCGGTGCTTCAAGGAGCCGTCGCCGCTGGAGCAACTGAAGCTCAAAGGTTACCGGTTTGACGATTTGCAGAATGACCGGTGGGTGTTCCGCTCGCGGAGCTACGAAGAGGGCGAGCCGGTTCTCGACGATATCAAGATAGAAATGGATTAACCGCCATGTTAAAGGACCTCTGTAAAAAAATGTTCGGCCGTTCGCTCTGGGTGTATCACGCGAACAGCGGCGGCTGCAATGGCTGCGATATCGAAGTGCTGAACGTGCTTACGCCCTATTACGACGCCGAACGTTTTGGCATCAAGCTGGTCGGCTCTCCCCGTCACGCGGATGTCATGCTCTGCCAGGGACCAGCCATGCGCTCCACCGCCAAAGCACTGAAGCGGGCGTATGAAGCCATGCCTGCTCCCAAGCTGGTGTTCGCAATCGGGCACTGCGCCTGTGGCGGTGGATTGTGGTATGATACATACCCTGTTCTCGGGCCGGTTGAAAAAATTCTTCCCGTCAACTACTATATCCCCGGCTGCCCGCCGCGTCCGGAAGCCATTATTTACGGCGTTGCGGTGGCCCTTGGCCTAGTGGAGAAAAAAGCAGCACCGGTGCAATTCAAGCAAACGGAATATGCCATTCCCCTTTACCATCCCAGTGATCTGCACGCACAGAATGAATTGGTAGTATACGAAAAGGTCGAAAAAATATAACCGGCGCCCGAACAGACAGTATGTTACCAGAGAGGAAATCACGCGTCCTGCATTCTTCCTCGTGAAAAAAAACTACCCGCCTCTGCTTACACCTCAGCTTCATCAGCCGGATCAAACAACAGCGAATCACCTCTGCACCACTTGAAAAATATCCTGATTTGTGTATACTCCATGCAGAAAAGCAGCGAGTACGACTTCAAAGAAGAGAACAAGGCCTTTATGACGTCATTTAGAAGAAAACGGATAGGCGATATTCTCATCGCCAAGAAACTCATAACGCAGGCGCAGATCAGCAACATTCTGCCGAAGACTGACGGCAGCCGAACGCGGCTGGGAGAGCTTCTGGTGGCCGAAGGACTGGTCAGCGAAGAAGACCTTGCGAAAGCGTTGGCAGAGCAGCGGGACCTGCCGTACGTCGATCTTATGAGCTTCCGGGTAGACCCGAAGTTTTTTGAAACCATCTCCATCGACCTGATGCGGCGGTACCTGTTTGTCCCTTTGGAAGACGGCGGCGACGTGCTGATCGTGGCAATATCCGATCCGAATAATCTTCCCGCAATCGACGAGCTCGAAATGATCTTGAACCGTCAGATTGAACTCCGGGTAAGTACGCCGCATGACATCGAAGCCGTTCTGAGCAGGGGCGACAGCCCGGCGCCGATACTTCCTGAAGCTCCGGCAGCGAATGATTTTCCCGTTGTAAAAACGGAGGATATCCTTTCCTTCTCATCGTTCAGCAGCGCTAAACAACCGGCAGCCAAACATGCACACCGCCTGCAAAACCTTGTCATTGTTGGCGACCGCATTCTTGTCGATCCGGATGAAGGCGCGGACAAAACGCCTTCAGGCTTGTATCTCCCTCCGACTGTGAAGGAGAAAGAAAAAATTCTTGGTGGAAAAGTAGTTAAGGTGGGGCCGGGATACCCAATCCCGGACGCAATTTCTGCCGAATCATGGATTCCGGGAAAGAATACCGTAAAATATCTTCCTCTCCAGGCATTGGAAGGCGATTATGCCATTTTCCTCAGAGAGTCGGCGATCGAGATTGAGCTTGAAGAAAAAAAATATTTAATTGTTCCCCACTCAGCCATTCTCGCTTTGTTCAGAACAGACCTGCCTGAAGAAATCTGACCAATACACTTTTCCTGATGCCTTTCGTATCTCCAGGAGAGTAGCAGCAAGAGCCAACTGAAGCTTGCCTCCGCGTTTTCCTTGCTTCACCTACCTGCCGTTTTCCAAGAAGCGCACATTTTGTTTACTTAATACCGATGTGGAAGTGATCCCCGTCCAGAAAATAAATGAAGCGTATGAACGTGTGGTCAAAAGCGACGTGCGATATCGCTTTGTAATTGATATGGCCAGTCTTGAATCCTGAGCAGCGATCGCACCAACAGAAGAATCTGACAGCGGTCGAGACTTCAGCCGAGGTTGACAGCAGCTATGATGCCATTTCTTTTATGTGCTGAATAATCGAGTTCACAGCCTGCTGCGCGCTGCCGTAAAGCATGCGGGTATTCTCAGCGTAGAAAAGCGCATTTTCGATGCCGGAATATCCCGCCCCTTTGCCGCGCTTGATGACAATAACGTTTTGAGCCCTGTCTGCGTCCAGAATGGGCATGCCGTAAATGGGGCTCGACTTGTCAATGCGCGCGACGGGGTTAACCACGTCATTCGCGCCGATGACGAGGGCCACATCAGCCTGGGGGAACTCTGCGTTTATTTCCTCCAGGTCAAAAATCTTGTCGTAGGGGACGCCTGCTTCGGCAAGCAGAACGTTCATGTGGCCTGGCATGCGGCCTGCCACAGGATGTATCGCAAACTTGACTTCCACGCCCGCTTCCTCCAAAAGTTTGGCCATTTCCCAGACCTTATGCTGTGCCTGCGCCACCGCCATGCCGTAGCCAGGCACAATAATAACCTTGCGCGCGTAGCGCATCATAGCAGCCGCGTCGAGCGCGGTGACTTCTTTCATGGTGCCGCTTATGCCTGTAGCGCCTGTTTGTTCCTCGCCGGTGATGGGATTAAACAGGATGTTTGCCAGCGAGCGGTTCATTGCTTTTGCCATAAGCTGAGTAAGCAGTGTGCCTGCCGCACCGACGACAATCCCGGCGATGATAAGGGCGGGGTTTGCAAGCACGAAACCTTCGAAGCCAACGGCAAGACCGGTCGTTGCGTTGAACAGGGAAATTACGACAGGCATGTCGGCACCGCCTATGGGGGCCGTAATGATCACGCCCAGCGCCAGAGCAAGAGCGAAAAGAGCGGGAATAAGATACGGAGCAGGATGGGGAGAGGTGACAACTAGGATGCCGGCCAGAATGGTGAGGGCATTCAGGACGATATTAACGACATTATGGAACGGCAGACGGAGCGCTTTCTGCATAATGCCCTGCAATTTCGCGAATGCTATGCAGGAACCGGAGAAAGACACTGCGCCCATGATGGCGCCGACAACCGCAAGCGCAACCACGATGGTGTTGTGAGACTCGCAGCAGGAAAGCTTGATTGCGGCTATTGCCGCTGCTGCTCCACCGCCCATGCCGTTGTAGACGGCGACCATCTGGGGCATATTGGTTATTTTTACTGTCTTGCCGGACCACCAGGCCGCCCCGCCGCCTATGGCGAGCGCTATAATCATCAGAATGTAATTCTCCATGCCGGGCCAGGCAAACGTCACCAGAGTGGCGAGCATCATACCGATGCCAGCCCACAGGATGCCCCGCCGGGCGGTAACAGGGGAGGACATGCTTTTCAAACCAAGGATAAACAGCACGGCGACCGCAAAATAACTCGCATTAATAAGAGGGGGCGTCGTCATGTGCGGTCCTTTCTGCTTTTAAACATGGCAAGCATGCGCTCCGTCACCACATAGCCGCCGGCTGCGTTTGCGGCTCCGAGCAGCACCGCAAAAAAACCGATCCCTTTTTCAAGCGGTGTCTGTGCCTCCCCGAGGGCGACCATGGCGCCCACAAGCACCACGCCATGGACGAAGTTTGCTCCGGACATGAGGGGTGTGTGGAGAATTACAGGCACTTTGGAAATAACTTCGTAGCCGGTAAATGCGGCCAGCATGAAAATATAGAGTGCTATAAATCCTTCCATCAGTGACCTCCATCCGATCAGAAATAAGATACCCGTAAAAAACTGCGAGTAAATGGTTTAAAGGATATCCAGTCCTTTTTTAACACTTTCGTTTCGTACCTGCCCTGCATGCGTGAACACGCTGCCCGCAAGTATTTCATCATTCCAGTCGAGTTGGAGTTCACCGTTTTTGATAAAGGGAGATAAGAAGTTAAACAAGTTCTTCGAATACATTTCCGAAGCGTGGACCGGCATGCGGGACGGAAGATTACCGGTGCCGATGATGCTTACTCCATTGACAACAACGGTTTTTCTGGGCAGTGAGCCGGCAACGTTTCCGCCTGCATCTGCGGCCATGTCCACGATGACGGATCCCGGTCTCATTCTGTGCACCATGTCTTCCGTGACGATGAGAGGGCTCCGCTTCCCCGGAACAGCTGCAGTGGTAATCAAGACGTCTGCCTGTGAAACTGCTTTAGCCAGCTTTTCCCGCTGTTTATTTTTTTCATCGCTTGTCAATTCGCGTGCATAGCCGCCGGTACCGCTTGCGGCGACCCCGGTATCGACGAATTTCGCACCCAGCGATTCTATCTGTTCTTTTGTTTCAGGCCGAACATCGTACGCCTCGACAATTGCTCCCAGACGATGGACCGTTGCTATGGCTTGCAGCCCCGCCACCCCTGCGCCTATTACCAGTACCCGGGCCGGACGCAGCGTTCCTGCCGCGTACGTCAGCATGGGAAAAAACTTTGGAGAAAGCACGGCGGCAAGAAGAGCGCATTGGTACCCTGCAATGGCGGCCTGCGATGAGAGCGCGTCCATGCTTTGGGCGCGGGAAACGCGCGGAATTAATTCGACCGCAAAACTCGTGATGTTCTGACGGCACAGCAGAACTGCACGTTCCTTGTTTTGGTAGGGGGCAAGAAAACCGATAAGGACGGTGCCCTGATGCATCGCGCGTATTTCCTCAAGCGTGGGAGGTTGCACTTTGAGAATGATGTCGGACTTGGAGAAGATTGCAGCATTATCCGCAAGGCAGGCAGTACCGAATTCGTCATCAGAAATATAGCTGCCCGCTCCCGCTCCCCGCTCCAGGCAACATTGTGCGCCGAGCGCGCTGAATTTTTTCACTACTTCCGGCACCATCGCTACGCGTCGTTCTTCTGGGTCTGTTTCACGAGGCACGCCAATTAGAAGGGACATACTCTTGTTCCTCCGCTCCGTTGCTTACGTATTTCAATGCCGAAAAACAGACAAGGGTGCGACCATACGCATTTATTATAGCATTATTTTTTTGCAATGGCCGTACCGCTGATCCAAACCATGGACGGGCCATTGTTCCCCTCTAATGGTCGAACCAGTATTCCTTTTCCCGGATGAACCAGTGCTCCGGACGAATACTCGTGAAAAAACAAGAAAGTGCTTGCATTCAAATCTGATTGGTTTTAAGATAATTATAATGGTTAAAAAAGTTTCAAACTGAAACTAATTTTTTCCTGCCTTGTTTTGCCGATTTTTGACTAATGAATTGCTGCTGCCCGTGGCAAGGGCCGACTTGTATACTATTAGGAATGAAAGATGCTGCTGTCAGTTACCGCTGATCAAGAACGAGAGACATTTTTTACCAGTAGAATAGCGGGAATTCGCCAGATCTGAAGGCCTGTGTTTACGTCTGCATACCTGCCATGGGAAGATAATCTCACCATTGCTTTCTCACCACAGCTCAACGATGCCGGACCATGCGGGAAAGACTGCATTTTTCGCACTGCGAACAAAGAAGACTGTTTCTCCGGGATGTCATAAACATAAATTTTCCAAAAATTCAGGATATCGTCATTTTGTAAGAAAGGGGAAAAAAATGTTTGAGATGTTCAAGGTTAAGGCAGAAGCAGTGGGCGCCGAAGTCCACCGCTTTCGCACGAAGGCAGAAGCACTCGGGTTTATTGAGGACTTCATGAAGAAGGCTGGTACGAAAGATGCGCCCGGTTCATATGCAATCTGGCCGGAGAGCCCGATTTTGAAGGAATTCGATGCCCAAGGACTTGCGGACAGAGTACCCGGCTTAAAATTTCAGGTAACCCGTCAGCTGGCAAAAGATTCTTTGATCGGCATTACCCAAATGGAGTGGGGAATTGCAAACAGCGGCACCGTCGTGAAAGACACTACCGCCGTTGAGCAGCGTCTGGCAGCCGCACTCTCAAATATTCATATCGCCCTGCTTGCAACAAACAGCATCGTCGCGGATTTACCGATGCTGTTGTCGAAAGTAGATCCCGTCAAGAGCGGTTATATCGCGCTGACCACCGGACCAAGCCGGACCGCCGACATCGAACGCGTGCTTGCCATAGGCGTTCACGGACCTGAACGGCTTGTGATTGTCTGTATCGATGATTTAGGAGGTATGAAGTCATGAAAAAAACGTTTACAGAATCCATAGACCGGGCCCTGAAAAATCAGAGTCTGGGAGGCATCCTCGACCGGTGGAATTATCCCGCTGCGCGCGCAAAGGCGCTGGAGGGCCTCGATTTTGAAGCGCTCAGAACACAGATTGCTGAAATTAAAAACAATGCCGCCGGCCGCCTTGATGAACTGGCAGAAAAATTCAAAAAATCCGCGGAGGCCCGCGGCGCAAAGGTTTTCATTGCCAACAGCCACCAGGCCGTTAAGGACTATATCCTGGATCTCTGCAAGGAAAAAGGCGTTAAGAAGGTCGCCAAATCAAAGTCGATGGCCTCTGAAGAGCTCCATCTGAACAAGTTCCTTGAAAAACACGGCATTCATGCGGATGAGACTGACCTCGGTGAATGGATTGTTCAGATTGCCCATCAGACACCGTCCCATTTTGTCATGCCGGCCCTGCATCTCACCAAGGAAGAGATTTCCGGTCTCTTCAGCAAGGAAGTCAATAGAACGCTGTCCAGCGACCCCCAGCAGCTGGTAAAGGTTGCCAGGAAAGAATTGCGCGAGAAATTTTTCAAGGCCGACCTGGGAGTCAGCGGCGCCAACATCGCCATTGCCGAAACCGGGACAATCGTTACGGTCACGAATGAGGGCAATGCCCGCCTCGTTACGACGCTTCCCAAGATTCACGTGGCAATCGTAGGCCTTGAAAAGCTGGTGGAAAAGTATTCCGACGCTGCGCCGATTCTGACCGCGCTGCCCCGATGCGCGACCAGCCAGCTTATGACCAGCTATGTTACGCTTATCACCGGACCGACGCCGAACGATGATGGATCGATGAAGGACCTCCATATTATCCTTATGAATAACAAGCGGACCGTCATGGCTAATGATCCAAAATTCAAAGAGGCACTCCAATGCATTCGCTGCGCGTCCTGCCTGAACGTCTGTCCAGTTTACCGGCTGGTCGGCGGGCACGTCTTCGGAGGACATGTCTATACCGGCGGCATCGGCACCATTTTGACGGCATGGTTCAATGAACTGAAGCAGTCGGAAGACATCCAGGGCCTGTGCATTGGGTGTGGAAAGTGCAAGGAAGTCTGCCCCGGGAACATAGACATTCCGGAACTGATTCTTGAGGTCCGCAGGCGATTGACGACGAAGCAGGGATTGCCGTTCATCTACAAGAGTGCCTTGTCGATCATTAACAACCGCAGATTTTTCCATACCATGCTGCGTGCCGCTTCTATTGCTCAGAAACCGTTTGCCAAGGAAGGATTCATCCGCCACCTTCCCATGTTTCTATCCGGCCTTTCCGAGTACCGGAGCCTTCCGACCATTGCGCCTGTTCCATTCCGCGATCTGTTCAAAAAGATCAAACAGCCGCCAAGCAAAACAAAGGTTGCGTTTTTCTCCGGGTGCGCCATCGATTTTGTGTTCCCCAGAATCGGAGAAGCCCTTGTCAAGGTGCTGAACAAAGCGGGGATTGAAGTTGTCTTCCCGGACTCGCAGTCATGCTGCGGCATCCCGCACTGGGGCAGCGGAGCTTTTGACATGGCGGCCCTGGCAGCGGCCCACAATATCAAGCCGCTTCTTGCGGAAGACGTGCAGTATGTGGTGACCGCCTGCGCGACCTGCGCGACGGCGCTTAAAAAAGAATGGCCGCATGTGCTGAAAGATGAGAAGATGGAAGCACTGGTCCCGGACGCTGAAAAACTGGCAGCAAAGACAGTGATGTTCTCGGAATTAGTGAACAAGCTGATAGAAGAGAAGAAACTGACTCCGAAAGACGGGCAAAAGCTCCAAAGAATCACCTATCATGATTCCTGTCATGCCAGACGGCATGTGGGAATTTACAAAGAACCTCGCGCGGCACTTACTTCTGCAGGATATGAGTTGAAGGAGATGGTAGAACACGATACCTGCTGCGGCATGGGCGGGTCGTACACGGTAAAACAGCCGAAACTTTCCATGAAAATTCTCCAGCGGAAACTGAAAAATATTGAGGATACGGGTGCGGAATATGTATGTGCTGAGTGCCCCGGTTGTCTCATTCAGCTGGCCGGAGGACTGGATAAATCAGGATCAAAAATAAAGGCAAAGCATCCGGCAGAGCTGCTGCTGGAAAAACTGAAATAACCATTGCCTGGGCGCGGAAACACGAGCACTTTTTTCTCTGGTTCAGACCTGCCGATGAAATGTTTCCGCGTCCAGCTGCCCTTTTTCTTTACAATTCTATCCCTTGATTATTCCCCGAAAAACTGGGTAACCATGCTTCTGCGCGGCCGGCAGGAAAACGCATTTTTTTGCGACATGTTTTATCCCGATTTGCCAAAATTTCTGGTTAGCCTTGTTTTTTTGTTTCCTGCTGTATCCAGGTTGGTGTATAATTGTAAAAAACGACGCAGGGGTGTGCATGGTAATCAACACAACGCGGAAGAATCCAGACGCTGTGACGAGATTGGACCAATTTTTATTGATTGCAGAGAGCGAGCCTGATAATCTTAATTATCTGTCCGCACTTCTTACGCGGTTTAAGTACCAGACCCGTACTGCTGCAAGTGCTGCCGAAGCCTCGGCCATTATTGCAGAAACAGTACCGGCACTCATCATTACGTCGGCGCTTCTGCAGGACATGGACGGAGTGGAATTTATCAAACAACTAAGAAACGACCCTCGTACCGCTCACATTCCCTGTATTGCGTTAACTAGGGAAGGAGATCTATACCAGGAAGCGCGCTGCTTTGAAGCAGGGGCAGCAGAATGCTTCTCCCACCCGATTTCCGCCGAACTGCTGTACAGGACCGTACAAGCCATAATCGAACCGACGCCACGCAAAAACATGCGAGTTCAAACTGTGCAACCGGTGAAAGTGACCAATACCCCACTTGACGAGCGGGAAGGTATCTATACTTTGGATCTGTCGGAACAGGGGATGTTTGTCCGCACAGCTGAGCCTGCCCCTCTTCATACTCGGCTTTCCCTCCAGCTGGATCTTGAAGGTCAGACGATTCCGGTAGAGGCTGCTGTTTTGTACCAGTGCAGAGGAGACGCAAACCCTTATCACGAACCAGGAATGGGATTGGGCTTTATCCAGATAACACAAGAAGATCAGGAATATCTCCGAAAGTTCATATTAGAAGAGGTCATGCGGGGCGTTCCTCACGGGCATGCATGAGAATACTACATAATCCGCCGGATACGATTGCATAAACTCCGGATTGCTGCAACGAAACATGCTTCACAAGGGAGTCCATCTTGGCTGACAATAAATCACAGAAAAAAACTCCGGGCAATCTTGATCGAAAAAGCCGTTTCTTGCTTGTGATAGACAGCGATGCCGAGAATATTTCCCACTTATCCGCACTGCTTCGTCGTTTTAATTATCCGACATTCTGTGCTACCACTGCAAAAGAGGCCCTTGAAATCGCGGCAACCGCGGTTCCTCTCCTTATTCTTATTTCCCTGGACTGTTTAGAAATTGACGGCTATGATCTCATGCGGCGGTTTAGGGAATCCCTACAGACTGCCGCTGTTCCCTTAATTGCATTGAGCAAGCAACAGGATCGAGCAGTAAGAACGCGGTGCTTGGATATGGGAGCAGTCGGCTGTCTCTTCTATCCGATTTCCGCCGAAGCATTGTACCGGGTTGTCCAGGTTGCTATAGAAAAAAACCCGCGTTCTTGCATGCGTATTCAGACGAACCAACCGGTAAAAGTGAATGACATAAAGCATGACAGCCTGTATGGCGCATATACGCTGGATCTGTCAGAGCGCGGCATGTTCCTTCGAACGGCAAATCCCGCGTCTGCAAAAACGAAGCTTCCGCTTCAACTTGACTTAAACGGCAGAATTATTAATACCGAGGGAGAAGTGCTCTACAGCTGTAAAGCGGGCGATGAGCCGTATAAAGAACCGGGGATCGGCCTTAAGTTCACCCAGATTGAATCAAAAGACCGGGAATATCTCCGGAATTTTATCAGCGAAGAAGTTGCACGAGATAAGGCAGAGGACGAAAAATAGCGAAATGGTTGTCTGTATTGTTGCTGGTACGCATGATTTTTAAAAATCCTGTTCGGCGAATCAGTTGTAAAAATCTGTTCATACGAGGGCGATAAGCATGGCAAACTATGATTCTGCCAAGCCTTTATACCGGCACACGTTCGGAAAACCTACCATCCTTGTTGTGGATGGCGACCTTAACAGCAGCTTTTACATGACCACCCTGCTGAAACGGTTCAATTATGAGCCCTGCACGGCAAGAACCATCGACGAGGCACTCGACATGACGGTGGGCATGAAAATCTCTCTTCTCATCGTGTCGTTGTCTTTTAAGGATATGGATGGCCCTGAGATCGTGCAGCGCTTTAAGACGAGTGCGACTACTGAAACCATTCCTCTTCTCGGACTGTCGAGAAAAAACGATCCGGCCATGATGCACTGTTGCATGCAAGCCGGGGCGGCTGATTGCCTTGTGCAGCCGGTTCCCGCTGAGCAACTGTACCGGACCGTCCAGAAGGCAACCGAAGTAAAACCACGGAAGGATATCCGCATTCGGACGCTCCAACCGGTAAAAATAGGCCAATCGCTGCCCGAAACGTTTGAGGCTGCATGCATCCTTGATTTGTCGGAACGCGGGGTGTTTTTACATGCCATGAAACAACCCCCCGTAAACGCAACACTCTCTCTTCACATTGATCTGAATCACGTTATTATTCCGGTAGAGGCAGTGGTTGTATACAGTTATCAGGCTCCGGGCGGCCCCTCTCCGAGAGTGGGAATGGGGCTTGAGTTTGTAAAAATTGCCCCGGAAGACCAGGGATATATCCGGCAGTTTATCCGAGACGAAGTTACGCGGGGGATCGCACCTGTCAGTGCCTGATAGACAGTTGCCAGAAACGCTGATGTTATGTTAAAGCAATCCTCTTGCAGAAATGAGGAAATACCCGGATGCCGAATTCTTCCACAACATACTACGATGATGATGAATTACGCGAAGCGCTGACGCTGGTCAATTCATACAGGACGCTTCACGAAATTTACGGGTTATTTTACGGCTGCATGGCTGCGGCAAAACGCGTGAATTCCTCGCAGTACCTGCCTCTGGTGTACGATGTGGACACCGAAGACAATATATCGGCGGAAAACAGCGAGAAGGTTCACAACAATCTCATATCTCTCTGGAATTTTGTTGCACGCTGGAAGCCGCAGGATGAGCCATTTTCTTTTCCCGATCAGGTCTATTCCGACACTGCCCAGGGGCTGCTGGAGCACGCGGCCGATGATATGGCGCTGATAGAATATTTTAAAAAAGGGCTTGAAATGGCAGGCATGCCTCAATCACCCGCGATTGCAACTGCGATGCGCGATCTTGATGCTGTTACAGGCCAACTGCAGCATTATGCCGAAATGTATGAAGCCGTGGATCCGGAAGCGGAGGTAAAAAACATAAAAGCATCTGAACAGAAATTTGAAGAACTGGAAGAAGCCATAGCCCGCAGCATAGCCAGAATAACCATGGTGAAAAAAAAATAGTTTGCACACCGCATTCCATCCAGCATTTTTCCCCGAGACGGCATACTATTTCGTTTGGCATCGATAACGAGGTGCCGCGTTCTCTAACGGTTAATCGCCGGGATTTTCACGCTGCGGTTTTGTCGCATACAGAAGATATTCAACATTGCCGTCCTGGCCGGTGATCGGCGACTGAATAACACCGTGTATCTGGAGACCGCAATTACCTGCGAAATTTATGATTCTGTCCACCACCTCGGCTCTCGCAGCCGCATCGTGCACGATACCGCCCTTTCCAACCCTGCCTTTTCCCACTTCAAACTGGGGTTTTATGAGAGCGATGATCTTTGCTCCCGGTTTTAAAAAATTTAAAACAGGCGGAAGCGTCTTTTCAAGAGAAGTGAACGAAACATCAATAACTGCCATATCAACGGGTTCGGGTATGCGCGTCGGGTCCATGAAACAGATGTTGGTTCGTTCGATTACGATTACCCGAGGATCCTGCCGCAGTTTCCATGCCAGCTGGCCATAGCCCACATCAACAGCATAGACTTCTCGCGCCCCGTGCTGGAGCAGGCAATCAGTAAAGCCGCCGGTTGAAGCTCCCACATCAAGAGCCGCTTTACCTTCGACAACTACGCTAAATTCATTCAGGGCGGCCTCGAGCTTTAACCCTCCGCGGCTTACGTAGGGCAGCCCTTTTCCCAGAAGACGGAGATCAGCGGTTTTCGATACCAGCGTACCGGCTTTGTCCAGTTTCCGGCCGTCTACAAGAACCAAACCTGCGAAAATAATAGCCTGCGCTTTTTCCCGGCTTTCCGCAATGCCGCGTTCCACAAGCATGCGGTCAAGGCGGACTTTATCGGTTTTTTTATCCACTGGTTTGGTCATGAGAAAGTAAGCCCCGTGACATACTGGCGTATGGGTGAGCGTAGCAGAAGCATGATGGTGTGTCAACGGACATTATGATAAGCTTTTTGTTGACGTATTAGTTGTTGCGGCCTAAACTATTCACACATGCTGATGTCTAATCTGACAGCGAGAGCGGGAGGTCCGGAATATGAAGAAAAATCATGTCTTGTGCTTCTTTGTCTTGGTATTAACAATTCTCTTGTGCAGTACGGTTTTTGCCGATTCTTTCAGCTGCCCCGGCGGAATTATTTCCGATGGCGACAAAAGCCCTGATGTTTTCGCAAAATGCGGGCCGCCGGATTTCCGGGATTCCCATCAGGAGGAAGTAAGTCAGAGAGTCGATTCGGACACGAAAAAAACAATTTATATTGCGGTGGAAGAATGGACGTATAACCTCGGGCCGAATCAACTCATGCGGATTATTGTTCTGAAAAACGGGACGGTTGCAGAAATCCGGACCGGTAAATACGGATATGCAAAACCGTAGCTAATGAAGCCGCCCGGTATGATGCCGAACGGCCATGAAAATCATAACGGGCCGCGCAAACGCCGACTATACATCCCGTTGCTTTCGGTTTGCCATCGGTGCCACTGCTTTCAGGCGGGATGTTTCCAGGAAGCCTTTCAGGGAAGCATAAATTCCATCCGAATCAAGGCCGTATTTTTGTCTCAGAACCTTCTGAGGGCCGTGCTCGATATAACTGTCCGGAAGTCCTATCCGCAGTGTTTTTATTCCGGTTAACTTCAGTGCATCGAGACATTCCAGTACGGCGCTCCCGAAACCACCGAAAAGTGCGTGTTCTTCAACGGTTACGATGCGGCCGGTTTTTCGGGCCATCCGGAGGATCATCTCTTCGTCAAGCGGTTTCGCGAACCGCGCATTAACTACAGCAACGGAAATTCCTTCTGCTGCAAGCCGTTTCGCAGCATCAAGCGCGGGAAGTACCATATTGCCGATTGCGATGATTGCGGCATCCGTGCCGTCCAGAAGGACTTCCGATTTGCCGATTTCCATGATTTTCAGGTCCTGGTCCATGGGTACGCCGAACCCGGCGCCGCGGGGATAACGGACCGCAGACGGGCCCGGCCATTCAGTTGCGGTTTTGATCATATGCTGGAGTTCGTTTTCGTCCTTAGGAGACATCAGGATCATGTTGGGAACATGACGCAGGTAGGCGATGTCGAACACGCCGTGGTGTGTCGGGCCGTCTTCTCCCACAAGCCCTGCACGGTCGAGAGCAAGCGTTACCGGAAGATTTTGCAGACAAAGATCATGCACGACCTGGTCATAAGCGCGCTGGGTAAACGTTGAATAGATGGCCGCCACGGGGTGCAATCCCTCCGCCGCAATTCCGCACGCGAACGTCACGCCGTGGGATTCGGCCAGGCCGACATCGAAAAAGCGGTTTGGATATTTCTCTGCGAATTTGTCAAGCCCGGTGCCGTCCGACATTGCTGCAGAGATAGCGACGATATTATTGTTCTCTTCGGCCAGCCGGAGCATGGTTTTCCCGAAAACAGCAGTATAGCTGAGAACCGGCTGTGCCGGTTTTTTTGCCACAAGTTCGCCCGTCTCCGGATCGAAAGGCGGTGTACCATGGTACTGTGACGGCTCGCACTCTGCGAAGTCGCATCCTTTTCCTTTCTTTGTAATTACATGCACGAGGACAGGCCATTCAATATTTTTGGCATTTTTAAACATCTCAAGCAGATTGTCGATATTGTGTCCGTCAATCGGGCCGATATACTGAAAACCGAGCTCTTCGAAAAGGATGCCGGGTACGAGCAGGCCTTTGAGGGATTCCTCGGCTTTTTTTGCGAAATTGAACATGGATTCACCGACTCGAGGGATTCCCTGAAGAAAATTTTTTGTTTCGACGCGAAGCTTCGTGTAAAACTGACCGGACATGAGCCTGCTGAGATACGAGGACAGAGCACCGACGTTGTGATTGATCGACATTTCGTTGTCATTCAGAACGACAATCATTTTTCTCTGCAGATCTCCGGCCTGGTTAAGTCCTTCAAAAGCGAGGCCGGCAGAGATGGACCCGTCGCCGATGACGGCGATTACATGGTAATCTTCCCCTTTGATGTCGCGCGAGACAGCCATGCCGAGCGCCGCAGAAATGGATGTGCTTGAATGGCCTACGCCGAAATGATCACACGGGCTTTCTGCGCGCTTGGGAAACCCGCTCAACCCGTCATGTTGCCTTATCGTACGGAACTGGGCCCGCCTGCCGGTAAGAATCTTGTGGGCGTATGCCTGGTGCCCGACGTCCCAGACAATGCGGTCTTTCGGTGTGTTAAAAGCGTAGTGCAGGGCGATCGTCAAATCGACCACACCGAGACTGGATGCCAGATGGCCGCCGGTCTTTGATATGACATCGATGATTTCCTGCCTGACCTCCTTTGCAAGTTCCGGAAGGTCTTTCTGGGGAAGAGATCTCAAATCTTTTGCGTCTTTGATTGAATCCAGTAACATGAATACCTCGTGAACAGTTTCCGGCCGCCGAATAATTAGACTCCTGCGCAGGCCGATGTTGTCAATCCCGAAACAATGCCGGCAGCAGCTGCAGCTCGATAAAGAAGATTAGTTTACACGGTTAATAATATATTTTGCCAGTTCCCGCAAGGGGGCAGCTTTGCGGTCAAAATCCCTCAGCGAGAGAATTGCTTTGTCTACCACTTCCACTGCCCTGCGCCGTGATTCTTCAAGGCCGTAAAAGCTCGGGTAGGTTTTTTTGTCCTTTTTAAGGTCGCTCCCGACGTCTTTACCGATTTCCTCCTGCGTGCCGGTGATGTCCAGAATATCGTCGGCGATCTGAAATGCGAGACCGATCAACTCACCGTAGCGGGTTAACGCCGCAAGTTGACGTTTTCCAGCTTTTGCATAGAGTGCACCAACCCGTACTGATGCACGAATGAGCGCCCCGGTTTTGTGCGTATGGATATATTCGAGTGTCGGAAGATCGACATCCTTGCCTTCCGACTCCATATCCACCACCTGGCCTCCCACCATGCCGAAGACGCCTGCGGCGGTTGCAATTTCTTTTGCAATAATCAAAAGCCTGTTTGCAGGCACGGTCTTGGTTCTCCGTGGATCAGTCAAAACCTCGAACGCCATGTTTAACAGGCCGTCGCCGGCAAGGATGGCGATGGCTTCACCATATACTTTGTGGCAGGTTGGTCTTCCCCGCCGGAAATCATCATTGTCCATCGCCGGAAGGTCGTCGTGAATCAGAGAATAAGTGTGAATAAGCTCCAGGGCGCCTGCAAGCGGAAGAATGCCGGCTGTTTTGCCGCCCAGTGCCTCGGATGCCGCGATCGCAAGGATGGGCCGCACGCGCTTACCGCCTGCGAACAGGCTGTAACGCATTGCCTCGTGCACGGAAGAGGGGAAAGTCTTTGAAGGCGGCATCAGCTTGTCGAGTGCCTTGTCTACGCTGTTTTTTCTCTGAGAAAGATAAGTTTTTATGTCCATGGCTAAAATGTGAACCGTCCTCTACTCGTTTTCATTTTCAAAAGGTTTTATCGTCAGTTTTCCCGATGTGTCTTTCAGCAGGATTTCCACCTTTCGCTCCGCTTCTTCGAGCCGTTTGCTGCAGATGCGGGAAAGCTTGATCCCTTCCTCAAAGAATTTCAGAGACTGTTCAAGCGGAAGGTCTCCCTTCTCAAGTTCCTGTACAATCTCTTCCAGGCGCGCAAGCGCAACCTCAAACTTTTTTTCTGCCATTAGGCTTATACTCTCCGAAGCATGTCCTCTGATAGTTGTTCTGCGTTCTGCAAGCTTTAATTATATCCGGATATGCCGGTGAAAATCAAGGCAAAATGATTGCATGCGGCAGGACAGGCAGTATTGCGAGAATATTCCACGGCTCCGGTTTCTGGCATGAGGATTTGCTCAGAGGGGTATATACGCGCTGTTCCAGGAGAAAAATCATAGGGGGACAAAAAAATCCGTCGCAAGTCGGTCGGGTGAAAAAACAGGATCTGTTCCTCCAGTTGAGAAATGGTTGCTGCCCCGCTGATTAAACCTCAGCGCGGCGTTTTTTTCTCCTCCATAACTGATACAGCGCAAAAACGGTGACAACAGCACTGGAAAGGCCTCCCAGAATATTGTGAATGAAAGCTGTTTGACGTTTCCATTCCTCGCCCAGAAAGTAACCCAGAGAAATATACAATACCGCCCAGATAAGTGTTCCTGAGAATGAAAAAAAAGCAAATTCCGTAAAAGGCATTTTCGATGTCCCTGCGACGATTGGCGCCAGGTGCCGTATACCGGGAAGAAAATTGGAAAACAGCAGCCCCCATTTTCCTGCGTGGCCGAACCAGGCGTGTATTTTCGTCAACTGCTCCGAGTTCAGGCGCAACCGGCCGGCATATTTATGTACAAAATAAAAACCCATTGCCCTGCCTAACAGATAATTGACCGTCACGCCGAATATGCAACCGAAGTATGCAGCGGTGACCGTGGGAAGAGGGAGAAGTTTACCTGAATAAATAAAATAGCCAAGATAGCCGAGAAGCAAGTCATTCGGAACCGGAGCGCCGATAACTCCACCGGCAAATACGCCAAAAATGATGCCATAGCCGTGAAGAGCGATCCAGTGAGCAATAGCCTGTATCATGTATTTATTTTAACAGAAGGCAATAGTTTTACGACGTTTTCTTTCCGAAAACGATCTGTCATGCAGACGGCTAGCGTTGAGGAGATTTTTTTCGATTCAGGGCCTTGCCGAGGTATTTGTTGACAGGGTTTGAACGGTCAAGAAAAGATACAATCGGCTTCTTTCTTGCGCCGAGGTTTCTGAGTTCTTTCTTGATTGCTGTATGGAGAGGATCATAATGGAGTCCCTGGTAGAAAGCAGCAACCGCATTCCTTTTTTTGCCTGCAGCCACGTAGGCTTTCCCAAGGTTGAGGTAGAGGACCGGGAACAGCAGTTCTTTGCCGACCACACCGGCATTTTTCTGCACCATTGAAATGGCCTTGGTGCAATTGTCCACTCCGCTTCTGTGTTTCTTGTCAACGCTGGCCTGCAGGCTGCCATAGAATGAAATGACGAATGGATCATCCGGACACATTACCATGGCACGCTGGATAACGGCATATGCACTTTTCTGATTCCCTTTCAGGAGGTAGCCGTTTACCGTCCGGATGTATTCAATCGGTTTTAGCTCCCGAACTCGCTCATTCGGATCGTCTCCTGCAGCGTCTTTTGTCCGTTTCGGTTCAGGTAGGTCATCCATGATTTGGCCTCTCCGCTTTCGATAGAAGGTTTGATATCAAATTCCGAGGAACTCCGAGCCTTGCCGTGCACATGCTTCAACGTATAGTTCCAAATCATAATAGCAGAAATATCGAAAAGAATTTGTGATTTTGCTCACACGATTTTTTTTGTTTTCGTCAGCCGGTATGAGCCAATATAAATATGCTTGCCGGCTGAGCCATAACAGATAAGTCTCTGCCGGAGAACTGCTCCGGCAAAAAGCACTTGTTGTGCTATTTTAAAATATACCTTTCGGAAGTTCACCATAACTTCGGCAGTTTTTCTATGAGTATGCCGGCACCGATGCGCCTGCTATATCGGTTATAGTCGATAAGACTGAGGCCATATCCATCGAAGTATTGAACAAAAAATTTTAAATCGTTTTTAAGCGGTATGGTAAGGTTCAGTTGGGTTGAGCCATAGTTTGAACGCTCGCGTAGATTGTTGCGCACAGTAAGAAAGATGTCTGCTCTGGTTGTTCGGTATCCTGCCGTTAGCTCTCCATAACCCATATAGCGGGTAATATCGGGATTATCATCGCCCCGTGCATCTGCAGGAGATGATTTCGAGCGTTCGGGAATACGGTACCATGGTTTCAGGATCAGGATAAGATGTTCCCACTCTAGGACAATCTCACCATATATGCGATTCCAGCTCCGTGAGTCAGATCCTCCCTGACCGTTCGACTCATGAATTACGCTGTATTTTGTCCATATTTTCCCCAATCCGAGAACCGAAGGACTGTAACTGAACGTCGCCATGAGTTCCGGTGCATAGTTCGTTTCGCGGAAAGGAGAGGAACCATTGCTATTGAACGCCTGCCAAAAGGAAACTTGTGTATAGCCGAAGGCGAGGTTGCCATCTGTCCAGGGGATGGCTGTAATCGGGATCTTGAAGCTTAATTGAAACTGCAATTCCCAATCCTGATTTGCCCGGTCGCCCCGGCTCAGCGTCCGGTCATATGCCGCAATTGCGTACAGAGGTTTATAGGGGCGCAGGAAAAAGTAGTCGGTCTTTTCAGGCTCCGTGAAGGTAGAATTGCTGCATACAGAAGCGGTTACGGCCGTTGCTGAAAAAAGAGTATTGCCCGCCGTGCTTTTTGCAGGGGTGGTTTCCTGCAACTCTTCCGCCAGAGACGGTGAATAAAGCAGTAAAGCGAACGCCAACACCGAAACCAACAATATAAATCCGAAGCAGCGCCCTTGCAGAAAGAAAGATTTGAAAAACATTTGCCCTCCTTGCTTCAGAATCCATATCACTCACAAGTTGATAATTGCGATTCCATATAATTAATTACGACAAGGTAAACCTATGCCGCAGGGTGATTTTGTAAGTATGGCTGCAAATATGAGGAATAGTCAAGGTTTAAAAAACGTATATGCACAAAAAACGGTGTGTGCCTTACAGGGGAACTAAATTTTATCCCGATTTGTCTCTCCTTCCGGCACTTTTACGCTTGAAATCGCCCAATTATTCTGATAGTATGAAATACTCAGGAGGCATAGTGCAGAGGGCGGATCTTACAACCAGATCAGTCGCAGGATTTGTGGATATCCTCCTTATTATCGGATTGGCAAGACTGCCAGACGCATTCGGTTTTTTGTCCGCAGCAGGGTACATCCTCATTCGAGACGGGCTGCTCAATGGTCAAAGCATCGGGAAAAAACTCATTGGTCTTCGGGTGATAGCATACGAAGCATCCGGATCTTCGATGAGCTACCGAGAGTCAATTATCAGAAATGTACCGCTCGCCATAGCTTTTTTCTTCTTTTTAATCCCCTATGTAGGGTGGGTGTTGGGCCTGCTGGTCCTCAGTGTGGAATGCCTGACCGCCCTCGGTGATGACGAGGGGATGAGAATTGGAGATATGCTTGCGAGAACGCGCGTTGTCTGCAGAGCCCCTGCCTCAGAGACTCCAAAAAATGACAGAGGACAGCAGCCGACCGATACTGCCCTGACCAATACGGGCGAATCCCCCGATTCACGGAAATGATGACGGAGAAGAAAATCACGAAACAGCTCAGGAACCGGTATTGCAACCGGCAGCTTTGACGTCCAAAGATGGCTGTTTCCTTGCTTGTAATTCATGTTTAATTTTGAAAGGAGTTTTTGCGCACAATGATTATTAATACTATCATGGGTTGGTTCTCAAATGATATGGCGATAGATTTGGGAACGGCGAATACCCTGGTTTACGTAAAAGGAAAAGGAATTGTTTGCAATGAACCTTCGGTTGTTGCTATTTCCGTGAAGACCGGGAAAGTGCTTGCTGTTGGTGCCGGCGCAAAAAAAATGCTCGGCCGCACACCAGGGGATATTAAAACGATCCGGCCGATCAAGGACGGCGTTATTTCCGACTTTGATGTTACCGGAGAAATGCTCAAATATTTTATCCAGCGGGTTCACAACCGACAGCGATTCATGCGTCCGCGCATCGTTATCGGCGTGCCGACGGGGATCACTCAGGTGGAGCAGCGTGCTGTCAAAGATGCTGCCATCACCTCCGGAGGACGTGATGTGTATCTGATAGAGGAGCCCGTAGCAGCTGCCATCGGGACGGGACTGCCTAT
Organism: uncultured Nitrospiraceae bacterium; assembly: GCA_964586075.1. Lineage (GTDB taxonomy): Bacteria > Nitrospirota > UBA9217 > UBA9217 > UBA9217 > JBAZLV01. The sequence goes on along the minus strand of CAZPGZ010000002.1, from coordinate 127,371 downwards.
TTCTGAACCTTCGGGCAATATGATTGTCGATATCGGCGGCGGCACCACGGACATTGCCGTAATCTCGATGGATGGAGTGGTGTACAGCAAGGCCATCCGCGTCGGCGGCGACAAGATGGACGAGGCCATCATCAACTATATTAAACGTAAATACAACCTCCTCATCGGTGAGATGATGGCCGAACAGATCAAGCTTGAGATCGGATCGGCATATAAAATGGACAGCACCCGCATGACCATGGAGATTAAAGGTCGCGACCTGGTCTCCGGCATACCCAAGACGCTCATCCTTGACGACGATGAAGTGCGTGAGGCTCTGGCGGAACCCATTGCCCAGATCCTGAACGGCATCAAGCTTGCACTTGAAAACACTCCTCCGGAACTCTCGGCAGACATTGTTGACAAGGGCATCGTCCTGGCGGGCGGCGGGGCACTCCTGAAGGGGTTGGATGTTTTTCTCAGAGAAGAAACATCGCTTCCCATTATCATAGCGGAAGACCCTCTTACCTGTGTTGCGCTTGGTGCGGGCAAGGTCCTCGACGATGAGGAAATACTGCAAAAAGTCATCATGTAAAGCGTGCCGGGGATATTGCTGTTTGATTACCTGGCAATACTGATCAGAAAGATACCGGCCGATGTTCGGATTTGTCTCGAAGCACAGAAAATTTTTTTTCATCTTCCTTCTCTTTGTCATCCTGTTCTGGCTGGTTACCGTGCAGGTAAAAAACGGGCGTTTTTTGTTTATGGAAAAACCTGTTCTGGCCGTATCAGGTTTTTTTGAGAGAATGATAACCAAAACATTCACGGCTGTAGAAGCTGTCGGCAATCATTATGTGCTGCTTGTGCAGACACAGCGGAACAATGAGCGGCTGAAGGAAGAAAATGATCGACTGCGGCTCGAAAGCGCGGTTGTAAATGAGCTGCTTGCCGAAAATGGAAGGCTTCGTGACGCTCTAGCGTTTAAACAGCTGTACCAGCCGACGTCAATCATGGTCCAGGTAATCGGCAAGGAAATGTCTCCCGTCTCCGCTACCATAACGATCGGCAAGGGTTCCGACCAGGGTATCAAGAAGGATATGGCGGTAATTACGCCGGCGGGCGTTGTGGGAAAAGTGCAAACAGCGCTTTCCGGATCGGCTAAAGTCATTCTGCTGACCGATCCCGGAAGCACCCTTGCTGTACGAGTGCAAAGAAACCGTGAAGAAGGGCTGCTGGAAGGCAAGCTGGTGAACTGCGCTCTCAAATATGTTTCCTACTATGCCGATATCCAACAGGGGGACCTGCTTGTCACCTCGGGTCTTGATGGCGTTTATCCGAAGGGCCTCGCTGTGGCCACCGTTGTGAAAGTCATAAAACGCGAGACGAGCGCGTTCCAGACAGTTGTTGCGGAACCTGTTGTCCGATTTTCTCGTTTGGAAGAAGCATTGGTACTGACAAAATGAAGGCCGGCGTATATTGCATTTTCTTCTTACTGATCATTTCGTTTCAATCAAGCTTGTTCAACCCTCTGGCGATAGTGGGAATTAAACCCGACCTGGCATTTTCTTTCCTCTATATTATCGGGCTTCTTACCGGCCCTGTTGAGGCAACGCTCGCCGGCATGGGTACGGGGTTGCTTATCGATATTGGATCTTCGAGCTTTCTCGGAGTCACCGGGATCAGCCGAGGTCTTCTTGGTCTTTCCGCCGGCCTGCTCGGGGAAAAAGTGCTTGATATTACCAGCCCATCGAACGGCATATTTATAACTGCTTTCAGCTTGCTGGAAGGGGTTGTTTTTTTGTTTTTTCTGCAGATTGTTTACAGCGACCTTCCTTTCCTGAACCTTGTGATAGAGCGTATTCTGCCTCAGGCGATCTATACCGGCATACTCGGGATTATATTACTGAGACTAATAACCGAAAAAAAAATTCTGCCTGTCCTGACGAGAAGGGCTGCTCAAAAGGAGTTGTAGATGTTCCACGAAGAGAGCCCTGCCACAATTCAGAAAAGGCTTCCTCTGCTGGCAATTTTCATTGTTCTCGGTATTGTGGTTCTTTTCACCCGTCTTTGGTATCTGCAGGCGGTCCGGGGGGAATACTACTATGAGCAAGCGGAGAACAACCGGATCAGACCGGTAAAGCTCAGGCCGCCGCGGGGGATAATCTTTGACAGAAACGGCAAGCCGATCGTCGAAAACGTGCTGACGTTCGATATCTCGCTCGTCCCTGAAGACGCCACGGACCTTGATGCGACCATAAAAAAACTGTCTACAATCGTCAAGGTCGATCAGAACACAATCCGACAGATACTCGATGATGCTTCCTCGGTCAGAACGAAATACGAACCGGTGAAAATCAAGGAAGAAGCACCCTGGGACGAAGTAACCGTCGTTGAAGCACACTTGGACGATCTGCCCGGCGCCATTATTGAACCTGAACATCGCAGGCATTATCCGTATGGCGGAACCGCCTCTCACCAACTCGGTTACCTCGGCAAGGTTTCTCAAAGCCAACGCAAACAGCAGCAAACCGATGTCGGATTGCTTACCGGCCAGGGGGGGCTTGAAAAAATTTATGACAAACTCTTGCGCGGAACGGCAGGCAGGCGCATGATCCAGGTAAATGCGGCGGGCAGAAAAGTCAAGGATCTCGGCATCGTGGAGCCCAGACCGGGTGATGACATTTATCTGACTCTAGATCTTGATGTCCAACGGGCCGCAGAAGAGGCGCTCGGCAGCCGCCCCGGTTCCGTTGTCGCGATGGACCCGAATACCGGGGAAATTCTCGCAATGGTAAGCCATCCAAACTTTGATCCGAACCTGTTTCCCCGGGGCATTGCTCCCAAAGACTGGGTTCGCCTGACCAATGATCCTTCGCATCCGCTTTATAACCGGGCAATTCAGAGTGTCTATCCGCCCGGCTCTGTTTTTAAGATTCTTGTTGCACTGGCAGGACTCGATTCCGGCGTGATCGATCCCGATGAAAAAATAACATGCAAGGGTTCTATCAAGAGCGGCAAGCATTCCTTCCGGTGCTGGAAGGGTCATGGTCATGGTCCCATCGCATTTCACCAAGCGCTTGTCGAATCCTGCGACGTATATTTTTATCTTATGGGCGACCGCATTGGGTTTGACCGCATTGCGCAATATGCAAAAAAGCTGGGGCTCGGCAACCTGACCGGAATCAATCTGCCTGATGAAAAAGCAGGGTTGATACCAACGACGGACTGGAAAAAGAAACGCACAGGTGAGGCCTGGTATGCAGGAGATTCCTATATCAACTCCATCGGCCAGGGGTTTGTTCTTGTCAGCCCTCTTCAGGCCGCACGAATGATCGGGGCAGTTGCGAACGGAGGTCATCTCTATCAACCGCTGCTGCTGAAGCAAACCAGGAACAGAGAAACGGGAGACATTAAAGCGTTTTCTGCAAAGCACCAGGACGTTGTTCATCTTGACCCTGATGCGCTTGCTGAAGTGAACCGGGCGCTTGCAGGTGTGGTCGCAGAACCGGGAGGAACCGGACATGCCGCGCAAACGCTCTTTGCAACGGTGGCCGGCAAGACCGGAACTGCGCAGGTCGTTTCTCAGAAGACACCGGGCAAAAAGCTGTCAGGAAAAACGCAGGATCATGCCTGGTTCGTTGCATATGCGCCGGTTGAAAATCCCAGAATAGCAGTGGCTGTTTTGGTCGAGCATGGAGGGCACGGCGGTGGAGCGGCGGCCCCCGTGGCAAAAGCGGTCATTGAGGAGTATATGAAAAATGCAGAGCCAACGATGGTTCACTAACCTGCCCTGGGGAATGGTCGGGCTTGTTTGCCTGATCGCACTGTTCGGCCTTGCAGCGGTATACAGCGCGACGTATACGGTACGCGGCCCTTCACCTCTTTACTACAAACAAATTGTCTGGATAAGCATCGGAATGGTTGTGATGTTTCTTGCGCTTATTCCGGACTACCATACGGTTGGGCGTTACGCATACATCCTTTACGCGTTGTCGCTTGTGCTGCTTCTGCTGGTCATGATAATCGGAAAGACCGGGATGGGAGCACAGCGTTGGTTGTCCCTTGGTCCCTTTGCATTTCAACCATCGGAACTGGCAAAATTATCCATCACGCTCGCGCTGGCGAGGTACTTTGCCGATAATGCGAGACACGATGGATATAATCTGAAAGACCTGGCCATCCCCGGCGTCATGGTGCTGGTGCCGCTTTTGCTCGTGCTGAAACAGCCCGACCTCGGCACTGCTCTCATGCTGCTGCTGACGTCCTCGCTTATTGTTATGCTCGCGGGAATACATCTGCGGTCGGTTGCCATTGTTCTTGTTACCGGCGTAGTAATCGCGGCGCTTGTGCTTTTTGTACCGCCCGTGCGCAACAAGATTTGGGGATCGCTCAAGCCGTACCAGCAGAACAGAATCAAGGCTTTCATTGACCCGAGTTCAGACCGCCTTGGGAGCGGCTACCACGCGAATCAGTCGAAAATAGCCGTAGGATCAGGCCAGATTACCGGCAAAGGCTTTCAGAAGGGCACGCAAAGTCAGATGGCTTTCTTGCCTGAGCGCCACACGGATTTTATTTTTGCGGTCATCGCGGAGGAGACAGGTTTTCTCGGCAGCACGATCCTGATTCTTCTGTATCTGATCCTTCTTCTGGTTGGTGTTGATACGGCAAAAAACGCTAAAGACCGTCTCGGGGTGCTGATGGCCGGAGGTATCGTATCAATGATATCTCTTTACGTATTTATCAACGTGGGCATGGCGGTAGGTATCGTGCCTGTTGTGGGAGTGCCGCTCCCGCTTGTAAGTTACGGCGGGACATCCATCATTACCACCTTCCTTGCTCTTGGCCTGCTTCTCAACATCCAGACGAGGCGATTTATGCTATTTTACTAATACGCTGCCACTTCCTTGATGCCTGTGCAAAGTCCGAGAAAATTCAGCAAGCCGCGCGTGTATAAAGGAGTCCCATGTTTGAACGTTTTTTGCCGCTGGTAAGCAAGCCGGCGCGGTATATTAATGCGGAAATCAACAGCGTTCGGAAAGACTTTTCGAAGGTCAAAACGAAGGTCTGTCTTTTTTTTCCCGATACCTACGAAGTAGGCATGTCGCATCTCGGACTGAAAATCCTCTATCACATTCTGAACACCCGGGAAGACACCGCCTGCGAACGGGTGTTTTCCCCATGGACGGACTATGAAGAGCGACTCCGCGCCTCCGGACGCAAGCTCGCAAGCCTCGAATCAAACCTGCCTCTTGCTGAATTCGACATACTCGGAGTTACGCTTCAATATGAGTTATCATACTCGAATATTCTAACGGCTTTGGACCTTGCAGGTATCCCGCTTCGTGCAGCAGACAGGAGCGACAAACACCCGATTGTTATTGCAGGGGGGCCCTGCGCCATGAATCCGGGACCGCTGTCGGATTTTATCGATGTTTTTTTTCTCGGTGATGCGGAAGAAGCCGTGCATGAGCTCGTTGATCTTAAACAGCAACATGAGCGCCGCTCGGTCTTTCTTGAAGCCATTGCCCGGCAGGAAGGGTTCTATGTGCCGGAAGTCAGCACGAAGGGTGTTACCAGAAGGTTTCTTGAGAGTCTCGAGCACGCTTCATATCCGGCTAAACCGGTGCTTCCATTTTTAAAACCCGTACATGACAGAGTCACGGTAGAGGTTGCCAGAGGGTGTATCCGGGGGTGCCGGTTCTGCCAGGCAGGGATGATTTACCGGCCCTATCGCGAACGAAGTCCTGAAACCATCAAAACCCTGCTTCACGACTCCCTGCGTTGCACAGGATATGAAGAGTTGTCGCTGGCCTCGCTCAGCGCAGGCGATTACACCGGCATCCAGCCGCTTGTCGTTGATTTGATGAAACAATACCATGACAGCCGCGTTTCGATTTCTCTTCCTTCTCTTCGCGTGGGAACGCTGACGTCGGAAATGGTGCAGGCCATTGCTGATACGCGCAAAACCGGATTTACGCTTGCACCGGAAGCGGGAACTGAGCGCCTTCGGAATGTCATCAATAAGCCGCTGAGTGACAGCGACCTTTTTCATGCTGCGGAAACTATCTTTAAAAACGGTTGGAATGTCCTTAAACTGTACTTTATGATCGGACTGCCGACGGAAACCGATGAGGACTTGGACGGGATCGTCAGGCTCGTCAACGAAATTTTTTCGCTCGGCAGAAAGGCGTCGAAGCGCGGGGTGCAATTAAATATCACGCTGTCCTCATTTGTTCCAAAACCGCACACTGCTTTCCAGTGGCTTGGGCAAGCCTCATTGGAGGAAATACGCACCAAACAACGCTACTTGGAACAAAGGATCCGGCGGCGCGGTATTGCGCTGAAACCGCATAATGCTGAAATGAGTCTTTTGGAAGGGGCTTTTGCGCGGGGTGATAGAACGCTCGGCAGGGTGATTCAGGAAGCGGTGCGGCTCGGCTGCCGATTTGACGGCTGGAGTGAGTGCTTTGATTTCAGAAAATGGGAGGAAGCGTTCGCTAAATTCGGAGTTGCAATGCCCGATTATGCGTGCCGTACTTTTAAAAAAGAAGAGACCCTTCCGTGGGAGTATGTGCACAGCGGCATCTCCAAAGAATTTTTTCAGACTGAATATCAACGCGCTCTGGCTGCAGAGACCACGGAAAACTGCAGAATGGAATGCAGACAGTGCGGGCTGAAGTGCAAGGACGGCGGCACCCCATTATTGGGAAAACCGGCCGCGCTGACGCCTCCAAAACCTGCAACTGCGGACTCCCAGGAACAGAAATCAAAAGAATGCGAGCACTCTGTCCGAGTCAGATTCCAATATGCAAAAACCGGTCGTATAAAATTTCTTTCACATCTCGACCTGATGACCCTTTTTCACCGGGCAGCAGTGCGGGCAGAAATCCCACTGATGTTTTCCCAAGGCTTCAACCCGCATCCAAAAATCGCTTTTGGTCCTGCCCTGTCCGTCGGCATGGAAAGCGAAGCGGAATATTTGGATATGGAAATCAGCCATCTCACCAGCCTCGATCACATTACACAGGCGATCAGGAATGCATTGCCGAGTGGAATACAGATCAGGAAATCACGCATTATTCCCGTAAAGGCACCTTCGCTTTCCGGAAGCATCAGCAGATATGCCTATACGGTCAGGGTTCCCGCTCCTTATTCTGCTGCTATCGATCGTTGTTTGTCGGCGTTCTCAGCCCAACCAACAGCGCTGGTGGAAAAAGAAGGGAAAAAAAAGGACATCAAACCGCTTATTGAATCGATAACACACGAACCATCCTCCGACACGATTATCGCAACGCTGCAGGACAGCGTAGAATCCAAAGTACGCATTCAGGATGTTCTCAAGATTCTTTTTGATGCATCTCCCGAAGATATTGCATTCTTTGAGATCGTCCGTACGGCGCTTTATGCAAAAAAACAGAACCAGTGGATAGACCCCCTGGAAAATATCTAGCGCTGTCTCTCCAGCAGAAACCGGCCGACCGCCTCAGGCTTTTGTTTCAGACATTTTTGCTTTATCTCTTGTATTCAATCACATCCTCATATACAATAGGAAAAGATATCATGCATGAGGAGAAGCTATGTCATCCGAGATTATCGTAAACGCGGGCCGGGAAGAGACGCGCGTGGCCCTTACAGACAGCGGTCTGGTTACGGAAATATATATCGACCGTAAAAAAGACCGCGGTGTTGCCGGCAATGTATATAAAGGCCGAGTCATGAAAGTGCTGCCCGGCATGCAGGCTTCCTTTGTGGACATCGGACTTGAAAAGTCCGCTTTTCTTTACGTAGGGGACGTTTTTGACAGCACCTCGGAATATACTCCGATGATGGACGATGAAGGACTTGAGCTCGAGGTTGAGCCGAAGCGAAAACGTGCATATGCCACTCAGATTGAAGACCTGCTCCAGGAAGGGCAGGAGATCCTCGTGCAAGTTTCGAAAGAGCCAATCAGCACCAAAGGTGCGCGGGTCACCACCTACATCAGCATTCCCGGCCGGTATCTGGTCATGATGCCGGGTGTCAACCATATCGGTGTTTCACGGCGAATCGAAAACAGCGAGGAACGAAACCGGCTTCGTGAAATCGTGGGCAGGCTTCGGAAGCCGAACACGGGTTATATCATCCGGACTGCGAGCGAAGGCAGAAGCGAAGAAGATTTTACCGCAGACATCGAGTTTCTCGGCAGATTATGGGAGAACATTCAGCGGAAAAAAGAACGGACGTCCGCCCCTGCGCTCATGCACAATGAGCTTGACCTCGTTTTCCGCATTATACGGGATATCTTCACCCGGGATGTGGACAAAATGGTCATCGACTCGTCCGAAGAATACCAGCGAGCAAAAGAATTCATCGATTCCTACCTTCCCCAGCTCAGCCGGCGTGTAAGGCCCTATGAGGGCGACGACCCTATTTTTGATCACTACGGTGTGGAAATTGAAATTTCCCGCGCTCTTGGCAGAAAAGTCTGGCTCAAGTCAGGGGGATACATTATCATCGACCAGACGGAAGCGCTTACCACCATTGATGTTAATACCGGACGATATGTGGGAAAGCGGACGCTGGAAGACACGATCCTGAAAACAAACCTTGAGGCGGTACGAGAAATCGCCTATCAGTTACGGCTCCGGAATATCGGCGGCATTATTATTCTTGATTTTATCGATATGGAACGCGAGGACAACCGCCGCAAAGTATACTCGGCTCTTCAGGAAGCCCTTGCTATCGACAAGGCAAAAACGACCATATCGCATATTTCACCGATCGGGCTTATAGAAATGACGCGCAAGCGGATACGCGAGAGCCTGGGTAGAACACTTTGCGAACCCTGTCCGTATTGCGATGGCCGGGGATATATTAAATCGGCAAGGACAATTTGTTACGAGGTTTTCCGGGAAATCAGGCGTGCTTTTTCAAATGCGGATGAAAAGAAAGCTCTGGTGACCGTTAACTCAGTGGTCGCTGATTTGCTGTACGACGACGAGCGGCTGGGCGTTGAGGAACTGGAAAGAGAATTTCAAAAGAAAATCGTCATTAAGGCCGATCCCAATCTTCATCAGGAACAATATGAAGTTGTTATGGTCTGATCAGACTGTCTGAATACGGCATAGGCGGCAGCTCCGGAAAACGGGTTTCCGCTACGCGCTTTTCTGCTTCAACATCGGTTCAATAACCATCCTGTCAATATCCTCCGGGCGAAACGGTTTCTCAATATACTGCACTCTTCCTTTTTTCTGCAGCAATGCTTGCAATTCCAGCGACCACGATGCCGTCATGATGATGACCGGAACGGAAGGACACTGTTTTTGGGCATAACCAATGACAGTATATCCATCAAGATTCGGCATTATCAGATCGGTCAGAATCATATTCACGCAGTTTGATTCGAGCAGATGAATGGCTTTTTCCCCGTCTCCCGCGGTCAGTACGGTCAAGTCGGGTACTCTCGAGCAAAGATAGGAGGCAAGTGTATCGCAAAGAGTCTTATTATCATCGACGACTAGAATCGTTCCCATAGTTGTCCTCGGTAGGCATAAAAGAACTGATTACGGTGCCTCTCTTTATTAACAAGCAAAATGGATACCAGACGGATAACAGCAGGATAATGAAGGAAATGACCGGGAATAGCAGATTGCATTGTTCTTTGAATGATTATTTTGGCTGACCCATTTTGAGCAGGGATTATAATTGAGGAGGTATCAGATCAGCAGATACGGAGTTTTTCCAACATGCACGGAATATCGGAAATGTTTCTTGCTGTTTTGCGGTTATGTGAAGATTTACCTATGGTTTGGTCTTAATCTTTCGCTTTAACGTGGATAAGGATATTCCCAAGGTTTTTGCTGTTTTTGTAAAATTATTTCCAAGTAGTTCGAGCGCATACCGGATATGCCTCTTTTCCAGTTCTTCGAGAGAGAGAATCTCGTGCGGATTTGCCGGCTGTGCGTCCGACACAGGGGCGGAAGGATTTTTTTTCTGATCAAGCAGCAGGGACGGGCGGAGTTCCGCGCCCTGCTGAAGCATCAGGGATCGCTCCAGGACATTTCTGAGTTCGCGCACATTGCCCGGCCAATCATATGCCATAAGCCGCTCCTGTTCATCGAAAGACAGGGTTGTCTTTTTGTTTCCATTCAAGGTTCCCAGCAGATAGTTGGAGAGTGGCGGAATATCGCCGCGTCGCTCCCGCAAAGGCGGAAGATGGATCTGCAGCACGCTGAGTCGATAAAAAAGGTCTTTGCGGAAGGTTTTGCCTGTAGCGCTGCTTAAGTCGACACCGGTTGCGGCTATGATACGGACATTAACAGATCGCGTTGACGTCCCGCCCAGCTTGCGTATGAGCTTGTCGTCGATCACACTCAAAAGTTTGGCCTGCAGGTGCAGAGGCATTTCCCCAATTTCGTCGAGAAACAGGGTGCCGCCTTCCGCCATTTCAAAGATGCCCTTTCGTGACGCAGCTGCGCCGGTAAACGCCCCTTTCTCATAGCCAAACAGCTCCGCTTCAATCAATGTTTCCGGCAAGGCGGCACAGTTTATGCTGATGAATGGTGCCGAATTTCTTGCACTTTGGTAATGAATTGTTTTTGCCAGCATTGTTTTGCCGGTTCCTGTTTCTCCGGTGATGAGAACCGGCGAGTCGGAGCGTGCGGCAAGCTCCTTCATTTTCATGATTTCGCCCAGATTTTCTCCGCCGATAAAAACCGTTTCTGCATTTTCGCGAGTTCCTCGATAGTTCTGAAGCTGTTCATATCGTTCCAGTTCCAGAGTCCTAAGCGCTTGCCCAACTGCCAGACGCAGTGCCTCAAGTTCAAAAGGTTTTGTCAGGTAGTCATATGCACCCTGCCGTATGGCCGCCACGGCATGCTCAAAGCTGGGATAGGCGGTTGCAAAAATGATTTTAGTTTGGTCGTTGTATTTCAGAATTTCGGGGCAGAGCGTGTGGCCTTCCGCGTCCGGAAGCTGCTGATCAAGCAGCACGACGTCGACTATTTGGCGGGAGCATACGGCGATTCCTTCTTGTGCGGTGTGTGCCGTGAGTACGGCAATTTTCTCCTTGTCAAAGTAATCTTTTACCGCCTCGGCATATATCCTGTCATCGTCGATGACAAGCAATGTCTTTTCACCATCGCGCTGCACCACGACAGCCTCCCCGCACAATACAACATATGCTGCTTTTTAGCAGTAGTTGGTGCAAATGTACGCGGAGGAAGCAGTTTTGTCAAGAGGAAGGATTTGGATAAGGCAATACGGGCACAGGCCGATGCAAAAATCCGGGCAACTAAAACATCACGGGAAAGCATGCAACAATTTTGAATAGAGATACAGAAAAATCCAGATTTTTTCTTGGTTTGGTGGTTGGGAAAAAGGGGTGAAATTTATTTTGATAAAACTGAAAATCATAATAAGAAGCTCAAGATGCGCCGGAGTGCTCCACAGCCGCGGAGACTCCGGCACGAACAGCTTCGGCGTTACAGCATTTCTTCAAGACTTATGGTTCTGGTTGTGGTGATGTTCCTGAGCTTCTTGAGCGCCTGCTCCTGGATTTGCCTTACCCGTTCCCGGGTAATTTTGAGGGCTTTGCCGATGCTGTCTAGGGTCCGTGGTTTTTCGCCGTCCAGTCCAAACCGCAATTCAATAACTTCTCGTTCAATATCGCGAAGTTCCGCAAGCCACTCATCGATATGTTTCCGCTTGCGGATTTCATCCGAGGCTTCCATGGGAGAAGAAGCTTTCTCATCCTCAAGAATGCTTTGAAGAGTGTCCTCTTCGTGATCGCCGATTAGCATATCCAGAGAATACGTTTCGCGGAGCACTTGAGACAGGCTGCGAACTTTATCGATACTGGTGCCCATTTTTTTTGCAATTTCATCCAAACCGGGTTCGCGGCCAAGTTCCTGCGTCAGGGAGCGCACGGTTGCAGAATACGAGTGTACCATGCCCGCGACATGCACCGGAAGACGGATGATCCGGGCTTGATTTACAATAGCCCGTTCGATTGCCTGTCTGATCCACCAAACAGCATAGGTGCTGAATTTCAAACCGCGCTGGTACTGAAACTTTTCGACCGCCCTGATGAGGCCGAGATTACCCTCTTCCAGAATGTCGGCAAAGGGCAGCCCTCGGTTGATATATTTTTTCCCGACGGCAACCACGAGCCGAAGGTTTGATTCGATCATGGCCTTACGAGCCCGGTCATCTCCCTCGGCAATTCTTTTTCCCAAAGACTGCTCTTCCGCAAATGTGAGAAGAGGAAAGCTTCTGATGTCTTTGAGGTAGTATTTAACTGCATCCAGATCCTTTGCAGGAGTCCGGCCGCGTTCCTTAATCTGATCAAACTTGTTGCCTGAATCTTCGCGCACTATTTCCATTCTCTCGTCAAGCTGAAGATCAGGTTCAAGAAAATCCGACACTGACAACTCAGGTTCCATAGTCATTGTGCTCATTATTGTCTCCTCGTTCTTCGTTTGGAAATGCATAAAAATGCAACGTATTGTTTTTTTGTTTATCGCATAGGATGGTTCTGTAATTTGATGCGGTCAATACGTCACTCTATGCAAACAGGAGGCCAAGACAAAAAAGAATAAAGAATTAAAGAAATCAGTATATTAATGAGTAGAAAGTTATAAAAAATTATGGACCCGTTCAAAATGACCTATCTATTTTGTGGTAGCATTCATTTTCAACAGGCTATAAACAAAAATTTTTGCTGCATCATAAATAATGAAAGGAAATAATGACTGTATAAAATTGTAGGGAGGTAATTGGGGGCAAGCAGGAAGTCTGTAATTGAAAACGTTGCGCGATAGAAGGGAATTATAGATATTGCTGGGTAGTTGCCTGCTACTGTGTGATGAGAATATTATCAATCAATCTTGTGCGCCCCAGCCGGACTGCGACCAGTATGGCCATTTTCTGGGCGGCAGTGGAAAGCGGAGCAAGGGTCTCCGGATCGACAATTGCAATGTAGTCAATGCTGAATTTCTCTTCTTGCGTCAGTATGCGGTGCATTTCATGGCGGATTTTTTCCGGTTCATTCATGCCTGACTTCGTCAGTCGCTCAGCAGCAGAAAGAGCTTTGAAAATCGTTGCTGCAACCTGACGCTCTCCGGTATTTAAGTACGTATTGCGGGAACTCATTGCGAGGCCATCCGTCTCGCGAATTGTAGGCTGAACACATATTTTGACATCCATGTTCAGCTCCTGCACCATATGTTTAATCACCATGCACTGCTGGTAATCTTTTTGGCCGAAAAAAGCAGCATGGGGTTTGACAATATTGAAGAGTTTCGCCACTACCGTTGCTACACCGCGATAATGACCCGGCCTGATGGCACCTTCCAGTATGTCGGATATGCCGTCCACCGTAACGAAAACAAAAGGTTTTTCCGGATACATTTCCTTTGAATCGGGCATAAAGAGAAAATCAACTCCCGCTGTTTTGCACTTTAAGCAGTCTCCTTCATGATCCCGCGGATAACGGTCGAGGTCTTCCGTGGGTCCGAATTGAGTCGGATTAACAAAAATACTGGCACAGACGATATCAGATTCCTGTCGAGCCTGCCGCATGAGAGAAAGATGGCCTTCGTGCAAAAAACCCATGGTGGGGACAAAGCCGATTCTTTGCCCCTGTTTTCTGGCGGAATCTGCCAGCGACTGCATTTCAGATAGATGAGTAATTATGCGCATAAGTTTCGGCCGGACACGTGTGGTTGCACGTGTCCGGCCTCGCTCCGTAGGTCGAGTTTTTTGATAAGTAGATATATCCGAATCGCTATTTCCCGAGCAGGTTCATAAATGTGTCGTGGTGCTTTTCTTCGTCTGCGAGAATTTCTTCGAACAATAAGCGCGTGGTTGAATCGCTTTCTGATACTGCTTGCTTAATGATTTCCTTGTAGAGGTCAATGGCCTCTTCTTCCGCGCGTGCATCCGCTTCAAGCATTTCCTTTGTTGATGTCACTACCGTGATAGGATCCGGCTTGGTGGTCGGTATGACATTAAAATAGAAGAGCCGTTCGGCTATTTTCTCCGCGTGCTTCATTTCCGCAATTGCCACCTTTTCGAATACGTCGGAGAGGCCGGTTGATTCAAGCCCTTTTGCCATGACATGCTGCCACATATATTGAACACTTACCTGGATTTCCCGTGCAATGGCGCTGTTCATCATATCAGTCAGTTTGCTGCTTGCTTTCTGTACCATGGGTATTCTCCTTTCGTATTAATAATGTCGTCGCTGATGGTGACACAACTGAAAACGAACTCTTCATCCGCATCAGCGTTCCTGTTTGCATCGTAGCATCAAACACCACCAGTTTCAAGGATAAATATTTTTATAAATATGAAATTTTGTTTTGCACCTCGTGCTGTTTTGAGCGTCAGCCTCCGGTCATTGGCCTCGCCGGCCTTTCGTATCAGCAGTGAGTTTCGCCCGAATCGCAGGTGAGCGGTTTACAGCGCTCGCGACGGCCTTGAATGATGCAACGGAAATGTTCGAATCAATGCCGACCCCGAAAAATTTTCTGTTGTCGGTATCCTCAATCTGGATATATGCTGCTGCCAGTGAGTCCGATCCCTGTTCAAGAGCGTGCTCATGGTAAGAGACCAGCGTGAAGTCAATGTTCAACTCTTTTTTAACGGCGTGGCAAAACGCGTCCACCGGACCGTTTCCCGTCCCGGCTATCCGGGATTCCTCACCGTTTACCAAGACGGAAGCTTTTATTTCGGATACGCGTGCATGCTCTTTTTCTTTCGGCACCGGCCGCTCCCTGATTTCACACGTTTTAAACAGCAGTGGTCCGTTCGACGCAAGATATTCCTGCTCAAAAACCTCAAGGATTGCCTGGGGCGGAACCTCGCTGCCTGCTTTATCTGAAACTGCCTGAATAATCCGTCCGAATTCCGGGTGCATTTCCTTCGGGAGAACAAAACCGAACTCCTTCTCCATTATGTAGGCGATGCCGCCCTTTCCCGACTGGCTGTTGATTCTGATAATGGCCTCAAAAGTCTTGCCCACATCCGTGGGGTCAATAGGTAAATAGGGGACTTCCCAAATCGAGCTCCGACTGTCCTGGCAATTTTTCATTCCTTTATTGATTGCGTCCTGGTGAGAACCGGAAAAAGCCGTGTATACCAGTTCTCCTGCATAAGGCTGACGTGCATGAACCTGCATCTTGGTGCATCGCTCATAGACATCAACAATCCTGGCGATATTATGAAAGTCAAGCTTTGGATCAATGCCTTGTGAGAACAGATTCAAGGCA
Source organism: uncultured Nitrospiraceae bacterium (assembly GCA_964586075.1). Taxonomy (GTDB): domain Bacteria; phylum Nitrospirota; class UBA9217; order UBA9217; family UBA9217; genus JBAZLV01. The sequence goes on along the minus strand of CAZPGZ010000002.1, from coordinate 112,141 downwards.
AGCGTCACGATATCAACATTGCCTGTTCTCTCACCATTTCCGAAAAGTGTTCCCTCAACCCGGTCTGCACCTGCCATGAGGGCGAGTTCGGTGGCGGCGACCGCCGTCCCCCTGTCATTATGAGCGTGGAGGCTGATCACAAGCGTATCGCGATTTTGAAGGTGTCTGCACATCCATTCGATTTGATCGGCATACACATTGGGTGTTGCCATTTCGACAGTGGAGGGAAGGTTCAGGATCATTTCGTTGCCGCGGGCAGGCTGCCAGACATCCATCACAGCCTGGGAAATTTCCAGGGCAAACTCCAGTTCGGTTCCGGTAAAACTTTCCGGCGAATACTCGTAGAAAATTTTTGTGCCGGAAATTTTTTTCGCCTCGTCCCTGATCAGACGGGCGCCCTGCACCGCGATATTCAGAATTTCCGATTTTCCCTGGCGAAATACAACCCGGCGCTGCAGCTCCGACGTTGAATTATAGAGATGCACAATAACCTTGTTTGCACCGCGTATGGCATCGAATGTTTTCTTAATCAGGTGCTCACGCGCCTGGGTCAATACCTGTATGCACACATCATCAGGAACAATTTTTTTTTCAATAAGCAGCCGGGTAAAATCGTACTCAACTTGCGACGCTGAGGGAAATCCGACTTCTATTTCCTTGAATCCCATCTGTACAAGCAGATTGAACATGTCCAGCTTTTCGTTGAGGCTCATCGGGGTGGCTATTGCCTGATTGCCGTCCCTGAGGTCCACACTGCACCAGCGTGGCGGGTGCGTAATGGTATTGGAAGGCCATTGCCGGTTCGGGAGGTTAACCTGAGGAGCCGGCTTATATTTACGAGTTGACATGTTATTCATAACGCCTCTCTTTAAAAGAAATCGTACAAGGTTAATAACTAAACGTACTGAGTGCAAATAAAAAAGCCACGGTTATTTTTCCGTGGCCTTTGTAGGGAATCCAGCGTTTTATTTCTATCAGCACAAGTGAATAGAATTTCTCCCCAGCCACGGCAAGTTGCGTCCTGCCGCCAAACGAGCGAGTTTAAGATTGAGGAGGAATACGTCTATCATGAGCTGATATTAAGGCAACGCATGACTGGTGTCAAGGAAAATATGCTTTCATCGGAACAAAAATCAGAAAGCATGTTGTTGTAGTCACAAAAAAAGCAATTCAGCGCATGCAACGATAATGCATCTGAACTCAATTATTGAACCTGAGGAAGCAGTTTTTGGACATCGTGAAAAAGCTTTGCTGTAAAGCCTGTTTTGCTTGCCGGAAAGGGGACGAGACAGGTCAAGGTGCCGCCTGACAGCAGGGAGTACCCGAGAAAGATAGAAGCCATGTCCTCATGAATATATTCGGCAACATGGCTTGGAATATCAGAGCGTTGAAAATGATGGTTTATGATTTTTTCATGAGACAATTCATCTATAAACCGTTCTACGAATGAATAGCAAGGTCCGTACCCGTGAAACTCCAGATCTGCAGCAACAACATAAGTCAAGAAGGTCCATGGCAGAGTGGTAACCGATTCTACTTGTTCAGTGAATTTTCCCAGGCGTAATTCAGAAAGCAGCAGCTTGCCGATTGCCTTGATTTCGCTGCAAGTATTTCGCGTTGACAGGAGGAGGTCCAGCGCTTTGACGGGCTGTGCTTCTAATCCGTGATCTGCAATACAGTCTTTAATTTTTTGAATTTCGATTGTATCGAAACCTTTCGCTTCCCGTTGGTTTACCGCATCCATCGCCTGGTATGCATCAAGATAGAAGTTGATATTTCTGGCAGGAATATGTCCTGCCAATTCGAGTAAATATTGACCAGAGTTCATAATTTTTACCAATCTGTGCAAGTAACGAGGCTGCCGCAGCTTGCCTGTTCAGTGCAGAAAAAGTTTGAAATTGATAATCCGTTATGAAATGTAGATTCGAGATTGCGAGATACTCGGGAATCAGTTATATAGCAGTTGTTTCTCTAGAGATGATGAAGGACGCTCGCAAGATAAATGAACTTTTTAATCTTACAAAGAGGAATTTTTTCTGTCAAGAAGTTTAAGCATAGATTGACACACTGCCTGCTTAAAGTAGCAGGATATTGCATTAGTATGTAAATAATTTCAAATTATAACATGGTGCAATATTGGCAGGCAGTATTGTAGGCAATTGCTGATTCCACTAAATCTGACACCTGTTACAATAGGAATCTACGCGGAATCCGGTATGGTTGGTAGTCATTTCAGCAAAATCCATTTAATGATTTTAGACACAGCTATTTGCCAGTTAGTCGTAGAATGTATACATAAAGTTACGGTATGTTCTTCAAGGCGGGCATTTCGCGCATACTGAAACAAACAATGATGTGCTGAGATAACGGTCGCCCCGATCGGGGAGAATGACAACAACAACACCGGTTTTCATCTCCTGTATTTTTTGGAGAGCGCCCTGCACGGCGGCACCGCTGCTCATGCCTACAAACAGACCTTCCTCGACTGCCAGCCGGCGTGTAACGGTAAATGCACCGTCATCATCTACGGTTTTTATCTCATCCAGTGAGCCCGGATCGTAAATTTTCGGCACTATGGCTTCGGACATGTTCTTGAGCCCTTGTATCTTATGACCGACAGGCGGTTCCACGCCGACGATGGTGATTGACCGGTTATATTCCTTAAGCCTGCGGCTACAGCCCATCAGAGTGCCGGTTGTGCCCATTCCTGCCACGAGGACGTTTACACTGCCGTTTGTTTGAGTGTAAATTTCTTTTCCGGTGGTTTCGTAATGCGCGGCAATATTAGCCGGATTGTCAAACTGGTTTGGCATGAAATAAACATCCCGATTTTCGTCGTACAGTTTATGGGCGAGACGGATTGCGCCGTCTGTTGCCTCCGCCCCGGGGCTGAGCACCAGTTCAGCGCCAAACGCTTCCAGAATTTTTCTTCGCTCCAGACTGACGCACCCCGGCATCACGAGTTTGACTTTATAGCCTCTGGCGGCGCCTACCATGGCAAGTCCGATTCCCGTGTTTCCGGATGTCGCTTCGAGAATGGTTGATCCTTTTTTAAGTCGCCCTTTCTGCTCCGCGGTCTTAATCATGAACCAGGCAACGCGGTCCTTGATTGATCCGCCGGGGTTGCTCCCCTCAAGTTTGGCGAGGAGCGCAACGTGCGGATTGGGGTTGATTTTATCCAGTTTCACCAGCGGTGTATTGCCGATGCAATCGAGTATGCTCATGTACGGTATTCTCCCGGTGCTGTTATAAATTTGAGCACTGAGTATAATAAATTCCTTGGCGATACGCAACTTTAATGTGACTCCGTGCATTTGTCGGCAAATCGCAAGGCCATACCATCGCGCCTATATGCTTCGCACACCGCACGGATTCCTTAAAACCGGACATTTCTATAGGGGGTTGACAAGGCAAACAAAACATCTTGTTTTTTTATTTTGTTTATACTATATTTTTTGTTCAGATCGTCTATAGGGAGAAGAACAACCATGAAACAGTATTTCGAGTTTGCCAAATACAATACCAGCTATCGGCAGGAAACGCTGGCGGGGATTACGACTTTTCTTACCATGGCTTACATTATTATCGTCAACCCGGCGATTCTCGAAGCAGCCGGAATGCCAAAAGGGCCGTCCATGACCGCAACAATCCTGTCTGCAGCGTTTGGAACACTGATTATGGGTTTCTACGCAAAACGGCCTTTTGCCATCGCTCCCTACATGGGGGAGAATGCCTTCATAGTTTTCACCGTTGTAAAGGTGCTCGGCTATTCCTGGCAGACTGCGCTCGGCGCGATTTTCATAGCAGGAGTGTTGTTTACCATACTCACGCTGCTGAAAGTGCGGGGATGGATGGCGGATACTCTTCCGCAGTCGCTTAAATACAGTTTTGCCGTCGGGATAGGCCTTTTTCTCGCATTTGTTGGGTTGAATGAAACAAGAATCGTATCTCTTGGCGTAGCAGACGCTCCTGTCAGCCTTGGCGCGGTTTCACAGCCGCCCGTGTTGCTGGCGATTTTCGGTTTTTTCCTCATTGTTTGGCTTATGATGAAAAGGATACATGGCGCGATCATTATAGGTATTATTGCAATAACCTTGTTCTCATTTTTCGCGGGAATAACGAGTGTACCGCATTCGTGGATTGGTTTGCCGCCTGATCCGACTCCTCTTTTCGGCCAGCTGGATATCGCGGGAGCACTGACGATCAAAAATCTGCCGGTTGTTCTTATTATTTTTGTCATGGCATTCGTTGACACGGTGGGGACGCTGATCGGCCTGTCTGCGCGCGGCAATTTGCTGGATGAAAACGGCAATCTGCCGCAGATTGAAAAGCCGATGCTCGCCGATGCGCTGGCGAATCTTATCAGCCCCGTGCTCGGCACAACTACATCGGGTGCTTACATAGAATCGGCGGCAGGAATTGAGGAGGGAGGTCACACGGGTTTTGTGGCCCTGGTGGTCGCGGGATTGTTTCTGCTCGCGTTGTTTTTCGCTCCGATTCTGACCGTGGTTCCGCCCCATGCATACGGCACTGCGCTCATTGTGATCGGCTTGTTAATGATCAGTCCTATTACAAAAATCGATTTCAGCGATTACACTGAATTTATACCGGCCTTTCTCACGATAATCCTGATGATCTTCACGTTTAACATAGGCGTTGGCTTGACGGCCGGATTGCTGGCGTATCCCATTCTCAAAGTGCTCTCCGGCCGGTACCGGGAAGTCCCTGCAGGAATGTGGCTCTTTGCCGCATTGTCGCTGTTATTTTACATCGTCTATCCCTACAAGTAGATAGTGCCTCCAACCGTCCGGTTTCATGTGCTGCGCGTATGCTATAATAACAGAGGGCGCCGGTTTTTGTCCTTGCGCGTGCTAATTGAGTAGCAAAACATGGTGCCACATTCCACTGCCGGGGAGGTGCTGTATGGCCGCAAAAAAAATCCTGATGCTTGTCGGTGATTTTGTGGAGGACTATGAAGTTATGGTGCCATTCCAGGCGCTGCAAATGGTAGGGCACACCGTCCACGCTGTTTGCAGCGGTAAGAAGGCCGGCGAAAAGGTTCGCACCGCGGTGCATGACTTCGAGGGAGATCAAACGTATTCTGAAAAGCCCGGGCACAATTTTATGCTGAACGCGACGTTCTCAGAGGTGAAGCCGGAGAACTACGACGCACTTGTTCTTCCCGGAGGGCGGGCGCCTGAGTATATCCGTCTGGACGAAAAGGTGCTGAGCATAGTGCAGCACTTTGCAAAAGCAAACAAGCCGATTGCTGCGATCTGTCACGGAGCCCAGGTTCTGGCGGCAGCGGGCATACTCCAGGGACGCAGCTGCTCAGCCTATCCTGCTGTGGGACCGGATGTTACCCGGGCCGGCGGAAAGTATGTTGATATTCCAGTAAGCCAGGCCTATGTGGACGGAAATCTTGTGTCCGCGCCTGCCTGGCCGGCACACCCTGAATGGCTTGCGAAATTCCTTGACGTTCTGGGAACAAAAATCACCTTGTAATCAGGGTAATCCTCAGTGCAAAAATATCCAAGAAGGCTTCCTCTGATAAGAAAGCTTTAGGATTCATCTTCCGCGGAACCCTGGAAGTCAGCACTGTACGCGATTTATAAAAATGGCGGCATTGTTTTGTCTTTTTGTCGGCGCGAGTGTCTAAGCAGTGACTGATGCATGCGGTTTTTCAGCATTCTTTGACTCTGCTCAACGGGAAATCAGAATAGGTATACACTGTTGCTGTGATTTAGACGTGTGAAATACGGATAGGACCGCAGTACGGATTCATTGCAGACGGTGTTCCGTGTCGGTAAGCGATCCGAACCAGAAAAAAGGACCAGCGTTTATGAACAGCAAGAACCTAAAAAAGATACTTGTTATCTACATTATTTGTTCAGTATCCATTTTCGCACTGCCTGTTTATGCGGAGGACGAACCTCTTGCGTACTCCGTGTCCTTCACAGATGCTGAACTGGATGATCTGCTTGCCCCTATCGCGCTCTATCCCGATCCTTTGCTGGCCCAGATGCTGCCTGCTTCTACGTATCCAACAGAGATAATTGATGTGGATGAATGGCTTCGAAGCGGAGGCACGGTGGCTGGTATTGACGACCAGAACTGGGACGAATCCGTCAAGGCGATTGCCCACTATCCGGATGTTCTGAGAATGATGGCCGATAATATGGACTGGACCGCCAATCTGGGCGATGCTTTTTTGAACCAACCTGAGGATGTGTCAAGGTCGGTCCAGCGGTTGAGACGGCAGGCAAGAGACATGGGCAACCTGTCCAGCAATGATAAGCAGAATGTGGATATTATCGAAGAAGGCAACATCGAAATCATCCCTGCTCAGCCGCAGTATGTGTATGTCCCGGTGTATGATCCTGCAGTCGTATATTTCAGACGGCCGTCGCTGAGTATCTCTCCATTTATACTCTTTGGTCCTCCGCTACTTCTCGGCGGATGGCTTATTATGGATTTTAACTGGGGGCACCACGAGGTTATTTATCATGGCTGGAATCGTCCCGGCTGGGTTAATCATGCAAGGCCTTATGTACATGTAAAAAATGTGTATATTAACAGAAGCAGGCCCGCCATTCAGCAGCGGTGGAGGCATGATGCATCTCACGGCGACCCTGCAAAATATCTTATGACGCGGCCCAGTGGCCCGAAAGCTGACAGATACTCCCGGATTGGCGAAGTCAGGGGAAAAACCATTGTCACACAACCAAAACCGGCAGGAAGGCTGTTTGATTCCAAGTCCGGTGTTTACACCTATAGTAATCGCGGCAGGGAGAGTCGCGGCATAGTGCAGCAACAAACGTCTCCAGCAGCAATGCCCGGCACCAGTCCGCGAAGGACCATTCCAACGCCTCGCGTGAGCGAGCGACCGACGGTATCTGCTCCCGCGGTTAGTCAACCGGTCCAGAAACCTGTTTCGCAGAGACCGGCAGGAATCAGCAGTGACAGAAAGCTGCCGGGTGGTACCGGGCCTGCACGTGAGGTACCACAAACCGTAAAGCGGCCTTCGACCGCTTTCGGAGGTTACCGCGGTGCAGACGAGGCCAGAGCACAGAGTATGCGCGGCCAGACCAGCCGTCAGAGCAGCGCAGGCGGTGCTTCATCTGCCGTCCACCCGACAAATCGGGGCGGCAATCCTCCCGCAGGCGGGCATTCATCGGGAGAAAAGCAACGTCGATAAGAAATGTGAACGTTGGTAAAAGGATATTTTTTGCAGAGAAAGGAAGCATATTATGGCGACAAAGACCGGCAAGAAAACATTCCAGAATACTGCGCACGCGGTTGCTTTATTTATAATATGTGCGGCAATAATCATGATCGGGAACATGTCGGTTGCAGCGCAACCATCACAACAGGTATTTTCTTCTCCGGAGGATGCCTTGAAAGAATTGGCTGCGGCAGTTAAGGCCAAGGATAAAACCGCTCTTACCCGGATATTCGGGCCGTCTGGAGAAGAACTGCGCGCCACTGATGAGGTGCAGGCTGCTGCTGAATTCGAAGAATTTTCGAAATTGCTGGCTATGAAGACAAGTTTGGTAAAAGAGAATGAGTCAAAAGTGCTCCTTTACATAGGAAATGAAAACTGGCCGTTTCCAATCCCATTGATTAAAACGAACAATCAATGGATTTTTGATACAGAAGCAGGAAAAGAAGAAATTTTGAACCGCAGGATTGGCGAGAACGAACTGACAGCTATCCTGGTTTGCCGTTCCTATGTAAAGGCTCAGCGTGAGTATGTACTGAAGGACTGGGACGGTGATGGAATCCTGGCATATGCGCAGAAACTTCGGAGCGATCCGAGCAAAAAGAACGGTCTCTTCTGGAGGCGGGTTCCTGGCGAACCGGTAAGCCCATTTGGCGAGCTTGTGGCGCAAGCCCGAATGGAGGGATACCGGAAGGAAAAGTCGTTGTTCAAGGAAGAGTCGGTGCCTTTTCACGGCTATTACTTTAACATACTCACCAAACAGGGAAAGCATGCACCGGGAGGAAAATACAGTTACATCGTAAATGGAAACATGGTCGGGGGGTTTGCTCTTGTCGCATTTCCTGCTGACTGGGGGAAATCAGGAGTAATGACTTTTATTGTGAATCAACAAGGCAAAGTGTACCAGAAAAATCTAGGTGAAGAAACCCTGAAGGCTGCCTCGCATATGGAAGTATACGATCCTGACGAGACGTGGACACTCGTCAAGGGACAGTAGGTTCTAAACTTTGTTATGTCCAAATAGAGTCTTTCGGTGTTTTCCTCAAGCATGACTTAAAAGGAATTAATTTTTGCAAAGCCACCATAAGTTTTTAACTCGTTCAGCATCATCTTTCTCGAATCCTTTTGGTGCTTGATAGTGTTTCCCTCGGTAAGTTTTTCCATTCCTATATACAAAACTATAATTTAATGGTTTAGAATATATTGACATTACGGTTGCCTTTTGCTACGTTATACCTAAGCAGTATATGCGCTTGCGCACAAAACTAAACAGCTCTTTTTAATTCAAAATCCAACTTCAATTTAAGAATAAACTCATTCTGCCAATTGGTTAAAAAGTTCCGAGCTTCTTTGACAGGTGGACTTTAAGAAGCTACAATTTTCCCTAAAGGAGGTATTATGAAGAAAATCGTCATATGCGCCAGCCTATTGTTCGTAATCCTTCTTGCGTATTCTGCTTCCCCTGCCTATTCAAAGTCAAGCCAGCCTCAAATTAATGCCTGTGTTGCGTGTCATACCAGCGATCTAACCTTGAAGAAGCTGTTCATACCCCCCAAGGTCCAGGCCTCGGAAGGAGAAGGGTGAGCAGGGGTACCACCGTCAGTTCCGGCGGAACTGATGTACAAGGCGTTTCTGGTTGACAAGGATTTGCTTGATCAGGACGCGCATTTTTCTGAAGGTTGCAGCCCGTGCCACAAAGGCAATGAAAAAGGAAAAGGCAAGGAAGGGGCACACCGCGGCATGATAAAACGGCCGTCAGATAATCTTGCTGTCTGCGGAAAATGCCATGAGGATACTTCGCAGCACTACAAAACAGCGCTTCATTATACCTCAGCAGGCCAGATGCATGGAGTCAAGGCGAGATTCAATGAGAAGGAATTCAAAGCATTTGACCAGAAAGTCTTTGGAAAATCCTGCAGGAGCTGCCATGCCTCCTGCGGAGATTGCCATGTAAAATCTCCATCCATAGGAGGCATCGGAACAGGATTTATCAAGGGGCACCAGTTTGTAAAACGTGATGAAGGAAAAACATGCGGTATCTGCCACGGAGGCAGAGTATATCCGGAATACACCGGCGACTATGGCGGCTCAGCAGACGTCCATTACCAGAAAGGAATGCTCTGCCTGGACTGCCATAAAAAATCGGAAATGCATGGCGATGGTACGGCCTACCAAGGAAGAAAGGAAATCCAGGGACGGCCTGCCTGCGTTCAATGCCATCCCCGGGGCATTGAAAAAACGGAAACCTCTAAGACCGCTCATCTCCAACATGGAGACAAGGTGAGTTGCTATGCGTGCCATTCAGGGGGAACCTACAGAAACTGCTACGACTGCCACCTTGGGAAGGGTGCATCATCAAAACCCGCTTTCTTCCTGGGCATAGATCCACAGAATAAGAAAACCGTTACTACCCTGAGACTGATACCAACCGTACGGGATACATTCAAACCGGCAGGAATTTCTATGGCAGGTTTTGATACGCTCCCGAACTACTGGGGCACGTCGCCTCACAATATCAAAAAGCGCACCGAACGCACCCGATCGTGTGAAGTGTGCCATCAGGAGCACAAGGACTTTCTGACAAAAGAGGGATTGATACCAAACGGTTCCAAGGCGAATGAAAGCCTGATTTATAACTTTAAACTCAATAAATAGAAGGAGGATGCTTATGATCAGGAAACGTATGCTGCAAATGCTGGTGTTGGTTCTTATTGTGATGCTGGTGCCCGTGGTGGCGGCAGCAAGGGATGTCGCCCCAATTGTATCAACAGACTGGCTCGAAAAGAACCTGAAAAACAACAACGTGGTGATTATCGATATTCGGAAGGTGGAAGAATACAAGGCAGGCCACATTCCCGGAGCGGTTAATGCGGTCTATGGAACATGGGCGATTATGCAGGGTGGCCTGAGAAATGAGCTGCCCGCAACAGATGACTTGTTTGATGCGATCGGTGCCGCAGGTATTGAGCCGACATCAAGCGTGATTGTCGTCGGGAATGTTGACACAACACCCGATCGCACCGATGTTACGAGAGTTGCATGGACACTCAAGTACGCAGGCATCGAAAATGTTGCACTGCTCGATGGCGGTTACAAAAAGTGGTTAGCGGATAAAAAAACAATATCTACCGACGTGGTGAAAACAAAAGCAAAAACATACAAAGGAAAAATTAATGCCAATCTTTTTACGAAGAAAGACTATGTGCTGAGCCAGCTTGGTAAGGCAACAATTGTCGATGTAAGGGAAAAAGATTTTTACGAGGGCAAGAAAAAATTTGATTTTGTAGCGAAAGCAGGAAAAGTCCCCGGTGCAAAGAACTTGCCCACCTCACTTCCTTACACAAAAGAGGGAACATTCAAAGACAAAACAGAACTTGCTGCGATTGCGGCGAGTGTTGTGGGAACCGATGTGTCCAAAGAAATAATCACCTATTGTGACACAGGCAAAGTATGCTCAGCCTGGACATTTTTACTGTCTGAAGTCCTTGGATATAAGAATGTAAAGGACTATGACGGTTCTATGGAAGAATGGACAAAAGATCCTAAGGCTCCGTTTGAACCGTAAGCAGTCTTATGAAAATGGGCAGAATTTTTTCTGCCCGTTTTTTTTACTCCACCTGCGTTTAGTCCTCAGTTCCATCCCCCTCCGTGTCCTTTGCAACGATGCTTTCCAGCCCAAAGATATGTCCTTTATAGCCGAAACAGATTTCCAACAAGGGGAAAAGCATTAAATACCCATTTCGGGCGATTTACTTTCACGGAAGACTATGGTATGCCATCTGTTAACGATATCGAAGAGGGCATATTTTACGAAAATAAAGGTGAATTTATGCAAGAAGATGCAGTGCAAAAAAAACGTTCTCTACTCATTCTCGATAGGGAGTCACAAGAACTCACGCGAATATCAAAGCTCTTTCAAAGAGTAGGCTATCAAACATTTACAACCCTGATGGGCCGTGAGGCATGCAAAACAGTAAAGAAGATAACTCCAAGCCTGATTCTTACTGCGATGGATCTTGAAGATATGAGTGGAATTGCATTCATTAGTCAGCTCAGGCAAAACAGAAAAACAGAACATATTCCTGTCGTTGTTTTACAAGGATCCCAGGATACTGCCAAAGAGCAGGATTATCTTGATGTAGGCGCAGCGGTTTGCCTTTGTAAGTCTGCTTCGATCGAAACGATGTACCAAACGGTGCAGGCACTCCAGGAAAAAGAATTGCGGAAAAAAATACGCATTCAAACGCATCATCCTGTTAAGATTGAGACTGCCCCGTTCTGTGATCATTACGGCATGCACACACTGACGCTATCGGAACGAGGGATGTTTCTCTCCAGCAGGGTACATGCTACTGTAAATACCAGGCTTGCGCTCCGTATTAATCTAAAAGGACTTATCATCGCTGCTGAAACCAGGGTTTTGTACAATGGCCAGTCACGACGGAATTTCCATCGGGAGTCCGGATTAGGGCTTGAATTTATTACCATTGAACCTCAAGACCGGGAATTCATACGGGCATTCATAAACAATGAAATAATGAAAGATGTTCAGCCGGAAATTGGCTCGCAGCTATCAGCTTGTTAACCTTCTCTTTAAGTTTTCAGCATTTAGCTTCTGCAGCGCAGATGAAAAGCCAATGACAATATCAATCCTGACATTTGATTTATGCTCTCATCATTTTGGTAAAGGGGAATGTTTCTCGAGAGGAATAAAGTGGTTCTACCGGAAATTCTAAAGAATTGACTACGATAAGTTCGAATAAAAGCCTAAGTGGCCTTAGAGTATAGAATGATGGTTGGTATTCTGATATAATTATAAAAAGCTGTTGTACAAAAGGAGATATTTGCTATGCAGCGGACAAGAGGCATAGCCTTTGTAAGTATCCTGGCAGTTTTCGCAACGTTCCAGGCTTGTGCCGCAGGTATTCATCTCCTGCCGAAGTCGGCAGACCCGTCAGAAATTAAGGGGACTTATACACTTATACTCTATGGGTGTCGGTACGCAGATGATTTGGAGAACATTGCTGTTCTTATTGATGTAAAAAGCAAGTTTCAGTTTGAAGTTTATGCGCTTGAAAACATGTATAAAGTAAAAAAAGAAGTTTCCGGTCCAGAGGCAATTCGTGAAGCGACCGCATTCCTCAACTGCGGTATGCATACAGTATGGCAGACAGTGCTGCGTAAAATTTCCGATCCTGACGGCAGAACCATAGCTTATGAACTGAAACCCTTATACAGACCATGGGAATTTAAAAATCCTGAGGTGCTTCTGTCTTCGTACACGCTGCATGAAGGCAAGGTGACGGCTTACTTTACGCTTGACCCATCAGTAAAAATGGACGATGGTCCTCTAATCTGGCCGAGAACCCTGAGACGTTACTAGAGTACGGCACGCTCTTCGCAAGAGCTGCAGTCGTACACAAACACGAGGAGAGACGAGTATGCTTCAAAATAAGATTGTAGCCCGCTACCAGGATGGTCGTGTATTAAAAGGTTTTACGAGTGATTTTATGCCCGGGAAGAATATGCTGCACCTCAGTGTTTTCGGTGCACAGCCGGATTCGAAGCCTATACCTGTCTCCCTTCAGGAGTTAAAAGCAATTTTTTTTGTAAAAGACTTTACGGGAAACCCTGCGTATCAGGACAAAAGAGAATTCGATCCTGACAAACCGGTCACAGGACGGAAGATTAAGGTGATTTTTAAAGATGGAGAGCTCTTGGTAGGAACTACACAAGGGTACCAACCCGGCAGGGTAGGATTTTTTGTCTTCCCGGTAGATCCGAAATCGAATAATAACCGCTGTTTTGTTGTCTCTCCCGCCACAAAAGGTATCTGGCTCATCTGATCACATGCCAGATATCCGTAAATTATGGAATGGATAATTGTTTCTGACCAAAATCCCTATCAATAGCCTGCAAGAATCATTTCAAGCAGGGCCATGCGGACATACAATCCGTTTTCTGCTTGTTCGAAGTATTTGGCCCGAGGATCACGATCAACGGCGAAACTAATTTCGGTCACGCGCGGCAGTGGATGCATGAGTATGGCAGTTTTTTTCATCAGGTCGAGAATCTCAGTATTGATGGTAAAGCGTTCACTCTCTTTCACTACCTCTTCGTACGTGCTTTGCGGGTCGTCTTGAAAGCGTTCTCGCTGCACCCTCGTCTGGTAAATAACATCCGCAACCGGGGCGATTGCCCGCAAATCATCCGTTTCGCTCCAGGAAATCCGGTGATCATCGAGGTATGCCTTAATGTCTTCGCCCATCTTTGTTTGAACCGGTGAAACAAAGATAATACGGTTATCGGGAAAATGCTTCGCAAGAAAATACGAAAGAGAGCGGACCGTTCGTCCGTGCGCGAGGTCGCCGACCATCGCCACCGTAAGCCCCTGGATCCCCCCGAACGACTTACGGATGGTGTACAGATCGAGGAGGGCCTGAGTAGGGTGCTGGCCTTTGCCGTCTCCGGCGTTGATTACCGGTACTTTCGAAAATCGCTGGGCCCGTTCTGCACCGCCTTCCTTATGGTAGCGAAGAACGATCACATCGCAATACGTACTGATGACACGAATGGAATCTTCAAGGCTTTCACCTTTAGCTTTTGAGGAAAACTGCTGGGCATTTTCCGTGCTGATGACATCCCCGCCCAGGTGTTTCATGGCCGCCTCAAAACTTAACCGTGTTCTGGTGCTCGGCTCATAAAACAACGAGGACATAAGCTTTCCCTGGAGGACGCGCTGGACCGGTTTTCGTTCCATCTTTTCTGCGACGCTGAAAATAGTATGTAAGGTATCAGCATCAAATTGCTGCGCTTCGATGACTCCGCCTAATTTTTTCATGAACAGCCTCCTTGAAAAGTTTCTGAAGAATAGTTCGCAGCAGCATTAAAACCGGCTGTAATCCCATCGATTATAGCATATTTCAAATTGTCGTATACCAGAAAATCATAAAGATACTGATGACCTGATAATAACAAGTATTGCGGGAATGATTAAAGTAGACTATAATTAATAAGTCTGTCGCTCCGGAGCATTTTAGGGTACCATGAAGCGTATCGAATTGTAACTCAAAATAAATAAGAGCTGTCAAGCATAGCCAGGAGATAAAAAGAAAGGTGGCCTTATGCTCAGTTCAAACGTGCTGCGGCGAATTCCTATTCTCGCGTTTTTTCTTTCTCCGGACTGCTTGCTGGAGTGGCCCACGGGGAAACAATCTCACCTGACGAAAAAATTAGCATTATCAGTAACGATCGAAACTCCCCTCTATACGAATTTCTTGAACAAAATAATACCTGATCCAAAAGTGGCGCAGACCTTGCTCGATGAGAAAAAACACATTCACATGCGAATGGTCGTCATAAAATGAGATGTAATAAGTAACAAGTATCTAGCGTATTGTGGCCCACCCATTCATGGTAACTTCATGGACAAAAGGAGATAAAAATGAAAAGACTGGTAAGCGTGCTTTGCATTGTAGTGCTCACAGTTGTTTTTACCGTACCTTCATTTGCAGCGGACAAGGACCAATATCCTTCTAAGGTAATAACAATCATTGTGCCGTTCTCCGCTGGGGGACCGTCAGACACGGTAGCCCGTCTGCTCGCTCAGGCCATGGGACCGGTCCTCAAGACACAGATTATTGTTGAAAATGTCGGTGGTGCGGGAGGAACCATTGGAGCCGCCAGGGTTGCCCAGGCTTCGCCCGATGGATATACGCTTTTTGTGCATCATATCGGTCATTCTACAGCCCCGGCACTTTATCGCAAACTGCCGTACGATCCCATCAAAGATTTTGAACCGATTGGACTGGTCAATGATGGAGCAATGGCGATGGTGGCTAGAAAAAACTTTCCTGCAGATAATCTTAAGGAAATGATCAACTACGTAAAGGCCAATAAGGACAAGGTTAACCTTGCCAACGCTGGCGTGGGCTCCGCGTCACATCTGTGCGGAATACTTTTCATGACCGCCATTCAGACGGATTTCATGACCATTCCCTATAAGGGTACGGGGCCGGCCATGAACGACCTGCTCGGCGGCCAGGTGGATTTTATGTGCGACCAGACAACGAATGCCACGAGCCATATCAAAGCCGGAAAAGTCAGGGTGTATGGCGTGACCACGAAAAAACGAATTGGTTCCATGCCGAATGTTCCGACGATGAGTGAGGCGGGCCTTCCGAATTTTACGATAACCGTTTGGCATGCCCTGTATGCACCGAAAGGCACGCCAAAACCGATTATTGCGAAGCTCTCAAAGGCTTTGCAGGAGGCGCTGAAAAACCCCGTTTTAAAACAGCGGTATGCCGATCTGGGCTCCGAACCTGTTGCACAGAACCGCGCGACTCCCGAGGCTCTCAGAGCCCATCTCAAGGCTGAAATCGATAAATGGGGACCGATCATAAAAAAAGCAGGTGTTTTCGCAGATTGATCTGGGGAGGGTGGTTTGAGACATATAGTGCGCAACACAAAAGACTTCTGGACCGGTCTCATCTATATCGCTATCGGATCTGCTGCCCTCATAATCAGCAGAGACTATGGCATGGGTACGGCGGTGAGGATGGGGCCGGCCTATTTTCCCATCATACTCAGCGTTCTTTTGGTTACGATCGGGATAATTTCACTTATTCGTTCATTTCTTAAACCAGGCGCTCCTGTCGGCGACTTTGCATGGAAAGGTTTCTTCTTCGTCATCGCATCGACCATCCTGTTCGGTTTTATCGTTCGGGGAGCAGGATTGCTTATTGCGTTGCCTCTCCTGATAATCATCAGTTCTTGCGCAAGCACCCGCTTTCGCTGGCAGTACTCGCTGGCGTTGGCAGCCGGTGTGACCGTATTTTGCATTTTGGTATTTCAAAAAGGGCTGGGAGTTCCGATTCCCATTTTGGGGCCGTGGTTCGGACAATAGCATGCTCCGGCCGCTCGGGATTTTAACTTAAAGCATGAACAGCTGAATTTTTTGAGAAATTAGAAACTGGACGCTCGTGAAAAATTCTAAGCGGAAGTGCTGAACGTAGCGAGGGACTATGGATCTGATTGCCAATATTGGTTTGGGTCTGTCGACCGCATTAACGCCGACCAATCTGCTGTATTGTCTTATAGGTGTTTTTCTCGGAACCCTGATTGGGGTGCTGCCAGGACTTGGGCCGACCGCAACGATTGCGATGCTGCTGCCTGTCACCTTTACGTTGCCGCCGGTTTCCGCACTCATCATGCTTGCTGGCATCTATTACGGCTCCCAATACGGGGGCTCTACAACATCCATTCTGGTCAATGTCCCAGGAGAGGCCGCTTCCGTAGTCACAGCGCTCGACGGATATCAGATGGCGCGCAAGGGACGTGCCGGAGTTGCCTTGGCTACCGCAGCAATCGGTTCCTTCTTTGCCGGCACGGTTTCGACAATCATCCTCGCTCTGTTTGCCCCGCCTCTGGCTGCTATTGCGCTTAAGTTTGGTCCTGCGGAATTTTTTTCTCTCATGGTTCTGGGGCTCCTCGCTTCGATGGTCCTTGCGAGGGGATCGCTGCTGCATGCTACCGGAATGGTTGTTCTGGGACTGCTTCTGGGGCTGGTTGGGGCGGATGTCAACACCGGCACCCAGCGGTTTACCT
The DNA here is from genome assembly GCA_964586075.1 of uncultured Nitrospiraceae bacterium. Taxonomy (GTDB): domain Bacteria; phylum Nitrospirota; class UBA9217; order UBA9217; family UBA9217; genus JBAZLV01. The sequence goes on along the minus strand of CAZPGZ010000002.1, from coordinate 95,310 downwards.
TTGGCATACCGCAACTTGCTGATGGCATCGGATTTGTGGTGGTTGCCATGGGTATGTTCGGCCTCGCGGAGATCATCCGCAACCTGGAGCATGAGGAGCAGCGATCAACAATCGTGAACAAAATTACGAGTCTGATGCCGACCAGAGAGGACTGGAAACGCATCGTAGGTCCGATTCTGCGCGGAACCGGGATCGGTTCAGCGCTCGGCATACTTCCCGGTAGCGGTTCCATTCTGGGATCGTTTGCAGCGTATGCCATAGAGAAGAAAGTTTCGAAGCATGGCAAGGAATTCGGAACAGGGGCGATTGAGGGTGTTGCTGCACCGGAGTCGGCGAACAATGCTGGGGCCCAGACTTCCTTCATCCCGATGCTTACCTTGGGTATTCCTTCGAATCCTGTGATGGCGCTCATGATTGGAGCGATGATCATTCAGGGGATTCAGCCCGGTCCCTCTGTGATCAACGAACAGCCAGTGTTGTTTTGGGGCATCATAGTTTCCATGTGGATCGGCAACCTCTTTCTTGTCATTCTTAACCTGCCCATGATCGGTATGTGGGTGCGCATTGTAAGCGTTCCCTATCAGCTCCTTTTTCCGGCGATCCTGGTTTTCTGCGGCATTGGCGTATTCAGTTTGAATAATACCGAATTCGATATTTACCTCATGGCGTTGTTCGGCCTGCTCGGCTATATCTTCGTCAAACTGGATTGCGAGCCTGCTCCCATGCTGTTGGCGTTCATTCTTGGTCCGTTGATGGAGGAGTATATGCGCCGGGCGTTGCTGCTCTCGCGCGGCGATCCGATGATATTCCTTACCCGTCCGATTAGCGCTACGCTGCTCGCGCTCGGCGCGCTCGCAATCGTTGCGGCCAGCCTCCCGATTTTTTATAAAAAACGTGAAGAAACATTTCGTGAATAAAAAGCGGTTTTTCTCATCCTCCCCGACATGATCGTACTTTTTTTAGAAGAACCATCCCATGTCTTTTGAACATGTATACTCCGAATATGTATAGCTCCCGGGTTATTTGACTGCACAACAACCAACAACAAAAAATACTGAAAGACTACCGTGAGAAATTGAATTTATAGTGTAAGCCCCTGATGAAAAACGAGCAATATATAATTCAGCCATACCCCGTGTTATAATAATAAATACGTTCTTTGCTCCGGCACTGTGGAGGTGGTATGAAAGCAAGAGATTTACTGATTCCGATCAGCGACTACCTGCGACCCGAGGCAACGCTCAGAGAAGCGGTGAATCTCCTGCGTACTGCCAGACGGGGCAATGAGCAGGTAGGCGTAAAAGCATTGCCGGTACTCGATGCAAAAGGAAAATTCATAGGCATTCTCTCCATGAGCGATATTCTGAAAGCCGTGCATCCATCTTACCTGGATATGATGAATTTGGGTGATTTTACCTGGGACGGCATGTTGGAAGAGATGGCGAGAAAGGTTGCCGGCCGCACCGTGGGAGAAGTCATGAACCGGTCTGCTCTGCCAGTCAAGGAGAGTGATTCCCTTATGGACTGTGTGGACCACATGATCAAGAACCGTGTCCAACGCATTCCTGTTGTGGATAACGCGGGCAAGGCCATGGGCATGATTTATGAACGGGATGTTTTTTATGCCATTGTAAAATCGATGTTGGATTAAGAAGTATATTGGCTAAAAAACGCTAATGTGCAAGTTGGAGATTGCAGATGGCCAATGAAACAGTTGCTACAGGAAGCCCGATTATAATGAATAGTAGTTTCTGGGCAGCTACAGCCATCTTCATCATAGGATATGCGTTTATCGCATCTGAAAAAATTCACAAAACCATTGTCGCACTTGTAGGTGCTGGTCTCGTATTGTTGCTCAAGATTCTTGAACAATATGAAGCTTTTCATTCCGAGGAATTCGGTATTGACTGGAATGTTATTTTTCTCCTTATTTCCATGATGATTATTATTAACCTGATGAAACCCACCGGCGTTTTTGAATACATTGCCATCAAGAGCGCCAAACTGGGGAAAGGAGAACCATTTCGCATTCTGGTCATTTTCAGCATCGTGACCGCGTTGATAAGTGCTTTTTTGGATAACGTTACGACCGTGCTGCTGATAACACCGGTAACAATCCTGATTGCCGAGGCCCTTGAAGTGGACGTGATCCCTTTTCTTATTTCGAATGCGCTGGCATCAAATATCGGCGGGACGGCTACGCTTATCGGTGATCCGCCCAATATCATGATAGCGTCCAAAGCTCAGCTTGATTTCATGAGCTTTATTTATCACTTGACGCCTGCAATTATCATCGTCATGGTTTTCTATATTCTTCTTATCAAACTGTTCTGGAGAAGAAAGCTTAAAACAGAAGAAAAGCTGAAGCAGCGTGTGCTATCCATGAATGAGAATGCGGCAATTAAAGACCCGGTGATGCTCAGAAAATCACTTGTTGTTCTTTGCATTGTCATGATAGGATTCGTTTTTCACGGAATACTTCATTTCCAGCCGGCAACCATCGCACTCGGGGGAGCGGCTCTTTTATTGCTTCTTTCCAAAACGCAGGAGCCGCATCATATTCTTGCAGAGATTGAATGGTCTACACTTTTCTTTTTCATGGGCCTGTTCATCATCATCGGCGGCGTGGTGAAGGTGGGATTGATTAAATGGATGTCCATCAAAATATTGGAGCTGACGCAGGGAAATCTTTTTGCTACGTCGATGGTCGTCATGTGGTTTTCGGCTTTTGCGTCCGCGGTAATTGATAATATCCCCTATGTCGCCACCATGAATCCGCTTGTTATTGACATGGCAAGACAGCTTTGGCCCAATCTTTCCGGAGTTCAGCTCTTGCAGCATCCGGACCTGATGCCGATCTGGTGGTCCCTCGCGCTGGGTGCCTGCCTGGGTGGAAATGGAACAGCCATCGGTGCATCTGCAAACGTTATTGTAGTAGGCATATCAGAAAAGATGGGCAAAAAGATATCGTTTATGAAATTTATGCTCTATGGCATGCCCGTTATGATTATGACGGTTGTTGTTTCCACTGTTTATGTCTGGTTACGATATTATGTCCTGATGTTTTAGCAAGCCTTGACGGTATTGATTTCTTATCAGTTCTGACCTGCATGATTCTCTGCTCGACAAAGAAAAACTAGGCACAGGCCGTCACGCCATGCAACTGCTTTTCTTGAACAAGTATGGACAGCCGTACAATCCACGATGGCCGGTGCTGAAGGTATTTCTGACAACAGTTAGCCTTGAAAACCCTCTAACGCTTTAGCTGCAGTTCCTGTAGCCAATTTTCCCCTCTCGCGGTTATTTACGATATAATTAACAATAACCATCAGTAAAAAAGATAAAACATTCGGCATATTTTCCGGAAAGGAAATAGCATGAAAATTTTGACAACGCCCAGAATGGAACGGTGTATCGGGTGCCATTCCTGCTCCCTGGCCTGTGCACGACTGATACACAAGCGGCTGTCCTGGGATACTGCCGGTATTCGCATATCTTCATCCGGCGGGCTTTCAACGGGATTTGAGGCCCGGGCTTGCGTTGCCTGCGACCCAGCCCCGTGCGCCGCAGCCTGCCCTACAGGCGCATACGCACAACGGAAAGACGGCGGCGTCATTGTGCGGAAAAATCTCTGTATACGATGCGGCGCATGCGAACGAGCCTGCCCCGTGGATGCTATTTACCGCGATTTCACCGGCGAGCCGTTTGTGTGTATCCACTGCGGCCGCTGCGTTCCTTTTTGTCCGCACGACTGCCTTGAGTTGGGTGAAGCCGGAACCGGAACAACGGTGGAGAAGGGAGCGGCGTCATGATCAGAAATCAATTCAGGGTGCTCGTTGTTGATCTGGCCACCGGAAAGGGCAACATCATCATGGTTGACGGAAGAGACAGCGTGGCCGGCGGCAGCGGGCTTGCGGCGCTTTTGTTCGGCAAGTATGGCCATCCGGATCGTCCATGGAGCGACTCGGAACAGCCGCTTATTTTTGCCATCGGTCCGCTTACCGGATACTTTCCTCTCATGAGCAAGACCGTGTGCGCCTTCAAGTCGCCGTATCATGATCAGTATGCCGAAAGCCACGGCGGCGGTCGTTCTGCGCTTTCACTCCGCTTTGCCGATCTGGACGCGCTCGTGATTACGGGGAAGGCTGCGCGACCGTCCGCCTTGTCGGTGGGATCACGGCATTTGGAAGTAAAAGAAGTACACTATCTCTGGGGGAAAGACCTTTTTTATACCGGTAAAATGCTGCGGAAAATGTTCACCGGTACAGGACATCGGAGCATTCTGCGCATCGGACCCGCGGGTGAGACCGGTTCTGCCATGGCAGGCATCAATGTGGATTCCTACCGCCATTTCGGCAGGCTCGGCGGCGGCGCGGTCATGGGCAATAAAAACCTAAAGGCTATCGTGATACAGGGCGATGGAAGCTTTCCGCTCATGGACTCCAAGGAGTATCCGAAGCTGTTCCAGGAAGTCCATACCAAGCTGACGGACACGGACATGATGAGCAAATATCACAATCTCGGCACACCGGTGAATGTCGCGGTGCTGAACCAGATCAAGGCGCTCCCTATCCGCAATCTTCAACAGACTTTCGATCCGGACATCGGTGGGATTACCGGAGAAAAATTCGCGGAAGTGGCGCTGCTCAGAAATGCCGCGTGTTCCGGCTGTCCTGTGGGCTGCATTCATATTGGTTTTGTTCGGGAACGATTCCAGGAAGAGAACCAATATCTCTACCGGCAGGTTCCGTATGACCATGAACCCATTTTTGCCGTGGGAGCCATGCTTTCGGTTAAAAACTGCTTTGCAGTGCTCGGTCTGCTTGACGTGGTGGAAAAGATGGGACTCGACGTAATGTCTGCCGGAGTCGCGCTTGCATGGGCGACGGAAGCCATGGAAAAAGGCCTTATAACCACGCAGGAGACTATTGTTCCTCTTGCATTTGGGGACAGTGAAGGATACAAAAAAGCAATGGAGCATCTTGCATACGGCTCGAATGAGTTTTATCGAATTCTGGCACAGGGCACCTCGAAGGCGGTTGAACGGTATGGCGGAAAAGACTTTGCCTGTGTCCTCGGACAGGAAATGGGCGGATATGCGACCGGCGAGGTTTTCTTTACGTCTCAGGCGCTCGGATTCCGGCACTCTCATCTCGATACGGCCGGATACACGTACGATCAGAAACAGACGGAGAAAGATGTTGCGAAAGCCGTGGATTTTTTGATCAAGGATGAACAAGGCCGTGTATTTCTTACTTCCATGGTTTCCTGCCTTTTTGCCAGGAATGTATACTCGGACGAATTGCTTTCGGCCTGTTTAAAATCTGTAGGCTATAGCACGCTTGCTGACAACATCGGCGCAGTTTCGCGAAACATACAGGCGCTCCGCTGGAAGACCCGTTTAGCCACCGGGTTCAAACCGGAAGCAGTGACGATATCAAAACGCTTTTCGGAACTGACAACATGGAAAGGGTCGATTGATACTGCGTACATGCAGGGACTCATGAGCGCCTATAGCCAGCGCATTCTTGCGTTGGGCAGTTAAAAGCGTGTCCTTTTTTTGACCACATCAAATGCAGTTTTTCTTCGACCTTGGGCATTATTATTGGGCATACTGCGCAATGCCGTTGCCGAATGACCAGTTCTCTTTCTTGACTTCAACAAGATTGATCAGGACATCTTCCATCCGTACGCCCAGTTCGGTGTGCAATCGCTCGGCAATGGTTTTATACAAGGCTTTCTTTGCCTCTGTAGTGCGCCCTTCATTCAACGTTATTTGTATTACGATGATTCCGTCAGTGCGCCGAATATCAAGATAGCCAGGATCATAGATCAGGCTGTCTGCGTCGTGTTCCGTAATGATCTGAAAATGGTCGTTTTTGGGAACATTGATTGTATCGAGCATTGCTTGATAAATGAGTTCTCCGGCCTTCCTCCCGAATGAATGAGGTTTTCCCTTCCTGAGTGAAATGTGAACCAACGGCATTTTTAACCTCCTGTATAAAATAATATGTTGTCAAATAAAAGTTATCTGAGTGAATTCTTTCTGTACACACAACAGCTTGCGGATTCTTCGTTGTTAACACTATAGCATAAAATGAACGGTTCGACGTCGCTCGGGCACGATTTTGAACTTGCGTTTTGGAAATAAATAGACTATTTTTTTATCAAAGCATGCAAAAGCTCAAAATTTTAACACTGGTCGGGTTGAATTCTATTCAGGGATAGAGGGATTCGTATGAAATCAAAGATTAAAACCGTGTATGTATGCCAATCCTGCGGAACCCAGTCGCCGCGATGGATGGGAAAATGCCCGGATTGCGGCCAGTGGAATACCATGGTAGAGGAGCGTTTTGAGAAACCGAAGGACGTTGGTGCTGCAAAGCAAGGAAATGGTTCGGAACCGCTTCTTCTGGGTGATATTCAGGCGCGCGACGAAGACCGGTTTGTTACGAGGATCGGTGAGCTTGACCGGGTGCTGGGCGGTGGAATAGTTTCCGGTTCGGTGGTACTGGTCGGCGGCGATCCCGGAATAGGGAAGTCCACGCTTGTGCTCCAGATGCTGAGACAGGTATCCGAGCTTCGGGGCAAGGCACTTTATGTTTCCGGCGAAGAATCACCCGCGCAGATCAAGATGCGCGCACTGCGGCTTGGTGTGAAAACGGACAACCTCTATATACTTGCGGAAACACAGCTTGAAGACATCCTGCATGCCGCGGACGGACTGCAGCCGCAGGTGCTTGTTGTCGATTCCGTGCAGACGGTTTATACATCCGAACTCCCCTCGGCGCCGGGCAGTGTGGGACAGGTGCGCGAAGTATCGGGCCGGCTTATGCTGTATGCAAAACGCACGGGTGTCCCGACCTTTCTGATCGGACATGTGACCAAGGACGGCGCCATTGCCGGACCACGCGTGCTGGAGCACATCGTCGATACGGTCTTGTATTTTGAGGGAGACAAGGGGCATTCCTTCCGTATTCTGCGCGCAGTGAAAAACCGTTTTGGCTCCACGAACGAGATCGGTGTTTTTGAAATGAAGGAAAGCGGACTTGCGGAAGTTGCAAATCCGTCGGAGATATTTCTCGCCGAACGTCCGGCGGACGCCACCGGCTCGGTGGTGGTTTCCTCCCTGGAAGGGAGCCGCTCTATCCTGGCCGAACTGCAGGCGCTGGTCGCACCGTCAAAACTTGCGATGCCGCGCAGGACCTGCATCGGAGTGGATTTCAACCGGGTTTCGCTCCTGCTGGCAGTCCTGGAAAAACGCATAGGCATGCATCTTATGGGCATGGACGTATTCATAAACGTGGTGGGCGGGCTTGCGGTTGACGAGCCCGCGGTTGATCTCGGCATTGTCGCCGCGGTTGCATCAAGCTTTCGTGAGAAGCCCATTCACGCGCAAACCGTGGTCATGGGGGAAGTTGGCCTGACGGGTGAAATACGCGGAATCAGCCAGGCTGAAGCGAGAATCAAGGACGCGGCAAAGCTGGGATTTACGCGATGTATTCTTCCGGCGCTGAACGTGGAAAAAATGGAAAAATCTGCGGCGCTTAAAAAAATGGAACTTCTCGGTGTTCGCTCCGTGGAAGAAGCCATGGAGCGTCTGTTTTAGCAAAGGCAACCGTATGAGCAAAATCACCTTTTTTATTCCTTACCCGGAAATTATTCCCGTCGTGGAGGATGTTTTCCGGGAGCAGGGCACGGACGGCTGGGAGCTGGAAATTGTTTTGTCCAAGTTTGTGCGTGAAATCGCCGACTGGAAAGACACGGGCACGGACGTTTTGATCGCCCGCGGCGTGACAGCTGCCGCCCTGAAAAAGATCGTGCGGGGCACGCCTGTGGTGGAGTTGCCGGTAAGCGGCTACGAAGTAATGCGGGCCATTTGGGAGTGTCAGAAAAAATACGCGCCCCGGAAGATTGCGATCGTCGGTTCCCGCGACATGATCTACGGTGTCAAGAAGATCGAGGAAATAATCGGAATAGAACTTATGGTGGTGGAAGTGCAGCATGAAGATGAGGCCGAGTCAATTCTTCAGGCGGTAAAGGACAGCGGTGTTTCGGTAATTATTGGCGGAGTCATGTCCACCTGGGTGGCAAAACGGATCGGTCTGCAGGCAGAGTTCATTCAGATAGGACAGGACGCAATATACCGGGCCTTGAGCGAAGCGAAGAGGGTTGCACTCGTGCGACGGCAGGAACAGGAACGGGGAGAGCAGTTTCGTGCGATTCTGGAGTATTCAACCGAAGGTGTTGTCGCCGTCGATGCGGACGGCGTCATTAAGCTGATCAACGCGGCAGCCGTGAAATTGGCGAATGTAAACGAAGAGGCGGTCGGCTTCCCCGTGGACAATGTTTTGCCGCAACTGGGCCTGACGAAAGCTCTGGAGTCCGGGCGCGCGGAATTAGGAGAAATTGAAACAATAAACGGACAGCCGATGGCTGTTAACCGGGTCCCGTTTTCCATCGGCGGCCAGGCGGTCGGTGCGGTGGCAACGTTTCAGCCGGTGAGCGCGATCCAGGAACTGGAAGGCAAGATCCGGCGAAAGGTCTATCAACGCGGCCATGTGGCGAAACTGACCGCAGCCAACATTCTGGGCAAAAGTCCTGCGATACAGCGCGCAATAGCCATTGCAAAAGAGTTCAGTGACATAAACTCAACCGTGCTTATTATGGGAGAAACAGGCACGGGCAAGGAAATATTTGCCCAAAGCATTCATAATGCAAGCGGCCGCAAAAAAGGACCGTTTGTTGCGGTCAACTGCGCGGCTCTGCCGGAAAATCTTCTGGAGAGCGAATTGTTCGGTTACACGGAAGGGGCTTTTACCGGGGCGGCGCGCGGCGGAAAAATCGGCCTGTTTGAATTGGCCCATATGGGAACGATATTCCTGGATGAAATTTCGGAAATATCGCATAAGCTGCAGGGCCGTTTGCTGCGAGTGCTGCAGGAACGGGAAATAATGCGCCTTGGCGACGACAAGGTTATCCCGATCAACGTGCGCGTTATCGCTGCCACAAACCAGGACCTGTATAGCTTGATGCGGAAAGGTCTTTTTCGCGAAGATCTTTATTACCGGGTTGATATCCTCCGGCTTGTTCTGCCGCCGCTCAGGGAACGCCGCGAAGACATTATTCCGCTGCTGCATCATTTTTTGAAAGAATATTGCCACCACTTTAATAAAAAATTCCGGGATATCAGCCCGGAAGCCCAGCGGCTGTTTCAAGACTATTACTGGCGGGGCAATGTCAGAGAACTGCGGAATGTCGCGGAGCGCCTGGCGGCGCTCAGCCGGAGCGGTGTGATAGAGCCTGAAGATGTCGAGGGGATGTTCGCACAATCACCCGATCAAGCGCATGCCGCTGTGCCGGTGTCCGGGGTTGAATCCGCGTTAATGTACACGGCCGGCGACACGGATCTGAACCGTACACTGCTCATGAAGGCTCTGGAAGAGTCTCATTATCATTACGGAAAAGCCGCAGCTAAACTGGGTATCAGCAGAACCACTCTCTGGCGTCGACTTAAAGAGAACGATTCTCGGAAATAGTTTTAGACCAAATCCCTTTAATCTTTCCTAGACTTACCTCTCCTCCTTTTGCAAGGCAACTGCCATCTTGGATTGTTCTTAGTAAAGACATATTTGCTGGATACTTTTCATAAGTAATGAAACGTTTGAAACATATGAAACGTGATCATTTGGCGGTTTCTGCAAAAAGTATGTATGGCCATATATTTTTGTAATGTATTCATAATGTTACGTATGTATCTGGATTGGTATTGTTTTTGCTCATACAAGAGTGGCATCAAGCTATTGCAGAAAGGAGAAAGGCAGTGAAAGTAGACGAAACCAAATGCGTAGGATGTGGTCGTTGCGTTGCGTACTGCACCATGGGAGCAATCGGTTTTACCAGTGACAACCGTGGCCGGATATGCGCTCGCGTTGATCAGGAAGAATGTGTGGATTGCGGCGTATGCTATCGGGCCGAGGTTTGTACAGGCAAGGCACTCTACGAGCCGATGCCGGAATGGCCCCGGTCCGTACGCGGTACTTTCAGCAATCCGCTTGTGGAGCATAAGGAAACGCGAGTGCCCGGGCGGGGAACCGAGGAAATGAAAACCAATGACATTACCGGCCGTTTCAAGTTTGGGGAAGCCGGAATGGCGATTGAGATGGGACGGCCGAGCACAGGTGCGCGTTTTTCCGACATCGAGAAGGTTGCCATGGCTATCGCATCGCTGGGAGGCATAGTTTTCGAACCGAGGAATCCCGTGACGACGCTCATGGTTGATAAAAACACCGGCAAAATGAATCCGGAAATTATGAATGAAAAAGTTTTATCCGCAATTATCGAGATGACCGTTCCTCTGGGACGGGTCCAAGAGATAATTGCTGCCGTAAAAAAAGTGACGAAGGAAATCTCCACGGTATGCAGTTTTGACCTCACCTGCAAGGTTCATCAAGGAGATGCGACTCCCGCTTTTGAGTTAGCCCTAGCGGCCGGAGTGAAGCCGACGCCCAACGGAAAAACGAACATCGGGCTCGGGAAACCGTTTTTTGTTGAGGAGGCAGCGCGATGAGCCATACATTACACCGGCGGGGAACACGGGAGAGTCTGAAGAAAGATTTTGTTCTGTTTGCCATGTCGGCAAAAGGCATTAACGAAGTGGGGTCCAATACGAAGCTGAAACGGTTCCTTGAAATCGTGAGTGAATATGGTCCGGTGAATGTCGGCGACATGAGAACAGGAAACAGTTTCATAACTTCGCAGCAGGAAATTGTCAACAAGACGCGCGATACATCCATCGTGCATGGCGTATTCGACAACCGGGAGTCGCTCATCAAGGCGATGAAGGCGTTGAAAGATGAAGATCTGGGCATCTCCGTGATTGTGTCCGGCCTTTTCGACGAGGTCCAGGAGTGCTGCAAGCAGGCCGGTGTCAAACGGCATACGTGCGAAACGTCTCTCGGTATTTGGGGAAAGACGGAGCGGCTGCCCGACGAAGATATTCTTCGGTTCACGACCATGTGCGGTCATGGCCAGGTGCCGTTTAATCTGGTCAGAAAGATGATTGCCGATATCAAAGAGGGCAAGCGGACGGTTCAGGAGGCGGCGGTGGAGCTGGCAAAACCCTGCCAGTGCGGAGTCCTTAATCCCAATCGCGCCGCAGAGATGCTTGAAGAAATACTGTGCCTTTGGGGCATACGGGTCTCTTAAGAGCAAGGCGACTGTTTACAGGTGGAGGGAATAATGAAACGTATCTGGGTGGACCGGGAAAAATGCCTGGGTTGTAAAACCTGCGAATTGCAGTGCGCAGTGGAGCGAAATTCAGTAAACAAAAAGCTGTTCGACGCGGTACGGGAGAACCCAAAGCCGGTGGCGCGTGTCGGGGTTTTCGGACCGACCGGGGCGAGTTTTCCGCTCCAGTGCCGCCATTGTCAGGACGCCACCTGCTTGATGGCCTGCCCTGCGGGCGCAATGCAGCGGGATCCGGAAACAGGGACGACGTTCGTTGCCCAGGACAAGTGCAGGGGCTGCTGGATGTGCGTTATGTCCTGCCCCTTCGGCACGGTAACTCCGTCGGCAAAATACAAAGTCGCGATGAAATGTGATGCCTGTGCGCATATGGAGCAGCCTGCCTGCGTCGCGTCCTGCCCGACCGGCGCGCTCGTCTATGGCGACGAGGAGGCGTATGCGAAGGTACTGGCTGTAAAGCGGGGCAACATAGCTGTTTTCGTCAATTCGACAGCGCCGCAAGGGCGGTCGAAGGCGCTCAGTTTGGACTTTTCAAAGGAGGATAAATAATCTTATGAAAGAAGTTCGGAAAAAATCATTTGATGCGGCCACTAATGAGATGCTTATCAAGGCCCATCGCTCAAAGACAGAAGTGATCTGGGACCGCGCTGACGCAATGCAGCCCCAGTGTGGTTTTGGACGCATGAACATCTGCTGCAGCGACTGTTCTGAAGGTCCCTGCCGGGTGAACCCGTTTGCCGACGTTCCGCAGCAGACGATATGCGGACGGACGCAGGCAGATCTGGTTTCCGGAAGTTTTCTGAAGCAGGCTGCGGACGGAGCGGTTGCTTTTGCCGGGCTGGGACTTGAGTTTAATGCAAAGCTGGACGCTCGTGCGCTGCAGACGATATGCACGACCAGGGACAGTATGCTCGCTCCTGCGGATTGTTCCTCCCGGGTATCGGAAATCGGCCAGACGGTTGCAAAGACATTGCAGGCGATCCGTGAGATCAAGGAACAGGTATATGGAAAAACGGAGCCCAAGGTTGTGTCCGCAAATATGGGCGCGCTGAAAGCCGATGCCGCAAACATTGTGCTGCTCGGCCATACGGCGCCCCCGCTTGTTCAGGCGGTCGTGAATGCCGCTTCAAAGCATACGGTTCCGTGTAATGTCGTGGCTCTGTGCGGCGGTGAAGCGAACGGCGGGCTTCCGGTATTGACGAATTACGACTCGCAGGAATTGCCGCTGCTGACCGGAGCGATTGATTTGCTGATTACCGGTTCGCAGTGTGTCATGCCGGCGACCGTGTCCCTGGCGCAAACCAGAAAGGTTGCACGGTTCGCTGCATCCGCATTGAATGATGAAAAGAAAATTAAAGAAGCTGTTGAAACGGCCGCACAGGTTTTCCAGCAGCGGCGCGGAAAAGATGTTCAAATTCCGGGTGCAGTGGAGCAGGTGCACTCTGGATTCACAGTAGCGAACAGCAAACAGGCATTTAAAGCATTGCAAACGGCAACCGCCAAGGGTGCTCTCAAGGGAATGGTCTATCTCGGCGGATGCGGTACTATCGCGCAGACCCAGGATGCCCGGATCGTGCAGACGGCCGAAAAACTGCTCGCGGATGGATATGTGCTCATTACCGCCGGCTGTGCGGGCGCAGCTCTGGCAAAGGCGGGCATGTGCCGTCCGGAATATGCGACGAGGGAAGGACTGAAGAACATTACGGAGCTCAATCTTCCTCCGGTGCTTCATATCGGGGCATGCCATGATGCCGATGGGTTCCTTGAGATGGCTAAGGACGCCAAAACAAACGGAGTGCCTGTTTTTGCCGTTCTGCAGGAAATCAATCACAACAAGGTGCTGGCAACTGCTGTTGCCTTTGCCTCACAGGGAATAAAAACCTATGTTGATATGGGCGAAGCGGCAAGCCTTCCCGGGCTAAAACTGCCGGGAGAACTGCTTCCACTGACAGAATTGCCGCAGTTGATGTCGAAGCCGGCAGCTGTTGCTGCCGCACGATAACGCTGGAGGACGTATGTATATTATCATTGGTCAGGGGATAGCGGGCGCCACGGCCGCCATGACGCTGCGAAAGCTGGACCCCCGGACTCCCATAACAATCATTACCGATGAGCATGATTATTTGTACAGCCGGATAGATTTGCCGGATATTATAGCCGGGAAACTGAAGCCGATTGACGCCATGCTGCAACAGGTGGAAAACTTTGCAAGCGACAACGTAATTTGCATCATGGGGGACAAGGTTGCGGCTGTGGCCCCTGCGCAAAAAACAGTAGAGCTTGCTTCAGGAACGCTCCTGAAGTATACGAAACTGCTTTTCGCCACGGGATCCACACCCATCATGCCGTCTCTTCCCGGCATTGACTCTCCCGGCGTATACAGTTTGTGGACGATGCGTCAGGCAAAAGAGATCGTTCATGCCGCTGAACGTGCTCAGAGTGCTGTGGTGGTCGGAGCGGGTTTGATCGGGCTTAAAACAGCGCTTGCGCTGAAAGCGCGCGGCTTGAAGACAACGATTGTTGAAAAATTGCCCCGCGTACTGCCGCGCCAGCTTGACGATGCATCCTCGGACCTGCTGGCGGACAAAGTCCGAAGCAAGGGCGTCGATGTTCTGGTCAATACGTCGGTTGAGGGTATTGCGGTCTCTCAGGGGGCCGTGAGCGGCGTGCGTCTGTCCGGCGGTGCTCTTCCTGCCGAAATGGTTGTCATGGCCATCGGAGTAAAGCCGAACAAGGAGCTTGCCGCTGCAACGGGGATTAAAACGGGGCGCGGCATCATTGCCAATGAATTTCTGGAAACATCCATGCCGGATATGTATGCCGCGGGGGATGCCGCAGAAGTACTTGATCCTCTTACCGGTGAATTGACGGTACCGGCTATCTGGCCGGTTGCTGTGGAGCAGGGCCGGATTGCCGCAAGCAACATGGCCGGTTTCAAGGAAACATACGATGGTACTGCCGCAATGAATGCTGTTGAAATCGGCGGTATGCCGCTGGTGTCGATAGGCGATATTGAAGGGAAAGCGGGCGACGTCTGCCTGATTGCGCAGAAACATGATGCCTATCGGAAAGTCGTTGTGCGCGACACTATTGTCAAGGGTGTGCTCTGCCTGGGAGACATTCGCCAGGCGGGGGTGATCGGCAGACTGGTATCGCATCCCGTGGATATCAAAGAGGTTGAAAGGCTGATCTCTCCCTACTTCAGCTATGCGGATTTAATAGCCGTGTAGTTCGCGATAAAGCCGGCTTGCTCTAACTGGGGCGAGCTGTTACAATGGACGTAAGGAGGTTGGCCATGTCTATCAAAACGAAAGCAGCCCTGCTGAAAGGGCCTTACGACATTGACCTTGTGGACCGCGAGCTGGTTTGCGGCGAAGATGAGGTTATCGTAAAAAACCATTTAATAGGGATTTGCGGGTCGGATAAGAGTTTTTACCGCGGGCAGCTTCCGCCTAAAACAGCCGAATTCAGACAGGAGCCGAAATTTCCCTTCTATCTGGGCCACGAAAGCGGCGGAACTGTTGTCGAAATCGGTTCAAAAGTGAGGGATTTCAAAGTCGGCGACAAGGTCATCTGTTTTGGCTGGAATAACAATTATGCGACATATTTTCTTGCAAAGGATTTCCAGCTGCAGCCCGTTCCGGACGGTCTGGAGATGGATTTTGCCGCTCTTGGTGAACCCATATCATGCGCCATGTACTCCGGTCTTCATTCAGGGGTTCAACTGGGAGATGTCGTCGTTGTGATGGGTGGAGGATTTGCCGGACAGATCATTGCGCAATGTGCAAAACAGAAGGGCGCCTATAAGGTGATCGTGGCCGATGTGCTGGATGGAAAACTGAAACTGGCCAAACAATTGGGTGCTGATATAACGGTGAATCTGAAAAAAGACAACCTTGCGGCAGTCGTGTCGGATCTTACAAAAGGGCAGGGCGCAGACGTGGTTGTGGAGGCGGCCGGATCGGAAAGCTCGTTCAACACAGCCTCCGAAATCATCAAGCATAACGGCAAATTTGTTTTTTACAGCTGGGTGACACAGCCCGTTACCCTGAACATCAGCCGCTGGCATGACGATGGACTGGAATTTGTGAATACCTGCCTGGTCCATCATACCTGGCGGGAGCGGTATGTCTGGACTCCCGCAACGCTCCGCCCCGTCATTCAGGGGCAGGTTCAGATACGGCCGCTTATAACGAATGAGTTTAAGCTGGAGGCTATCAAAGCCGGTTTTGATCTTGCCGACAAGGATGATACCGCGATCAAGATCGTTTTCAGAATCTAAGAGCGGATTGCACAATAAGACCGCTGTGACATGAAGGAACTGATGGGGACGTTTTTGCCGCATGATTCTGCGGTGTAAACGTCCCCGCCTGTTTTTGTGGCTGCAAAGAGCTGTTGATACCTGCGGTGAGAAGACAATTTTTTCTTTCCTTTGTCCATAAAGAAATCCTTGACAACCCTTTGAATAAGCCCTACCCTTAAGCAAGAAATCAGATACTATGCAGAAGATTATGGGCGTTCCATTGCCGGAATACCACTGTTTCCATGATCTGAAGGGCGAATATCTATGCAGAGTCCTATGAAAAAGCTAATCTCCATCTTTCTGCCGGTGGTCTTGCTTTTTCTGGCGGCTGTTGCAGCTGTCGCCGTACTAGTGAACAATCTGAACAAAGAGAGCAAGTTGTTTGTAGACGCTGCTGTTCCTGCTATTATAGCGGATTGGGACGTAAGGGAAATTCAAAAACGCGCCAGTCCCGAATTCAACGCAACCGTCGACTATGACGATATGCTGCAGATGTTTGATATCCTGCGAGACCTGGGGGATTTGCAGGAATATTACGAAGCTGCAGGCGAGTCTAAAATAACGCTTTCTCTTGAAAGCGGCCTTGTAATTACCGCTTTGTATGAAGCAAGCGCTGATTTTGAAGAAGGGTCTGCCGATATACAGATATCCCTCATCAGGCATGGCGGACAATGGCAAATCCTCGGTTTTAAGGTCGCTCCCGGTGAACGGGAAGAAAGAAAAAACATTATCTGATGAACACGCTTATCAGTACGATTGAAATACTGGGAATCATCGCTTTTGCGCTCACCGGAATTTACGAAGCGCGGAAAAAAGGGATGGATATAATCGGTGTTTACGCCGTGGCGATGATAACGGCCTTCGGCGGCGGGTCATTGCGGGACATCATTTTGAACCGGCATCCGCTCTTCTGGATCGAACATTCTCAGTATGCCATTTTGCTGCTGCTGATATCTCTTATATCGGTTGCGATCATGAAAGATAAGTTGAACCGCAAAGGAACGGTCACGCTCGTGCTGGCGCTCGATGCGCTTGGATTGGGGTTGTTCAGCGCGTCGGGTGCCTCGGTGGCCCACCAAGCCGGATGTACTGCATTCGTTTCGTCGCTGCTCGGGGTTATCACCGGAGTGTTTGGTGGGGTCATGCGCGACACCATTTGCAATGAGATCCCCTATGTATTTCAAAGGACTGAGCTGTATGCCACGTGTTCCTTTATCGGCGCCTGGGCATACCTGTTGATGACGCAGGGCATGGTGAACGAAATTGCAGCGGTTCTTGCGTGCATACTGGTCACATTTTTCTTGAGAATGCTGGCAATACGATATAAAATCAGACTTCCCATATAGTCGAGTACGGCAGCACGGCGGCGCGAAGCGCGTGACGGTTTTTGTAGCACTATTTGCCCGGCAAGGAGGTTGGTAATGGAGGCAGTGAATATGCACAGCAACGGAGTGGTTCAGAACTCGGAACGCGAGAAGCGCCTCGTAGTTGTTGTCGATGGTGAAGGGGCGCACCTGTATTATACCAGCATGCTGCTCCAGCGTCTCGAATACAATATTCACACGTCAAAGACCGCGGAAGACGCACTCGAGGTCGTGAATGTCGCGGAACCTGCGCTGGTGCTGACGGAGGTGAACCTGCCGGGAATGAACGGTCTCGAACTCCTCAAAACGCTTAAACGAAATCCGCAAACGCACAAGGTGCCGGTAATCATCCTTACCTCTTCAAGGGACCAGTCCATAAAGAGCGCCTGTCTGGAAGAAGGGTGTGCGGCTTATTTTCACAAACCGGTGGATGCCGATATGCTGTATGCGGCAATCCAGAAGGCCTCAGAAACCACACCGCGCCAGTTTATCCGCCTCCAGACTTGTTTGAATGTAATGATCGGCGACGACAAAACTGCCGCCCATACTGTGATCTCCGATTATGTAACTGCCTTATCTGAACAAGGCATGTATGTGAGCACATCGCAGCCCAAACCGGTGGGCCTCCAGATCCCTATCACGATTTTTCTCGAAGATGCACAGATCAAAGTGGAAGGAATGGTATTGTACAGCTTCAAACGAGAAGAGGGGCCCTTAAAAACCTCCGGGATGGGAATTAAATTCGTCCAAATCAAACCGGAAGATCAGCGACTGATCAAGTCCTTCATCAAAAGAGCGATTACCAAAGGCCTTACGATGGGGCAGATGGGCGGCACGATCCTTTGATGCGACTGGCGGAAGAAATGCCGGAGGCCGTAAAGAAAAAGGATGCTTTGTGCTTCTCTCGTTAGACGCAGTAAATCTCCCCTCACGCATCACGAGCCCCCCGCTTCTCAGGAAGGTAAAAATGCTTTGTCGTGCAGACTGCGGCGCGTGCTGCATTGCACCGTCGGTCTCCTCTCCAATACCGGGAATGCCCGAAGGAAAATCAGCAGGGGCCAGATGTATCCAGCTTACCCTGGACAACCGCTGTCGCTTATACGGCAGGCCTGAACGCCCTGCCGTCTGCTTATCGTACCGGCCGACCATGGAATTTTGCGGATCAAATCAAAGCGAGGCCTTACTGCTGCTGGAGCGGCTTGAGACGATGACATGCAATTCACACAAAAAATGACGCGGGGTTGCTCATGGCGGACACTATCTCCCGAACCTGGGAATCTCTGGTCCACAACAGGAAAAAACGCATTCTCTTTATTGTCGATGACGATCCCTCCGTTCTTTATTATACCGGGATGCTTCTTCAGCGTCTTGATTACAGTGTGTATACAACCCGCATGGCGGAAGAGGTGCTTGAGATAGTAAAGTTTGCCGTCCCGTTACTGATCCTGACAGAGGTCAACTTGGGAGGCATGGATGGGATTGCATTTCTGAAATGCATCAAAAAAGATCCAAAGATGGCATCAGTGCCGGTCATTGTTTACACGGCGTCTGCCGATCCGTCGTTGAAGCACTCCTGCCAGGAAAGCGGATGCAGCGTTTTCCTCAGAAAGCCATTCGATCCGGCTGAGCTCTATGCGGCAGTTCAGAAAGCAACGGAGGAAAAGCCGCGACGGTACATACGTCTCCGCGCCTGCTTGCCGGTCCTGCTTGGGGAAGAGAACGGGCAGGAACGCGCGCAGATGGATTGCATAACGGCCTTGTCGGAAGAAGGGATGTATGTGAGCATGTTCAAGCCGCTGCCGGTCAGAACACAGCTCCCAATGACTCTTTTTCTGGGCAAGGCACGGATTCGGATTCAGGGAACAGTCCTGTACAGTTTTGACACCGGAAGCGGACCGCTGCATACATCCGGGATGGGAGTGAAGTTTGCACAGATTAAACAGGAAGACAGAATTCTTATAAGAGCTTTTATCAAAAAAGAGATTACTCAGGATATTGTTTTGAATGCGCAAAAAGGGTGAACGAGGGCGCTATGCCTGAGGAGCTTTGCCGCTCTTATTTACTTTGGAAAAAGCTTATTTTGCCTGTGCAGGCGGAGCAACCGGTTGCGGGACCGGTGTTTGCTGGTCTGCTGCGGACGGCGTGGGGCCGGTTTTCAAGGGTTCCTGCTGGTTAGCCGGGGGCTGGGCTTCGGAAGATGTTTCACCTTGGGGTGATTCGCCCGGATGCACGGGTTCCGTCGTTTTGTATCTGGTTGGAGAAAAATTCGGGTCTATTTCGAACGCTCTGGCAAAATTTTCCCGGGATTTCTGGCGTGCGTCCCCATCGCCGGATCTTCCTTTGAGATAGTAGGCATAGCCAAGATAATAATAGGACTCAGCATCGGGATTAATCGAGGCAGCTTCTTCAAATTCCCGTGCGGCCGCATCGAATTTTTTTGCCTTGAGAAGAAGAAAGCCCTGTTCCATGTGTTTTGCTGCTGCAGCCGAATCAAAAAGTTCCTCTGCCGGAAACGCCGGCGTGGCAATCATAATCACAAGAACCGCCGCTATCAAAATCAGCGCAGGATTTTTTTTCATGTTTTTTTCCTCCCTCGGCACCTGCATAACCATAGCATAGTGTTTACATCCGTGTCAACTGGAATGAAAGGAAGAATAGCGTTCGAAGGCGCGCGTATCCCCTCTCACGGCCACCAGAGGTACAGAAGAGATATTCCGGGCTGCATCAGTCCGCCTGTGTCGATGTTGATAAGATTCGCCGAGTATATGGTGGGACGGTATTCACCCGGCCGTGCATAGAATACTACGGAGGCCTGTTCGAGATGCGCAGCCTTTTTAACCTCATCGAGAGCATCACCAAGATAGGTGGTACCATCGATGAGGCCCACGGTCTGTGCTTCCTGGCTTGTATAGATGCGTCCGTCGGCAAGTTTTGTGACCGTATCACGGCTTAATTTTCGTGCGGACGACACGGTGTTTACAAAGCGGTCCTGCATGCTGTTCACCACAGACTGAAAAATACCACGTTCCTCCGGAGAAAGCTGTCGAAACGGTGAACCCATTCCCTTTTTGTCTCCCGATGATATTTCAAAGGCCTGCAGCCCAATTTTTTGCATCAAACCGGTTGCGTCAAAACGGATCATGATCACGCCGATACTGCCGACGATGCTCGTCGGCTGGGCCGTAATGCGGTCGGCTGCCAGGGCAGCATAGTATGCGCCTGATGTGCCCATGTCCATGATATGGGCAAACACCGGCATTCCGGTTTCTTTTTTGAATTTCTTTATTTCATAGTACAGCATGTCCGATGCGGTTACGCCGCCTCCGGGGCTGTTGATTCTGAGCAGCAATGCCTTGATATTTTTATCTTTTCGCGCGCGGTCCAGTTGCTCGCGCACCAGAGAAAGAGTCCCCGGCTGTTTTCTGCTGCTGAGAAAAGCCTGGTTTTCATCAGCGCTGATGACGCCCGAGATGTCCATGACGAGGATTTTGTCGTTCCCATATCCGGAAATTACTTGCTCCGTGAGTGGCTGCATTTCTTCAACCAGAGAAATTCTGAACAGGGTGCAACCAGTCAGCAAAAACAATGCAAGAAACAATACGCATATTACAGCAAAGATTCTTTTCATGATGGCCTCCTCTCCTGGCGGAACTGCGCAATTTTTTATGCAGCAGCGCTCAGGGGGTGATTAGATTTCGAAAGTCAAGCCGAGTTCGCTGCTGAAACCCTTGAGCACAGCATCAATGATCTCTTCGCTCGGCACCTTACGCGAAAGCACCTGATTGACTGATGTGGCCAGGTCACCGGTGCCTGCGCCGGGGATTATCTCGGCTTCGAGGCGGGGGTCGAAATCGATCAAAACAGAGCCGTGCTGAAGAAAAGCGCCCGAGAGCCTCCGCTGCGCACTCCCGATGATTTTTTTGTTCCCGACCATGATTTCATGCCACGAAGGAGAGGAAAAACATGCAGGATTTTTGGGCCTTTTTTTTACTAAATCCGCAAGCATGCTGTTGTGTGAGACTGCTTCCGCGGAGATGCCGAGATTGCGGAGCCCGGCAATCAAACACGATGCAATAATTTTATATGTCCCGAGAACAGAGGGAGGGAAAAGGGAATTGTCGGTGCGGGCAATAATGCTGTATGTCAACTCATGACAATGGAACACTGCTCTGCCGCCGGTGATTCGACGGATGACGTCAATGCCTCGCTTTTTACACGCTTCAAGGTTGACAGCCGTCTCAGCTTTTTGGAAACGGCCAAGCGATACTGCAGGTGGATTCCACGCGTAGAAGCGGAGTACCGGGGTTTGCTCGCCTGCCTGGGCACGCGCAAGCAGTTCCTCGTCCACGGCCATGTTATAGGCGCCGAAGTTGGCACCCGTTCTGAGCAGTTTCCAGGTAGTCACGGTGTCCGCCTCTGTGTTGATAAAGCTATGTTATCTGAAACAGAGAAAGGAGAGCAATCGAATCAGAACGCACGCGGTAAAAGGTAAACAGCCGCCGGATGCAATTTACCGCTTCAACTTGTCGACGATATCAACGATAAATCGCGCGGTTATTCCCCATATGGGGCCCTGCTCGACAGTATAAAAATGAATGACGTATTTAACACCACCCCAGGATTTCCAGTATTTTTCCGGCAACCCCAGTTCTCTGGCAGGGAACAAAACAATTTCTTTTCCCGTTGCTTCATCTACAACAGTGGGATGGACATTCAGCATTGCCTCGTATTTCCGAGGCGCATGTGTTTCAAAAAACGAGACCGGAACGCTGAAAACATGCGCCACTTCGTCCCGATTGGGAACGATTTCATCAAGATCATTGATATCCGCGATTCCGACGAAGGCGTTGACCACGACTCCCAAGGGAGCCACCATGGTATCAAGAGGTCCGATGACCTTTATCTTTTCAGCAGGAATGCCCATTTCCTCCACGGTTTCCCTGACCGCAGCTTGCTCATAGGTGCCGTCCTGTCGATGATAAACACCGCCGGGGAAACATATTTCCCCGCCCTGCCGGATGTTCGGTCCTCTTTTTTGAAATACAAAATGGTATTCTCCGTTGAGAAAAGCCAAGAGGACAAGAATAGCGGTGTGCACATATTCTTCCCGCTCCTGGATTGCAGGGTATACAGGCAGTTTGTTTTGCAGTTCTTCAATCCTTTTCACAAAAATCCTTTCCCGGCGAGAAAGATGCCACTCCGCTCTTGTGCGATTTATCGGGTTGAATCAATAATGCCTGTTCTCCAGGTGACCGCGAGAAATGCCAATGAAACATGCACCCTACAGAGCGAAGGTTGAATGGTAAAACAGGCATGGAGGGCTCTCTCAGGAATCCAGCGAGACTTCGTGTTATAATACTCACCATAAAAAAAATCGTCAAGAGAAAATACCGGATTAAGCATGACTTCTTAGACAATATACTTCCACGGCCGGATAAAAATACTTGGCAGCTACAGACATTATGGTATAATATTTAAAATTTTACAGAGATTGAAAAACAGCAGATATTCGGTGGAAAAACCGATATTCTCTCTCTGAATATAAAACCACAATATTTCAGGCCACGCTCCGGGGGAACGAGGGCCTGAAGGAGGTTGCAGTGCAGAAGGAAATGAACGGCGCAGAGATCATGGTCAAAAGTCTTGAAGATCTGGGAGTGACGCATGTTTTCGGCTATACCGGCGCAACCATACTTCCGGTGTACCATGCTTTGGGACAGAGCTCCATTGCGCTGACAGTCAACTCCAATGAACAGGCATGCGCTTTCAGCGCCGCCGGCTACTCCCGGGCTGGCGACAAAGTCGGCGTTACCATCGTGACTTCAGGCCCGGCGATCACCAACACACTCACGGCGGTTGCGGATTCACACGCGGATTCGATTCCGTTGCTTGTTTTTGCGGGACAGGTTTTGCAAAGCAGGCTTGACACCGACGAGTTTCAACATGTTAATGTAAAAGAAGTTTTTGCCATGGCCACGAAGAAAGTTTTGTTGATTAACGACAGCTCTAACATAGAGGAAACGATCAAAGACGCATACTTTTTCGCAAAATCCGGCAAACCAGGCCCAGTCGTCATCGATTTCCCCTACGATGTTCAGCGCAAGAAGGGTATTTATCGCGCCCTAGATATTGAACGGTACCGTTTAAAATACGATCAGGAGACGCATCTGGGCGGACACCAGTGCAGAAAATTTTTCGACCTGCTCAAGAACTCCAAGCGCCCGCTTCTGTATATCGGCGGCGGACTTAATTCCCGGAAAGCCAGCGATAAGATCCGTGCATTTGACCGGATGTTCAATATCCCCTCCATCAACAGCCTCATGGGAAAAGGCATTCTTGATGAATCGCTCGAGACGTCCCTCGGCATGCTCGGCATGTTCGGTACTCCGTATGCCAACATGGCCATTCAGGAGACGGACCTGTTCGTCGCGCTGGGCGTCAGGTGGAATGACCGGGTGGTCCAGAAGGTTGGTGAGTCCGGCCTCAAGGCGGAAATTGCCTATATCGACATTAATGCGGAGAAAGTGCAGGAAGTGCGGGTGACCCGCAACCCGAAGTTTTCCTTCATTGGCGATGCGAGCACGGTCCTCGAAGATTTGATAGAATACGCACAAAAAAACCAGATCAAGCTGGATATCGGCGAATGGCAGAAGTGTACCGCCTCCCTGAAACGGCGGTTTCCGCTCAACTACAACAGACACGCAGCGGATATTCAGGCTGCGGAGGTTATGGATCTTCTGTCGCAGAACATGACGGAGGATACCAAGATCACGACGGGGGTCGGCAATCACCAGATGCTTGCCGCTCAATATCTGAAGACGGCGCGTCCGAAATCGTTTATGACCGCCGGAGCTTTTGGGTCCATGGGTTTTTCCCTGCCTGTTGCCATAGGCGTGCATTTCGCAAATCCCACGTCACGGGTGATCGCCATTGATGGAGACAGCAGCATCAAAATGAACATGGGTGAGATCCATACCATCGGGGCCCTCGGGATTCCCATAAAAGTGCTCCTCCTGAACAACAGGGCGGACGGCATGGTGCGGACCATTCAGGCGGTGTTTTATGACCGCCAGTTTACCGCAACAGAGCGTGACTTTGACGCGAACTTTGCGAATATTGCCAAAGAATGCGGTTTCCAATGGTGCCGCAAAATCCGGAAGCATGAAGATTTGGAACCTTCCCTCAAAGAATTTCTGGCTGCGGAAGGCCCCTGCTTTCTCGAAGTCATCACCGACCGGGATGAAGGCGTTTATCCGGTGATTCCGCAGGGCAAAGGGTATAAAGACATGGTCCTTGGCGATTATATCAAAGAAGTTAAGGAGTGAGGGGCAGAATTAAAGCAGCGCAGCATGCAGCAGGAGTGGAAAAGAGCAGAGGTTCATTGTTGCCAGGGGAAAGCATGAAAAGGTGCTTGTATTTTGTCATTATTTTGAGTGTGCTGTTTTTTCTGCATGATTTATCGCACGCTGCTACTGCCGTTCAGGAATACCACAAGGCTAACAAGCTGTTTACCGCTGGAAATTATTCGAAGGCGATCACCCTGTATCAGTCTCTGCTTGCCGCTCCTCCCCGCGGCGTCCCGACTAGCGTCCTTCATACGCGAATAGCAGACTGCTATTTCCGGCTTGAAGACTATCGAAATGCACGGGAATCGTATCGCAAGGCTCTCACCGAGCAGGATGAGACCGGCCGGCCGGCCACTCAGTACTGGATCGGATTCAGCACGCTTTTAATGGGAAAAGACGCTGAAGCGCTGGACGAATTTTTGAAAATTCCCGAACACTATCCCGATTCCGGCATGTGGGTCAGCACCGCCTACTATTGGGCCGGCAGAGTATGCGACCGCATGGGAAAGAAGAAACAGGCGAAAGACTATTTTCGAAAAGCGGGTGGACGGGGCAAGTCCGCACAGGAACGTTTTGCGCTCGAAAAATCAAAAGCAGCGGAATAAATCTGAACACCTGCAAGGGACAAGGACAGCACACTGCGTTTCTGCGGGTTTTTGAACAAGGCCTGGAATATTATGCTGAAAGAGCTGAATATAAAAAACTTTGCCATTATTGAAGAACTGGGGGTGTCGTTTACGCCCGGGCTGAACGTGTTCACCGGAGAGACCGGTGCGGGGAAATCCATTGTTGTGGACGCTCTCAACCTTGTGCTGGGAGAGCGCGCAAGCGCCGACCTTATACGCACCGGGTGTCCGGAGTCGGTAGTCGAAGCGGCATTTGAGCTGAACCGGGCCGTTGCCGGGGAAATCCGTGATCTACTTGCAGAGCAGGGGATTGCCGCGGATCCCCAGGAAGACCTCATTGTACGCCGGGTGCTTTCAGCTTCAGGAAAAAACAAGGTCTATATCAACGGGAGCATGGCAACGCTTGCAACGCTTGCGGCTCTGGGGTCAATCCTGGCCGACATTCACGGCCAGCACGAACACCAATCATTGCTTTCCCTTGAACGGCAGATGGCGATGCTTGATTCTTTTGGCGGGCTTGCGCCTCTCCGGGAGACACTGGCTGCTGCCTACTACCGGCTGCAAGACCTTCGGGCAGAGCTTGCCGGACTGGAAGCTGGCGACCGGGACCGCGCGCAGCGGGAAGACATGCTGCGATACCAGAAAAACGAAATCGAAGCCGCAGCGCTCAAACCCGGTGAAGACGAGCAACTCGCCCTGGAGCAGAAAGTGCTGGCAAATTCGGAAAAGCTCGCCGGCCTTTCCCGCGCCACGGACGAGGCGCTCTATGCGTCCGATGAATCGGCCCTGGCCTGTTTGAAGAAGGCGATGACCAGTCTTCGGGAGATTGCCGCGATTGACGCCCGCCTTGCTCCGGTTCTTGAACTCTGCGAAGCAGGCCGCGCGCAGATTGAGGAAGCAGCGCGCGAAGTTTCTTCGTATGCGGACCGGGTGGAGTTTGATCCCGACCGTTTGGAGATGATCGGAGACCGGCTGGATCTGATTCAAAAACTCAAAAGAAAATACGCAGCTACCGTCGAGGACGTCATTGCCTTTAGTAAAAAGGCAGCCGCCGAACTTGAGCGAATGGAGCGCAGCACCGAGCAGATTGAACAATTGAAATCGGATATCCGGACAGCGAAGGCCGGGTTGACCGGCATGGCGCAGGAGCTTACGCAACGCCGCACGGCTGCAGCGCGGGATCTTGAGAAAAAAGTTGGTGCAGAACTTGCCCAACTTGGTATGAAGAACACAAGACTGAACATCGCAATCACGCAGGGACCGGGTGACGATACGCTTGACGGTCACGCGCTCGGGCCGCGCGGCGCGGACCGGGTGGAATTTCTTATCGCGCCGAACCCGGGGGAGGACCCGAAGCCGCTTGCGAAAATCGCCTCAGGAGGAGAGCTTTCCCGCATCATGCTCGCCCTCAAAACCATTCTCGTGGAGGGTGACGGAATACCCACCCTGGTTTTTGACGAGGTGGATGCCGGAATCGGGGGCGCTGTCGCAGAAGAAGTCGGGAAAAAACTGAAGCGTGTCGCGTCGAACCGTCAGGTTTTCTGCATTACGCACCTGCCCCAGATCGCGAGTATGGCATCAAGCCATTACGGGGTAATGAAATTTGTAAAGAAGGACCGCACACACACCGAGGTACGCTTGCTGGGCAGGAAGGATCGAGTGGATGAGATCGCGCGCATGCTTGGCGGCAAGACCATCACGGAAGCAACTTTAAAACACGCCGAAGAAATGATCGCCCAAGGATCTGTGTGACCGCCTGATCCGCAAAATCTTTTCTTGACAAAACACGGTTTTTCAGCAACTATTCAATTTCCCGCATAAAACGGGAATATCGGATGGCAGAGAAGGGCAATCCCTATCATGAGCAAAACTATAAAAAAAGTTCTTATCGCCAATCGCGGCGTTCCCGCTGTACGGATCATGCATACGTGCAGAGACAGAAAAATTCCGACCACTGCTGTTTACAGCACTCCCGACAGGCTTGCGCACCACGTGTTTTTCGCGGACAGCGCCGTGCACATCGGGGAAGCGCCGCCTGTCGAGTCCTATCTGAACATGGACAAAATTATCGAGGCGGCGCTCCGCAGCAAGGCCGATGCAATCCATCCGGGATGGGGCTTCCTTTCCGAGAACGATGCGTTTGCGCAGCGGGTCATTGATGCGGGACTGACGTGGATCGGGCCGTCTCCTGAAGTAATCCACAAGATGGGGGACAAAATTCAGGCCAAGCTGCTTGCCCAGAAAGCCCATGTCCCCACCATCCCGGGGATCAGCGATGTCACGACCGGAGAACAGATTGAACAATGGATGCAGCAGGAAAAAATCTCCTTTCCCATTATGATCAAGGCCGCGGCAGGCGGCGGCGGGAAAGGCATGGTCAAGGTTGAGCAAAAGGGACAGATAGAACAGGCCCTTACCCAGGCACGGTCGGAGGCTAAGAAATCTTTCGGTTCTGAAACTGTTCTGGTGGAAAAATACATAGAGCGCGGACGGCATATTGAGGTTCAGATTGTCGCCGACACGCATGGAAATGTAGCGCATCTCTTTGAGCGGGAATGCACCATCCAGAGGAGAAACCAGAAAATCATCGAAGAAGCGCCTTCGCCCACGCTCGATGACGGACTCCGCCAGGAAATCTGCTCCACTGCGGTGCGGCTTATGAAGGAAATCGGATACACGTCGGCAGGCACCGTCGAATTTCTGTTTGATTCGGCAACGAGAAAATTTTATTTCATCGAGGTCAATACCCGGCTGCAGGTGGAGCATGGCATCACCGAGCTGACGATCGGCATGGATATTGTCGGGATCATGCTTGATGTCGCCATGGGAAAGAAACTGCCGTTCAAGCAGTCTGACGTGCATCGCAACCGGTGGGCGTTGGAAGTGCGTCTGAATGCCGAGCATCCGCGGACTTTCAGCCCGTCCTTCGGCACCATTACGAGGCTTGAGATCCCCGTCGGGCCGGGCGTTCGCGTGGCATCCGGAGTATATGAGGGGGCTGATATCCCGCCGTATTATGACTCCCTGTTCATGCTGCTTATGACTACGGGCCCGGACCGCAAAGAAGCGATACAAGCCATGGACCGCTCCATGAGCCGGGGGCTTCGAGTGGAAGGAATTCATACCCTGGCCCCACTGCTGCACAGCATTATCCGGCACCCCCAGTTTATTTCCGGCGAGTTTTCCACCCGGTTTATTGAGGAACATATGGGAGAATTGATAGCCATGTTCCCCGAAAAGAGCAGCGAAGACGAAGTCCTGAAAATTGCGCGATATGTTGCTGAGATATCCGCGCAAGGACCTCAGGATTGGATGTGAGGAACACGATGAAAAATCCCATCTTTGTGAAACCGGGGATGTCGGCCCGGGAAATTGTCAAGGCGGTCCGTTCTCTCAAGTGCGTGTCGTTCACATCGGTCAGCATGCGGGACGCCAGCCAGTCCGATTTTAAAAGCCGGATCCGGAGCTACGATTTAAAAACCCTTGCCACCCATTACAACAACATGGGGTTGTTCAGCGCGGAGTGCCACGGCGGCGCCCGCTGGCATGTGGGCATCATGAGCAGAAAAGAAAGCCCTTTTGAAGAGACTGCCATTTTCCGGACGCACATGCCGAATGTGCTGCAACAGACCCTTATCCGGGAGACGAACCTGTGGGGGTATCGCCCCTATCCGAAAAACGTCATCGAACACGTGGTCTCACAGGTGGACATTGATGTATGGCGCTGCTTCTCGTTCCTGAACGACGTGCGCAACATGCGCACCGTGGCGGAAGTGGTGATGAAGCGTGGAAAGCTCTTCGAACCGACCATAGCGTTCACGGTGGCGGACTGGGCGACCAACGAGTATTACCTCGGCGTCGTGCGGGACATCGTCAGCCTTTGCGGGGGCACCGATGAAATCGTGCTGTGCATTAAGGACATGGCGGGTGTGGGCGATGTCTGCCGGGTCGGCAACCTGGTAGATGCGATCAAACAAGCGTATCCGGACGTGGTCATCAATTATCACCGGCACATTACGGACGGCCTTGCGATTCCGGCGTTCCTTTCGGCAGCGCGTGCCGGAGCGATGATTTTCGATGTTGAAGAGGATTCTCTCGTTCGGTTTTACGGACATTCACCGGTGCTCGCTGTGAACGCGATATTTCGGGAGGCTGGAATTCCGGTGCATCTCAACCTGCCGGAAGCGGAAGCGGCCGTGCAAAAAGTCAGGGAATGGATCGGGCATTATGAATGGGCGGAATCTCCCTTCAAAGGGCTTGACTATACGGTAACGCATCACAGAATGCCGGGTGGCGCTTTCGCCAGTTCTTTCGAACAGGCGAACAAGGGCGAGTTTCTGCCGCTTATGCCTGCCATCCTGAAGTTTATGTCGCTGTACAACAAAATCGTAAAGTATTTCGATGTTACGCCCGGCTCGCAGATTACCTGGGTGACCTGCGGCGGGATCGTGAACCGGTATGCAAAAGAACGGGGTGAAGCGGGGGTCAACCATATTATTGATCTGCTGAGCCGGTTTGTTGAAGAAAAAAATCAGAATTTTGCCGCCCTGAGTCAGGACGAGCAGGAAGAAATGCTTCAATTGTTCCGGAATGCACCGGGTGATTTTAAAAATCTGCTGCTCGGAGATTACGGGAAACTGCCCAGCGGCTGGCCCGCGGACTGGGTCTATCAGAGCACGTTCAACGATGAATGGAAAGTGCGCATACAGGAGCGAAGAGAGCTTTCCCCGCTTGAGGCTGTGCCGGATGATGATTTGGACAAGATCCGGCAGGAATTGACCGCCAGAATCGGAAGGGCGGCAACCGAGGAAGAATTTATTCTTTATCTGATGCATCCGAAAGATTCCCTCGAATTCATTGCCTTCAAGGGGAGCTTTGGCGAAGCACCGCTGGTGCTGCCAACCAACGTCTGGAGATCGGGCCTGCACAAGCCGGGGGACAGGGTTGATTTCGAACTTTGGGGAAAACCGTACACCATAGAACTTGTTTCAGTCGGCACGGAGCACGCGGGCATCATTCATGTCGTGATGAGGATCAACAACAAAACGAAAGTGTATCTTGTTGAGACGCCCCGGGCAAAGAAATCCGAGATCCGGATGGCGAAAGGACCGCTTGACGTCGGGGCGCCGATCAACGGCAGTGTCTGGAGAATCGGCAACGCGGCGCGCGGCGCGGTCAAGGTGGGCGACATCGTGCGTAAGGGAGAAGAGATCGCGAATCTTGAGGCGATGAAAATGGAAAACGTGATTCTTGCGCCCATTGACGGCCATATCGCAGAAGTTTGTGTTAAGCTGAACGACACGGTCCAGGAAGGCCAGCTCCTCTTTGTGATTGAGAAAAACGCGGGAAAAGCAAAGCTTTCCGAAGAAGAGTGCGTTGTGCAGATGTAAGCGTTTACTTCTTCTCAATTCAATATCACTCGGTATCTGATGCCGCTTATCATGTTGCCTGTTGCGGGGTGAGAAACAGGCAACATAAGGCTATTAGGACCAATAAACTGCGATACCCTGTACCGAATAAACGGCATAACAGCCGAGGCAGTACCATATTTCATTCAAAGCAGATGACAACGAAATCTTCTCTATATCATGTCTTACGCTGTGGAAACAACCCCACTTGGTGCCGCCACCAGACGTGATATTTGCTGGTGAAAGAAGGATTCCCGCCCGTTTTTGCAGAATCTTCCCTTTACTTTTATTTTTTAATCGTGCATAATGCATCCTACCTTTTTAAGGATAGATTTCCTGTTGTGATTATCGAGGAGGATAGTTATGGCAACCGTGAACAGGTTACCCAGATCTCCCTGGCGGGCAACAATCGAAAGCGCTTTTTTTGCGAACTCGGTGCGCAAGACGACCATGGGGGAGCTTTATAAACTGGCACTTCAGCAGCCGGAAGTGATGGCGACATCGCATCCTTTTTACAAACCTTCCCAGTTCGGTTTGCCGAAAGACGCAAAAGTGCTCGTTTCGAACGATGGCAGCGTTGTCGGCAGGACAGCCCGCGCCCGCAAACTGGTGCGATCGATGGGCAAGGACAAAGATAAATTTTTGCGCATCCTGAGCGAGGTAACGTATCAGCTCAACAAGCGGGAATGTTTGTGTCTGGACGCAATTGTAGGAATACACAAAGATTTTATGGTAAAAGCGCATCTTTTGAGCCCTGCCACCGATGCGAAGAACATGCTGGACTGGGGGTTTAATTTTACACCTTGGATGAAGCCCTGGAGCGAAGCGTACAAAAAATCAAAAAAACTTGATGAGCCGGACATCCTGGTGCTGACCGATCCGCAGTGGGCAGACCCGGAGTTTCCGAACGGGCTTGTGATTATCGATGAAGAGGAAAACTGCATTGCCATCCTCGGGCTTCGCTATTTCGGTGAACGGAAAAAAGGAACGCTCACGCTGGCTTGGACGATCGGCGTCAGGCAGAACATGGTAGCATGCCATGGAGGCATTAAAACCATCGGCAACCATCCCCCCATCGCCGTGTTCGGGCTTTCCGGTTCGGGGAAGTCATCCATTACGAACAGCAGCGACCATGAGGGGACACTGAAGCCGAGCGAAAAAGTGACGATTATCCATGATGATGCATTTCTTATCGCCCTGGATGATAATATTACCGTAGCGCTTGAGCCCAGCCTGTTCGACAAGACCGATTCCGTGGTATTCCGGGATTCCATCATAAAGTATTTTTATTCCGCACAAAACGTGGCCGTGACGGACCTCGGGAGCGGAAAGCGCGAGATCGTCGGCCAGGACATCAGAAACGATAATGGGCGCTGCATTAAATCCCGCGACATGTTTACTACGGCCGATTCGTGCAGCAGACCCAAGCAACTCATCTGGCTTCAAAAAGATCAATCCCTGCCGCCGGTCATGAAGGTGGCCGACAACGGCCTTGCCGTGGCAATGGGGGCCTCTCTTGCCACGCTGCGGGCAAAAGGCGTTGAAAATGTGCCCAAGGAAGAACTCGCGAAACTGGTGATAGAACCGTTCGCAAACCCCTTCCGCGTCCATTCATTGGAAGAGGATTGTCACCAATTTTTAAAGCTTTTTAAGCTCGGCACAGAATGCTATATCATGAATACGGGCTATTTCGGTCTGCCGGGCGAAGAAGTCGATATTCCGAAAAAACTTACCCTGAGCATTGTCACCCAGGTGGTGCGGGGGAAGATTGAATGGCGCGAATGGAAGTCTTTTCCGGGTCTTTTCCTTCCGGCAAATGGCATTGATCTCTTCAGTCCGGACTACGACAAAAACTACAAACCATCGAAACGGCCTGAATATCTTCAGTTCCTCCGGCACCGCATGCAGGACCGCATCACGTTTTTGTCGAACAAGCGGGACATCGATCACGACATGGACAGCGCATTTATCGATCCGCTTGTGGCGGCAAGAACCGTGATCGACAGAACACTGAACCCGTTGTAGCACGCAGTACGAGTTTTATTGTACGGCAGAATGACATTGGGTGCATGAAAGAATGAGGCCGGGGAATTTTCCCCGGCCTTTGTTGCTGAAAACGCACCCCTATCCTTTGAACGGGCGGGAGAACATTCCGATGAAATTTTCAGAGGCAAAACAAGGACGCATATTTATACTGCGGCTGGAAAATGGTGATGTGCTGCATGAGAGTATTGAATTGTTTGCCCGCGAACAGCATATCAACGCGGCGGCTCTCATCGTGCTGGGCGGCGCAGACGCTGACAGCAGGCTGGTCGTGGGTCCTGAGCAGAGGTGTGCTCATCCTGTTGTTCCCATGGAAACGATGCTCAAGAATGTTCACGAAATCGCGGGGGTCGGCACTCTTTTCCCCGACGCAACAGGACAGCCGGTTTTGCATATGCACATTGCCGCGGGCCGGGAAGAAAAAACCATAACCGGATGCGTGCGCCGGGGAGTGACGGCGTGGCATGTGATGGAAGTTGTGCTGTGGGAGCTGACGGAAACCACGGGAAAACGGCTCATGGATTCCGCAACAGGTTTTGAGTTGCTGCAGCCGTAGAAATACCATGACTGGTTGCCTGCCCGTGCCACGCGATGCGCGGCGTGTGCGCGGCAGCGTGATGAAGCATCTAAACATGCTCAGAGGTGAATGTGGATACTAAATTTGACATTGTGAATCATCCGGAAAAAATACACGCAACGGCATTTGTTGCTCCTGGTGCTGTAGTGATCGGAAATGTGACCATTGAGGCCGAAGCAAGCCTGTGGTTTGGTGCGGTCGTCCGGGCCGATACGGACGAGATCGTGATCGGTGAGCAAACCAATGTGCAGGATGGGTGCATCCTGCACGTCGACCGGGGATCGCCCTGCGTTCTGGGCAAACGGGTCACCCTGGGGCATGGCGCTGTTGTGCACGGGGCCACAATCGAAGATGATGTGCTGATCGGCATCAAAGCCATTGTGCTGAACGGCGCCCGCATAGGACGCGGCAGCGTTATTGCAGCCGGAGCGCTCGTCGCACCGGGAACCATCATTCCGCCGAAGTCCTTGGTAATGGGAGTTCCCGGAAAGGTGGTCCGTCCGGCAAACGAGTCGGATGCATTGCGAATTAAAACTGCCACCGAGCATTATTGCGCCTATGCGCGCGAATATGCGGCAAAATACCCGCGGAGTTGAACCTATATCTGCGGGCATCGTATTTTCAGCGTTAAACCGCCGGAGGATGCTTCCTCTCTGCTGTTTGTTCCGCCGCCGTCAGTTTTTCTGAAGCTCCGGATTGCAGTTTAAATCTCGCAATCCTTTCTGCGCAAACCAGGTGCATACCCGCGTTAAAATCGGGACCCCATCCTCTCCCTGGTCGAGATAAATGAGGTGGTGCGCTGTTCTGAACAGGTGTTCCTGCAGGGCGTGAGTGCTGAGATGGGAGGCATCACTCGGTCCTTCTCCGGTCAGCTTATAGCGCGTGGGGATTGAATTAACCACATCTGCCAGTTCCCGGATTTCTTTTTTGAGGGCGCTGTCGCTCTTGACTGCGCTGCCGCCGAAATCCTCAGCGTAGAGGCGCTGCAGGCTTAGGTGCCAGACCGCGCATTCAGCCTGAAGGTAGTCATACGGATCCGGCATGATGGCATCCGGCCCGACGTTGGGCTGAAACGGGTCAATGCCGGCCTCGAGCGGATATATATTCAGCTGATTCAGCAGATCGAGCCTGCGGGCGCTCAACAGGGCGTCGGAGGCAGCGGATACATTCCGGGCATAGAAAAAATCGAATAATTGGCGAGTGTCGACAAGATGCCTCAGTTCAGGGTTTACACGCGCCGGATATGCGTCAACAACAAATAAAAAACATCCCTTGGGCTTTTCCTTGCCGCGGTATAGTTGCGCCACCATATCAAGCAGGGTGGTGGTCCCGAGATTGTCGGATGGACCGGCGTCAATGATATGTTCGTACGTTTCGCGGTCACCCGCAAAGTGGTTTTTGAGCGTCATATCGTGAAATGCGCCGGGGTAGGCGCTCGATGACATGACGGCGTTTGCCACAGGAAACGTATCGAGCCTCGAGTTCAAAGTCTGAAACCGCTCCTCGCTGAAAACAAACCGCTTTCCTTCGGCTAGAGTCGTGGCATTTATAAGAATGCGGGGCCTGCCGCCGCCCATGTCCTCAAAGGTCCTGCCGTGGAACAGATTGGCGTCCAGCACTTCCTTCATAATGTCACTGCGGTTAAAATTTGTATACCAGTACAGGAGAATGTTCTGGGGAAGCAGCCAGCGGCCGAACCATCGTATTTCAAAATCTTTTCCCAGCTGTTTGCGCACGAAATCATGATTCCAGTATTGTGCGCTGTGGCCGTAAAGACCATAATATGCCGCAGGAAGAGCGCTGCCAGAAACAGCCGATATGGCCGTAGCTTTGCTGAGGATGCCCAGTTTGTCCAGTTCAAGCAAAACGGCAGACGAAAAATTCGCGGCACGGCTGCCGCCGCCGGAAAGCGCGATCCCGATAAAAATACCATCCGGCAATTCGGCGGTCGTTATGGTTTCAACCGCGCGGGTCTTTTGAGGTGGCGCGCCGGAAGCAAGCGGCTGATTGTGCATGGTGTCGATTGTCGTAACCAAAATTGAGCAACCGGCCATATCCGCCAGGAACAGAATAATCAGCAGAAATTTTCCGGTTTTTGCACAGACACGGTGCAGCGGTTTTCCGTTTTTCCACACGAATGTCATGGAGACGGTCCCTCCTTAGATATTGCTACTATAACCAGACGCTCTTTGTTCGTCAAGAGTCATGAAGAACAGTTCCGCATAGAGGAGTGTCTTCCGCATGTGCGCAGGATCACACAGGGATTCGCCGCGCCGTGAATATTCACTTTACTTTTTTTTGAATAATGAATATAGTTAATCTCGTTATCACTTCAAAGAATATCGAGGAGGATTGTTTATGGAGAGGACCTTCGGCATTATCAAGCCGGATGCAGTCAGCAGGAGCATCACGGGAAAAATTATTTCAAAAATTGAAGAAAACGGTTTTACCGTCGTTGCCATGAAGAAACTCTGGCTCACCAAAAAACAGGCCGGAGGTTTTTATGCCGTGCACAAGGACAAGCCTTTTTTCCACGACTTGACGGAGTACATGTCTTCAGGGCCGTGCATCGCCATGGTGCTTGAGAAGAATGATGCCATTGCCGCATGGCGAAAGCTTATGGGGGCCACGAACCCTGCAAAAGCCGATCCCGGCACGATCCGGAAAGAGTTTGCGGTTAATCTTGAAAAAAACAGTGTTCATGGCTCTGATGCGCCGGAGACTGCTGCGTTTGAAATCACCTATTTCTTCAATAATCTTGAAATGACAGCCTGACCACAGGGCATTGTATCGGCTCCGCTGTGCAATGGCTGCGCTGATGACTGCAATAATTTCTGCGTTGACAAAAAGGAGGTTTGTTATGAGAGCAGTTCTTTTTAGACTTCTACTCATCACAGCGCTTGTCGGCCTGATGGCAGGATGCTCTTCCATGACTCCGAAATATACGTTCACGATCAATGAACCGCTTGTATCCAATATCAAGTATGACGTCGGCCAGAAAAAGCCGGTTGTATTGAAAATCGTCGATCAACGAACGAATAAAACGTTTCACACAGAGATGGCCAGTTTATCGGCTGCGCAGGTCACCCTGGTGAATGCCACAGATCCGATTGCATGGTTTTCACAGGCATTAGAGAAGGAGTTCGCAGCACGCGATATCCCTGTGAAAGTTGTAGACAAAAACTCATCCATAACAGCTGATGTGGTTCTCACCATTAAACGATATCAGATTACCAGCCGTTTAGTTGCCTGGCTGACCCCTTGGGAATCATACCATTCTTTTCTTGGGGAGCTTGCCTCAGGGGGCAAGACTTATGGAATTCGCTCATACTTCTTTAATGGAAAAGTATACGGAGGCGGGCTAAAGGAAATTGAAGATGCAGTCTATAATATACCCATGTCTATTTTGGTAAAGGATGTTGCATCGAAGATAAACCGATATGCGCTTCAATATTCAGCAAGCGACTCTAAAATCAGCGAAATACAGCTTCGCGCTCAGAAAAAGATAAAATCACAGGACGATGATGCATACCGGCTAATGCTCGAACTGGGGAATTCGAATAATCCGAACGCAGTAAAATCCCTGATTGCGTTTGCCGCAGTTGAAGATCGGTTTGCCAGGGCATGCGCGTTTTCCGGCATCGGGACCCTTGGGGCTCAGGACCAGTTTGTGTTCCTTAAGAAGAAATACACTGAGCTGGATGGGATTGACAAAGTTATGGTTCTCAAAGCAATCGGCGATATTGACACCTCTGAAGCGATTGATTATATAAGAAGAATGAAAGATGATCCTGCGTACAACAGTGAATATGGCTTAAAGTATGCGGTAGATATATATCTCGAACGATAATACATTAGTCTGCATGAGCAGACGCAGAGAGAATGTTGCTGTGTCTGCTCATGCCTGAACTTGATATATCCGCGGAAGTATATTCCTGGTTTCCCTATCCTATCATCAAGCTAATAAACTGCCTTACAACCAAAAGGAAAAATTTTTTGCACATCTGAACAGAAAAAAAGGAGAAACAAAATGGCCAACTTGGGTTTTGTAGGTCTCGGAATAATGGGCAAACCTATGGCGGGACATCTGGCGGCAACAGGCCATACCGTGCATGTTTTTAACCGCACACCAAAAACAGCCCAGGAGCTGGGCGTAAAAAACTTTGTTGTGTGCAAGTCCGGCCGTGAAGTTGCTGAGAAATCCGATCTAGTATTTACCATGGTCTCGGACACGCCGGATGTGGAAAAAGTAATTTTCGGCCCTGACGGGCTGTTCGATGGGCTCAAACCCGGGTCCGTTGTTGTTGATATGAGCACAATTTCACCGGTCGCAACAAAGGATTTTGCAAAGCGTTTGTCCGCCAGGAAAGTCCAAATGCTCGATGCGCCGGTCTCCGGCGGACAGGCGGGAGCGGAGCAGGCCACCCTTTCCATTATGGTGGGAGGAGAAGCATCGGTATTTGAACGCGTGAAGCCGTATTTTGATCTGATGGGGAAAAATATTATTTATATCGGAACAAACGGCGCGGGCCAGACCTGCAAACTGGCAAACCAGATCCTTGTTGCTGCCACGCTGGAAGGAGTGAGCGAGGCGCTTGTCTTTGCATCAAAAGCAGGAGTGGATCCGTCAAAGGTGCGGCAGGCGTTGCTGGGCGGAGCTGCACAGAGCCGCATTCTCGATGTTCACGGCAAACGGATGATTGACAGGAACTTTGTACCCGGGTTTAAAATAAGTCTCCAGCAAAAGGATCTCAATCTTGTTCTGCAAACAGCGCGCAGCATGGGAGTCAGCGTTCCTTCAACCGCGATTGCGCAGGAATTCTATAATTCACTGTCAGGACAAGGCTGTGGTGATCTTGACAATTCCGCACTTGTGCAGGTTTTAGAAAAACTGGCGGGGAAAATAGTAGGGGAGTAAATACGAATCACCAGGTTCCGGGTTGCCGGACAGAAGCGCAGCTATTCAGTGCCGTCTGCCAATTCAGCCATAAGCGCCTTGACAGAGAGGACCTGATCAATGCGCGCAGCGCTGGTTCCGACCGTGTAGAGGGCTTCTTCCTTGTCCGTATTATAGCCGCCTGAGCTCAGCAAACCGTTGCAGATGCAGAAGTGGCTTTCGTTGCTCTCTTTTGCAGGGCAGATCGTGAAATTGCCTTCGGCATCTTTCAAAAGCACATAGCCTTTATCACATTTGGGTGCGCGCAGCCGTTTAAGAGCGGAGACATACATTGGGGACTGTTTAATTACGCGGAAGGGCAGGCCGCAGGGTGATCCCGGCCGATGTGCAACGACGATGTCCGCTTCCGTTGCATTAACGACAGCCTGTTTATACGCAGGAGTTGCGCTGCTTTCCTCGGTTGCAAGAAAGCGGGTCCCCATTTGAACGCCGTCTGCCCCCAGCTCCATGAATCGCACGATATCATCGTGTGAATAAATTCCTCCTGCAACAATCACGGGAAAATCGCCACACTTTAGCGCCAGATCTTTTACCGGTGGAAGAAGATTTTCAAGACGGTTGGATTCCAGATCAACCTGGTCGATCCGAAAACCCAGATGCCCGCCTGCAAGCGGCCCTTCCAAAACTACTGCGTCCGGCCGGTACCCCAGCTTCTCCCATTTTTTGCAGATGATATCCAGCGCGCGTGCAGATGAAACAATCGGAATGAGGGCCGTTTCTTTCGGCGGCTGTATGGCCGGAAGGCCCAGAGGAAGTCCTGCTCCGGAAATAATTGCATCAGCCCCGGCATCGAGGGCTCCTTTTACTGAATCGCTATAATCACGGACAAGAGCAGCCATGATGTTAATGCCAACGAACCCTTCTCTGACTTTGGAAAGAGAAATTTCTTCATAGGCGGCTTCATAGGTGCTTGTTTTCTTGCCGTTTCTTTTTGAAACAAGCCTGTCAAGGCAAGCGCTGGAAATAATTCCGAGTCCGCCTTCCTGGGCAACTGCTTTTGCCAGTGGGTGCAGTGACACACCTACCCCCATGCCACCTTGTATGATCGGAACAGAGATTCTTTTTCCTTTTACAGTGAGTGGTTTTAGTTTTTTCTGAGAGTTCAAATCTCCCCCTATCGCGTTTTACACAAACCGGGCATCAGGCAGGTTTGGGCAGGCGTGATAATTACCGCAGGCAATGCAGATAGATACAGATAAAGAAAAGAATAAATTCCGATTTTTGTTACTATACCATAAGAAAAGTCTATATTCAACCATTAATCCCTGCGATATGGAATCCCCTGGCTCCTGCCAGGGGAGGAATGCAGTAAGTCGCGGGAGGTCGCGTTTATCGAAGGAGCCTCCCGGAGGGGGCTCCACTCGGTACGGCATGATTGAATACAGCCGCAACCCGAAACCGACGTTGACAATTTTGTCTCACTATGAGATTATTTCAGCTCCTATGAAGATTATCAGGGACTTAAAAAGTCTTACGGAAAAATTTCAGAATCCCGTGCTTACGCTCGGAAACTTTGACGGCGTCCATCTTGGCCATCAGGCGCTATTCAGGAAAATCGTATCGCGTGCGCGGGAAATCCACGGTACCAGCATTGTTTTTACATTCGAACCCCATCCGCTTAAAGTACTTGCTCCAGATCGGGCTCCCAAGCTGTTAAACACGTTTCCGAGCAAGATGAACCTGTTTGCCGATGCCGGAATTGACGTTGTTATTTGTGCGGAATTTACCCGCGTCTTTTCCGAACAAAGTCCGGAGGATTTTGCGCAAAAAATCCTGCATGAGCAACTAGGGGTAAAGGAAGTATACGTCGGATATGACTATGCTTTCGGCAAAAGACGGGAAGGTGGAATAGAAGCCCTGAAGAAGGCAGGGGAAACATGCGGGTTTTTTGTAAGCATGGTTGATGCAGTCCGGGTAAACGGTGTCGTGGCCAGCAGCTCCGCTGTCCGCGATCTGATCGCGAGTGGAAAAGTGCGCGAAGCATCGGAACTTCTCGGCAGAAATTATACGATAGAAGGAACGGTTGTGCATGGTTCACATCGTGGCCATACGCTTGGGTTCCCCACCGCCAATCTGAGCACGCAAAACGAATTAATTCCCGCATATGGCGTGTATGCCGTGACCGCACAGGTTGACGCATGCCGCTATCAAGGGGTGGCTTCCATCGGGATAAGGCCTACATTCGAATTGGGGCCTGTTTCCATCGAGATTTTCCTTTTTGATTTTGACGGTGATCTGTACGGAAAACAGATGGAAGTTGCTTTTGTCCAGTATTTGCGTGAAGAAAAAAAATTCCCCGATGTCCAATCACTGGTATCGCAAATGCAAAAAGATGTTCACGAAGCCAAAATGCTTCTTCATTATCAACCAATTGCCGGAAAAAACACCTAAGCTTTCAGAAGATATTCATGCTGAATATAGTATTATCGGGCTGTTTTTCCCAAACGCCGGGTAGAGCAAGCCTTTAATAAAAATCTAACGCACTGTAAAACAGTAGGATTTTTTCAGAAAGCTGATCGGCCTAGAAGGTAAAAAATCCGGTTTGACGCAATATAAAGAACCTTGATATGCTTGTTAATCATAGCAACCTTTTATGTCAGGCACAAAAAGTATTGACAATAAAATGAGCGCTATGCTATAACAAGACTTTTTAAAGGATTATTTTCCAGATACGCTGTCTTTACAAGGAATTAGTATGATGCAAGAGGCTTTCCGGGACATCATAATAATTTCTGCAGCCGAAACGCCGCTCTACACGTACCACGCGCTAAGTGCTTTGAAATTTTTCTAATTTTTTCTATGGGAAATTAATATATGGCGAAAATAGCTCCTTTTCGAGGGGTTCTTTATAACAAGGAAAAAGCGGGCGTGATGGCGGATCTTGTTTGCCCGCCCTATGACATCATTTCTCCGTCCGGACAGAAAGAACTATACAGGAAAAGCCCCTATAATATTGTACGGCTCGAATACGGCCAGGAGAATCCCACAGACACGGATACGGACAACCGCTATACTCGCGCCTCGGCCCTTTTAGACGAGTGGCTCAAAGAAGATATTTTACATCAGGAGCAGGTGCCGGCACTGTATATTTACGAAATGGAATATGTTGCAGGCAAAATACCGAAAAGACTGCGCGGATTTGTATGCAGAGTCAAGGTTGAAGATTATCAGGAAGGCACTATCAAACCACATGAAACAACACTCTCCGGGCCGAAGACTGACCGGCTGAACCTCCTGCGTGCGTGCAGGTTCGGCTTCAGCCAAATCTACGCTCTCTTTTCAGACCCGCAGGGGACAATTACAGGGATACTCGCGGATGTCGGCGGGGCTCCAATGAAAGAAGTAATAAGCAGCGACTCGGTGATACACCGTATCTGGTCGGTAACCGATACGAATCTCGTAGGACGTATTGTCCGTGAAATGGCTGACAAGCATCTTTACATAGCCGATGGACACCATCGCTACGATACAGCGCTTAAGTACAGGAACGAGCGCCGCGAAGCATCAGGAACAGCAAGCGGAGAAGAACTATATGACTATACGGCTATGTTCCTGGCCGGGCTTGAAGACCCGGGAATTACCATCCTTCCTGCGCACCGTGCGGTATTCAACCTGCAGAATTTTGAACCGCACCGATTTATAGACAGTCTCAAAGAGTACTTCGGCATTGAACGCATTGACTTTACCGGGAAGACGGAAACCAAGGATATGGAAACAATCCTGGATACCATGAAACACCGTGCCGGCCATGCTCATATATTCGGCATGCGGATCAAGGGGAAAAACAGTTATTATCTTCTGACGCTGCGGAATGAATCGGTTATGGATGCGATTCTCTCAGACAAATCACCGGCATACAGGAGATTGGATGTTTCCATCCTGCATCATCTGATTATTGATATGCTGATGGGCATCAGGATGGATACCCACAAACTGGGACGCAATATCGAATACATCAAGGACGCACGGGAGGCTGTTGATCGTGTTTCCGATGGATCGGCCGACGTTGTTTTCTTGATGAACCCGACCAAGGTGGAAGAAGTGAAGAGCATTGCATTGGCAGGTGAATGCATGCCTCAGAAAGCCACCTATTTCTATCCCAAACTTGTAACGGGACTGGTTATGCACAAATTGGACTAGGAGAGAATGTTCGTTTGTGAATTAAAAAGACATGCAGGCTCCGGACTTATTGCCCGGACAAGGCGGTTTTGCAGCATGTTTTGCTGACGTAATACTTTACATTTTTGAAGGAGGGAGCCATGGCTGTGAATGTTGCAATCAACGGATTTGGAAGGATCGGGAGGAACATTTTCCGTGCCTCACAGGGCAACAAGGATATAGAAATTGTGGCGGTCAACGATATTACCGATGCGCAGACGCTTGCGCACTTATTGAAATACGATTCCGTCTTTGGAGAATTTCCGGCAGAGGTCGTGGCGGGAGAGGGGAAGCTTATTGTCGGCGGCAAGGAAGTGAAGGTTGTGGCCAAGAATGATCCGGCGGAACTGCCCTGGAAGGAACTGAAAGTCGATGTCGTTGTAGAATCCACGGGCCGGTTCCTTGACAAGGCGAGTGCCGGCAAACACCTGTCCGCAGGTGCGAAAAAAGTCGTCATTTCCGCTCCGGCTAAGGACCCCGATGCCACCTTTGTGCTTGGTGTGAATGAAGACAGCTACGACCCGGCGAAACATCAAATCGTTTCAAATGCGTCATGCACCACCAATTGTCTTGCCCCGGTGGTAAAAGTGATTCATGAAAACTTCGGCATAGTACACGGCCTGATGAACACGATTCACTCATATACCAACGATCAGAAACTTCTGGATTTACCCCATAAAGACCTGCGCAGGGCCCGGGCAGCCGCGCTTTCGATCATCCCGACAACAACCGGAGCAGCCAAGGCTGTATCGCTCGTAATCCCGGAACTGAAAGGAAAGCTCGATGGGATGTCCCTCCGCGTACCCACGCCAAACGTATCGGTTGTGGATTTTGTTGCAGAAGTCTCAAAGAAAACCACGGCCGCGGATGTGAACGCCGCGTTAAAACAGGCCGCACAGGGGAAGCTCAAAGGAATTCTGCAGTTCGAGGAATCGCCGCTGGTGTCC
The DNA here is from genome assembly GCA_964586075.1 of uncultured Nitrospiraceae bacterium. Lineage (GTDB taxonomy): Bacteria > Nitrospirota > UBA9217 > UBA9217 > UBA9217 > JBAZLV01. The sequence continues at coordinate 52,334 of CAZPGZ010000002.1, read as the reverse complement.
ATCGATTTCAAGGGGAATCCGCATTCCTCCATTGTGGATGCCGCGCTTACCAGCGTTCTTGAAGGGAGCATGGTGAAGGTGGTCGCCTGGTATGACAATGAGTGGGGATATTCGTGCCGTCTGCGCGATCTCATTCTGTATATGGTAAAGAAGGGATTATAACTGCCGAGAACACCGGATTGGCATCCCCAGTGCTCGTACTGTCAGCCACGTAAATGCGCTGCGTAACTGATCCGTACTTGATAATCGGTTTGAGCGGCCATTTTTGCGCTGCGGCGTTTGGAAATTATTTTGCCAGAGGGGGCTATGAACAAAAAGACCATAGACCAGGTTGACATCAAGGGAAAAAAAGTTTTTATCCGTGCGGATTTCAATGTGCCGTTTGATGAGAACGGCAACATCTCCGACGACGGCAGAATCCGTTCCACGCTTCCGACGATCAACTATGCGTTGGATGCCGGCGCAAAAGTAATTCTTGCGTCACATCTGGGCCGGCCAAAAGGCAAGCGTGACCCGAAATACAGCCTTGCACCGGTGGCAATCAGGCTGAACCGCCTGCTCAACAAGGAAGTAAAGTTTGCCAAGGACTGCATCGGTCCGGATGTGGAACACCTGGTGGCCGGAATGCGGCCTGGAGACGTGATTCTTCTGGAGAACCTGCGGTTTCACGCCGAAGAAGAAAAAAATGACGACGGTTTTTCCCAGGCGCTTGCCTCGCTCGCTGATGTGTATGTAAACGATGCCTTCGGCACGTCACACCGGGCGCACGCCTCCACGTACGGCATTACCAAGCATATGAAACAGTCCGTGGCCGGTTTTCTTATGAAAAAGGAGATAGATTATCTTCAAAAAACCGTTGCAAACCCGGTGAGGCCGTTCGTCGCCATTCTCGGTGGGTCCAAGGTGTCGGGGAAAATCGGCGTGATCGAGAACCTCAAAAACAAAGTGGACAAAATAATCGTCGGCGGCGCCATGGCATGCACCTTCAGCAAGGCAAATGGCGAAGAAGTCGGGGCCTCGCTTGTCGAGCAGGACATGCTTACCATGGCCGAGCATCTTCACAAGGGCGTTCGTGAGAAAGGGGTCAAGTTCTATCTTCCGGTGGATTTTGTGGTCGCGGAAAATATGAACGAAGGAGCACAAACAAAGATTGTGACTTCCCAGGAAATACCGAAAGGATGGATGGCCCTTGATATCGGCCCTGCCACCGTCCGGCTCTTTAGCGAAGCAATCCAAGACGCCAAAACCATCATCTGGAACGGTCCCATGGGCATGTTTGAGAAAGACGCCTATTCGCGCGGTACCTTTGCTATCGCTCATTCGGTTGCCGATGCATATGCAACGACCATTGTGGGCGGTGGCGATACCGATGTGGCGGTGCACCGTGCCGGCGTATCCGACAGCATCACCTTTATCTCTACAGGCGGCGGAGCGTCGCTCGAACTTCTTGAAGGAAAAGAACTGCCCGGGCTTGCTGCACTGACGAATGAATCCGACTAACAAGTCGAAAAACAGCCGGGTATTGACAAGCTCGAAAGAAGAGTCGACGCGGCACAAAGAGAATAATGAATGCCTCACGAGGTGTCTATGGTACTGAAACGACGTCCCCTTATGGCCGGCAACTGGAAGATGAACAAAACCGCGACGGAGGCCCGCGATTTAGCAGCCAAAGTCATTCCGCTTGTGTCGGGAGTGCAGGACAGGGATATTGTTCTTGCGCCGCCGTTTACAGCCCTCCAAACAGTGGCGGAAACAATCAAGGGCACGAATGTGGCACTCTCTGCGCAAAATGTTTTTTGGGAGGAAAAAGGCGCTTATACCGGCGAAATTTCTGCAGAAATGCTGTTGGATTTAGGCTGCGAATATGTTATCATAGGCCACAGTGAACGTCGCCAGTATTTTGGTGAAACAGATGAAACGGTTAATAAAAAGGTTTGTCTGGCGTTAAGCAAACAGCTGCATCCCATTGTCTGTGTGGGAGAAACGCTTCAAGAGCGGGAAACCGGCAAAGCGTACGAAGTAATTGAACGCCAAATAACAGGAGCCTTCAAAGGCGTAAGTGCTGCAGAAATGCAGCAGGTCATTGTTGCGTATGAACCTGTCTGGGCAATCGGCACCGGGAAAACTGCTACACCGGCCCAGGCGGAAGAGGTCCATGCGCGCACCCGGCAAAAGATCAGCGCAATGTTCAACGACGATGTCGCCGCCGCATTGCGCATTTTGTACGGCGGAAGCGTGACACCGGAAAATGTTTCCGCACTCATGGCCATGCCAGACATCGATGGCGCGCTGGTGGGCGGTGCAAGCCTAAAACCCGACTCGTTTGCAGCACTGGTGAATTTTAGGTGACCGCAGGGAACGTTTTCCGCAAACAGCGCGAACGGTGCGGTGAATCTATAATAGCGTAGGAGGAAGTAATGCATATTTTGGTAGTAATTATTCATGTTCTTGTCGCCATCATCCTAATACTGATGGTTCTTCTGCAAAAAGGCAAAGGTGCCGACATTGGCGCAGCCTTCGGCGGTGCCTCACAGACCGTATTCGGTCCCCGAGGAGCGCAAAGCTTTTTGTCGAAGCTTACGACAGGTGCTGCGGTACTGTTTATGGTAACCTCGCTGGTGCTGGCAATCACGGAATCAAAGAAAAGCTCGGTTATGGAAGGTGTGAAGCAGGAGCAGACGGCGCCTGCTGTTCCGCCAGCCCAGGCACCCGCACCACAGCCGTCGAAATAATTATCCATACTGTCCCGCTTGCTGCACAACGTTACGGGGGTAGGCTTTGCCTACCCTCTTATTTTTTATGATAACCACAGTGATCAAGAAGCCAGAAAACACGTATCTCCTGCAGCCGTCATCGATGGACGCTTTCTCCCTGCGCAAAAATACGGTTTTTTTTCTGCGGCTCCTGCTGCCGTCCTGCCTGCTTTTCACGTTTCTTTTTGCGTGCGGGCAGAAGGTTGAGCGGAATCCGAATACCTTTATTGAAAGCTCAATCGGCGATGCACGCCGGCTGAATCCGATCATCGCGAACGACAGCGCTTCGGGCACCATTAATGATTTGGTTTTTAACGGTTTGGTCAAATATGACAAGGACATCAAGCTGATAGGGGACCTGGCGGAGCGCTGGACGATCTCAAATGCGGGGAAAACAATTACCTTTTACCTTCGCAAGGGCGTGACCTGGCATGACGGCGTGGAATTTACCGCTGAGGACTGTCTCTTCACGTATCAGAAAATAACTGATCCTGCGGTAGCCACGCCATACAGCAGTTCGTACATGGATGTGATCAAGGCTGAAGCCGTAGGCAAGCATATTTTCCGCGTGACGTATAAAGAGCCGTTCTCGCCCGCGCTCGAGAGTTGGGCGATCGGAATGCTTCCGAAACATCTTCTTGTTGGAAAGGATATCAATACCGATTCCTTTAACCGCAATCCCATTGGAACAGGGCCGTACAAGTTCCGGGAATGGGTCGCGGGCCAGAAGATTGTGCTCGATGCGAATGATCATTATTTCGAGGGAAGACCGCATATAGACCAGGTCATCTACCGCATTATTCCGGACAGCTCGACCATGTTCCAGGAGCTCCTGTCCGGAGGAATTGATATGATGGGTCTGAATCCTCTTCAATACCTTCGCAAAAGCGAGACCCGCAGAATCAAGGAAAATTACCGGAAGTTCAGATATCCGGCGAACGGCTTTACCTACCTGGGATATAATTTAAGAAATCCGCTTTTTGCGGACAAATACGTTCGACAGGCTCTGGCCTATGCAATCGACCGGCAGGCAATCATTGATGGCATCGTGCTCGGCCTCGGCAGGCCATGTACGGGTCCGTTCTCCGATGTCTCCTGGGCATACAACCGGAATGCAAAGAACTATCCGTATGATCCTGAGCGTGCGACACGGATGCTCGCAGAGGCAGGCTGGACAATGCCCGGAACCGGCGGTCTTCTGGAGAAAAACGGCAAGCCGTTTCGCTTCACGATCATGACCAATCAGGGAAATAATGAGCGAATCCGAGCCGCTGAAATTATCCAGCAGAATTGTAAAAAAGTAGGGATTGAGGTAAACATCCGGGTCATGGAATGGCAGGCGTTTCTTGAACAGATCGACAAACGGTCTTTTGACGCCATAATCCTCGGCTGGAGCATGGGAAGGGACCCGGACATCTACGACATCTGGCACTCCAGCAAAACCAAGAAGGGCGAATATAATTTCATCGGATACAACAACGCGGAAGTTGACCGGCTGCTTATCGAAGGCCGCCGGACTTTCGACAGAGAGAAGCGAACGCGAATATACCACCGGATCCACGCAATTCTGGCAGAGGAGCAGCCCTATGCCTTTCTGTACGTGCCGGATGCGACTCCGATCGTGCACAAACGCTTTAAAGGGATTGCGGTCGCGCCGCTCGGCATCATGTATAATTTCACGAAGTGGTACGTGCCGAACAACAGAGCTGAATGGTGATTCCAGAATCAGCACCGGGCATTTCATAAAATCACATGTCTATCATTTGCGTGCAGAACCTTATAAAGCAGTTTAAATCCCTGAAAGCAGTGGACGGCATCTCTTTTTGCGTGGACGAAGGAGAGGTGTTTGGTTTTCTCGGACCGAACGGCGCCGGAAAAACCACGACCATCAACATCCTGTGCACGCTTCTCTCCGCAACGGCGGGAAAAGCGGAAATTGCGGGTTTTGACTGCGCGAAACACCCAGATCAGGTGCGCTCCGCCATCGGCCTCATATTTCAGGATACGACGCTCGACATGGGTCTCACGGCCTATGAAAACCTCAAGTTTCATGCGTATTTGTACAATCTGGACCGCGTTTTGGCCGATCGCAGGATTGATGAAATGCTTGGCGTGGTAGAACTCCGGGACCGCAAGCATGACCTTATCAAAAATTTTTCGGGAGGGATGAAGCGGCGTCTTGAGATTGCGCGGGGGCTTTTGCATTATCCGCGGGTGCTGTTTCTTGATGAGCCCACCATCGGCCTTGACCCGCAGACCCGCAGCTCGATTTGGGACTTCATCAACGCTCTCAGGAAAAAAGAAAAAATAACGGTCTTCATGACAACGCATTACATGGAAGAGGCCGAGAACTGCGATCGCATCGCCATCATTGACCATGGCAAAATCATCGCACTCGACACGCCTGCCCGGCTTGAAGAAACGATTCATGGCGATGTTATTCACCTTATAACTGTTGATAACGCCCGCGCTATGCAGGAGATCCGGAAAACATTCGACATTGCCGTTCGGGAAGAAAACGGCGGCCTCTCCCTAGAAGTTGAAAAAGGCGATGAATTCGTCCCCCGATTGATTCACGCTCTTTCGGTCAGAACGGTGTCCGTAAACCTGAAAAAGTCCACGTTGAACGATGTTTTCCTGAGACTTACCGGAAGGACCATCCGTGATGATATTTCGCAGGGAAGCAGGGAAACCACGCGAGAGTTTGTGCGCAGCCATCGGAGGGCACAGCGTTGATCCAACTTCGCGCCATGTATGTCATCTGCAACCGGGAGTTTATAAAATTTTTTCGCGAGAAAAGCAGGCTGCTTGGAACCCTGGCCCGTCCTGTTCTCTGGCTGTTTGTGGTGGGGAGCGGGATGAGCGCGCTGATCAGGCCGCAGGTTGGTTTTTCTTATATTCAATTCATCTTTCCGGGCATGATCGGAATGACAATTCTTTTTTCATCAATTTTTTCGTCCATCTCGATTGTTTGGGACCGGGAATTCGGCTTTATGAAAGAAATGCTGATTGCGCCCATCTCGCGCGTTTCCATCGTGTTCGGAAAAGCATTCTCTGGCACGTTTATATCAACAGCGCAGGCCCTGATTATTCTGCTTCTCGTACCTCTTCTCGGCATTCAGGTAACGCTTGCACAGTTTTTTGAAGTCGTGGTTGCATCGCTGATCGTCTCATTCTGCATCACCTCTCTGGGAATCCTGATCGCGGTAAGGATGGTTTCCTTCGACGGCTTCAACGTTATCATGAACTTTCTTGTTATGCCGATGTTTTTTCTCTCCGGTGCCATGTACCCGGTTTCCTCGCTTCCTGCCGTGCTGAAGGAAATGTCGTACCTTAATCCCCTCACCTATGGTGTTGATATCTTCAAGCATTCGCTGCTTCGCAACAGCATACCTCCTCTTGGAGCGGAGTTTCCACTGGCACTTGATCTTGTTATTATTTTTGCGGTATCAACGGTTACGATTGCCTGTGCGGCGTGGTCGTTCAGAAGGCAGGATTGACGGTTGCCGCAAACGATGTATGCGCGACCGGTCAGCCATTGCTTTTATTCCTTGTCCGGGAGAGGACCTTTCCGCAAGGGCGCTTCGTTGTCTTCGTTTTTGTCTTTTTTCTCTTCACTTTTATCGTCTTTTTTCATTTTTTTCGACATTGCTTTCAGGCGGTTGTCGACCAGAAAATTGATGGTATCTTCGGGATAGGACCCGTCCGCCTTCCGCTCACCTGCAGGGAGGCCCATGAGGATTTCCAGTGCCTCGTTTATTGAGGCAACTGCGTAGATCCTGAATGTTCCGTTCCGGACAGCATCCACTACGTCCTTTCTGAGCATCAGATTTTTGATATTCAGCCGGGGGATAATGACGCCCTGATCGCCGGTCAATCCGCGATTTTTACAAACGGCAAAAAACCCTTCTATTTTTTCGTTCACCCCGCCGATGGGCTGGATTTCCCCCCGCTGGTTGATCGAGCCGGTAATTGCGATATTTTGCCGGACCGGCAGTTCGGCAATCGCGGAAATCAACGCGATGAGCTCCGCTGCGGAGGCGCTGTCGCCTTCTATTTCTCCGTAGCTTTGTTCAAAGGCAATGCTTGCGGAAAGCGAGAGTGCCTGGTTCTGGGCATAGGTGCCCCCCAGATAGCCTTCGAGAATGAGTACGCCTTTGTTATAGATGCGGCCGGACAGTTTTGCCTCGCGTTCAATGTTGACGATGCCCGTTTTGCCTAAAAAAACGCGGCTGGTAATCCGCGACGGTTTCCCGAACGAAAAATCTCCGATTTCATAAATAGACAAGCCATTCACCTGGCCGGCCACCGCGCCGGCGAGATCCACCATGAGTGTTCCGTCTTCATACAGCTCCTGGATGCGCTCGTCAATCAGGTTTGCGCGGTAGATTTCTTCATCAAGCGCCTTGTCCACATGTTCGGCTAGAACCACGCTGCTGCCTCCACGGGTGGCCCAATACGATGATTCACGCACGAGGTCGGCGAGATTGCTGAACCGGAGCGAGAGCTTTTCCTTTTTTTCGGCAAGCCGCACGGCATGGTCTATGACACCCGCGACGGCGCTCCGGTCGAACGGAAGAAGGCCGTCATGCTTTCCGATATTTCCGATGAAGTTGGCATAGAGCATTTTTTCTTCAGGGGAATTGTTCGTCTGCGTGTCAAAATCCGATTTGACTTTAAAGAGCTCGCGAAAATCCTCATCATAGCTGTACAGGAGATGATACAGCCAGGGGCTGCCGAGCATGATGATCTTCAGAGAAACCGGAATGGGTTCTGGTTTGATTCCACCGCCGGTGAAACCATAGAGTTCATACACATCCTCAATGGATATCTCGTTTTTTTTGATAATACGCTTGATCGCATCCCAGGAAAATGGGTTCCTGAGCACGTCGAGCGCGTTCAACAGGAGATAGCCGCCGTTAGCCTTCAGTACTGCGCCACATTTGATCATGGTAAAGTTGGTGTAAAAAGCGCCGAATTTTGCCTTGCGCTCGATGCGCCCCACGAGCTTGTTGTATGTCGGGTTTGCTTCTTCCACGAGCGGGGCTCCTTTGGTGTCGGCATTGTCCACAACAAGGTTTACCTTGTAGCGCTCCAGAAAATTCCCCTTGTCCATGCCTTCCATGGAAAACGGCATTTCCTGGGTTTGTCCCAGAAAATCGCGCAAATTTCGCAGAATGTCCTCTTCAACATCTGCAAGATATTCAAGAATACGGGGCTGGGCCCGGTATTTCTCCTTGAGTTCTTCTAATTGATGCCCCATAGAAAAACGAACAATACGGCGGTTCAGGTCGTGGAGTTTTTCATGCGTTTCCTTGTCGAGTTGACGGGCTTTCGCAAGAAAATCCCGGATCACCGAATCTACTTTTTTTTCATGGTCCTCAAGATCACGCCTCTGGTCCAGGGTAAGCTTGTCCATGTCCTGCTGCTCAAGAGGTTTTCCTTTCCACAAAGGCACTTTGACAATACCTGTCCTGGTAATGGACAGCTGAAAGCCCAGTTCCACTGCGCGCGCGCCGGCTTCGCTGAAGAGGACTTCTTTTGCTTTTTCCACGTCATTTACAATGCGGCTTTTTTGATCCTCATATTCCTTGGATTCAAAAACCTTGGGAATTTCCGCCTGCATAAACTCGATGAATCTCTCGATATCATGCTGGAATTCGCGGCCTTTCCCGGGGAAAAGGCTTACAGAGCGCGGGTTGTCAGGGTCGGAAAAGTTGTTAATATAGCACCAATCAGCAGGAACAGGGCGATCAAGCGCAATTTTTCTTATGATTGACTTGACGATCGTGGTTCTGCCTGTGCCCGGAATGCCCGAAACGAAGATGTTATATCCGTGGTTCCGTATGGAAAGACCGAATTCGATAGCCTTGACAGCGCGTGCCTGGCCGATGACCTTGTCCTCAAGCGGCAGTTCAGCAGTTGTCTGGAAGGAAAATTCGGAAGGATTGCATGCATGCCGAAGTTCAGAAAGAGGTACTTCATGGCCGTTGATAGGCATATCAACCTCCTCGTCGATACAGCAACTGTTAAAATTGTATGCGCCACTATCGTCCTTGTCAAGGGATCTGCGGTCTATGGTGCGTGACCGGACAAAAACAATTTTTATTGCTTTTTTTTGCAAGGGTCACTATAATTTTTCTTGGTATACTTAAAATACAGGATGGTGAACACGCTGGATAAAATCGCGGGACTTTTTGCCGGAAGCTTTACACGAATGGCGCCAAAGAACGACTTCCGGCAGAAATGGCGGCAGAATACTGACGATTGCGCAGCAATGCGCAGATTTAAGCTTTGAACGTTTTATGCTAACAACGGAGGCAGTGTGGAAAATTTACAACGCTGGTATGGAGAAAACAGAAGAGCGGGAGCAGATCGAAGGAAATTTGCAGACCCGAATTTTTTGGGACCGGACACGAGAACCGGAAAGGACAGAAGATACCGGGAAAAACGACAGCTTCTTGTCCGATGTCCCCATTGCCTCATGCTGAACAGGGTCCTTCTTGACAAGCTATTTACCAAACCGGTGTGCGGCAATTGCAAAGCGGTTCTCGACTTTCCCCAGCAGCCGGTTTGGGTGAAATCTGACGGATTTGAGCGTTCAATTGCGCACTGGCCGGAGACCCTTCTGGTGGTATTTACGGCACCGCTCTGCCTTTACTGTAAAATAGTCGATCCAGTTCTGCAGGAACTGTCCTGGGAAAAAGCGGGGCAGTTAAAAGTCATGAAGGTTGATGCTGAGTCCGAGCAGGATTTGTCCCGGCGCTTGAGTATCGAAAAGACCCCTACATTTATTCTGTATAAAAACGGAGAGAAAGTTCTGCGTATTGATGGTGCGCCGAAAGATAAAACTGATATTGCCAAATGGGTCACAAACATCATAAACTTCTCAAACTACTGATTTTATCCCTCCCAACAAAGCGCAAGACCTACCTAGGATCATATTCAGCCAATGCGCGAGGAGCGTAGAGAACGGTTTTCTTAGAATACCCCCTCTTTTTTTTCTGCTTATTGACCTTCCGGATTCGAGCTGAAAACAGTAAAGAATTCTGCCGATCTTCCGAAAAGATATGAAAGACAATCATTTATATAAACAGCTACGAAAAAAATCTTCTCGCAGTATGAAAATTTTTCCAGAATTGCTTGTATAAAATCTGCTCCAAAGCGACGAGTATCATGTTGTGCACAACGGGGGAAAACGCACTATAACAGCCATAATCGTTTTTTTTATGAATAGTAAAAGGATATGTTGACTTCCCTGTCAAGAAAGGCTAAACTGCGAATAAGTTACGAGAATTATAATTTTTTCCCGATTTCGCGCCCAACGGTTATTATCGAATGAAAAGAAAAATCATTATCTCCATAATGACCTTTTTTATTATTTCCGCCATTGGCGCGACAATAGCCTCCCTGCACATCAAAGAGTCTACAGAGACGCTGAATCGCATTATGAACCTTCGTCAATTGGAAGATCTGCACCGGCAGTTGTTTTTCTCCATCCGTGCGGTTCAGTCCGATCTTTGCTTGCCTGCGGCCGCGGTGGGTCGCGGTCAACAACAGTCCGTTGCTGATATGGCAGCCATGGTCCAATCATCCGGAAAATGCATGACGTGCCATCATATGCCGGAAGTCAACGCGCGGATCAGCAAAATGCAGACCCGCATTATCGACTACCGGAACACCGTCTCTTTGTATCGTGATGCAAAAAAGAATACCGCGCAGACCGAAAAAATGAAGCTTCGCGCAACCGCTATAGGCAACGATGTTCTGGATGAGCTTGAAGCGCTGCTTGAACAGGTGAATAGTAAATTTAGTTCCATCATACAGGAGGCAAGGCGCAGAATTGTTTTGGCGTGGCTGGTCCTTTTCGGAGCGATGTTCGTACTTCTTGTCCTGAGTATTATCGTGGCCGTATATCTGGTTCGGATCGTTACCCACCCCATCAACAAGCTGGTTAATGCCACGCGAATGATCGCATCCGGTAATCTGGGATATACGATCGACCATCAGGGAAAGGATGAATTCGGTGAGCTTGCCGCTCATTTCAACAGCATGAGCCTGTCGCTGAAAGATGGTTACGCCAAACTTCAGCAGGAAATTGCCGAGCGAAGAAAATCAGAAAAGCAGCATGCCTATGACGCTTTCCACGATGCGCTGACGGGCCTCCCGAACCGGGCCCTTTTCATGGACCGGCTTGAACACGTTATTACCGCTTCACACCGCCGGCCGGGAACGCCCTATTATGCGGTGCTCTTCCTTGATATGGACCGTTTCAAAGTCATTAACGACAGTCTCGGCCACACGATCGGCGACAAAGTCCTTATTGCAGTAGGCCATAAATTGGCAGACTGCATCCGTCCCGGTGACACGGTTGCGCGCCTCGGCGGGGACGAGTTCGCCATTCTGCTGGAAAACATCACGGAACTTTCCCATGCGATTGAGGTCGCCGAACGGATCAAGAAAAAACTGTCCATTCCGATCGACATCAAGGGTCATGAAGTTTTCGCATCCGTCAGCATCGGGATCACCCTGGGCACGGACGAGTATGAGCGGTCGGAACAGGTTCTGCGCGACGCGGACATTGCAATGTACGAGGCAAAAGGACAGGGGAAATCGTCCTATGAAATTTTTGACGCCAAGATGCATGCCAACATTATGGACCGGATGCAGCTGGAAACGGACCTGAGGAAGGCCATCGAACTCAATGAGTTTACACTCTACTACCAGCCCATCATGAATTTAAAGACGCAGCAGCTGACCGGGTTTGAAGCGCTGGTTCGCTGGAACCACCCCAAGCGCGGCCTTATCTACCCGCTGGAGTTTATTCCTTTGGCGGAGGAAAATAATCTTATCTATCCGATCGGGGAGTGGATCCTGCGGGAAGCCTGCCGGGAACTGAAGCTGCTGCAGACGCAGCATCCTACGGTGCCTCCTCTTACCATGAGCATCAACATCTCCCGGAAACAATTCAGCAGGGAAGACCTGGCAGAAAAATTGTCAGGATATTTGGCGGAATTCGGTGTCGATCCGCATACACTCGCTCTGGAAATTACCGAGAGCATGATTATGCAAAATGTCGACGTTGCGGTAAAGACGATGAAACAGCTGAGGACCATGGGCGTGCAGCTTCATATCGATGACTTCGGTACAGGGCATTCTTCCCTGAGCTACCTTCATCAGTTCCCCGTTAACGCGCTTAAAATCGACAGGAGTTTTATCAACAGGCTTTCTGCGGACGGCACGAATAACGAAATTATCACTTCGATCATCTCCCTGGCCAAGAGTTTGAATTGCGATGTCATCGCCGAGGGAGTTGAGATGGAGCATCAGTTGTCCAATATCCAGGAACTGCGCTGCGGCTATGGCCAGGGATTCCTTTTTGCCCGGCCTATGGCGTTTCCTGCAATTGAGAATTGGATACAGAAACAAAAACATCTTTAAAAGCACACCTGCTATTTTGTTCTTCCCGCGTTGCCCCTGAAAAACCTAATATAATTATGACACTGTATCAAAACCGGAAAACAGTGCTATCTTCTTCGGTGCTGAATGAATATTTCCCCTTGATACTATTTCAATTTCTTCGGCGATATTGCGTGTACAGGCTGCCATAAATTGCACGAATCATCCACCGTACACTGCTTGCAGTGTCACGCAAAATTTAAAATGAAAGCTCCAGGATCAGAGGAAGCGGGTCTTCTGAGCAACACGACGCAATAGCGAAACGATAATGCAGCGAGTACCATCAAGCGCAATCAGCCGTGTTTCTGTTTTCGGGAAGAGCGAATTCATTCAGTTTCGTGTAAACAAACAGGGTAAAATCGTTTTCCAGCCTGTCATGGCGGAGGACGACTGAAGGAGAGAGGTTTTCTATTGCAAACTTGACCATGTCCTCCGGTGAGGTATAGTTGAGCTCCGGGGCCTTGGTTGGTGTATGTGATGACAGAGCGTTTAGCGCGAGTCCTCTGCGGCAATGCCTGAATAACCTGACCATGGCTTCCCGAAGGTCCTGTTGGACGCCGGGGACCCGCAGATTGAATACACCGCACAGGAAGATATAATCAAACAATCCTTCCAGCGGCGCCTCATCAATGCTCATCACATTGAAAACGCATTCCGGGTATTTTTTTTGAGCAAGGGCTATGAGGTTTTTATTGATGTCTACGCCTGTATACTGCACTTTTATCTCGCGCTGTTTCAGGAATTTATACAAGTCGCCCTTCCCGCAGCCGTAATCAAGAATCGTTCTGTTATTCAAATCCGGCGCAATATCAAGAAGTGCGTGAAAGCGTTTTAACTGCCCGCTGGGAGTCCAGCGGAGAGCTTCCGGGCGGTCCCCGAACTTATTCAGGTGGTGATTAAAAAAAGAAATAAGCTGTTTTTTTGCGGAGGGATCCAATGAGCATCTCCTAATCGCCGCCGGGAAGCGCAAAGACCGTTCTCGGTGGCGGAGTCTCCGTTATTTGCTATTGGCCTAAAAGCCGTTGAACTGCCCGGTCTACTTCTTTGCCTACTTTCTTCTCCAGGCCTGCCTGGACCACGGCAATACCAACTTCTTCCACGAGGGTTGTCAGGACCTGCTCCGCAATCTTGGAAGGTGTTGCGCCGTCCCGTCCGCCGATGTTTGTCATCTCAAAATGTTTCAGCGTGACTGACTGGGGTTTGTCGCCCAGCGCTGCGACCCGGGACTCTATAGTGCCGCTGTCCATTACCAGTTTTTTTATCAGAAGTTTTGTTTCTTTGTCAGCGGGTTTCTTTTCCTCGATTGTCTTCTTTTTTGAAGCTGCTCCTGCTTCCTGGATATTTTTTTTCAGAACAAGAATATTCGAAGCAAGCGCCTGGTTCATCTCATAAACAACCTGCGGGGATGCAATACGGATTTCCTCGATTACAATGGGAGATGAAGTGACAGAGCGCGCGTCAATTTTCACACTGATCTTGCCAAGCCGGAAAACATGAGGAGAGGAAAAACCCTGAGGATTCGCCACGGTCAGGCCATTGAGCTCCCCTTTTTCTTCCGCCAGCCGTATTGATACTGATGCTACGCGGACTTGTGTTTTTGCAGCTTCAGATCCATATTTTTCAATCGCTTCTTTTACCAGGGAATCAAGATTTGTCAAAACATAGGTAATTCCTGCAATTACAGCAATTAGCAGCACAGCGACAACAATCAATACTTTCCAACGGGTTTTCATGGCAATAGCCTCCTTGCGCGATTGTTTAATGATAGAAGAGTTTGGTGCATTTTGCAAGAGGGAAGAGGAAAATTTGAAAAAGTATGATGAGCTGGATATGCCGATACTATGAAAAGGAACCTATGAGCTCGATGGAGTGACAGGAAAATAATTCGACGGAAAACGGCTTGCTGATGCTAACGCACAAGCGTATGACAAAGAAGTGTGACGACGTCTTTGGCGGTTGAGTGAAGAGCTTACGGGATTTGCCGGACATTCTGGTTGAGTCTGGTGTCGTTTGATAATGTCGAAATTGACGTCTGTCAAAGCGCAACAGTGTTTATTTCCGTCCCAGGTTCAGTCTCCAGAGCAGGTAGTGCTCCTGGGCCGCGTTTATTTCTTTATTGTCCGAGGCAGGCCGGGAAAAGGCGGCTTCATCTTCCGGTGTATGACCGGGGAGCGCTTCCGTCAGTAAGTGCAGCGATTCATCCACAGAGGCATTTTCGTCTGGAACATTATCTGATTCATCGGGTGTTGTTTCCGCGTCGCTTTGCAGGAAGCCATGTATCTCCTGCCGCGCAGGCAACAGGGCCGCTTCGTTTTCCAGGCCGGAAGAGTGAAGTTCTTCTGCCATAAGGTTTTGAGCAGCGCTCTGTTCGTGCGTTGCCTGGTCTGGCTTTGTTGAGCTGTCCGCCTTGTGCGGGAGTATATAAACAGTCAGCAGCAGATGTTCAACAATCTGGAGCGCAATTTCGATGTCCTTTTTCCCCAGACCTACAATTTTTTGCGACGCATCGTTTCCCATGAATCGGATGTTTCCCAGCCGCATCGCATTTTTTTTGGAAACATGCCCTTCTGCTGCCAGTTTGTTGATTTTTTGCTCGAGGTTTCTGCCTCTGATGTCCAGATCGCAGCACACTGCTTCCACACAAGCACGCAAACCCATGCTGGCCAGTATGAATGCTTCCTCCTGCAGCGAGTGTATTACTTCGTTATACACGTTCGCGACCATCGGCGGAAAATAATGCGTGTCATTGATCTTTTTATGGTTTTTGATGAACTTTGGATAACACCGCACTGTTTCGGGAACGCGGCATTTCTTGCCGGTTTCATCAACATATGTGGTTTCCAAATCGACGCAGATTTCACGAAAGGAGATATAATTACAACCCGCACATTGGACAATCTGATAGATCAAGTCACGCGCATATTCGTCGCGCTCGGATTCCACATGCTGGGTAAGGATTCTGTGATTCGTCGGTCGTGAGCAGATTATGCAGTAGCTCTTTACGGTAGTATCAGACATGCAGTCTCCGCCATGAGAATGTTATTATGAGTAAACTTATCATATCTTACAACGCAATGCAAGAACGTTGTAAGCCGGAGTTAAAGGAAGCGGGAACAGAAAATGGTCGGTGAGGTGTCAGAAAAGGGCTTCAAAAAGGGGGGACAGCAACAGCAAAAAACATTCTGAAGGAGAGCCAGGGTCTGTAAACAAATAACCGGATCAGACCGACAGAGTGCGGTTTGATCCGGTTATTTGTATTTGACGACAGGTTTCTTTCCCGGCATTTTTACCTGCATCATTTCAATCCATCTCATATCGTATTGCAGTTGAAAGACGGCACAATGTTATGAAGGGATTGTAGTTGTTTAAATTAAAAAAGACGTTTGCCGCTTCTCAGTTTGCTGATACCTGCCGTGATTACCAGCAAAGAAACAAAACCCAGAAGAATATACCCGACCATACTACTACCTCCTAAAGTTTAAAGTCCTTCGACTATTAAATTACCTTGTATCTATGGCAACTCTGTCCGGCTTTTCGGGAAACTGCGGACAGTGAACATTCCACGTTTCTTTGCGTACCGTAATTCTGCTGACAACGTTTGGAGTCTGTTAACTGCCACATCGGCAGAGAGAATTATTTTGATGTTGTCTTCTGGGAGGTATCTCTCTTTATGCATTCACTGGACACCTGAAGCGCCAAGGATTGTCGGTCAGCCCTGGCTTCCAGCGAGGTATTACATAGCCGATAAAAACAAAGCAAATCGTCTATTATATTTGCTTAAACTATGCCAAATATATTGTTGCAAGACTTCAATATGTTAGATTGCAGCTAAAGTTGCTGCTGTTATATATGAAAGATTTTTCTTTCATATATAACAGAAATGAGTTAAACTGTTATATATGATAGTTCTCTATTAAGAATAAAAAAAGGTAAATTATGATCGTAAATGAAATAGAATTTTCCCGTGAAGTAACGCTTCATATTTGCAGTAGCCTGGAAATAGAGAAATCACTTTGGCAGTGTTTTCTCTATGTTAAAAAAGTTATGCCGGTCGATGAACTGATTCTTGTTGCTTATGAGAGAAACAGCGGCATGTTTGAGGTTATTGCCACGGCCGATGTAAACGGCGGCGTGGTTCAGTCGCTCAAAGTGGGAATGTCGCTGGAAGCAAGGAAAAACATCGAGAACGCCGCAAATCTTTCTCCGGTAAGAATTGTGAATGAGATGCTGGACGATCCTATCGTGAAGCGGTTCGCAAAAGCGCTGAACTGGCCGCCCTCGTCCGTTATTGTCAACCGGCTCATTCTCGGAGGGAAGATGACGGGAGCCCTGCATGTAAGAAGAGAGGGAAAAGAGAAATACACGAAAGATCATTCCCGGCTCTGGTCGTTAATCAACAAGCCTCTTGCGATCGCGCTGGCGAACAGTCAAAGCCATAGGGAAGTGGTGGAGCACAGGGAACTTCTCGCGGACCACAATGCATACTTGCAGGAGGAACTTCAGCTGAGCACCTTTGGTCCCGTTATCGGAGAAGACCACGGGTTGAAGGAGGTCATGAAGCAAGTGAAGCGTGTGGCGCCGCTGGCGTCTTCAGTCGTGCTCGTCGGCGAAACGGGTGCAGGCAAGGAGGTCATCGCGAATGTCATGCACCAGCTGTCTCCCCGCAGCAAGGGCCCCTTTGTCAAAGTCAACTGTGGCGCCATTCCTGATTCTCTCATCGACAGCGAACTTTTTGGACATGAGAGAGGAGCCTTTACCGGGGCATTTGTCCAGCGGCGCGGCCGCTTCGAAAAAGCAAACCGAGGGACTATTTTTTTGGATGAAATAGGAGAACTTCCCCTGCAGGCACAAGCAAGGCTGCTGCGGGTTCTGCAGGAGAAAACAATCGAGCGGGTCGGCAGCTCCGATGCCATCAAGATTGATGTCCGGCTGATAACAGCGACAAACAGAAATCTTGAAAAAATGGTTGAAGCCGGTACATTCAGGAAGGACCTGTATTTCAGAATCAAGGTCTTTACCATCGCGATTCCTCCTCTTCGAGAGAGAAGAGTAGACATTCCTCTTTTGGTCAGGCACTTCATGAACAAAAAGCAGCAGGAAATGAAACTGCCCTGGATACCGGTCGTGGCACCCAACGTCATGGACAGGCTGCTTCAGTATTCATGGCCCGGAAATGTCAGAGAGCTGCAAAATACGGTTGAACGGGCGCTTATCCTTTCGGGCGGAAACCCGCTTGCCTTTGAAGATATTCCGCCTTCCGGATCGAGGCTTCAGCACCAGGCGGGAAAGGCTGAAGAAGGGACAATATTAACGCTGAAGGATATGGAGTTAAAGCATATCAGAATGGTCCTTGAAAAAGTCGGCGGCAGAATCGAGGGGAAGAACGGTGCGGCCGCTTTACTCGGTTTAAATCCATCCACGCTGCGCCACAGAATGAAAAAGCTTAGGATACCTTACGGCAGAGTGCACAACAGCACCAGAGAGCGTCGGTCGGAATGAGAATGCCCTGTCGTGAGCAACGCATCAGGGTATATTGCATACCTCTCTGCCGGGCAATTACAAATTTGCAAACACCAGATTGCACCGATGACTTCTTCGCGGACAACTAAAAGAATGCAGATAGCACCACAGCAAATAAGAATTCGTACGCTTCAAATCAATCCTCCGCTTTTTCTGGCACCTATGGCGGGGCTCACCCACAGCGCGCTCAGACAGACCATCCTCGGTTTTGGAGGAATAGGGCTCCTCTCTACGGAAATGCTGTCGTCGAAAAGGCTGCCGACGGAAAATCCCAGGCTATCACCCTATCTTGTCAGGACAAAAACAGAAAAACCGCTTTCCTATCAGATTCTGACTTCCCGTGCCGAAGAAGTGGTTCGGGCTGTTGAAGTGCTGCACAAGCTGGAGGCAGATGCGATCGATATAAACATGGGATGTCCCGCACCCTCCGTTCGCAAGATGGGAGCAGGCATCGAGCTGATGGAACAGCCGGAGGAGGTCCGGCGCATTGTGGCGACGGCAAGGAAATGCACCGATCTTCCGCTTACGGCAAAGATCCGGCTTGGCATCGAACTCGACGAGCAGAAACTCAAAGACTTTTGCAGCATGCTTGAGGACGAAGGCATTGATCTGATTTACATCCATGCACGCTTCAAAAAAGAATCATTTGTGCGAAGGCCTCGCTGGGAAAACATCGGTGCCGTAAAAAAACGACTCAGGATTCCTGTTGTTGTAAACGGGGGTATTTTTTCCGTCCAGGACGCAGAGCACTGTCTGCGGGTGTCCGGCGCCGACGGCCTGATGCTGGGACGCGGCGCGGCAATCAAACCCTGGCTCTTTGCCGAAATCGCGCGCAGTGTGTATGGGTGCGACATTCCGGCTCCGGTTGTGTCCTTGCCTGTTGTGTACCGCAATTTTATCGGTCTGCTGGACGAATATTTCAGGCCGGAGCACCGCCTCGGCAGGCTCAAGGAATTTACCCGTTATTTTGCCAATAATACCGTATTCGGGCATCATCTGGCGTCCGCAGTGCAGAGCAGCAACAGCGTTGATGAGGCAAAAGAACGTGCCGATACTTTTTTCGAAAATGCTCACAACCTGGTCCTTCGATAGTCCTCCCCCCTGTATCACATAATAACGTCAATAATCTGACCGCAACACTGCATTTTTGTACAAACGACGAACGCAGTTGACAAAATAACTTTTACTAACCATCTGATATTCAAGAAAAAAATGCAAATGTTCTTTGGCTGGTTACAGTAATATTATGGTATCCATATTGCAATACTGTTATTACAACAAGCATGCGTACAACTTTTTGACGCCCGCAGATTGTTTTTGTGGAGATGACGTGAAACGGTCTTTTTTATTTGCAGTCTTTATAATATGCATTTTCCAGGTAACAGCGCCTCCGGCATTTTCACTTTCCGAGAAAAGCGTTCCCGCAAAATCATGCATCCTGATAGATGAACATGGCTCCGTCCTGTACGAAAAGAACTCCTCAGCAAAACTTCCGCCGGCCAGCACGACAAAACTCATGACTGCCATGGTGGCGCTTGATAATCTTGACAAGTCGGCGATTGTACGGGTGGGCAGAAGAGCATCAACGATCAGCCGGGTCAAACCCAAGCTTCTGCCGGGCGATGAGCTGTCGGTTTCCGATCTTCTTCATCTGGCGCTTATCAAGTCGGTAAATTCCGCTGCAGTGGCTCTGGCGGAAGCCGCCGCTGGGTCCGAGTCGCGGTTTGCCGAGATAATGAACCGGAAAGCGAAAGAGATCGGGGCGCGAAACACGCATTTCGTAAATGCCTCCGGTCTTCCGGAAGGACGGCAATACACGACGGTACGCGATCTGACTATTATCATGAAAAAAGCACTTACCTATCCGCTGATCAAAGAGATTATCGGCAAAAAAAAATATTCCGCCAGGACGGCATCTGGCAGGCAATTATATGTTGAAAATACGGACAATATGCTGTGGCTCCGGAGTGATGTCATCGGAGGAAAAACAGGATTCACCAGAAGCGCCCAGCATTGCTTCGTGGGGGCGATAGACACCGACCAGGGCTTGATTTTTACGGCGGTTCTCGGCGCTCCGTCGAGAAGCCGCTTATGGAAAAGCACCGCCATGCTCGCCGATTTCGGGACGAATCCGCCTCCGGTGAAAGCAATGAAATATTCACCAAAGGAATCAACGGGCAAGAAACCGCGGCTTACGTATATGAGAGCCGCCCTTGTGGAGCTTACCCGCGAATAGTAATTTTTTTAACCTGCAACAAGCAAGGTGCCTGGAGTATAAAAAAGGTCATGAACGAATGAAAAAGAAGGTTTCAGCTGTTCGATGGATATCGTATGTTGTGATAGGGGTTATAGCATGTCTGGGGCTGTATACACTGTACGATATGCGGCAGGCAAAGCATATGGCTGCTGAAGCATGCAGCCGCGCGGTGCCGGGAACGCTTTTAGATGATTTTCAGAAAAGTTTTTCCACAGGCAAGTTTGCTGTAATAAAAAGCACGGATTCCATACTGTTAGTGCCGAAGAAAGGCATGGGGCGTAATTTCTGCAAGGTTTTGCACGACGGTCGGAAAATACTCAGTTCAAAAACAAGTTTTGTCGACTAGGGAGGCGGAAGTGGGCGGCATTCGTTTCTTGAAAAGAATCGCAGCAGTATTCTTTGCCCTTGCTGTAATGGCGGCTGTTAGTCCGGCAGCGTCGCCTGTGCAGGATGAAAACAAAAAATTTTCAAAATACACTTCACCCGGCAATTATTTTACCTGCACGATTCCTGCGGACTGGAGCGTGTACGATCCGGGCTTTGGTTTGTCAGCGGAGGAGAAAAAAGTATATGGGCTGACCCTGTTGGGCACCCGGAACGGAAGCAAGGTTTCTCCTGAGATTTCTTTACATTATTATGCCCCGGGGAATCTTCTGCATAAGACAATGGAACGATTTATCCGGTTGCATGCCGGTCCTGTTCTGGGAGAAGCGAAGGATGGGGAGTCTTACGGCACGGTCGGCAAGATTACCATTGCGGATAGAGAAGCAAAGGCTTTTGAACGGAAAAACATTCAATTTATCGGCGGACGTTCTTTGAACCCGGAGAAGGTAGCCCTTCATGAAGAGTATATTGTTGTTCCCGACAAAAAGAATGAAGGATTCTATGTCGTTCGGTTTTCAGTTCCGGAGGAGCGTAAAGACAGAGACGCAGAAACATTTAAAACCGTTGTAAAATCATTTCTTCCAAAGAAGTAAACACCATGCATTATAGTCAGCATCACTGGTCAATCCGGAGTTCTTCCGCCTTGCTATTCTTCCATGTTAACAAATCGACCTTTTACCACGCGTCAAAAAAATTCATAACCAGAACAGCCTGGACAGGACCGGGGTTTGACCGGGTTTGAGCGTCGTAAGCAAGCCTTAAAGGCCGCTGTTCTTGAAGCCGATTTACCTGGAAATAGTTCTTGACGTTTCTGCCGTTGCGTTATATTCTAGTGAGCAGTCAATGGTTTCGCGATTGTGCACCTCGGAATATTAGAGAATACGACCAGAATTCCTCTTTTCGCCTGCAAATAAGCTGAACAATCAGACGAGTGCAGACAAAACGATTTTTGCGGGACCGATGAATAGGGCGGTAGTTTAGCCTGGGTTGCGGTCTTCGTACGGTCTTGAAGAAGCGTCCGATGAGACCATCGGAAACAGAAATTTTTTTTACCATCATGGCTGTAAACAGCAGACCGGTCATTGCATTGAGCGGCAGCGTTTTATTTACGGCATGAATACTACAACAATAAAATAAATACCGTGAGGAGGGATGTGCATGAACAGGAATCTTCGATTGGGTGTAGTCCTGCTTGCCGTGCTGCTTCTTTTACCGTCGTTGTCTTTCGCAGAAGACGTCGTGCGGCTGGGAAACCTGAAATTTGCGCATTATGGCGCGGTTTCGTACATGAAAGAGCACTGCGGAAAATTCGGGCTTAAGGTTGAAGAAATTATTTTCCCCAAAGGGATCGATATGTTTCCCGCCATAGTCCGCGGAGATGTCGATATCGCGGCGAGCGCGGCGGATGCCGCCATTGCCAATCGGGCTGGCAAAGGCCCGATTTATGTGGTTGCGGGATTTGCCAAAGGGGGCGCACGGCTCGTCAGCCGCGCAGATTTGAACTTAAAGAGCGTGGCCGACCTGAAAGGCAAGAAAGTCGGTGTTGCCCGGGGCGGCGCGCAGGAACTTCTTCTCGCGGCCGAACTGTCGAAGGCCGGTCTTACCTGGTCCGATAAACCGGGAAAAGACGTGCTCATCGTATATCTGCCCTTCGGCGATCTCAATCAGGCATTACTGCAGAAGCAGATCGACGCCATGTGCCAGTCGGAGCCGCAGTCTTCTCAGGCGATTAATAAGGGCTTCGGCACGGAAATTCTCAAACCCTATGATACGCCCATGGGTGAACCGGTGCGCGTCCTGGTGATGACGGAAAAGCTTTACCATGAGCGTCCGGATGTTGCCCGGCGCGTTGTGGAATGCTTCGTCGATTCGACGAGGTACTTTATCAAGAACCCGAACGTGGCGCGGAAATATGTGGTGAACCAGATGTTTAAAGGCCAGATCACTGATGATGACTACAATGATGCAATGAACAATGCTTCATTTACCTATGACGTGACGGCCAAACACATCCAGATAACAACCGATCTTATGGCAAAATACGGCATCGGGAAAATGACGGTTCCTCCGAACGCTGCCGAGTGGGTAAAACTCGATCTTCTTCAAAAGGCAAAAAAGAAACTATGGGTAAAATAATCTGGTCACCGGCAGTTCAGCGGCTGGTGCGTTCGCTTCTGGTTCCGGTGTTTGCGCTGATTATATGGGAAGGGGTCGTCCGCATCGGGTGGGTGTCTCCCCTTGTGCTTCCCGCTCCATCTGAAGTGTTCCTTCGCTGGATTAAATACGCATTGCCGGTACAGCCCTATGACCCTGCCGAAGGCAGCTGGTTTATCTGGGCGATTTCCGGAGAGCTGCCGGGCGATGCGTTCTCCAGCCTGATGCGCATTGCCACGGGTTTTTGCATCGGGGCGGGACTTGCCCTGCCGATCGGACTGATGATGGGCGCCAGCCCGAAGTTTTATGAGCTGTTCAATCCGATCATACAGATAATCCGCCCGATTCCTCCCATCGCCTTTATTCCGCTTGCCATTCTCTGGTTCGGATTGGGCAACCCGCCGGCATTTTTTCTTATTTCACTCGGCGCCTTCTTCCCGGTTCTGATGAATACCATTGCCGGGGTGAGGCACGTGGACAGCATTTACCTTCGCGCGGCCCAGAACCTGGGGGCGTCCCGGTGGGTGATCTTTCGCCGGATCATGATCCCGGCCTCCATGCCGTATATCCTTACCGGCATACGGGTCGGAATCGGCATTGCCTTCATCGTGGTGATTGTCGCGGAAATGATCGCGGTAAACAGCGGGCTTGGCTATCGCATCCTTGAAGCGCGCGAATACTTCTGGTCGGACAAGGTCATCGCAGGCATGATCACGATCGGTTTTGTCGGCCTCGGGATCGATCTGCTCATGCATCGGATAAACGCCCGGCTGCTGCGCTGGCATCGGGGGTTGGAAGAATGAAAAGCAAGAACATGCCGGATATGGCTGTGCAGGTCCGCGACCTTCGCAAGGTATTTTCCGGCAAAGACCGGGAAGTCGTCGCACTCGACGGCATTACGCTCGATGTGGAGCCGGGGGAATTTGTGTGCCTTCTCGGCCCCTCCGGCTGCGGAAAATCAACGCTCCTGAATGCAATCGCCGGATTTTCACCGCCCACAGGGGGGGAAGTGATTGCCAATGGGCGGCACGTTACAGGGCCGGGTCCGGACCGCGCGATGGTTTTTCAGGAATACGCGCTGTTTCCCTGGATGACGGTGGAGGAAAATGTTGCATTCGGCCTCGATATCATGGGCAAATCCTCGCCCGAGATCAAGGCCGTCGTAGAAGCGCTTCTTCGCAAGCTCCGTTTGTTTGACTTTCGCGACCGTTTTCCAAAAGACCTTTCGGGCGGAATGCGCCAGCGTGTTGCGATTGCGCGCACGCTTGCGATCGATTCTCCCACCCTGCTCATGGATGAGCCGTTCGGCGCGCTGGATGCGCTTACCCGCCGCAATCTCCAGGACGAGCTGCTCAGAATCTGGTCCGAATTGCGGCGTACTATCATTTTTGTGACCCACGGGATCGAGGAATCGATTTATCTCGCGGACCGGGTCGTGGTGATGACCTATCGGCCCGGCAAAATCAAGGAGATTATTCCCATACGGATGCCCCGTCCCCGGGACCCTTCTTCAGCAAAATTCAACCAGCTGGAACGGACGATATCAAAACTTGTCATGGAAGAACAGGCGCTGTTCAAGGCAGATGAGGAGCATGAAAAGCCTGTTGCCCGGCAGCCTGCCTGACGGCCGCATTCCAATTTAATGGGCAATTGAAGCAATGCTATCAACTGCCTTCAAAAGAACAGCATCTCATACCCAAACGCTCAACCTGGTGTTGTTTCAGGGCATGAGCGTTTATTTTTTTAAGCCGCCGTGCAAGAAAAGACGGGCGGACGATACTTAATTCAGTATTTTGTAAAAAAGACGTTTATGGACAAGAAACCAAATATACAAACGGTTTTATATCTGGCCAGCGTAGTAATTCTACTGGTCGGCCTCGGCGCTGCCATCTGGATTTACCTGACTGCGGAAAAAAGCATCGGGGATCCGGATTACGAAATAGCGGGAGGGTACGTTTATTCCTCAACGCCGGGCAACACCAAGAAATATACCCACGATCTGGAGCTGTACGGCGGCAAGGCGGCAGTGCTTGCTGAACAGTTCAGCCGCTGGTTCCGGGGGCTCTGGGCTGGCCAAACGCTTGCCTTTACCGTATTTTGCATCTCACTGCTGCTGTCGTGCGGGTTTTTCCTTGCTGCCAGAAGCGTGTCCCGCCTCCCATCCGATGCTGGCAATACAAGCAATAGTGATAAAATTGATAAGCAGGGATGATTTTCCGAAGCGCTGTCGAGATGCTGTCAGGCATGCTACAATATAGCTATATTTTTTTGCATAGAATTTAATGAGGAATAGGGAATGTTGATTTTTGCTGCAATGTTTACGCTGGGTCTGCTGCTCGGCTTTATCGGCGTCGGAGGGGCGGGCATCGTCATCGCGATTTTGACCGTAGGGTTCAATGTCCCCATCCATACCGCGCTCGGGACCTCGCTCGGTGCAATGGGGTTTACCACCGTGGCTGGCGTGTACAGCCATTTTCGGGAGAATAATGTCGCGGTGAAGTGCGGCCTGGCGGTCGGGCTGTTTGGGGCCGCCGGCGCGTATCTGGGAGTCAAGATAGCAACGCTGCTGCCTGAGCATGCTCTTACCAAGCTGACCGCTGGTATGCTGCTTATTTGTGCCGCGCTGCTCTGTTTCCGGATGTCGTTTTACCCGAACGGCGTATTCAAACGCATGGATGACAAGATTGCTTCGAGCGGGGCCAGGTTCTGGGTTGCCGCCGCCGGAGTCGGGTTTGTTGCGGGTGTCCTTTCGGGCGCGTTCGGGATCGGCGCTGCGCCGATTATTCAGCTCGGGCTGCTTGTTTTTTTCAGCCTGTCGCTGCCGGAAGTCGCCGGCACAACGATGCTGGTGACGCTGCCCATCGCGCTGCTGGGCGGATTGGGGTATTTGACAGCCGGATATCTAGATATGCATCTGTTTTTCACGGTCATTGCGGGATTAATGAGCGGAACATTCATCGGCGCCAAATTTACCAGACGTTTTCCGCCCGCTGTTCTGAAAGCCGCCATGATTTCCACGCCCATTATCGCTGCGCTCCTGCTGCTGTTCGGCACGTAACGATGCGTGAGATATGCTGAGTGAATTGGAAAGCCCCGAAGCGATTCGGGGCTTTTTTATTTGATGTTTCATGAGTAGTATGAGGCGGGGTGTTGGTCTTGACTGCCTGCTTGTTTGTAGAAGTTCGTGAGGAAGATAGAACGGCGAGCTCAGCGTTTCATCGGATTACTTGTCTTGCCATACCGCGGCCTTCATTCTCTGCCAGTCTGCGTTGACTTGCTCTCTACCTCGAGTGTTCTGACCGAATGAACCTGTGTGGGCTTGGCACCATATCCACGAAGTCTCGAACTTGAAAGGTGAATTTATCGCTTCGTCCATTCGAGAACATGCTGGCAGCTGGCATACACGCCTGATTGCGTTGAAGGTCGCGAGACCGAGGCAGACTACAACCGTGGGCTTAACTATTCGAACTTGCGGAAGTGCGAACTCCAATGCAGCCCTGTCAAGGTCCTTATTCTGGATTCGCGTGCTGATGCCTCCTGGCTTTATGAACGGGAACAGGTTTGTCCCGAAGACATCTTCAAGGCCTAGGTTGAATGTCTGGTGCAAGAGCCGTTTGAGGTTACAGTTAGTAGGCAGGTTCGGCGTATGTCCCAAGTCCGCCGATTTTGGATTAAAAGGTCTGCTGAGGTAATCGTGCGAACTCCAGTCCTGCAGCAGGATGAAGACATTGGCATCTACGTTGCCTGCGGTCTTGCTGTAGGGTGATACCCAATCGCATTCGTAGGCGCCGTCGTGATACTCAGCAAGTGAGTGGTACCCATCCCACCGAGTGCGCTGTCGCAACTGAGCCAGTTCCAGAAGGAGCTGCCGTTTATCGCTCATTTCCTCTCCGTAAAAAGTCGAACGCGCGGGTGAGCCGCGTGTCTTTCGCGGCGGTCTCGACCCGAATGTTAGTTTTCGATTTCGGATACTTTGTCGAGATGTCTTATATATTTCGGGCGAACCAGAAATGCGCTTATTAGACGGCGGGAACGCGTGCTGCAAATTCTCGCACTCCAGACAGCATTGTTGCAACTTGATCAGATGTATATTGCATATATTCGCCATGCGCAGCCTTGTTCCGTAAATCCAACCAAGCTGTAACGTTTTTCTGATCGAGTTTATTGTACGTACCCGCCGCCGCAAGTTCGGTATTCATAGCATCTGCCCGCTTTGGTCGACCTGAAATTGATATCGGAATTGATCGGACAATACAGAGGGTTCGGAGGTGCTCCTCAAGAACTCCACCGATAAGCACAGCGGCTGGATCCTTATAACCCTGTTCGAGTAAATGTGCTGCCATTTCTAGGAAGTCTGCGAACAGTTCGGCGCGAATAAGTCCTTGAACCGAGGAAAGAAATCCTTCATCGTAATCACGTCGAAGTGCTCTGAGGGATCCAATTCTCCTTTTGAGAGACTCGGCTTCTCTATAAGGAGAATTATCTGGCGCAAGTCGTTGCAGGGTTGCAGCGACGATTGTGCCGACTTCCTCATAGACATCCTCTCCAATATCTGAGAGATCGTCGTACTTCGCCTGTTTACGTTTTTCCTCATAAAGCATAACCGCTCGGTCTATTTGTGCGATTATTTCCTGTTTGTTAAGCATAATTTCCTCAGCTTCTAACAAGATATTAGTTCTTCGAAAAATATAGCATAGAGTTAGAATAGTGGTCAATGATTTTAAGAAACAACTTGGCATAACTGTTTAATATGGTTAAATTATTGGAAATGACTAATATTCAAAATATCATCAAATTATATTA
The DNA here is from genome assembly GCA_964586075.1 of uncultured Nitrospiraceae bacterium. Taxonomy (GTDB): domain Bacteria; phylum Nitrospirota; class UBA9217; order UBA9217; family UBA9217; genus JBAZLV01. Next base: position 25,004 of record CAZPGZ010000002.1, on the reverse strand, counting down.
GGTTGACTAATATGCAAAAAACGGAACAGTCAATTTCAAGAAGGCTTTGGTGCAGCCGATTCCGGATAATATTTTCAGATGATTTTAATGTAGTCATAGAACAAAAGGCCGTGCCGGTCAGGTTGCGCGATGACTATCGGAAATGGCTGAAGTATTCTCGTAATTTACTCCGCTTCCGGATTAACAAGGTACTACTGGTTCCTATTGCAGTAGCACAGATTAATCGAGTGGTCAATGCATTTAAAAAGAACCAGATATATCTGATTGAATTTATAAGGACATGAGCAAAAGGCTAATGCATAAAAATGGAATAGTTTTTAAGTGGAAATTAATTTGTGAATCAGGCGCGAACGTTTTTATCTAAAATAGCTAATAATTTCGACGTTTTTAAGTCATTACACTTGCATATCTAACGAACTGTGGTAAAATGACATCTCGAACATGGGACGTTTTCTAAAAGGCCTCGGGATATTCATCGCCCTGGTGGGTGTCGGTGTCATAAGCGCGTTTGCGGTCGTTGCACTGCTTCTTCGCCAGGAGGAAGTGCGGGTGCCGGATTTGACCGGCCAGGACCTTGTGACCGCTGTGGAGAAACTCACCCAGCAGGGGCTCCAGCCCAAGATCGACCGCCGGGAGCCGCATCCGTCAATACCGCGGGACTCGGTTGTTTCTCAGACCCCCCCGCCGGGAAGCGGAATTAAAAAAGGCCGGCAGGTGCGTGTGGTGGTGAGCCAGGGCCCGACCGACATGCAGACGCCGAAGCTTACCGGCGAACATTTCCGCAAGGCGGACATGATGATCCGCCAGGCCGGATTCACTCCCGGCATGGTGTCCCGGGTATCTTCTGAAAAAGTTGACCGTGACCTGGTGATTGCCCAGGCTCCGGAGGCCGGAAGCCTGCTGGAACGGGGCGGAAAGATAAATCTGCTTGTCAGCTCCGGCAGAAAGATGCAGCCGTTTGTCATGCCGAAGCTGATGGGGAAAAAGGCGGAAGAAGCGGTCAGAATCACCGACCGCATGGGACTGCAGCATCGGCTGACCATGAAAACCGCGGGCAGCAAAATTCCGTCACGCGTGGTTATTCAGCAAAAACCGACTGCAGGTTCCCCCGTGGCATCGGATGCCACGGTGGACATTATCGTCAGCAAGTAGCAGCAAATGCCAGCGACCACCGGTCGCTTTTCCGAGGTAGTGATGACAATGACAAAAAAAATCAAAATTGCCCCTTCAATCCTTTCGGCTGACTTCACCCGGCTTGGCGAGGAAATACGCGCTGTTGAAGCGGCCGGCGCCGACATGATCCACGTCGACGTCATGGACGGCCACTTTGTGCCGAACATCACCATCGGACCGATGATCGTTCAGGCAGCGCGCAAGTCAACAACGCTTCCGCTGGATGTTCATCTTATGATAACCAATCCGGAGCTGTACATTGCGGATTTCGCACGGGCCGGCGCGGATTCCATAACGGTGCATGTGGAGGCCACTGCGCATCTGAACAGGCTTGTGCAGACGATGAAGGAGCAGAAGGTCAAGGCCGGAGTGTCGCTTAATCCGGCGACCCCGCTCGCGACTCTTGACTATGTCCTTGCGGATCTGGACCTGGTCCTTGTCATGTCCGTGAACCCGGGGTTCGGCGGACAGGAATTTATTCCGTCGGCGATTGACAAAATCATCGTGCTCCGGAAAATGATCGATGACCGGCGGCTTGCTGCCGCAATTGAAGTTGACGGCGGAGTGAAGCCCGGAAACGCCGCGGAGATCATCCGGGCGGGCGCCGATATTCTGGTTGCAGGCTCCGCCGTTTTCGGTGCAAAGGACTACGCGTCCGCTGTTAGCGCCATCCGGGGCGTATAATAATCAGGGCTCCGGCGCGGCGCACACTACGCTGGCCGGAGGCTGTTTGACAAATTCAGCATTTATTTGTTTTATGTGGAGGATTTCATGGCAGTCAAACAACGAGCAGAAAAGAGATGGATTGAGCTCAAGGATGTCAAGGAACCCGTCTTATTCAGGGATATTTTCCCGTACACCAGCATCCCCCGCGTGGTGCTTGAAGACCGGCTCATCCAGACCAAGATTCCGAAGGACATCTGGATAACGGATACGACTTTCCGCGATGGACAGCAGTCGAGGCCGCCGTATAAACCGCAGCAGATCGCTGATATTTTTGATTTTCTGCACCGCATGAGCGGACCGAAAGGCGTGATTCGCCAGTCCGAGTTTTTTCTCTATTCCGAGAAAGACCGCGAGGCGGTGCGGCTCTGCATGGAGAAGGGCTACCGTTATCCCGAGATAACCGGCTGGATACGGGCGAACAAGAATGATTTTAAACTATTGACGGATGTTGGAATTACCGAAACCGGGATTCTGACCTCCTGCTCGGACTACCATATTTTCCTCAAACTCAACCTGACGCGAAAAGAAGCGCTCAAATCATATCTTGACATCGTGAAGACCGCGATTGAGCACGGCATCAAGCCGCGGTGCCATCTTGAGGACATTACGCGCGCAGACTTTCACGGATTCGTCATTCCCTTTGCGCAGGAGTTGATGAAGATATCGGAGGACGCAAAGATCCCGGTCAAGATCAGGGCCTGCGACACCATGGGCTACGGCATTCCCTTTCCCGGAACAGCGCTTCCGCGCAGCGTGCCGGAAATTTTTTATGCGCTCAACCGAGAAGCAGGAGTTCCTTCGGAGCAGCTTGAGTGGCATGGGCACAACGATTTTCACAAGGGTCTGATCAACGGCGTCGCCGCCTGGATGTACGGCTGCTCCTCCGTGAACGGCGCGCTGCTCGGATTCGGAGAACGCACCGGCAACACTCCGGTCGAGGCGCTGCTGATCGAATACATCAGCCTGACCGGCGAGGCAACGGGGATTGACACGGCGACGATTACCGAGATGGCGGCATATTTTCGGCAGGAGATGGACTTTCCGATCCCGGCAAACTATCCGTTTGTCGGCGCTGAATTCAACTCCACGAGCGCCGGCATCCACGCGGACGGCATGATGAAAAACGAGGAGATATACAATATCTTCGACACGTCGAAAATTCTGAACCGCCCCATGGGCGTGATTGTGACCGACAAGACGGGAATCGCAGGCATCGCGCACTGGGTGAACAACCACCTGAATCAGAATGCAGACATGAAGATCGACAAGCGCCATCCCGGACTTGCCAAAATATATAAATGGGTCATGGACCAGTACAATCAGGGCCGGACGACGAGCATTTCGCACAACGAGCTTATTGAACATGCAAAAAAATATCTGCCCGAGTACTTTGTGTCCGATCTCGACAAGCTGAAGATCAAGGCGCGTGAGATCGCACTGCACCTTGTCGAAGGCATCGTTCAGCGTCCGGATTTCCGGGCCATGAATCATGCAAAGCAGGAAGCAATCATGCAGAAGCTGCTTGACGAGCACCCGTTCATCCAGTTTGCGTACGTGGTGAACCCGGAGGGGAAGAAGACCACCAGGAACATCACCCAAATACAGTTCAAGGCGCAGCTTGAGCACGCGGACCTGGGCGACAACTTTTCCGACCGGTCATGGTTCATCCGGCCCATGTCCGATGGAAAGAGCTTTGTCTCTGATTTTTACACGTCCAAGATTACCGGCGCGCTTTGCATTACCGTGTCCGCGCCGATCAGCTCTGAAGAAGGCGGCATCCAAGGCGTGTTCGGGGTGGATATCCGTTTTGAGGACCTTGTTAAATCCGAATAAAAAAGCGTGGCTCCAGCAAATGGACAAGCCGCACACTGGAAACGGTGTGCGGCTTTTTTCATGTGTTCTCAGTACTCCGGCCTCCCATGCCGAGGTCCCTTCTTTTCGCAATTGCTGACGTCCGTTTTCTGTGCTTCACCATAGCGCGAGGCAGCGGCCGGGTAATCCGGTCTTTGCTCTTTGAATAATCTACAGGATTTGCTTTGCGCCAGTCCTTCGGGAATAGTATAATCTCATTATGTCCCAGAAACTCAGACAAAAAACAGACGCGCTGCTGGCGGCTGAACGCGGAACCGTGTATAAGGCGCGGGGAGCGGAGGTGGAAATCGCCCTGGCGTATCCAAATACGTATCATGTGGGCATGTCGAACCTCGGCCTGCATCAGATCTATTCCGTTTTGAACAACCGTCCGGACACGGCCTGCGAACGAACGTTTCTGCCCGACGAGGAAGACCTGGCCGAATACCAAAGGACCGGCACCCGACTGTTTACACTTGAGACCGGCCGGCCGGTGCGTGAATTCGACATCCTTGCCTTTTCCGTATCCTTTGAACAAGATTATCTTAATATCCTGGATATGCTGGACCTCGCCGGCATCCCTGCCGACAAAAAGGATCGGACCGCTGCGGACCCGCTCGTTGTCTTTGGAGGCATCTGCTCCTTTTTTAACCCGGAACCACTTGCGGATTTTTTTGATGCGGTGATCGTCGGCGAAGGAGAGGAAGTTTCCGGGGAATTTATCGATGCATACAAAAAGGACCGGACAAAAAACAGGTTGGAACTACTCCGGTCCTTAAGCGCCATCCCGGGCGTGTATGTGCCGGAATTTTACGAAGAAGCTTACAACACGGACGGAGCACTGAGCGCAAGAAAGAAACTGTACGATTTTGCACCGGACCGGGTGGCCAAACGCACGGTCCGCACCATCAACAGCATGCCTGCGGCGACAGCGATTTTCACTCCACATACCGAATTTAGTGATATGCACCTTGCGGAAATAACGCGGGGCTGCGGCAGGCACTGCCGGTTCTGCATGGCCGGATATATCTACCTGCCGCCCCGTAGCCTTTCGATAAACAGTGCGAAACAACAGGCCGAACAGGCGGACGCCGCATGCGGCAAAATCGGGTTGGTGGGAGCCGCCATTTCCGATTACCCTTGCATAGACGAGCTGTGTGCGTCAATACAAGGAGGGGTATCTGTATCATCGCTGCGCGCGGATTCGCTGGACGAACCGCTTGTCAAGCGGCTCGCGGAAAGCGGCCAGAAAACAATTTCCATCGCCCCCGAGGCGGGTTCTGAACGGCTCCGCAAAGTCATTAATAAGAATATTACTGAAGACGACCTCGATCGAGCGGCGCATAGAACGTTCAGCGCCGGCATTCCGAACCTGAAGCTGTATTTCATCATCGGACTTCCGACGGAGGAACCGGAAGACATTGATGCGATCATCTCCCTGACCGAAAGAATGCACCAGATTCAGCTCCATCACGCCCGCGCTGCGGGAAAAATAGGGCGCATCACGCTGTCCGTGAATTCGTTTGTGCCGAAGCCCTTCACGCCGTTTCAGTGGGAGCCGATGGAAGACACGGCACGCCTGAACAGAAAACTGCGCATGCTCGAAAAAGCGGCAAGAAAAATCGGGAATGTGAATGTCATCCACGATCTGCCGAAGTGGGAATACATTCAGGCGCTGCTGTCACGCGGCGACCGTCGGATCGGGAAGCTGATTCGCGCCGCCTCGCTGAACGGCGGAGACTGGAAAAAAGCCGCGAAAGAGCTCAAGATGGACACAGACTGGTATGTGACGCGTCCGCGGGGCTTCAGCGAGGTTCTGCCGTGGGATTTTATTGACATCGGTGTAAGAAAAGAATATCTTAGCGAAGAATATAGCCGCGCTCGTGCGGCGCAGCACACGCCGCCGTGCAGCATCGGGACATGCAGAGCATGCGGTGTGTGCGGACAAGCGGCCAACGATGAGCACAGCTAATTTCCATATTGCAGCCGGGACCACGGACTGTTTAACGATTCCGGCACTCGCGCGGATCGAGACAATCCGGCACGCGTTCACCACCCGGCGGAATAGGCTGGGAGAGCGAACCAACGGAATCAAACTTCCGGACGACTGGAACGCGGTGGCAGCTATGTTCGGGATTGCCCCGGATCGTGTCGTTACCGTAAATCAGGTGCATGGCAGCGATATCGTGCTGGTGGATGCCCAAAATTACCGGAGCGTCAAAACGCTCCAGGCTGACGCCATGATCACGCGCGCTCCAGGAATCGCGATCGGTGTCGAGACGGCTGATTGCGTTCCTCTTCTGCTTGTCGATCTCGCGAGGCGGTCCGTTGCTGCGGTCCACGCGGGCTGGAAAAGCACGGTCAGGAATATCGTCGCCCTAACCATAAAAAAAATGCAGGATGAGTTCGGTTCTGATCCCGCTGAAATGATCGCGGCCATCGGCCCTGCCATCGGGCCGGAATGTTACGAAGTTGACGAGCCGGTGATGGGTCCGGTACGGGAAGCGTTTCCCTTTTGGAAAGAAATCGCAACGCCGCGGACAGCTGGACGGTGGAACCTCGATCTGGTACAGGCCAACAGAAAAGAACTGCTGCTGGCAGGCCTTCCGGAGAGGAACATTCACGCTCTCGGGTTGTGCACGTCCTGCCGGAGAGACCTGTTCTATTCCTATCGGGCTGAAGGCCGGACCGGCAGAGGCCTGTCGGTGATTATGATAAAGCCATAACTGTTGTGCGGGGTGCTTCAACAGAGGTCGTCGTGTTCATAGCGGAAAACCTCAAGACAATACAGGAAAGAATAGCGTCGGCGGCAAAGCGCGCGGGGCGCGATCCTTCTTCGGTCAGGCTGGTTGTGGTGACCAAAACGGTCCCCCCTGAACGGATCAAAGAAGCAGCCGAAGCCGGCGCGGAAATTCTCGGTGAAAACCGGGTGCAGGAAGCGCGGGAGAAGATCGAACAGCTTGGCAGCATCGCGAGCTGGCATTTGATCGGACAGTTGCAGTCCAACAAAGCCAAGTACGCGGTCAAACTTTTTGATATGATTCACTCAGTCGACACTGTTGAGCTGGCACGGGAGATCGACCGGCAGGCAGCGAAGATCGGCAAGGTGCAGGATGTCCTGATCGAAGTGAGTATCGCGGGCGAAGAGACCAAGGCCGGCATTGCGATCGAGGGCGTTTCCGCCCTGGTCCGGGAAGCCGCCCGGCTTCAACATATTTCCATCAAGGGATTGATGGCCATTCCGCCCTTTCTCGACGATCCGGAGGAAGTGCGGCCGTATTTCCGCGCGTTGCGTGAGACGGCGAAGGGCATAGAAGCGGAGCAGATTCCCGGCGTGTCCATGCGCGAGCTTTCCATGGGCATGAGCGGCGATTTTGAGACAGCCGTAGAAGAAGGAGCGACCATGGTGCGGGTCGGCACGGCTATATTCGGAGAGAGGCGGTACTGACCGCCGCGGAGGTGGAGGGAGCATGCTAGAGAACAAGAAAATTGCCTTTCTCGGCGGCGGAAACATGGCCGAAGCGCTGATCAAGGGTTTGCTGGCTTCGGGAGCTGCTAATCCCGAACAGATTGTTGCAGCGGACGTTTCGCAGAGCCGCCTGGAGTATCTGAAAAAGACCTACAGTATTACCGCAAAAACGGTCCCCGACGCAGCGCGGGAATGCGGCATTGTTGTTCTGAGCGTCAAACCGCAGGTTCTTGAAGGCGTGCTGAAAGAAATCGCGCCTGCGATCGATGGAAAGAAACTGGTTATCACCATTGTGGCGGGGATTACGCTTGCCAGGGTCGAAAAAGCGTTCAAAAACAGCGCGCGCGTTGTCCGCGTGATGCCGAACACGCCGGCGCTCGTGCTCGCGGGCGCGGCCGCCATCGCGGGAGGAGCGCACGCCACAGAAGACGACCTGACGCTGACCCGGTACATTTTCAATGCCGTCGGCCGGGCTTTTCCTGTTGAAGAAAAAATGATGGACGCGGTCACCGGCATATCGGGGTGCGGTCCCGCGTATATGTTCGTGATTCTGGACGCGCTGTCCGATGCGGGAGTGAAAGCAGGCCTTCCGCGCCAGCTCGCGCTTGAGCTTGCCGCTCAGACCATGTACGGCGCGGCAAAAATGGTGATGGACACGAAGGAACATCCCGGCAAACTGAGGGACATGGTCACATCGCCCGGCGGGACCACGATCGAAGGCCTGCACGTGCTCGAACAAGGGAAGCTGCGCGCCACGCTCATGAATGCAGTGGAGGCGGCAACAGAGAGAAGCAAGGAACTGGGGAAACAGTAGCATCCGGAAAAAGGCGCGGCGCCTGATTGTACCGGCCGCCACGTTCAACAAATTTTTTTATCATTACATGGTGAGGGGAAAAATATGGACAATATTGTTGCCGGAATAGCAAGAGTTCTGGACATCATTCTGGAAGTATATATGTGGGTCATCATTATCCGCGCGCTCGTTTCCTGGGTGAATCCGGACCCCTACAACCCGATCGTACAGTTTCTGGGGCGAGTGACCGAGCCGGTGCTCAGGCCTCTGCGCAGACTGGTGCCGCCCCATAAAGTGGGCCTCGATCTGTCTCCGCTGATTGCGATCCTCGTGATCATTTTCCTGCAGTACGCGCTGATCAAAAATCTCTATCGTCTTGCCTATTCGCTTGGATAGGCACGGCGTGCAACACCCCCGGTAAGGAGGAACAGGCATGGACACCGCCATCAAGGTTACACCGATCGACATTCAGCAAAAAAGGTTCCACGTTGGTTTCCGCGGATATGAACGGTCGGAAGTAGAAACGTTTCTTGACCAGGTGCGGGACCAGGTGGAAGAGCTCGTCCGGGAAGTGACGGAGCTTCGCGAATTCCGCCAGGCCTACGATGAGCGCCTGCAGGCTCTTGTCGAGCGTGAAGAAGCAGTCAAAAACACGATGCTGATGACGCAAAAGCTGATTGAAGAGGTAAAGGAGAACTCGCGCAAAGAGGCAGCATTGATCATCAAGGACGCCGAGGTTCGCAATCAGCAGATTCTTGCGGATTCCCAGAAGCAGAAAATAAAGCTTGAAGCGGAGATTCAAGAACTCAAACACAGACGGTTCCATTTCCTGCAGGACGTCAAAAAAGTCATCCAGATGCATCTGGAGATGGTGAATTACGAGGCGGGAACGGATGAACTCAAGGAAGAGCCGGCCAAACAACCAGCCGCCGGATGACGGCGCCACGCTTTCCCTGCGCATCCAGCCGCGCTCCTCGAAAAACCAGATTGTCCTGATGGAAAACGGCGGATACAAGGTAAAGCTCACCGCTCCGCCGGTTGACGGCGCTGCGAACGAGGCGCTTATCCGGTTGCTTGCCGACACCCTCTCTCTGGCCAAGTCCCGGATCGAGATCGTGTCCGGCCATACCTCAAGGGACAAGATCGTACGGATTTCCGGAATCGGCCAGGCCGACGTGAAAAGGATCTTGCATACAAAAGACGAGTGAGTTAATATAATATCGTAATTCTCTTCATCATCCTATCAGAAGGGGGCGACAGGCTTCGACGGGGACACAGAGGCCGGGAGTTGCATGCCGAGGTGCCATGGGGCTCGTAAAACACATGGCAAACAACAACTGCCAATAATCAAGAACTGGCACTCGCTGCCTAATTAGGCCAGCGCGTTCCGCGGCCGGCGCCTGAACTGCCGCAGGGACGTCAAAAACCAGGCTGGTCTTCCCGACACCGTCCGGGGCGGGAGGATGAGATAAACCGGGCTGGCTGATTCCGGAGCTTTCCCCAAGGCGCCGGATGAGGCGAGACTTAAACGCGGGGATAAGCATGTATGAGCTTTCGGTTGACGGTTTTCGGACGTGGGTTCGAATCCCACCGCCTCCACCAATACTTTTTTATATAATCAGAGTTAAAGAACTGTGACTATACCCATATGATTGCCAAAATGGCAATCTTATGCCTCCACTCTGTCCGTGGGTCGCACTTAAGACTTTGAAAATATTGACTACAGAAGAATGATTTGCACTTTCGGCAAGCTTATGCCTCCATAAGACTACCAAACAGCCACTGTGAAAATGTTCTTTTTTTGCATCAATCGCATGATAAGCGACTTTTAAGCGGGTCAAGCTTTTCAGCTTGTTTAATTGCCCATGTCATCCATGTTTGCAATGATGATTCAGAACCCGCTGCGCTTTTATGTTCGGATTCTGCCCTTTTCAAAGCATTTACATAACTTCGGATAAAAAGACTCGTTCGCCAGTTTGTAACCTCTTGTATGAGCTCTTGGAGTCTAGCCTCTTCTTCTTTTCTTCGTTTTTCTTCTTCATACCATCTTATCTGTTGGTCAATTCTTTCTCGTTCGCGGCGCTGCCTTTCCAGGTTGTCATTGCGTTTAAAGACAGCTGTGCGTACCAAAGCGATCATAAAATCGTTAAGGCAGTTTTCAATCTTTTGCTTGGTTCCATCCGTCCAGTTAAGTCGATGACGACCGCTTGTTCGCTCAGTTATCGACAATGTCAACATTCCGGTCGGTATATAATCATATTCAGTAAAATGCCATGAAGCCTTCGACTGTGCCTTGTCAGGTTTAACCACTTTTTTCTTCTGCTGGATAACTTCCCTCAAGCAAAAACCTACGTTCTCACCAATAACTTGAGCTGCCATGAAACGTTTTTTACTGCCGGAATAGTTAGACGTTTCCTCAACAGTTGCGATCTTAAAATTACGTTTATCAGCTGCTTTGATTAAAGCATTCATGACTCTGAGGGCGCGATCCAGTGAATTTTGCGTAACTCTAATATCAAGATATTCCCTTCCTGTGTGGACAATACCCACCCTATCGGGCCGGAGTCTTTTTCCTTTATGCCAAGCGGACTTAAACTGAGATATAAGAAGATGAGGTGTGGAAAGCGTCGCTAGAACTTGAATATGGTGTTCATATAAATTTTCGTGCGCAATTTGCCTCTGAACCTCCTCAGGTTCTGAACTCTGGGGCTGTTGTATAATACCTAAGGGTATAGCTTCATTTCGTATTTCGATCAAATTAGGACCTTCAAGTGTGGGCAAAGGAGGTCGCGGGCCCTCTTTACCGAATTGCTTTTTTGCCCAGTATCCAGCGGTCGGCAAAGGGATGTTGTACTTCTTGCATTTCTTCCGCAAGCCATTGTCAGAAAGGCCATGCTCCTTAGCCAGCTTAGTCATAGGGCTAGACCAGACGATGTCGTATAGCTCTTCTCTTGAATAGCTTTTTGGACATTCTTGATTTTTTGAATTGTCGTTCATAGTTTATCCTCAAAAAATAATTTTTAAATAGAAAAACCACTGAAAAATCACAATTCAGTGGCTTTGTAAAGATAAGTATTGCTAACATTAGTATTTATTTGCTTTCGAAGCAGATTGTTTATTATCTCTTCGTGCATCGATGAGAACGATATACTTATCATTCTCAAGCTTAAGCTCCTTCAATATCTTCTCTACCCGCAGCTTCTCCTGATATGAGAAGAACAGAACGGCTTTGATTGCTTTATTCGTACTATGTGACTTCTTGTAGATCTCAACTTGATGTTGCAGATTTTTACGCAGGCTTGTATTGCTCGCAAGCTTGAACTCGACCAAAGACTTATCATGGCTGCCCTGTGATATTTTAAAATCTACTGGACCGCGACCATCGTTAGTTTCCGGCGAAACGTCTGATAAGCTGGCAAACCACGTTAATCGAAACATAACATGCAGGTCAGATTCGCGCTGAATAGGTTTGCCCTTAACATAGAAAACCCTGTAGCCATCTTTGTTCTCGATGACATCCTTGAGAAACATTAGGCGCTCGTAGCTTTCTTCCAGCGTGTCGTAAGGCTTGCGATAGAAGGCTGTTTTTTTACTTAACAAATCGATCAGTGATGATAGCGCGTGAATAAAAAGGCTTTCAACCTCGGCCACTCTGGATTCACTTATAGATTTTGCCTCATCACCGTTATCTTCCTTGAATCGGATTGACCTCCCCTCTGCTATTGTACCAGGTGAAGAGTTGAACTTTTTGGTTGGATTGCCTCTGGGGCCGGGGGCCGGTAACCCAGAGCACTGTGTGGACGGATATGATTATACTCTTTCCGCCACATTTCAATCAAGACTTTTGCCTCTCGTATTGTCGTCAATATCTCTCGGTTCAGAAGTTCATCCCTCATTTTTCCATTGAAAGACTCGATGTAACCGTTCTCTCAAGGGCTGCCAGGTTCGATGAAAAGCGTCTTGACCCCGACTTGTGCTAACCAAGAACGAACTGCTTTCGCTGTGAACTCGGTCCCATTAACAGAACGAATATGCTCTGGAACTCCTCTCACGATGAACAGGGTGTAAAGCTGATTCAAAACTTCTTGAGCAGTGATTTGGCGATTTACGGTAATACTTAAACATTCCCGCGTATATTCGTCTATGATATTGAGTATCCGGAGCGGTCTGCCAGTGGATAACCGGACCGCCATAAAATCGTAGCTCCATACATGGTCCTTATGATCGGGACGAAGTCGGATGCAGGATCCATCATTCAACCACAATCGTCCGCGTTTTGGCTGCTTCTTCGGTACTTTTAAACCCTCTAACCGCCAGATTCTTTCTACTCTCTTGTGGTTTATCGCCCATCCCTCATTGTTGAGCAATCCTGTAATCCTGGGGTAGCCATAACGACCGTATTTACCCGCCAGTTCAATAATCCGGGCTGTCAGACGCTCTCTAAACGCAGATGTAATTGGTTTATACTTCTGTGTAGACCGTGGCTGGCCTATAGCTCTACACACTCGTCGTTCTGAAAACGGGAGGACTTGATGCACATGGAGCACCGCCCGGCGCCTCCTGGCCGGGCTTAAAAGTTTCCCTTGGCTACCTCTTTTAGGATCTGATTATCAATAGAAAGATCCGCAACGAGCTTTTTAAGCCGTGCATTCTCTTTTTCCAAGTCTTTCATCCGTTTTGCTTCGGATATCTGCATGCCTCCATAAAGCTTGCGCCATCGATAGAAAGTAACGTTGGTAACACCGATCTTTCGGCACATCTCCTCTATCGAGGACCCCTTACCCAACAGAATTTCCGCTTCTCTGAGCTTCCCGATAATCTGTTCCGGACTGAAACCTTTCTTACCACCCATGATTGCTCTCCTTTCTGCGTTATGTTACCATATGTTCTACTCTCGGGGTGGTACAGATTTCTGGGGTAGGGTCACATCAAACCAGCAATTATCGCGTGACGCTCAAAAAAGAAGCACCATGGGTTGGCATGTTAAAAAAAAGATGGTTCACTGATCAATTTCAGAAATTTGAAGGTGTTTATGAAGATGAAGAAATTTTAGCAGGAAAAATTGAAGGCTTTGATCGAAAGATGGGACCATATGATCTTTTATATCGGGCTCTCAAGGCATGTGGGTTGGATCGTCGTAATTAAATAAATTGTGGATTTAAGTTTTCGATTATTATGATAGTAATGGTAGTATTGGATGTGACGCTTGCTTCAAACTATTTAACAGGCAATTCAGAGTATTATTACCAGACTTCGTTTAAATAGTTGCGAGTTACCGACAAAGTCGCTATTGAAACAGACGCCGAGACCTTCATCCTGAAGTTTGTAAGAAACATTCTTGTCGTAAATCCATACTTCTTTCGGTAATTAATAATGAAGCATATGAGAGAATATCAGTTAAACTGGGAAATCGAGAGGACTTTTCAGTTCTTTTATGTTTTGCTCGGCACGCAGTGCGTGTAGATCATCGTGGTCCGCACATCGGATTGGCCCAAAAGCGTCTGGATCATGCGGATATCGTAGTTCGCTTGCAAGAGATGTGTGGCAAAGGGATGGCAGAGGGTGTGGGACGTGACGCATTTCGTACTTCCTTCCGGGGCGGTTCATTGATACGGCATGATTGCAGGCAGGATTGCCATCCTTCCCTGTTCATAGGAGTGCTGACGAGGTGGACTGGGTGTAATCCACTTGCGATTCGGTGCGGCAGCAATCGCCTTCATGGCGCGCACAGCATGAAGCGCGACCTGCTTTTTGCGGGGTGACAGCGTGAAAAAAAGGGACAATACATTCGCGGCGTGATGCAAATCTTTTCCGGTTTTGCATTTTGAACGCATCTTGTCGCTACACAGGTGAACCCGTTCCGATTTTTTGTCGGGCGTCGGATACTTAACCCGGAAATCAAGATAATATTTGAGCCATTTCCGGTAGTCACCTCGCCGCGTAGCCGGCACGAGCTTCTGTACCATGACCGCATTGAGACGTGCGAGAACGTCATCAGGAACCGGTTGCATCAGGAACTGCTTAAATTGAATATTCCGTTTATTTCATATTAGTCGCGCTAATACAACTTGACGTAATTTTTAATAGTAGTCTTTTTCTGCAATCTTAGCGATTTTCAGCAGTTACGTTAAGCACTTTCTTAAAATTATTTATCGCCATTCCAGTTCCATGCTATAATCTCCAGAAAAAATAATATCTTGTTGCGTGAAACAGGAAAGGAGATATGTATGGACAAGATTAAGGTCGGCACTAAGATGATTAGCTACCCTATGCCGTGTTCACTCCTCGGCACGAAGGTAGGGGGCAAGGTGAACTTCCTGACCGTGGCCTTTTTTAGCATGGTCGGCATCAAACCACCCTATATCATGGCGGCTCTTGCAAAGAGCCACTATACGAACCCCGGCATCAAGGAGACCGGCGCCTTCAGTATCAACATCCCCGGTACCTCGATGGCGGAGGCAACCGATTACTGTGGGATGGTGTCCGGCAGGAAGTTCGACAAATCAAATGTGTTCGAGGTCTTCTACGGGGAGGAAAGCGGAACTCCCATGATCGTTGAGTGCCCGTATAACCTCGAGTGCAAGTTGGTGCAGACCGTCGACCTCCCGGCTGATGAGCTGTTCATCGGCGAGATCGTTGCCGCTTACACGGACAATCGATACCTCACCAACGGCGTGCCGGACATGGCGAAGATTGATCCCTTTATCCTTTCCATGCCGGAGATGACGTATGTGAGACTGGGATCTCCTGTTGGCCGTGCCTGGGATATGGGTAAGTCGCGGATCAAGAAAATTTAGGACAGCCGGAGGAGCAATGCAGCGGTCGGTGGGATGACGTGCCGGGTATGGAATTCCCCATCAATCAATGCCCAACAAGACACACGTCGGACATGGTCACATCGGGAATAGAAGTACCGAGAGGCGAACTATTATAGTCGACCAGGCGGAACAACCATCTGCTGCAAGGGATGGCGTAAAATCCACGCCACCCCTGGGCAACGCGTAGGGCGTCTCAAGGAGTTGTGCTCTCGAAGGAGGATGAAATGAACAAAGAAAGAGTTGCTCTGGTAACCGGAGCATCCTCAGGCATTGGCCAGGCCACTGCGCTGTTGCTGTCCAATAGTGGGTTCCGTGTATTCGGGACTACGCGGCAATCAACGGCGTCAAACGCGTCTTGCGGCAAGATCGAGATGCTTTCGCTCGACGTTCGCAGCGAGGAGTCGGTCCGATCGTGCGTGAACAAATTGCTTGAGCGGGCGGGGAAGATTGACGCTCTTGTCAATAATGCTGGCATTGCACTGATGGGCGCATTGGAGGAAACCGGCACCGAAGAAGCAAAAGCAATCTTTGAGACAAATTTCTTCGGTGTCTTGCGCATAACTCAAGCTGTCTTGCCTGTCATGCGAAAAAACGGCTACGGGCGAATTGCAAATATCAGCTCCGTCACGGGACTCCTTCCCGCGCCATATTCCGGAATCTATGCGGCGAGCAAACATGCCCTTGAGGGCTACTCCGGATCGCTTGACCATGAGGTAAGGCAGTTCGGGATTCGTGTTTCGCTGATTGAGCCAGGGTTCATTCGTACAGGCATTGGCCAACGCACCCAGCAGACCGCTTGCCTCATTGAGGCATATTCCGCTGAGCGAGACCTTGCCGTTGCCAGCGTAGCAAAGAGTATTGCCAACGGTGAAGACCCGATGGTTGTCGCGTTTGTTGTTTTGCAAGCTCTTACAACGCGATCGCCTTGCGCACATTATCTCGCGGGTCGGGCAGCTAGAGCCGTACAAACCATGAGAAAGCTCCTTCCTTCGCGGCTCTTTGATCAAGGAATACGTAAACAGATGGGGCTTTCATGACCTATTCTTCTTCGAAGCCCGGCACCTTGTTTGCGGGTAATCCTGGACGCCCAACTTTGCGGTCAACCGGAGCTTGCGCATAAAGCCGCGCAAGGCCGGTTACCTTGAGCGTTGAGTAAAAATTACGACTGGAAGTTTGGGAAAGAAGCAGCGGGTTGCCTTAACATGTTGGAGGTGTACTTCGTACTCGCCTCTTTTCTTTTCCCATCCCTCTTCTACGAAATTGTAGGTGCACTTGATGAAAATCGAGTGCGCTTCCGGGTGAAAATTATAGACTGAAGCATAGACTACCACATTGCCCTCCTTACATCATATGGAAAGAGTGAATCGGAAGCGGTGGCAACTTTAATGCGTAATTGGTGGCAAGATTCGCCGGAATACGCAACGTCGTCAATATGAAAAAATACCCTAGATTGCAAGCCCAATCAAAGTGAATTATAGACTTTAGTTTATTATCAATTGATAAATATCTATTGACTTTATAATCAAATGATAGTATTATTTTAAAAAATAAAGGTTAGAAAGGAGGTGACTCCCTTGAATGAATAGTATGAAAATCGCGATGGCAGCGGCTTTCCTTAAGGAATTCAAGAAATTATCATCAATCAGCGAAGTTGATATTTTTATAAAACGTAAAGATTACCAAGAATCCTTTGTCGAGCTAGGGATTACCATATCAGGTGCATTAGATGAGTTAATGTCCTTATCCATTGAAAATTATTGTAGCGGTCCAGAACCAGACAGAGATAAGCCCGGTACCTATATATGGGAATTTGGGACAACAATAGAGGGAAGGGAGGTGTATATCAAGCTTAAGATTGTTGAGATTGACGCTAAGAAATACGCAAAGTGCATCTCCTTTCATAAAGCAAGATACCCTCAGTGCTACCCACTTAAAAATTGAGACGAAAAGGTGAAAACCATGTCGAATATTATGAGAAATATATGTTTAAACTGCGAAAAAGAGACAAATACTGAATATATAAAAACAAGAGAAAAGATTAATATTCGTGGAGAAGAGATAGAGTTAGAAGTCGAATACCTTAAATGTATGGAATGTGGTAATGAATTTAGGACTCCGAAATCAACTGCCGACCCGCTTAATCAAGCATATCGGGAATATAGACAACGTCATAGCATGCTTCAACCAGAAGAGGTTCGTGAGCATCGGGAAAGGTACGGCCTCACTCAGCAAGAGATGTGCAAACTCCTGGGATGGGGTTTAGTCACGCTGAGTCGCTACGAAAACGGCGCACTCCAGTCTGATGCCCATGAAAAAGCCCTGAGGCTCTCCACAGAACCACATAATCTCTTAAAGCTGATTCAGCAAAATCCGAATGCAATAAACTCCGACGAAAAACGCGAACGGGTCCTCAAAGATCTTAAGATCATCGATGCAGAAAGCTACTCTTTTGAAAAAATTTACCTTGATCGGTTTGGAGACTATCCGCCTGATGAATTGAGCGGCTTTAAGAAGCTTGATCTCTCCAAACTGTTCAATGCAATTATCTTCTTCTGCAACGATGGGACTTTTAAGACAAGACTCAACAAATTCCTCTTTTACGCGGACTTCAAGAATTATAAGAACACTAGCGTTTCGATAACTGGTTTGCGTTATGTGCATTTACCACTTGGACCGGTACCGGATAATTATGAGTACTACTTTGCATCACTAGTTAATGATCGTGCAATTAGGATAGAAGAGGTTTGCTTCACGGACCATTGCGGAGAGAAACTTGTATCTGAAAGGAAGCCGGAACTCTCTTTGTTTTCTGATGCTGAATTAAAGACTCTTCTCTTTGTTAAAGAGCATTTTCAAAATATGACCTCTAAGGCTATAAGCCAATACTCTCACAGGGAAAAAGCATATTCGGAAACATCAAGCGGTGAGATTATTCCATATCGTTATGCTGAGGATCTTAGTATATAAGGGCTTTACAAGGAGGAACAGAAATGGCTAAAAACCCACCTTATGGCGATGATCACCGACATGGTGCCGTGAAGGATCGCTCGCAGACCTATAACCCCCATACGGATAGGTTTGTGAAAAGAGATTCTGACACTTGGAAATTTATAGATCAGAAATCAGATCATAAACCGTTTAAAGGCGTAAGAAAAGAAAAGTAGCGTGAATGAAAATGAAACGCGCTGCTAAAAAAATATTTCATTCGGAAGCCGGAAACTGGCATTTTTATCAAAGCTACAACGTGGATTTATGCTAAATTTCTCAGCAAGTTTGAAGAATTTTTAACCAACGATAAAATGTTATTATTGCACTTTCGGCAATCTTATGGCTCCATTTTCCAATCGAGAGTGGTAAAATACGATGCGAAAAGGCTGTTTTTCGGCAATCTTGTGCCTCCACTCGCGGCAAAGTCATGGGAATAGTCACAAGAACCATCAGATAAACTCGGTAGTAGCCGTGCGTAACTCTGACAAGTCATCCTTCCATTCATAGAATATGTACATTCCCTGACAGATTCTTCATAATCAAATTCCCGCTGTCGTCCACAAGAAAAACAATATTTTGTTGCATTCCGCATTTCGAGACACCTTGCTTCGAGTTTTTTCAAACTTCATTCCGAATGGTTTCCTGCCTGGATGATTCATAAACCTTGTTGTTGCACATATAGTATGTTATATTTTTGAACAATGGTTTTTAAACAGCGTCTCTTACCTCAAAGGGCCGCGCAAAAGGAATGAATATGAATATTTGCATAGCGGGCAACGGAAAATTGGCAAATGCACTCGTGAACGGCCTGAGCAAACAGTGCAAAATTACGCGTTGGGATGATTTGAGAAAAACGGAAAAAGCCGAAGTGTACCTGATTCACGCCGGCAGCGGCAGGCAGTTACAGGAGTGCTTGCACTATTGTAATGAGACGAATTCGATTTTAATCGAATTGTCCACGGGAACGCTCTGGCCCACTATGGAAATAAAATGCCCGGTAATCAATTGCCCGAATACAGCCATTCCAATTGTAATGATGTTAAACATTTTACGGGAATACGGCAATGACTTTCAGAATTACAAAATAAGAATTGTCGAATCTCATCAGGCAGGCAAGAAGACGGCAGCAGGTACTGCGCTTGCTATGGCCGATTCCTTCAGTTTTCCGCCGGAGCAAATAGAATCAATACGAAACGCCGATGATCAAAGACAAATCGGGATTCCAGAGGAATATTTACATGCGCATGCATACCACAAAATTATCATTGAAGAAGAAGGCTGTGCAATCACAATTGAATGTAAGGTTTTAGGCCACGCTGCATACACGGAAGGGATAAAACATCTCATCGCTGCATTACGCAAGAAGAAATTGGAAAACCGTATACATCAGATTGCCGAAATAATGGAAATGGAGCGTCGCGCGAAACAATAAGCTTGTGCGCTGCCGGCGGCCTGACAACTGTTTCAGATGGAGCGCGAGGATCTACCGGGCGTTCAGCACATTGGCAAACTCTGCGGCACCGCATCCGGTACAAACAGAGTTACTCCGTATTTTTTATAGCTGGCGATAATCGCCTGACCTTCCGGTGAAGTAACAAAGGCGATGAATTCCATGGCTTCACAGTATCTAACGCTGGGGAACCGGGCCGGATTCACCGCGATGACGCTGTACAGGTTGATAAGCAGTCCATCACCTTCCACGAGAACTTTCAGCCCGATTCGGGATTCGCAGTTTTGAAACGTAGCGCGGTCCGACAGGATATAGGCTCCCGTGCCATCTGCCAGAAGCAGCGAATCCCCCATCGAAGCATGCGCTTCAATGTACCAGTCGTTTCCTTTCGGGTTGATGCCCGCCTCTTTCCAGAGAAACAGCTCTTTTGCATGCGTGCCCGAGTCGTCACTGCGGGATACGAAGGCGGCATTCTTATCAGCGATCAATCCGAACGCTTTGACCGCGCATGTCTGGGTTTTAATCCGGGCAGGATCTTTCTTCGGACCAAGAACGACAAAGTCATTGTGCATGACCCGCCGCCGGTTTACACCAAAGCCGTCCGCAACAAACTGTTCTTCCCGGAGCGGATCATGGACAAACAGGAGGTCGGCCCTGCCTTGCCTGGCAATTCGCATGGCCTGGCCCGTGCCTACTGCGATAATCTCGACAGATACTCCGTAGCGGGTCGTTTTTTCATAGGCGGGAATAAGAATCTTGAAAAGACCCGAGTTCATGGTGCTTGTCGTAGAGGCAATAACTAGTTTCCCCCCGGTTGTTTTCATCATGCATATCACCTTCTGCGGAATGGGCTGCCCGTCATAGGAAAATATACCATACATTCGGCTTTAATACAGCGTATTTCAAAGGCGATGCCGGATTACCGTGCCGCTTTGGCGTCCGGAGTAAAAGCTTGCATTTTAAAGCAAACACAGTATAATGTCTCATACCATCCACGGGCACGACGCTCTGTTTTCTGTTCAAGATGCCGTTCACGTCCAGCATAGACCACAAGATTTCTCAGCTCTTTCTTTTCACCGGCAAAAAGAGTTAGCACCTTCGGTCCATAGCGATATGGCTCAATAGTTTCACCTGCGGAATACACGTGCACTCATTGTACGCAACCGTACGGTGCGGCAGCGACCGCCCGCACGAACAATAAATAAGAGAGGGAGGCATTATGGCGAAAAAACTGTACGTAGGGAATTTGTCGTACAATACCCACGAGGAGGATTTACGGGAAGCGTTTTCAAAGTTCGGTGAAGTTGTATCTGCGACGCTGATCGTCGATCAAACAAACGGCAGATCCAAGGGATTTGGTTTCGTGGAAATGGCGTCGGATGAGGACGGCGACAAGGCGATCTCATCGATGAACGGCACGTCATTTATGGACAGAACCATCACGGTGAACGAAGCGCGGCCTAAGGTGGAGCGCGGGAGATCAGGATTTGGCGGCGGTGGTGGCGGCCGCGGCAGACGCGGTGGCGGAGGCGGCAGGCCCGGCGGCGGAGGGGGGCGGTCTTGGAAATAAGGGTCCAGTCCGGAGATGTCGAAAAAGCCTTGCGCACGCTGAAAAAGAAACTCCAGCTTGATGGCTTGCTGGGGGATCTGAAAAAGCGGCGCTTTTATGAAAAGCCCTCGGTTAAGAAAAAGAGAAAGCGTCTCGAGGCGCAGAAACGACGAAGAAAACTCTCCCGGCGCTCGGGTCCGTCCGGTTTTAGGACGAATCAGGAACGCTGAGTGACGAGCCTCGTCAAAGACGCTTGGATTGTGCGTCACGTCACGGAAAAGACTTTTTCGTAACGTAATTCTCGCATCTTTTATTAAAAAAAGTCCTATCTATTTCCCTCTGCATGGAGTAAAGTGGCTGGCACGAGATCCGCTTGCTGTTGCTCAATGAGGAATTTCTGGAAAAGTGCTGGTCCTTTCTGAAGGCCTCCGCAAGACTCACTGTCAGCCACCTTTCACTTCCTCCTGCATCATTAATTTTACTGCCGTCACGACGAGGAGGAATTTCAGTGCATGTCTTTTTGATCTATGTCCGGGATGAAGCCTACTTTAAGCTATTATCCGAAAAATCAAGTGGAACACAGTCCGATCCCGGACGGGTGAAAGTGATGGCATTTCCCCCGCTTGGCATCCAAACGTTGGCGCCGGTTCTTCGCAATCATGGACATACTGTGCGCATGTTTGATACCTGCCACCCGGGGATGCGGGCAGAGCACATCATAAAAGCGCTCAATGAGGACAATCCTGACGTCATCGCGCTCTCTTTTTTATCGGTGACTGCATATCAACCCCTGAAAACGCTAGCCGCACGACTCAAATCAAATTCTCCCCACATACCGATCATCGTCGGCGGCGCATTCGCCTCCATGAATGCGGGCCTCATCCTGCAGAACTGTGCCGCTATCGATTCCGTGGGGGTCGGCGAGGGAGAAGAGTTGCTGCCCGATTATGTGAGCAATCTCGGCAACCCGGGCGCCGTAAAAGGGCTGGTGTGGCGCAACGGCGAAACCATAATGCATAATGAGCAGCGGCCGCTTATCCAGGACCTTAATCAGTTTCCCTATCCTGACCGGACCAGCCTGCCGATCGATTATATCGAATCCCTGCCTCTCGATGTCCCTGCCGTCCTGTCGCTGGACAAGTTTTGCACCATGCAAACTTCGCGAGGCTGCCCGTTTCATTGCATTTATTGCGATATCCCGAGCATCTCACAGGGCAGATGGCGCAGTCGATCCGCAGAACATGTTCTCGGTGAGATGCAGCAATTGAACGATATGGGGTATCGCTCCGTATATCTGACCGATGACCATTTTCTGCTGGATCGAAAACGCATCAATGATATATGCGGCGGCATCATCGAACGCAAATTCACGTTTCGCTGGGGATGCGAAGGCCGCGTTGATTCAGTCGCCATTGATCAGCTGCCGATCATGAGCAAAGCAAACTGCGATATGCTGGCATTCGGGGTTGAAGCCGGAACACAGAAAATACTGGATCGGCTCGGAAAGAGCCAGACCCTCGAACAGATTGAATATGCCGTGGGGGAAGCGAAAAAACAGGGTATTTCACGGGTACACGGCTTCTTCGTCGTCGGTTCACCTGACGAAACCGCAGACGACATTATCAAAACCTTCCAGTTTGCGGCCCGCCTGCATTTGGACACCTTTGGTTTCAACCGACTCAGTGTCTACCGGGGCACTCCGTTGTGGAAAGAGTACGTTGACCGAGCAATCATCGAAGATCAGAAAGACTGGTATAAGTCGTTCAAGTGCTGCGATATCGATCCCACGACGCTTCCGGCGGGCAGTGTAAACCGTCTCCGGATGCTGGGATACGCGCTGCTGTTTGCCTGCCGGATATTCGGACGTCCGATTCAAACCTACCAGCTCTTAAAAACATTCGGACGGCACATGAAATTGTCTGCTTTGATCAAGTTGCTCTCCAGTCCTTTTCGCTGGCAGAATATAACGCGAAAACCGGTATTGCCGGCCAAGATGCTTGATGCCGGCCTCGCCCGCTCGGTGTGATGCGCGTCTTAGTCAACGATTCTGCCGCGAATCTATTCCTTGTAAGTTCCCGCATACGTTACGATCAATTCCCGCTAGCCAACCAGGAACAGGAGAAGCAGCAGCACAACTGCACCCAGCCTCTTTGCAACAAAAATACCCCAGATTCAAGCGACCCTGATGTGGCTTTAATAGCCATCCCCTGTGTCTGGATTAACGGCAGCAGGGTTGATCTGGCGAGAATTTCGTCGAGGTCGGCCTTTGCCAGGGAAATCGTCGTAACGAAATAATACAGCATTAACAAGCCTCACGAAGTCAGCCCGCGTCATGCCGGGTGGTTGCTCCTCTGATCAAGCCAAAGATCGTTATCCGTAAATCAGGGAAAACCGGCCGGGCCGTTGAATATGGTTGTGCTGTAAAAAATCGCCCATCCTTGCCGATCCAGCCGGCTTGACTTCGCAGAATGAACATGGTATAAACCCCTCAAGAAGCGCGAACGAACCGCAATTTTCATCAGGCATTCTAAAACTTAATACGCATATGATGAGGCCGCTGATCCATGGCGGCCTTTAGGTTTTTCCGGTCCCCCGCGGACAACCGATCAAATTGGATCTCAGAAAAAAAGGAGGATTTGACATGGGCGAACACACTATTACCATCACGGAGCTTGATCTTTCAAGACTGACGGCACTCATTGATTCGCAAAAAGGTTCAAACCTTCGGGACAAGGACCATTTGACAGATTTGGAAGATGAACTGTCGCGCGCGGACGTGGTGGCTTCAAAAGACGTGCCGCCGAACATCGTGACCATGAACTCAAAAGTGCGGCTGCGCGACATCCAAAGCGGAAAAACCATGGAACGAACGCTTGCCTATCCCCGGGACGCGCATTCCGCGGACGGAACACTTTCGATCATGACTCCCATCGGGACGGCCATTATCGGATATGCAGAAGGGGACGTCATCGAATGGGCGGTTCCCGGCGGACTGAAACACATAAAAATAGAAAAAATTCTGTACCAGCCGGAAGCTGCGGGAGATTATCATCTTTGATGTTTTTGCCCGCGCTTTTTTCAGGATTTTCGACAAATTTCCCGACAGGAGAACGTGAACATGGCGATATTTTCCCGTTCGTTCTATAATCCAACGGTAGCAGTGGACCTTGGCACCGCGCATACCCGTGTCGCCTGGGGAACGCAGCCAGCGATTGAATTGCCTTCCCTGGCGGGAGAGCGGTCAGCGCTGCGCTACGGTGTTGTCGTGGATCAGGGCGCTGCCGTGGCGGTGCTGCAACCGCTCCTCAAGGCTGCGAACAGGCTGGGCATACTGCGGCCGTGCGCCATTGCCTGTGTTCCGACGGATGTAAGCAGCCAGGAGCGGGAAGCGGTGGTAGATTGCGTCAGGAAGGCGGGCGCGGCGGCTGTTTTCGTCGTTCTCGAACCGTTTGCAGCAGCGGTCGGGGCCGGTGCTGATATATCGTCTCCCTATGCTCACATGATTCTTGATATCGGCGAGGG
This sequence comes from uncultured Nitrospiraceae bacterium, assembly GCA_964586075.1. Taxonomy (GTDB): domain Bacteria; phylum Nitrospirota; class UBA9217; order UBA9217; family UBA9217; genus JBAZLV01. Next base: position 665 of record CAZPGZ010000002.1, on the reverse strand, counting down.
CGTTACCGACTGCGCGATCATCAGGGAGGGAAAAATAATCGCAACGCGGGCGGTGCGGCTCGGATGCAGCGACCTGCGCGAAGCCATAGCAGGAACCATCCTGACTGAATGGGGCCTCTGCGTCACGACTCAGGAGGCCGAAAGGATACTGCGGCGTGTCGGCGTCGTACAGGCACCGGGAGAAAAGGAAATCATATCGATTGCGGGATTCAGCGGCAAGAACGACACGCAGACCATCCTGCGCGTTCCGATGAATCCGATTCGCAGATCCATGCAGCCGGTGCTGACAGCAATGCTGGACGGTGTCGTTACTTTGCTGCACGACATCAAGCACGAATGCGGAAGCCAGATAATCGACACCGGGCTGCTTCTGACCGGAGGCGGCTCGCTTCTCCGGGGCATGCGCGACCGGGTCGCGGCAACAACCCTCATCGACGTTGCACCTGCGGCTGATCCCCTCGGGGCCGTCGTGTATGGCGCCCGAAAAATGCTTCCCGTTGCCCGGGCGCTGAAGCTGTGGAATTAATAGATGACTTCCTGGAAACTGGCGGACTCTCCGAAAGAGACTCTCCCGGCATTGACTCCGTATAATATGAATATATCGATTATTTCAGGTCTGGACATTTTCGTTAAACTATAGTACTTTTGAGTACATTACTCCCCCT
>CAZPGZ010000001.1:0-248945 GCA_964586075.1 uncultured Nitrospiraceae bacterium | reverse complement strand
TTCCGGCATGATCAAAATTATCGCCGACAACCGTAAATGCGTTTTCATACAGGGGTCTGCCATTCACGATAGTGTCTATTTACCCTCCACCTTTTCTATACAGCCGCGGAACCCTTTGCTGTAAAGCCTTCCGCAGATCTCAAAAAGAATATACTTTGTACTGAGAACGGGAATGTTCAATTCCTCCGCCAGCTGAAGTGAATCATAGGGAAGTTTTTTACCCCGGCCCAAAAGAACAGCCGCAATATCGAGGACATCAGCCGTTCTCAATACCTGCGGATTTGTTAATCCGGTTATCAAAAGAGTGCCTGTCGACGCAAACGCAAGCACATCGCTCATAAGATCTGCAACAAATGCGTTTGACACCTCGATGTGGTCAAGCCGGTCTTCGCCGACGAGTACTTCCGCGTCAAGAAAATCTTTAATGTCACGGAGTTTCACCGCGCTCTCCTGCCATGCATTTCAACGATGTTTTTTTTCTAGTGTCCTGATGCCTTCTTCGGTTCACATCCGCCAAGCACGACGTCTTTATGCGGCAGCTCCGTTCCCCGTTCAGTATAATGGGTGTGAAGCAGCTCATGCGACTTGTGACCCAGCGGTTTTTTCAGGAAGACATCGTACACTTTTTTGATAGAGGGGTTTTCATGCGACTGACGGTATTTCTGTACGGAACCGTCGTCCGCATACAAACCACCGGCGCGGCACTGTCTGATTTCGTTGGTCGTCGGCAGAGGACCGCCGCCGCCGCCGATGCAACCGCCGGGACAGGTCATGACTTCTATAAATGCATAGGGTGATTTTCCCTCTCTGACCTGGTCCAACAGCTTGCGGGCATTTGCCAAACCATGTGCGACAGCAACAGAAACCGGCCCCAACTCGCCTACAGGAAGCGTTGCCGCTTTAACGCCGTCCAGACCGCGGACGGGGGTCACATTCAAGTCTTGCAGGTTTTTCCCGGTCACCACGGCATACACGGTGCGAAGGGCGGCTTCCATAACGCCTCCGGTCGTCCCGAAAATGGTTCCTGCACCAGTGTATTCGCCCATGGGGGCATCGTAGTCTTCGTCTTTGAGATTTACGAAATCGATGCCGGCTTCCTTAATCATCCGTGCAAGTTCGCGGGTCGTGAGAACATAGTCTACGTCGCGGTATCCGCTGCTGCACATCTCAGGTCTCTTCGCCTCAAACTTTTTGGCAGTGCAGGGCATGATGGAAACGGAGACAATGTTTTTCGGATCGATGCCGGCGGTTTCGGCGTAGTAGGTTTTTACCATGGCGCCGAACATCATCTGCGGAGACTTGCAGGTTGACAGGTGAGGAAGCAGATCCGGGTAAAAGTGTTCGCAGAACTTGATCCAACCCGGCGAGCAGGAGGTGATCATGGGAAGCTTCCCGCCTTCTTTGACGCGCTGCAGAAGCTCGTTCCCTTCCTCGATAATAGTAAGGTCCGCGGTAAAATTCGTATCGAACACCTTGTGGAACCCGAGTTTCCTGAGTGCGGCGATCATTTTTCCGGTCACCAGCGAACCCGCGGGCATTCCGAATTCCTCGCCCAGCGTGACACGGACGGCCGGTGCTTCCTGAACAACAATATGCTTGGTTGGATCCTGAAGTGCTTTCCAGACTTCGTTGACATCGTCTTTTTCGTACAGCGCACCGACGGGGCATGCCATTATGCACTGTCCGCAGGCAATACAGTTTGTTTCCAGCAAGGGGAGATCAAACGCGGGTATCACCTTGGCGTTGCTTCCTCGAAACGCAGGAGTCAGCACGCTCACCGTCTGGACCTTTTCGCAAACGGCAACGCACCGGTGGCAGTTGATGCACTTTCTGGTGTCGCGTACAATGGAAGGGCTGGATTCGTCAATCGCCCCTTCTTTCGGAAACGCGGGAATATCGAACCTCACATCACGCACGCCCGTGTATTCCGCGACCTTCTGGAGTTCGCAATTGCCGTTTCTGATGCAGTAGTTGCATTCCGTCGGGTGATTGGCCAGAAGAAGCTCCACCACCATTTTGCGAGCATTGCGCACCGCTTCGGTTGTCGTTCGCACGACCATTCCTTCGGAAACGGGAAAAACACATGATGCAACGTGGCCCCGCTGGCCCTGCACATCCACCAGGCAAACACGGCAGGCGCCCGGAGTATGACCGAGTTCTTGTGACGCGCACAGGGTAGGAATCCTGATTCCTGCTTTTTTCGCAGCTTCCAGGATGGTGGTGCCCGGCTCTACCGCAACTTTGATATTGTCAATGGTTAAGTTAACTAAAGACATACATTCCTCCGTTTTTAGGCGGACGCTGTTTTAAAGCAGCGTCCGTCGCAATTCAGTAGTGGTAAAAACTAACTCCCTAAGCTCCTCCATCGCACCGCATGCAACGGCTTGCTTCCAGGATGGCGACCATCTTTTTATAGCCAATCTCAACTTCCTTGAAGTTGTTCTTCCTGTCTGCAACATGCAGTTCGGGCATCTTCGCCTGGGGGGTCTCTTCGGATTCTTCATCAATGACGAACGGAATGTCGATCTTTTCCTCCGCCGGCTCCACATATGCCGGTTCACCATTGATTTTCCTGATGTGGCTGTCCATATCGGATGCCGCCTGATGTCCCGCAGCAATGGCTCCGATAACGGTGTCAGGACCGGTGACCATGTCGCCGCCCGTAAAGTATTTCGAATTTGTCGTCTGGGACTTGCATCCTGCGGCCAAACTGCAGGTCGACCACTTGCTGACGCTGATTCCGCTGTCCTTCGGAATAAAGGACAGATCCGGCATCTGACCGATGGCCGAGACAACGGTGTCCACGCTTAAGGTGAATTCTGACCCCGCAATAGCGGTCGGTCTCTTTCTTCCGCTTCTGTCGAAGTCGCTCAGTTTCATGCGTTCACAGACAATACCGTTGACAGCGCCACCCTGCTCAACGATCTTGAGCGGGGCAACCAGGTATTCAATCTTAATGCCTTCTTCCTCCGCTGCATGGATTTCCTCCTCCGCAGCTGGCATGTCCTTCCTCTCGCGGCGGTACAGGATGGTAACGTCCGCGCCGAGACGCTTCGCAACGCGGGCGGCATCAATTGCGGAGTTTCCGCCGCCGACTACGGCAACCCGGGTGCCGAGCTGTTTTTTGCCCGTCAACCAGGCCTCTTCATTCATGCAGAAGTCTCTCAAGAATTCCACGCTGCCGAAAACGCCTTTCAGGTTCTCGCCCGGAATGCCCATGGGCTGGCTCTTGTGCGCACCGGCAGCCAGATATACATAGTCGAAGTCTTTGTTTACCTGTTCAAAAGAAATTTCTCTGCCTACGCGGGTGTTGCATTTAATATCGACGCCCAGCGCCTTTACGTTGTCGTTGATTTCTGCGGCAAGTATGTTTCGGGGAAGCCGGTACGAAGGGATGGCCCAGCGAAGCATGCCGCCTGCTTCCGGCAGTTCTTCGAATATGGTCACTTTGTACCCGCGGAGAGCCAAATCACGCGCAGCAGTAAGGCCGGCGGGGCCCGCTCCGATAACAGCGATTTTTTCTTTTCTCGTTACGGCAACCGGTGCTGTCTGGGGCCGCGGCGCATTGTCGGTGATGAACCTCTTGAGGAACTTGATGGCAAGCGGCTCATCAAGATTGGACCGGCGGCACTTTGACTGGCACTTATGATCGCAAACACGGCCGCAAACCGAGGGAAGCGGATTTGTTTTGATCATGACCTTATACGCATCGCTGAAGCGCTCTGCGCGGATAAGTGCAATATATGCCGGAATGTCCATTTCAACCGGGCACGTATGCTGGCACGGCGATTTGAAGAGCGGCGAGCAGACAACGGCTTTGCACTTTTTGTCCCGGATATGCGCTTCGTATTCATCTCTGAAATACCGGATCGTGCTCAGAACCGGATTCGGGGCGGTCTGGCCAAGACCGCACAGTGACGAACTTTTGATAACAGCGGCCATTTCCTCGAGAAGCTCTATATCGCCTTCCCTGCCCTTGCCCTGCGTGATGTTCGTCAGGATTTCAAGCATTCTCTTGGTTCCTTCACGGCAGGGAGTGCACTTTCCGCACGACTCCTCCTGACAGAAATCCATAAAGAACCGGGCAATATCCACAGCGCACTTGTCTTCGTTCAGTACGATCAGCCCGCCGGAACCCATAATGGCTCCCAGTTCCATTACTCGCTCAAAGTCAACCGGCGTATTAAGATATTCAATCGGAATCATGCCGCCGGAGGGGCCGCCCAGTTGTGCGGCCTTGAATTTTTTCCCATTAGGAATACCACCGCCGATATCGTAGACAATCTGGCCGAGCGTTGTCCCCATCGGTACTTCGACAAGGCCGACGTTGTTCACGTCTCCGGTGAGGGCGAACACCTTGGTTCCCTTGCTCTTCTCTGTTCCGATGGCATTATACCAGGAGGCCCCCTTGAGAATGATCTGGCCCACACTGGCAAACGTCTCAACATTGTTCAAGACAGACGGCTTGCCCCACAGTCCCGAAACGGCCGGGAACGGTGGACGCGGACGCGGCATACCGCGCTTGCCTTCGATGGATGTCATCAGGGCAGTCTCTTCACCGCAGACGAACGCTCCTGCGCCCTGGTAAATTTCTATCTCAAGATCAAAACCCGTTCCCAGAATGTTCTTTCCCAAAAGTCCATACTCTTTTGCCTGGTTGAGAGCAACCTGCATCCGGTGGATGGCAAGAGGATACTCCGCACGGCAGTAGATATATCCCTGGTGGGCGCCGATTGCCTTGGCCGCAATAACCATGCCTTCAATGACGGCATGGGGATCGCCTTCGAGCACGCTCCGGTCCATAAACGCACCGGGATCGCCTTCGTCGGCGTTGCAAAGAATGTATTTTACATCCCCGGGGGTCTGTGCGCAGAATTTCCACTTAAGGCCGGTGGGAAAACCGCCGCCGCCTCTGCCGCGCAGGCCGGAATCGAGAACTTCTTTTACAATCTGCTCCGGCGTCATTTCCGTCAGGGCCTTCGCCATTCCGGCGTATGCGTCCCTGGCAATGGCTTCGTCAATGTTTTCCGGATCAATTTTGCCTCTGTTTTTCAGCACAATCAGCTTTTGGAGAGCAAAAAAGGGAATTTCATCCATTGCGGGGATGCGCTTTTCCGTCACCGGCTCTTTATAGAGAAGCCGCTCCAGCACCCGTCCCTTTACCAGATGCTCTTCAACCAACTCCGGCACGTCTTCCGGCTTTATCATCATGTAAATAACGCCTTCCGGATAGACCACCATGATCGGTCCCTGGGCGCAAAAACCATTGCACCCGGTTTCTACAATCTTTACCTGGTCTGAAAAACCGCGTTTATCAATCTCTTCCTGCAATACCTGCTTTGTTTTGATGGACCCGGATGCATGGCAACCGGTTCCTCCACAGATTAAGAAGTGCGAACGAAATGCTTTCATGTGAATACCTTCCTCCTTCACGTAATTACCTTCGGATTCTGCAAGAGAGCACGCTCCGCACCCTTGCCGATAATCGCCATGGTCCTAGCCCCGTGCAATGGCAAACGTGGACTGCACCTCTCCTTGAAGAACATGCCGTTTGAACACCTGGCGCATCTTGTTTGCGTCCATATGTCCGTAGACAATCGGCTCTTTCCCGAGAATCTCCACCGTAACCATAGGCTCTCTGCTGCACATCCCAGCGCAACCGGATGTCGTCACCATCACATCCGTCGTTTTTGCTTCCGCAATCTCGCTCATCAATGAATCCATTACTGCGCGCGCACCTGCGGAAATACCACACGTCCCCATATGCACGGTAATCTTTGCTCTCTGGCCGCCTTCCCGGAGCGCGGTCTCTGCGAGGACTCTTTCCTTGATTTTTTTCAAGTCTGCTATTGAAATTTTCGGCATGGCAGTTCCCCTTATTTTTGCGGTTAATTATACTTGTTCAGTACATCTTTAACTTTTGCTGGCTTCAAGCGTCCATGAACATTGTCATTAACAAAAATCACCGGCCCCAACCCGCAGGCGCCGATGCAACGAACCGTCTCCAACGTAAAACGCCTGTCTTCGGTCGTCTCACCCTCTTCCACCTTCAGTTCCTGCTTCAGGTTCTCATACAGGGCCTTGCCACCGCGGACGTAGCAGGCCGTGCCAAGACATACCCGCACGGTATACTTGCCGCGCGGGCTCATGGTAAAGAACGAATAAAACGTCACCACACCGTACACCTGGCTCAGGGGGAGATTAAGACCGTTTGCAATTATTTTCAGAATAGGCATCGGCAGAAATTCCAGAACCATCTGTGTCTCTTCTAAAACGGGTATCAATGCGCCTGGCTTGTTTTTATACTTTGCTATGATTTCATGAACCTTTTTCAGCTGTGCGGGTGTAAATTCCTTGGATATATCAATATCAACATTCTTTGCTTTGGCCTTCATGTACCATTTCCTCCTTAAAAGAATACCGATTCATGTTTCATGCTTCGGCTTCTATTTCCTTCAGGCCCGCTTGTATATGCGCCTTGATGAAGTGCAAAACCTCTGCATGATTAATAGGGACGTTTTCAATTTCTTTTTTGATGACTCTCGTGTCTAAAAGATACTCCCGGTCATTGTGCTGATGCCGGTAAATAAATTCAACAGTGCTGTTTCCCGCTATCAGCGAGACCAGGGTGCTTGCTATGTCACCAAGCGGTTGACGGTCAAGATGACTCAGTTTAAATTCTGCAGCGACCCGGGTTCCTCTGCCCCTTTGTGACTCGAGTACGACTCTTCCGCTCGCTTTTTCCGCTGCCTGTAAAAACATCGGAAGCCCAAGCCCGACATGGCGGACTGTTTTGGTTGTGAAAAACGGGTCCGTGGCTTTTTTAAGAACTGCCTCTGTCATGCCAGAGCCGTCATCTTGTATTTCCAGGGACAATGTATCTCTTGAGGTGTCTTCTCTCAAGGTTATAAAAACTGTTTTGGCACCGGCCCGGGTGGAGTTTTCCGCAATGTCCAAAATATGCAGGGAAAGCTCAAGCACGGATCACTCCTGGACGTATCGCCCGCCTTGGCGCTTAAAAGCCATCCTTACTTCTTCAAATGTTCCTTGCTCGAGAAACATGGTTGTTATGCCTTGGCCGATGTCCTGAATAAAATGCGCGTCTGAAGACTCAATAAAAGGAAACCGGCTGAGTTCTGGGTATTGTTGTCGGGCGTCTCTTAGCCCTGTCTGGTGTGTTATTTCAAGAGCATCCAAGGGCATGTCCGGATCTACGAATCCAAGCTGGCTGATGACACTAAAAGTTTCCCGATCGATATGTGAGGCAATTGCAAGCCCGTCCAGGCGGTGAATATGATTAATAATTTCAAGCAGCGACAATGTGGTCGCCCCGAGAAGAAATTTGTCATTAAAGCCCTCGACCTCGTCAGCCTCGTTGACGATGGCCTGGCAGCCGAATACCTCCTCTCGATTCGTACCGGAAAGATTACCATAGACAATGTCCTGGATGCTCTTCAGGCGGTTTACGGTATCAAAAAGAGCCAGCAAGTGTACTTCTTCTCTGCTGGTTATTTCCATCCCAGGAAGCACGATCAGGGGTTTTCCTGAAGCGGACTTTAATACATATGGGATATTCTCTGAAGCATTATGATCGCAAACGGCGATAATATCCAGCCTTTCAGCCAAGGCTTTAGCAACCACCGCGCGGGGGTACATATCCAATTCTGCGCAGGGTGAAAGGCATGTGTGTATATGAAAATCGCAACGGAAAGCCCTGAGCATATTTATTTATGTCCGTGCGAAGAAATACGGAAAACGCTTTCTTCCGTTTACGCTATACTTGATGTTCTTAGGTACCACTTTTCTTCATCAAGTCGTATATTCTGCCCGTGATCTCAAACGCGGAGAGATCAGATATCATAATTGGAATATTTTCTTGTCTTCCCTTCTCAAGGGTATCCTTTGCAGGCTCACAACCCTGCACAAGAATAATACCAGCATGATCTTTCAGGCTGGCAACTGCAACAATATTTTGGTGAACCTGTCTGGTAATCCAGATGTCCCCCTCACGGCTGTTTGCCATTACATCACTCAGCAAATCGCCGGTATACCCGCCCAGCACCTTTGTTTGCATCTTGTCCTCACCGGATACTATTCTAAGTCCCAAGGTCTTGACGATAGACTGCAATTCCACGTCTTTAGGCTCCTTTGTGGGAGGACAAAATAACGAAAAAACTGGTTTTCGCTCGGCAGCTCAGTGCTGCCGGAGGCGGCTTCTCAGCTGTCCGCCTTTCTCTTACAGCAGCCCCGGCGGAAGACCCATGCCTGCTGTAAGATTCGCCATTTCTTCTTTCATAAGCTCTTGTGATTTTCGAAGGGCTTCATTTACAGCGGCGACAACCAGGTCCTGGAGCATTTCTGTATCATTCGGATCAACCACCGAAGGGTCTATCTTAATTGAAATTATTTCCTGTCGCCCGTTGGCAACCACAGTAACCATCCCGCCGCCGGCCGACGTCTCAACGGTTTTACCCGCAGCCTCTTCCTGGATTTTTTTTACGCGCTCCTGCATCTGCTGAGCCTGTTTCATTAAGTTTCCGATAATATTTTTTGACATTGTAAGCCGTTCTGCTATATTTTAGATTATTAGAATATTCTAAATCGTAACTATAGAACAAATCGTGTTATTATAAAACAAGTCCCTTTATTTTGCAAGTTAATTTAGCGTTTATAATGGTTACTACTTTTCATTTTGATATGTGAGCAAGGATTGTGCCAGACATTTTTCAAAACCAATTCCTCTTGTATTACATACTATTTGTGTTATTATTCAGCTGCAAGCAATATAACAAAACTTATGATTCTCAATCATAAATATGGATTTTGCTTGATTTTCATCACGATTGAAGCTGTATAACTAAGATTATGATCTATAATAGAGCTTATTAGAAATTCCGGTTTGGCTGGATAATAGAGGGTTAACCGATCACGGTAAGGAAGAAATAATTGTCCGGAGCAAGCGTTGGCCGCGTTTTACAGGTCCGGTTCATCCGATTGGTTCTGCTCAACTACTTTTCCTTGCGTAAACACCTGCAATACATCCTGCACAGCTGAATCGAGAACCTCTTTTTTTGCGGTGGCTTTCGTCTTTATTTCAGGATTCGTACTGTGGGTGACCGCTTGGTTTATGACTTGAATTTTTTTATTAAGAACTTCTTCCGCTACCTGCTCAATATAGCGCCGATTCTCAAGTTTCTCTGCTTGATCGAGTTGGAAGCTTCCGGGAATACCTATCACTAATTTCGTATCGGAAATTTCAATCAGCTTGCTCTGTGCAATAAGCGAGGCAAGATTTGGTTTCTTTTCTTTTATAATACGAACAATTTTATTCCACACATCGCCTTGTGCGGAAGCAGTTTCTGCAGATGGCTCAGGAGAGGTGTTCTGATTTTTTTGAAGAGTCGCGTGGGGTTTTTGCCCATAGCTGTGGTTTGGCATAGTTGCCGGAGGGTCGCAAGCAGCAATATGCATTTCCAGCTCTTTTATGTGCGCAAGCACTTCTGCGAGCGGTTTGAGTTGCGTGAGACTGCACGCCTTGACGAGGCCGATTTCTAGCGTAAACCGCTGGTGCGGCGACCAGCGCATATCCTCGAGTGTTTTGGAAAGGCTGTCAAAAAGCACCAGCAGACGATCTGTTTCTACGCTTGCTCCCTGTTGTTTTATTGCTTCAATATCCACGGCTGGAAGCTCAACGATCCGGCCGGGCTCTTTCGCAATCTTTACCACCAATATATTCCGAAGATGCTCAACCAGTCCCGACAGAAGTAAACGCAGGTCCTGGCCTTGTTCCAATAACTCGTCCACCAGCTTTAAAAGTCCGGCCGCATCGTGACTAAAAAGTCCCGCCGTAATTTTTTGGAGGGTTATCTGGGCAATGGACCCGAGCGTGGTCTGAATATCCGCATCCTGTATTTCCAGGCCGCTGAAAGACACCGCCTGGTCCAAAAGGCTTTGCGCATCACGCATGCTTCCTTCGGCAGCCCGTGCGATCAGAGAGAGCCCCTGGTCGCTTATCGTAATATGTTCGGCACCTGCGACCTGACGGAGCCTGCCAATAAGTTCGGTTAAGGATATCCGCTTGAAGCTATACCGTTGGCAGCGTGAATGTATCGTAGCAGGTATCTTCTGGGGCTCGGTTGTAGCAAAGATGAAAATTACGTGCGGTGGCGGTTCTTCAAGCGTCTTGAGCAACGCATTGAATGCTTCATTTGTAAGCATATGCACTTCGTCGATCACATATACTTTGTATCTGCCGCCCACCGGTGCATATTTCACGGCTTCACGCAGCTCTCTAATGTGTTCAATACCGCGATTTGAGGCACCGTCTATCTCTATTACGTCAACGGAATTGCCGGCTGTGGTCTCAAGGCAGGAATCGCACTTTCCGCACGGAATCGGCGTCGGTCCTTCTGCACAGTTGAGTGCTTTTGCAAGGATACGCGCCGTAGTGGTCTTCCCCACTCCCCGAGGTCCTGAAAAAAGAAACGCGTGTGCCAACCGTTTTGAGGCAATTGCATTCTGAAGTGTGCGGGTAATATGTCCCTGACCTACTACGTCGTCAAATTTCTGTGGCCGCCATTTTCGTGCGAGAACTTGGTAACTCATGTACCCCTCAAGAGTGTGTCTATCTTAAAATAACTGTCGAAAATGAGAGCGGAGCAACTATGTTCATGGGACGCAGGCAGAGGTTCCATCAGACGGGTAGCGAGAAGAAATTTATTACATAGTCTTCTTCTGCGTCCAGAGGTTTTTGGTCCATGGGAAGTAGCAGAATACAAAAGCTCATAAACCCGGGCTTCCCTGCGGCGCACTTGGAACCCGTTTACCGCTGCTTCCTTCCGGACCTGACGGGATTCACGGGACCACGGTCGCGCAGGACCCGGGCTCATGAGCGCTCTTAAAGCAATTCAAAAACCGGCATCGGGACGAGTCGCACCAGGGAGCACGTACGTGCTGATCTTCGATTCCGTGTAAAAAATATATGGCGGAGAGGGTGGGATTTGAACCCACGTTAGGTTTCCCTAAACACGCTTTCCAAGCGTGCGCCTTCAGCCGCTCGGCCACCTCTCCGTACAACTCACTGCTTGTGCGGTACTTCTCGTTATGATGCTCTATTTTGGCGGAGAGGGAGGGATTTGAACCCCCGGTGGAGTTACCCCCACAACAGATTTCGAGTCTGCCGCCTTCAGCCAGCTCGGCCACCTCTCCATGCGTTTTGGTTTGTCAAACACTCAACAGTTTTGGTTTTGCTCTTAACGCCTTGAAAAACTGCTGAAGCACATCCCGGCATTCTTCTTCTAAAACGCCTGCTGTTATACTATACGTGTGATTCAGCATGCCGTCGCGGCCAACATCATAGACCGACCCGAGGGCGCCCGCTTTTTCATCACGGCAGCCGTAGACGACCCTGCTGATCCGCGCAAGCACCATGGCACCCGCACACATAAGACACGGCTCCAGCGTCACATAAAGCGTGGCATCGGAAAGCCGCCATTGACCAAGCCGGGCCGCTGCTTCGCGGAGTACGATGAGCTCCGCGTGTGCCGTCGGATCCTGCCAGGCTTCTCGCATATTATGGGCAGCGGCAACAACCTGTCCGTTGACGACCACCACTGCACCAATGGGCATCTCAGCCGCTCGTGCAGCTTTCCGTGCCTCGGCCAATGCCAAACTCATAAATTCTTTATCGGTTCCGAGCATTGTAAAAATGGCGCGCCCAAGAGGATTCGAACCTCTGACCTACGGATTCGTAGTCCGTTGCTCTATCCAACTGAGCTATGGGCGCTTGGCAATACAGGCTGATATTTTTCGCTCTTAAATTACCCCCGCGTCTGCGTCCTGCCGGTTATTTAGACACTCCGCCCGCGAACTGGAGGCTAATCTGGTCATGCAGGAAGGGGTGAATGCCGGGATGCATCGCAAAGAGCCACCCTTTCCACTCTTTCTTCCCGTCTTCGCTCACAAGCAGCTGCACTGCAGGATTATTCGACTTGTTGGAAACGGAGGTAATTGTGCGATCGTTCATGGTAAAGTCCGGTAAAAAAGCCAGGACTTTGATCGTCATCTTGCGTTTTGTGTTCGGCACAGTCACGCTTGATCCAATCGGAATTGTATATTCTTGCGATGCCTGTGTTGTCTTATCAGTAATGACAAGTTTTGCAGCTGTCCACGTCGACGCAACTTCTTTCGGAACGATGACTGCGCGCTCTTTTTTTTGCAAACCGGGCATCTCGGCGGGCATGCCCATCTGCAATATTGAATTATGTGCGGGCGACGGCTCTTCTTTTTTTTTACAGCCGGCAAGCCAGAAAATCAGCCCGCCTGCAAGAAAAACAGAAAGCAGCTTTCTCAAGATCGCGCTTCCTCCGTTTTTACTTCACTCCGCTATCCTTATGGTGCGTTCTTGAGGGCGGTTTTCAGCCGTGCGCCTCTATGAAACTAAAATGGCGGAGAGGCCGGGATTCGAACCCGGGGTGGAGTTTCCCCCACAACTGCTTAGCAGGCAGCTGCCTTCAGCCGCTCGGCCACCTCTCCGTTCCGTCCTGAACCACTGCTGTTTGAGCCGAAAAAACAGGCTCACCATTCATGTATTGTATGGCGGAGAGAGAGGGATTCGAACCCCCGGAGCTTTCGCTCAACGGTTTTCAAGACCGCCGCCTTAAACCGCTCGGCCATCTCTCCGTTACAGGCTTGTGAGCTCTTAGCTATTTCTGACTATTTTCTCAACTCCGCCCAGGTACGGTCGCAACACTTCCGGTATCACCACGGTTCCGTCTGATTGCTGGAAATTTTCCAGAACCGCAACGGTCGTGCGTCCGACTGCGAGACCGGAACCGTTCAGCGTATGCACGAGCTCTGTTTTTTTGCTGCCCTTGGGCTTGTATCTGATATTGCCGCGCCGCGCCTGGAAGTCCTCAAAATTGGAACACGAAGAAATTTCCCGATAGCGATTCTGTGAGGGCAACCAAACTTCTATATCATACGTTTTTGCAGCGGAAAACCCCATATCGCCCGTGCAAAGTGCAACCACGCGATACGGGAGGTTCAGCCGTTTGAGCACTTCTTCTGCATTCAGTGTAAGCTTTTCCAGTTCATCATATGAATCCTGCGGCCGCGCAAACTTAACCAACTCTACCTTGTTGAACTGGTGCTGACGGACAAGCCCCCGGGTATCCTTGCCGTACGACCCCGCCTCTCGGCGGAAGCACGGCGTGTACGCTGTATAGAGGGCGGGAAGATCCTCTTCTTGAAGGACTTCCTCCTGATGAATATTCGTCACGGGGACTTCCGCGGTGGGAATCAGGTAGTACATCCCGTTTTCTACTTTAAAAAGATCCTCTTCAAACTTGGGAAGTTGACCGGTCACGGTCATGCTCGTTCTATTCACCATAAACGGCGGCAACGTTTCCAGATAGCCATGCTCCGTTGTGTGAAGATCAAGCATGAAATTTATTAACGCGCGCTCAAGCTTTGCTCCCAAGCCCTTATAGAGAGCAAAACGGGCACCGGTAATTTTGGCTGCCCGGTCAAAATCGATAATGTCTAAATACTCTGCAATATCCCAATGCGGTTTTGGTTCAAAGAGAAATTGAGGCGGATTTTCTCCCTGCGGCGACCACCGTCGAATTTCCACATTGTCGTTTTCATCCTTGCCGACAGGAACCGAGACATGAGGAAGGTTTGGAATCGTAAGCAGAATGCCTCTCTGCGCATCCTCAATGTCGCGCGTACTACTTTCAAGTTCCGTGACGCGGTCTCCGACTGCCCGCATCTCCGCAACCATGTTCTCTGCCTGCTGCCCGGCTTTTTTAAGCCGGCCGATCTCCTCGGAGACCTCATTGCGCTTCCGACGGAGCGTTTCTATTTCCTGCTGGATTTCACGCCGTTTCACGTCCAGCGCGAGAAATTCCGTCAGGTCAATCGTCATGCCTCGCTTGGCAAGCGTTGCTTCAACCTGTTCTTTGTTGTCTCGAACAAACCGTAAATCGAGCATGTAAAGTATCATTCTCCTTTTCGCTTGTCAATATTTTTTCTTGATAATCCTTGTTTCAAGCGCATGAATCTTGATTTGAATTGCTTCGCGATTAGGATACTCCGGTTCAATTTCTCGGTAAAGAGTAAGTGCTTCGCTCAAGCTGTCCTCTGCCTCAAGACATCCTGCCAGCGAAAATTTTGCTTTGAGCGCCAGCTCCTTGTCCGTATTGTTCTCAAGCGATTTCCGGTAAAAAGACTTGGCCTTTTCAATATCGCCCTTCGATAAGGCCGCGGTTCCCAGCCTGAAATAGGCTAATCGCGACTGCGGTCCGTTCGGAAACGTCGTTACCTGTTGCGTCCAGGTAGAGCGGGCATCCTCAATTTTTCCGACGCGGAACAGGCATTCCGCAAGACCGTACAGACTTTTTTCCTGCACCTCCCGATTTGAGTAGCCGACTGCTTTTTGATACTCCTCAATGGCCTGTTCGTAGTCATTGTATCCGAGTTCATAAATTTGTGCAATATACCATTGTGCGTGAGGAGCCATATCCCGGTTTGGATATCGTTTTAAAAGCAACCGCAACGTTTGAAGCGCCTTCTCCGTTTCTCCCAAATAGAGGAACTGCGTTACGCCGGCCCAATACAAGGCGTCATCCGCCTTAGAGCTGTTGGGGTGTTCCTTGACAAGGGCAAAATACATTGAAACCGCGGTCTGATAATCTCCGGCGTTCCACCGTTTGGTTGCCGTTTCAAATTCATTGATTGCCGCTTTATCGAAAACATCACATCCTGCCAGAATCAGCACCAGCAGGAAACCAATCAGAAGCCTTTTCATATCTGGTTTCCATCCTTGTCGGATGGTGGTTCTTCGATATTCCTTTCCGGGGAGGCCTCTTTTTCATCGTCGCGCTCTACCACTTTAGCAAAGCTGACAACTTTATCTCCTTCATCAATATCGAAGAGACGGACCCCCTGCGTGTTTCTTCCCTGCACGGAAATGTCCTTTGCCCGAATGCGAAGCACTTTGCCGTTCGCCGTAATGAGAAGAATCTCATCATCCTCCGAAATCTGCGCAATACCGGTCACTCTGCCGTTCTTTTCTGTAATTTTGATGGTAATAATACCTTTCCCGCCCCGCCCCTGGCTCCGGTAGTCTTCCAGAGTGCTCCGCTTGCCATAACCGTTTTCAGTCACGGTAAGAATGGTGGAATCGTCGCGCACAATTTCCATGCCGACAACCTCATTCTTCTCGTCAAGCCGGATTCCGATCACTCCTTTGCCGGTCCGCCCGATTTCCCGAACGTCCTTCTCCGAGAATCGAATTGAAAGCCCATCCCGGGTGCCGAGAAAAACATCACGAGAACCGTCCGTTATCTCCGCCGCGATCAACTCATCTTCTTCTTCGAGTGTGATCGCAATAATACCCGACGGTCTCGGGTGACTGTAGGATTCCAGTTCCGTTTTTTTGACCGTCCCGTTCTTGGTTGCCATAAGAATAAAGTGCTCCGGTGCAAATTCCCGTATGGGCAGCGCTGCGGTAACCCGTTCATCCGGGCCAATTTGAATCAGATTCACGATGGCTTTACCCTTGGCCTGCCTGCTTGCTTCCGGAATCTGGTGCACTTTAAGCCAGTACACACGCCCTTTGTTGGTGAAGAAAAGAATATAGTTGTGCGCAGTCGCAGTGAAAAGGCGCTCAACAAAATCTTCTTCTTTCGTTTCCATGCCGATTTTGCCCTTGCCGCCCCGCTTTTGAGCACGGTATGTTGTGAGCGCGTTGCGCTTGATATAGCCTGAGTGAGAGATGGTGATCACCATCTCTTCATCCTTGATCAGGTCTTCAATATCGATCTC
This sequence comes from uncultured Nitrospiraceae bacterium, assembly GCA_964586075.1. Lineage (GTDB taxonomy): Bacteria > Nitrospirota > UBA9217 > UBA9217 > UBA9217 > JBAZLV01. Next base: position 233,117 of record CAZPGZ010000001.1, on the reverse strand, counting down.
TGTTGTCGCTGCAACGATTTCTGTCCTTCTTTCGTCGCCATATTCTTGCTTTATCGCGAGAAGTTCATCTTTGATAATCTTCATGACCAGCGCATCAGAAGAAAGAATTTCATTCAGCCGTGCAATTTCTTTCAGTGTTTCTTCATATTCGGCAATGATTTTATCGCGCTCCAGGCCGGTGAGCCGCTGCAGACGCATGTCGAGGATTGCCTGTGCCTGGATTTCTGAAAGTTTGAATTCGCGTACCAGTCCGGTCTTTGCCTCTTCGGGGCTCGCCGAAGCCTTGATGAGAGCAATAACCGCATCGAGGTTCTCAAGCGCAATTTTCAGCCCGAGCAGAATATGGGCGCGTTCTTCGGCTTTTTTGAGATCAAACTTGGTCCTGCGCACGACGACTTCTCTTCGGTGCTGGATGAAGTTCCCCAGAAGCCTGCGCAGATTCAGCACCCGGGGCTGGTTGTTTACCAGCGCAAGCATGATCACGCCAAATGTAGATTGCATGGCCGTGTGTTTGTACAGCTGGTTTAAAACCACGTGCGAGATCTCGCCTTTTTTGAGATCAATGGCAATGCGCATGCCTTCCCGATCGGACTCGTCTCGGACTTCTGCTATGCCCATGATTTTCTTTTCCTGGACAAGTTCGGCAATTCGTTCAAGCAGCCGGGCTTTATTTACCTGGTACGGCAGTTCTGTTACGATAATGCTTTCACGATCGCCCCTGCCTTCTTCAATCGTCGCGCGGGCGCGCATCTGAATGATACCGCGGCCGGTCATATATGCCTGTCGAAGTCCCTCGTATCCGTGGATAAAGCCTGCTGTCGGAAAATCAGGACCCTTGATGGCACTCATAAGCTCCGGGATCGAAACCTCGGGATTGTCGATCATCATCAAAAGACCGTCAACAACTTCTGACAGGTTGTGTGGAGGAATGTTCGTTGCCATGCCGACGGCGATTCCGGCAGAACCATTAATTAAAAGATTCGGAACCCGTGCCGGCAGCACGGTTGGTTCAGTGGTGGTGTCATCAAAGTTCGGCACAAAATCAACGGTTTCTTTATCGATATCCGCCAGAAGTTCTTCCGCAAGTTTCGTAAGACGCGCTTCCGTATACCGGTACGCTGCGGCTGGATCGCCATCAACAGAGCCGAAGTTGCCCTGACCGTCCACCAGCGGATAGCGCATATTAAAATCCTGCGCCATTCTGACCATCGTATCGTAGACCGCACTATCCCCATGCGGATGATATTTCTTCAGAACTTCGCCGACGACGCCCGCGCTTTTTGAATATTTTTTGTTGTGCAGAATCCCTTCTCGAAACATGGCGTAGAGAATTCTGCGGTGCGCGGGCTTTAGTCCGTCGCGAACGTCGGGAAGAGCGCGTCCCACAATTACGCTCATGGAGTAATCGAGATACGCGGTCTTCATTTCCTGTTCAATATTTACCAGAGATTTTATTTCCTGCTGTTCCATGAATAGTATCTTCTCTCTTGTTGTTCAGCCGTTTTTTGAAGGTCCTCGGCAACGCCCCCTCCGGCAGGAGGCGGTGGCGTCCTTAAGCAAATGCGGCCTCCCGCGACGTACTGCAATCCTCCCCGGCGAACGGCTTGGTTTTCATGTCGCCGGACAGCCTTATACGTCGAGGTTTTTCACCTCAAGAGCATGCCGTTGAATGAATGCGCGGCGCGGTTCGACCTGGTCTCCCATAAGAATCGTGAAAATTTCGTCGGACTTGACGGAATCCTCGATGGCCACCTGCAGAAAAGTTCTTTTCTGGGGGTCCATCGTTGTCTGCCAGAGCTGGTCGGGATTCATTTCACCAAGACCTTTATAGCGTTGGATGGTAAGCCCCTTTTTGCCGAGTTCAAGTACATGGTGCACCAGTTTGCCGGTGTCGAGAAAACTTTTTTCCTCCCCTTTTTCACGCACCTTATATGCCGAGCCTCCAAGTCCGAGAATCGCTGGCGACAGGCTCTGGATTTCGCGAAATTCCGGCGTGGTCACAAAATTTTCATCAAACATGATGCTTGAATGTTGTGCATTGTATTTAGAATCAAAACGCATTCGTAGCGCCTGGTGCTCCTCATCTTTTTCAATAACCCATTCGGTTGCCGTTTTTGGATGATATGTTTGCAGATAGTCATTGATTGCCGCAGCAACAGATTTAAGCTTTTCCTCGTCTTTTAAGTATGTTTTGTTGAAAAACTTGTCCAGCAACAGCGCGCGCAGCACCATTACGTCAAGCCGCTTCCTTTTGAACTTACTGAGTGTTTTTTCAAACTGAACAAGTTTTTTAAGCGTCGCGGTAAGTCGCTCCCCGGACAGCCATGCATTTTGTTCGGAGGAATAGAGTTCCAAATCTTCCGCGGCAAGATCGAGCAGATAGTCTTCCATGCGCGAGTCGTCTTTGATATAGCGTTCGGACTTGCCACGTTTTATTTTAAAAAGAGGCGGTTGCGCGATGTAGAGGTAGCCTCGTTCAATGATCTGCGGCATTTGGCGATAAAAAAACGTAAGCAACAGGGTCCGAATGTGCGCGCCGTCCACGTCGGCATCGGTCATAATAACAATTTTATGGTACCGCAATTTTGCGATGTCGAACTCTTCTGATCCGATGTTTGTCCCGAGGGCGGTAATGAGTACTTTAATCTCATCGCTCGAAAGCATTTTGTCGAACCGGGCCTTTTCCACATTCAGTATTTTGCCCTTGAGCGGCAAAATAGCCTGATTTTTTCTGTCTCGCCCCTGTTTGGCAGAACCGCCGGCCGAGTCTCCTTCGACAATGAAGAGTTCCGAGAGCGCGGGATCTTTTTCCTGACAGTCTGCCAACTTTCCAGGCAGCGATGTTGAGTCGAGCACCCCTTTGCGTCGCGTGAGCTCGCGCGCTTTTCGCGCTGCCTCGCGGGCACGGGCCGCATTCAACCCTTTTTCCGCGATCCTGCGCGCAACAGCGGGGTTTTCCTCGAGATAGGAGCCGAGGGCCTCGTTCACCATGGCTTCGACAAGGCCTTTTACCTCACTGTTGCCAAGCTTTGTTTTCGTCTGGCCTTCAAACTGTGGGTTCTGCAGCCGCACGCTCACAACCGCGGTCAGCCCTTCGCGGACATCGTCTCCCGTGAGCGCCTCCGCCCCGTTTTTAAGCAAGGCACTCGAAACAGCATAACTGTTCACCGTCCGGGTAAGCGCCGCCTTGAATCCGACAAGATGAGTACCGCCTTCCTGGGTGTTGATGTTGTTCGCAAAGGAAAAAACCTGCTCGGCGTAGCTGTCATTATACTGCAACGCTATTTCGACAAAAATTCCATCGCGTTCTTTGGAAAGAGAAATCGGTGCGGGATGCAGCGGCGTCTTATTTTTATTCAAGTACTCGATAAACGAGGCGATGCCGCCTTCGTAAAAAAAGGTCTGCTTTTTCCCGCTCCGCTCATCCTGAATGGAAATTTTCAATCCGCGGTTCAGGAACGCGAGTTCCCGCAAGCGCTGCGACAAAATATCATAGCTGTACTCACGGTCTTCAAAAATCTGAAAATCCGGCTTGAAAGTAATCTTGGTACCTGTCGTGGAGGTTGAACCGGTTACCGCCAGCGGCGCCTGCGGGTTGCCGCGTTCATACCGCTGCTGAAATACACTGCCGTTTTGCTTGATTTCGAGTTCAAGCCACTCTGAAAGTGCATTCACGACCGACACACCGACGCCATGAAGCCCTCCGGAAACCTTATACACATCACCGTCGAATTTTCCTCCTGCATGCAGCACGGTGAGTGCAACTTCTGCCGCCGAGCGTTTCTGTGTGCTGTGCATTTCTGTGGGGATGCCGCGCCCATCGTCGGTAACGGTAATGCTGTTGTCGACATGGATTATTACGTCGATATTTTTACAAAAACCCGCCATCGCTTCGTCTACGCTGTTGTCTACTATTTCATAGACGAGATGGTGCAATCCGACGCTTCCCGTGCTGCCGATATACATGGCAGGGCGTTTGCGGACGGCTTCGAGGCCTTCAAGGACTTTTATACTGTCTGCTGTGTATTCCATCCACTCCTCACAAAAAGAGGGATTCACCCGCACGGTGCGGAAATCCCTCAAAGCTTACCCCAGAAACACCGGAACATGAATGTGTTTCCCGCGCCGCAGGCATAACAAAGCTGGAGTATCTGCTCTGCGATAAGGTGCTACACCTTCGCACGGTTTCTGCAAAATAAAGAGAATGCTTATCTTCACTGCAGCTGTTTGCAAGGCCAAAACCTTGAATTCTTCCAGCTGAGCGTTCTGCCTTCGTCTTTATGCTGTTTTATCCTACACTCTCATGGGCATGACAACACACTTATAATGCTCATCGCCTTCTTCCATGATAAGGCAAGGGCTGAGCGCATCATTGAATTCGAGAGAAATCGTCTCCCGGTCAATAGCGGAAAGAGCATCGATCAAGTAGCGGGAATTAAAACCGATAATGATTCCTTCGTTTTTATAGTCTACCGCAAGCTCTTCGTTTGCTTCGCCCACTTCCGGATTGTTTGTGGAAAGGGCCAGCAGCCCTTTTTCGAGCTGCAATTTTACCGCATTGGTTTTCTCTTTTGACAAGATGGACACCCGTTTTACCGCATGAGCCAATTCTTCTTTCGGCACCGTAACTTTTTTTGTGCTCTTGACAGGCACGACCTGAAGATAATTAGGATAGTTTCCATCAATAAGTTTCGACACCATCACCAGGCCGTCTCGCTTGAACAACGCATGGTTTTTACTGAATCCGATCCGAAGCTCCGTATTTGGCGAATCTTCTTCAAGAAGCCTACGAAGTTCCATCATGGTTTTTTTAGGAACAATAATGCTTTCTTCTTTATGCTTCGCATCGATTACCCGATCAACCATGGATAACCGGTGGCCATCCGTCCCGACCATGCGGATGCTGAGGCCGCCCTTCGTTTGGGTCATATGCACGAAAAGGCCGTTCAATACGTACCGGGCATCGTTTTCACCCACGGCGTAGAGTGTTTTTTTGATCATGTCCCGCAGCGTATCGCCTTCGATGGCAATCATTCCTTCTTCCTCGACATCCGGAAGCGCGGGATAATCATCTTTCGGAAGCCCTACCAGTTTAAACTGAGAATGGCCGGATGCAATCTTTACCCAATTAGCATTACCTTCAACGTTTATTTGGATATCTTCCGCAGGAAGTTCTCGTACAATTTCGTACATCTTTTTTGCGGAAACGGCCACTGCGCCCGCTTTTTCAACTTCCGCTGTATACCGGCCACGCAGCCCGATTTCCAGGTCGGTGGCGACAATCTCCACCCCGTTTTCATCTGCTGTGAGAAGCATATTCGAAAGAATCGGCATCGTATTTTTCTTTTCCACGATACCCTGAATTCTCTGCAATCCCTTCAGAATTTCTTCTTTCTTGATTTTTACTTTCATCAGGAAACCTCCTGTCACAGCATATTGATCGTATCAGAGTTTAGATGAAATTGCAATACATTTTTTTGGATTATTTTTTTATATTTTCAAAGCTTTAGCTGTTTAATCAACAGTTCTATTTTTGCCTTCAGTTCCGGATCTTTTTCCTTTTTTTCCTCAATTACCTTGCACGCGTGAATAACAGTGCTATGATCCTTGCCGCCAAAAAAGGCGCCCGTCTCCGGCAGCGATGCTCCTGTGATGCTGCGGCAAAGATACATCGCCACTTGGCGCGGCAGAACAATCGCCTTTGTTCGTCTCTTTGATTTTAAGTCCGCTATTTTTATCCCAAAGGCTTCTGCTACGACTTTCTGGACAATCTCTTTCGTGATGACCCTATCTCTGTTGTCGATGAGATATTTCAGTTCGTTTTTCGCAAGCTCCTGCGTTATTTCAGTATTTGTCAGGGACGAAACCGCGCCAAGCTTGACGAGTCCGCCTTCAAGTTCGCGGATGTTGCTTTTCATGATCGACGCAAGAAATTCCGCGACATCATCCGGAAGTCGAATGCCCCAGAAGTCCGCCTTTTTCTTAAGAATTGCAATGCGCGTCTCGAGATCCGGGGTCTGTATGTCCGAAATCAAGCCGGATTCAAACCGTGAACGGAGACGTTCTTCAATATCCGGAATTTCTTTGGGCTGGCGGTCGCTTGTCAGCACAATCTGCTTTTGCGCCTCGTAAAGTGCGTTGAACGTATGAAAAAATTCTTCCTGGGTGCGTTCTTTGCCGGCAATGAACTGAATATCGTCAATGAGGAGTATGTCCATATTCCGGTACTTCTGCCGAAACTCCTCCATTCGCTGGTGACTCATGCGATTTATAAGCTCATTTGTGAATTGTTCTGAAGAAAGATAAGCTACTTTTGCGCGAGGTGACCGGCTCTGCACGTGGTGGCCAATGGCGCTGACCAGGTGTGTTTTGCCTAATCCCACACCGCTGTAGATAAACAGCGGATTATATGCTCTGCCCGGGGCATCTGCCACGGCCTTTGCTGCCGCATGTGCAAACTGATTGCTGGGACCGACAACGAAAGTACTGAAGGTATACTTCTTCTCAAAAAGGCCAATTTTTTCTTCACGCGTGCTTTTTTGTTCTTCCTTCCCCGGACGTTCCGCTTTTTTAGCTTGCTGCGGCTGGACAAAAAAATCTATTTCGATGTTGTTCTGCTTTGTGACTTCCTGAATAACGTCTGTGAACGTTTCCCAATGGTGCTCTTTTATCCAGTCACGATGAAACTTGCTGGGCACCTCAATCTGTAGTTTGTTTCCTGTCATTGAGAGAAGCTTAGACTGGCTGAACCACGTATCGTAAACCTGCTTGGATATTCGGTTTTCTATCAGTAAAAGAATTTCTTCCCAAACCCGTTCGCGTTCCATAAAAGTCCTTTAAAAACACCTCAGTTACAAACATGCTTATCCACAGGTGTTAATAAACAATAAATTCTTTAATTTTCTGTAGGTTATTGGCTCGTTCGGAGGCTTCTTGTCCGATTTTAGGTACCACATTTTTGCAGGATTTTGCGTGTTCTTGGTAAACAATACATAGCATGTATTTTGCATATTTATTACTACGCAGGTACCAACATGAATTTTGACTATACCAGAACGCTATGTTTCTGGCAAGCTTTTTTATATGAGTTATTTTGTGCCTGATTAATTTTATTTTTTGCTCTCAATTTTTTTGTGGAAAACGATTTTCACTACTTTCTCTGGACATTATTTTTTTTTTATGATAAAAATAGCCTCGGTGTTAATTATGCAGATACCAGATAACCTTAAATATGACGATAAGGGCTTAATTCCTGCCGTAATACAAGACTGGAAAACAGGAGAGGTCCTTATGGTTGCATATATGAACGACGCTTCTTTGCGCAAAACCGTGGAGACAAAGCTGACATGGTTCTGGAGCCGGTCCCGACAGAAATTCTGGCAAAAGGGAGAAACATCCGGCAATATTCAGCGTGTAAAAGAAATTTTTTATGATTGCGATCTTGATACCCTTCTCATCAAAGTTGAACAAACAGGTCCTGCTTGCCATACCGGCCAAAGAAGCTGTTTTTATAGAAGTTTCTCTTGATTTTTCCGGAGAAAATTACAAACATGGATTCTTCCTGCATCTTCTGTAACATTATCGAAAAGAAAATTCCTGCCAAAATCGTTTATGAAGATGATTTTGCTTTAGCTTTTGAAGACGTTCGTCCCCAGGCACCAACCCATATCCTTATTGTTCCCAAAAAACATATTATCGACGTTCACAGTATGGTTGTTTCTGACCGGGAACTTATCGGCCACCTTTTTTTCGTCGCAAAGTCTATTGCTGCGCAACAAGGCCTCGATGAAGACGGATATCGTCTTGTCATTAATAACGGCAAAAACGCCGGTCAATCTGTTTTTCATATCCACCTTCATCTCCTGTCTGGCCGCTGGTTTTCCTGGCCTCCCGGATAATAACATTCTGCTGTGGACTTTACTGTAATAACCTGTTCGTAAATAGCACAAGGTCTTTATCAACAGCGTTATATACTCCTATACACAAACTGTTGATCCTGTTTCTTGTTCTTCTTTTTTCCATATTTTCAATTCTTTTTTTTCTCTATTAACATATTCACAAGACCTATTACTACTGCTACTATTTTATTTATTTATAACAATAGTATTTATTTCTGACAGCACAATGTTTCTATCACTCACTCTCTTTCCTAACGAGTAAAATGATCGTTATTTTACTTGACAATAAAAAGTTTTTGCTTATAATAACTCTCTATTTTATTATTTTAAGGAGTAGAAGCAATGTCAGAAACCACAGCGCAAAAAAGCAATCTCAAGCAAAAAAGAGCTCAGGGATTCAGAAAAAGAATGAGCACGGCAGGTGGTAGAAAAGCGATCAATCGCCGGAGAGCAAAGGGCAGAAAACGTCTCGCCGTATAAATTTTTCAGTAGGATAGCGTGCATGCCGTATGCATACAGGAAAAGCGAGCGTTTAAGAAAAAATGCTGATTTTTCTTTTGTTATGAAAGGTAAAAGACTGTCTGTTGACGGTCTTTCTCTTTTTTGTGTCAAAAATACAGTCGGTAATTTTAGAATCGGTATTTCCGTCAGCAAAAAGCTGACAAACGCAGTAAAACGAAATCGGTTGAAACGACGGATCAGGGCGTGTATAACGCAGGTGCTTCACGGCCATACAAAGGGCTATGATGTTGTGTTTATTGCACGTTCTGATTTACTTACGGCTTCATACAAGCAGATATTACAAACGGTTGAACAAGTAGTACACAAAACAGTTCTCTGGTGAAAAAATTACTCGTGTTTACTTATGCATCCGTGAGAAAAATCATACTTTTCATTTTGAGGTCTTACAAGCGTTTTCTATCACCTTTTTTGCCGCACGCATGCAGGTTCATTCCTACCTGTTCTGAGTATGCGATTGAGGCGTTCGAAAAAAAAGGCTTACTAACTGCTGTATGGTTGACGTTAGTACGCCTTGCTAAGTGCCATCCATTTCATCCAGGCGGATACGATCCTGTACGTTAATTTCGGGAGGATTCATGGAACCCAAAATAGAAACAAAAAATCTATTTTTAGCGATAGCTCTTTCGGTAGTTGTTTTTGTGGTTTATTTGGTTTTTTTCGTTAAACCGCAGCAGCCGCCGGCACCCCAAGTTTCAGAAACGCCAAAACAGGAAAAGGCCCAAGTAAAACAAGAGCCGGCAAAAAAAGTGGAAAGTCCATCACCTGTGTCGGCAAGCATTAAAACGGCTAAAGGGAAAGAAATCATCGTAGAGACGGATTTATTGAAAGCAGTTATTAATACTGCAGGTGGTGTTATTACATCTTGGGAGTTGAAAGACTATCGAGAGGCGGATAAGTCAGATGTGGGTTTAACTGCCATATACAGGCAGGTAATGGGACAGGCACGAAAAGAGGTAAAAACAAAAAAAGAATTGGGGAATGTACTGCTTACTCCGGACAGAACACTGATTGATACTAAGGACATGGTGTATCCTTTGACTGTTCTTCCGCTTGATAAAACGCGTTTTTCAACTTCGCAGTTTGTTTATCGCGCCAATGTGGAAAATACTGTCAGGCTCTCCAAAGAAAAACCGACAGAAACTATTGTTCTTATCTATCAAGGTCCTGCGGGCATCATAATCGAGAAAAGTCTGACTTTTTACAATGCAGATTATAAGGTTGACGTCGGTATAAAAACTGCGGGGATCGATGGTTATACTCTCAGTCTTGGGACGGATTTCGGATTAGCGGACAAGGTAAGTTCTGAGGCAAGTGATCGTGTTGGAATATCTGCGCAGACAGACGGAAAACTCGTTTCTGAGAAGATAGAAAAGATAAAGGGCGAGCAGCAGTATATAGGGATCATTGACTGGTTCGGACACGAGGATAAGTATTTTACGGCGACAATTCTGTATGGGAAGAAAGGCAACATAACCAGCAAAAAAACGACTGCTCTGCCGGAGATTGGTGATCTGATCACAACAGATCTCACTATTAAAGATAAGCCGGACGTACAAACGTTTACTCTTTTTGCCGGACCAAAAAGCTTTTCCTTGCTTGCAGCACAGGGCCACGGTTTAGAGCAACTGGTAGACTATGGTTGGTTCAGCATTCTTGCAAAACCGATGTTCTGGCTTATGCAGCGGTTTTATGATTTTACAAAAAACTACGGCATCGCCATTATTCTGCTCACCATTGTAGTAAGGGTTTTGCTGTTTTACCCCTCTCTCAAAAGTTCTCTCTCCATGGAAGAGATGAAAAAAATTCAGCCGCTCATGGCTGCGGTCAAAGAGCAATATAAAAAGGACCCAAAGCGCATGAACCAGGAGATGATGAAGTTATACAAAGACCACAAGGTCAATCCTCTCAGCGGTTGTCTGCCGATGCTATTGCAGTTTCCTTTCTTTATTGCACTCTACAATGTTCTTGCGGTGTCTATAGAGCTGCGGCAAGCGCCGTTTATTGCTTTCTGGATCAAGGATCTTTCTGCGTACGATCCATATTATATTCTTCCCCTGCTTATGGGTTTGAGCATGATTGTGATGATGAAAATGACCGCAACCTCGGATCCTCAACAAACAAAAATCATGATGATTATGAATGTTGCGTTCATTATATTTTTTGCGTGGCTCCCGGCGGGACTTTTGTTGTACATTACCATAAGCAACATACTGTCCATTGTACAGCAGATGTATGTGCACCGAATCATAACAAAAAGAGAAGCAGCAGCATAATAATTCTACTGCCTTTATTCGCGCACCTGCGTTTTTATTTCAAACAATGGTGGGTGCAAAATGGTTTTTTTAACTGTGCACTGGTCTGCCACCTTTATTAAAGCATTGTGATATTTCGCAGGAAAATCTTTAGGAACATTAATCGTAATAATAATTTTATCGAGCTGCGTCTTGCCGTCTTCCATTTTTTTTTGTTCAATACGTTGAGAGAGCGTTAGGTTTTCCGTCGGAATGTTTCGCTCTTGGCAGAAACTCAGAACGTAGATTCCTGCGCACGTTCCCAGGGAAGCAAGGAAGTGTATAAAGGGACTAGGAGCCGTACCTTCACCTCCTTCTTTTACTGGTTGATCTGTTTTAATAATCATCCCGTTAATCTCTGCATTCACCTTTTTCCCACCGGGAAAGGTTACGATGATTTCCATTAAATCCTCCTTCTTTTTTTGTTTGGTACGTTTTTTTACTTGCTGTTTACGCGGTAGTATTTCTATTATAGAATAATTTACCGTTCATCATACAGGAGTAGTTTCGAAATGTATAAAACAATGCTTTTGTTTTGTTGTCTGTTGATCCTGTCATCCTGCTCTACAAAAAAATTGAGCACAACCTGGCAATCAGACATGCCGGCAGGCACAAAAGCAACGCAAAGACCGTATACCGTATTTGGGCAGCGATATGAACCGCTTCAAACGCATGAACGGTTTGTACAAACCGGGATGGCCAGCTGGTATGGAAAGGATTTTCACGGAAAAAAGACCAGTAATGGCGAAAAGTATGATATGTATGCACAAACGGCCGCGCATAAAACGCTTCCTTTGGGAGTATATGTAAGAGTTTACAATATACATAATCGACGCGAAACAGTCGTGCGGATAAATGACCGCGGTCCCTTTGTAAAGGGAAGAATTATCGACTTATCGTATGCAGCGGCAAAGACACTTGGAGTTGACATCGCAGGGACGGCTTTTGTCAGAATTGAAGCGTTAGGGTATCGGCAGACAGATGCTGCAGATACGGCTTCCATAAAGCAGCCTGTTTATAATCAGGGAACGTTTACCGTTCAGGTTGGTTCATTCAAGGAGCAGGGAAACGCGCAACGATTATCAGGTGAAATGAAAAAACGCTTTGGCTTTTCAGATATCCGCCTTACCGATGTAAACGGGGAACTTTTTTACCGAGTTTATGCCGGGCGATATACTACACTGGAATCTGCCGAGCAGGCAGAAGAAAAATTTGCAGAGCTGGGGTACGCAGGCAGTTTTGTCGTATCGCTTGACTGATATCGTTTAATCGAGCGGCATTGGATTGCAGATATTTTTACTTGAGTCTGCAACCCTGCCGCAGTTAAAACAGATAAATTTCGGATTCTTAGTAAGCTTTTTTATTTCATCAAACAGACCTTTGGTTGCCAGAATGCACAAGTGGCAGGAATGGTTTCCGCTGCATGTGCTTTTCACCATGTTGCCCTCCCTTGTATCAGCATGCACACCGCCGTATTTAAATTATAACTGACTTCTCGGGTCTGTGATCACTTGGTGTTTTTTTCACACCATTCCCGTGCGTTTTGGAACATTTTAAGCCAGGGAGAAGCGCTCAGCGATTTTTTGAGATTTTCAGGCATCCAACCCCACTGCCAGGTGAGTACTGCGCGTTCAGGATGCGGCATCATGGCTAAATGGCGTCCGTCCGGCGAGCAGAGGCCGGCAATGCCGGCAGGTGAACCGTTCGGATTAAAAGGATATGCTTCGGTGATCTGCGACAAGTCATCAACATAACGAATTGGAGCAAGACCGAACTCACTTTCGTTGAAAATTCCCTTGTCCGGGAAATAGGCCCTGCCTTCGCCGTGGGCCACCCAGATTCCGAGAACAGAGTTCTCCATGCCCTGGAGCATGATGGCAGGGCTTCGGAGAATTTTTACCGTCGAAAATCGAGATTCAAACCTGCCTGAAACATTGTGGATGAAGCGCGGCTGAAGATCGTCTGCAATTCCACGCCAGGGTACCCATCCAATGAGAGCCATAAGCTGGCATCCATTGCAGACACCGAGGCTGAAGGTGTCCGGGCGTTGGTAAAAAGCCTCGAATTGCTGCCAAACGTTTTTGTTGAAACGGATGCTGGCGGCCCATCCCTTTGCCGAGTCGAACACGTCCGCATAGCTGAAGCCGCCTACGAAGACAACGCCCCTGAACTGTTCCAGGGAAATCCGCTCCTCAAGCAGGTCTGTCATGGTGACATCGTACGGATCAAATCCGGCAAGATAGAAGGAGGAGATCATTTCGCGATCGCCGTTACTCCCTTCTTCGCGCAGGACGGCAACTTTATATTTTGCATTACCCCGAAGGATGCTGGTGTTCGTCGGAGATGGTTCAAATGGAATGGTATAAGACGGACCTTTGCGGTCATAAATATTGTTCTGTTCATCGAGAATATTTTTTGGGTTGCGTTGCAGCTGGTCGAGCCGGTGGCTTGTTTCTTCCCAGATATTCCTCAAAACGCGCATATCTTCCGAAAGAACACGGGTATTGTTTATCGAGATGGATATCTTTTTTTCTGCAGTGCTTTTGCCGAGAACAGCATATGGCACAGATGCTTCTTGCAAAACGGAGCGGATCAAGGACTCGTTGGACGGTCGATATTCCACTACGAGGCCCAGTTCTTCGGAAAAAAGCGGGGCTATTGCATCGCCAGTTTCTGATTCAAGGTTCACGTCGATTCCGCAGTTTCCTGCAAATGCCATTTCTAGCAGCGTTGTTATGAGACCGCCATCGGATCGGTCGTGGCCGGAAAGAATCAACTCCTTAGTGATTAGCGTTTGGATTGCGTTAAACACACGAACCAGCAAATCAGGGTCGTCGAGATCCGGGGCTTGATTGCCGACCTGGCTGAAAACGTGCGCGAGAGCGGATCCCCCAAGGTGGTTTCTTCCGTTTCCGAGGTCAATGAACAGAAGATTGCTGTTACCCGGTTCTTTGAGGTCCGGAGTGATCGTTTTCGTTATATCCGGGCAGGTGGCGTAGGCTGAGATGACAAGCGTACCCGGTGACTTCACGGTTTCGCTCGAATTGTCCTTGTTTATTACTTTTGCCGCCATGGAGAGGCTGTCTTTGCCGCCGTCAACGGCAATACCGAGTTTTATCATAAGATCTCGCATTGCCACTGCCGCATGATACAGTCTGGCCCCTTCTCCCGGGAGCTTCGGGGCCCACATCCAATTAGCGGAGCAGCGAACATCTTCGAGCTTGCTCACTTGTGCCCAGATAATATTTGTCAGCGCTTCGCCGACACTCATGCGCGCCATTGCAGCAGGGTCAAGGAATTCCTTGATCGGTTGTTCTCCAATGGAGATTGCTGCGCCGGTCAGGCTGAAGTGTGATTGTGCAATAACCGCGACGTCGGAGACGGTCAGCTGAAGAGGACCCGCACACTGCTGCCGCGCAATAAGACCGGTTACCGACCTGTCGACTTTGTTTACGAGGAAGCGCTTTGAACCCACCGACAGGAGCCGGAGCACGCGGTCCAGCGCTGACCGGACGGTCAGACCGTCCGGCAGGTTGAGGGGCCGGAGGGTGGTGGCTTTTCCATCCAAGTTAAAAACTTTCTGCGGCATATCGCCCAGCACTTTCGAGAGTTCCAGATTTACGGGCGTGGAGCCATCTGTTTCGTCGTGCAACACAATGTGTCCATCGCCGGTAACCGTTCCGATAAAGGCGACGGGGACTTTCTCCCGGCTGCAGAGCGTTTCGAACAACGGCGCATGTTCAGGCCGCAGCAGGAGAGCAACCTGTTCCTGGTATTCTGCTCCCCATATTTCGAGCACGGAAAGTGTTTCGTCGCCTAAAATGATTTTCCTGACTTCAACTCTGGCGCCCGCAGGGTGGACCAGCTCTTTTACCACATTGCAGTTGCCTCCCGCCCCCTGGTCATGAATGCTGACAATGGGATTTTTGTCTCCGTACTCGACGCACGCCCGGATGATCCGATGGAGCTTCTGCTCCATTTCCGCATCTCCCCGCTGCACGGCATTGAAGTCGAGTTCTGCTATGTTTTCACCCTGGATCATGGACGACGCGGCACCGCCGCCCATGCCGATGCGGTAGGCGGGGCCGCCGACTTTAACAACCAGCATGCCTTTTTCAGGATCGGATTTAGACGTGTGGCGGGCATCGATCTGGCCGATGCCGGCACTGAACATAATGGGTTTGATCCACTCTCTGCGTTCACCGTCGGGTAGCCGAAGCCCGAACGAGCGCGTGAAACCCTGAATAACCGGCTCGCCGAACTTGTTTCCGTAGTCTGATGCGCCGTTACTTGCCTCTATTTCGATGGCAAGCGGAGAGGCAAAATTATTTGGATATGAATAACCGGCGTCTTCCCAGGGCAGTGAATAGCCAGGAATGCGAAGATTGCCGACGCAATATGCAGCGGTGCCCGCAACAACAAGGCCGCCGGTTCCCGTGCCGAGCACATCGCGGATGCGTCCGCCGGTTCCGGTTTCGGCGCCGGGAAACGGCGCGACGCCAGACGGAAAGTTGTGGGTCTCGGCCGTGAGAATAAAATGATGCGTTTTGGAGGTTTCACGGAACGAGGAGGGGCCGGAAAGATTTTTCGGCACAATTGTGGTTATTGCATATCCTTTGATGGCGCTTGAATTGTCACAAAATGCTATAACGCTGTTGTTTTTGTTTGCTTCGTACGTTGATTTGACGAGGCTCATAAGCGTGTCAGGAACTTCTTTTCCGTCTACAATAAGCCGGCCCCGGAAAAACCAGTGGCGTGAGTGTTCGCTGTTTGACTGCGAAAGATCGAAACACTCGACATTCGTCGGGTTTCGTTTGATTTCCCGCACGAAAAGATTTGTGTAGTAATCAAGGTCCCAATCATCAAGCCCCAACCCCATCTCGATGTTAATTTTTTCGAGTACAGTCCGGCCCTCTTCAATAAGTGGAATGATGTAGGTGGGCGCAGGTTTGGCCCCTGTTTCGAACGTCTGGAGCGTTTCAGGATATGGACATTCCGTCATGCGGTCATGAACAAGCGCGAGAAACGCGGATTTGAGCTCTGCCAATGCCGCTGTACCGTTGTCAAGCGTGAGCAGATACCGGCGCGATCGTTCGATGCGGGAAATTTTTTTGAGGCCTGCAGAACGGCAGACAGATACGGCGTTTGTCGACCAGGCTGTGGTGAAATTCAATCGAGGCCCGACCTCCAGAATCACCTGTTGTTTTTCGGTTGCAAAGCGTGAACGGAGAAAGCTCTCTTCTGAAAAATTTCCGGGCTCGAACGTTTCTGCAAGTAGCCAGCGGACCAATTGTTTTTCTTCTTGAACCAGAGGGGCAGAGGCAGCAATGTTGAAACAGAATTCCGTATCGATTCCTTTAATAGCGGTGGAGACTTTTTCTTGAGCACTACTGAGCAACTCAGCTGTCTGATAGGCAGAGAGTGCCGGAGTGCGATAGCAATGAAGGATTATCATATGCAGTAATTGTTCGCCATAGTTCGGGTTTAGGATTTAATAGATAACGTGCACGATGGTCGAAAGCCTTTTCTTCTCTTCGGAGCAGAGTACGGCTAAACGGAGGCCTGCAGGTGCACAAAAGCCGTCAATTCTTACCGGTCTGTCAAAGACACGACCTTTTGCTCAACAGCTTTTTTTTCACCAGCCATTTCGCATTTGCCGTCAAAGGTGACCCCTTCTTCAATAATGAGCTTGGGGGTTTTTATATTGCCTTCTATGATTCCAGGGGCAAGAATATGCACTTTTTGACTGGCATTGATGTTCCCGACGATTCTGCCGCTTGAAATAATTGTTCCGACGGATATTTCACCCTGCAGAAAGGCCCCGTCTCCCGCAATGAGCGTGTCTTTGGACACGATTTCGCCATCTACCTTGCCGTCAACTCGGATCGTTCCTTCAAAGCTGAGAACACCTTTGAACTCCGTGCCCTTTCCAAGGAAGGCGGTGATTTCCGCCTGTTCAGGTGTGCCAGATCCTTTTTTAAGCATGTAACTCCTCCTGTAAAAAAATGGTACAAATCTTTTCCCAGTTGCTGTTCATTCTTTCGTTAGCAGATTTTATCAAGCAAACGATCCAGTTCCTCAGATGAATAGTATTCGATCACTATTCTGCCGCCTTTGGATTTCGGCGATATGCTGACTTTGGTACCGAGTGCCTTTCTGAGCCGTTCTTCGACAAAGTTGATTTCCTGGTTCTGAACCGTCTTTTTTTCTTTCGAGGGTTTCCTGAGGCGGGTTGAAAGTGCTTCTGCCTCACGAACTGAGAGTCCTTTTTTTATAATCAATGCTGCGGCCAGAATTTGATCACGGGTACGCTCAAGCGACAGGATTGCTTTCGCATGGCCCATGCTGAGCAGACCGGAGGCAATCTCCTGCTTTACCTCTTTCGGAAGTCCCAGGAGGCGCAGAAAATTTGTAACAGTTGACCGCTCTTTTCCAACGCGCTTTGCGAGGTCATCCTGAGTAAGTTTGAATTCATCCTGCAGCCGTTTGTATGCTTCCGCCGCCTCGAGCGGGTTGAGATCTTCCCGCTGCACGTTTTCGATCAAAGCCATCTCAAGAAGTTCACGCTTGGTGGCTTCTTTAACAATGGCGGGAATGCTTTTGAGCCCGGCAAGTCGCGATGCGCGCCAGCGGCGTTCACCGGCAATTAATTGGTAACCGCTGCCTGCCTTATGAACAATAATGGGTTGTATAACACCTTGCTCTTTTATTGATGCGGCCAGCTCGTTCAATTTATCATCATTAAAAGTTTTACGCGGCTGATATTCATTCGGTATTATTTTATCCAACTCAATTTCTGTAATGCCGAGCGCTTTGCGTTCATTGTCATCCAGCGTGGACAGATCCGGAATCAGAGCTCCGAGGCCTTTACCGAGCGCCACTTTTTGCATGGGTCAGAACCTCCTTTGCGAGCTCCAGGTAGCTTTGGGCTCCTCGGGAACGAATATCATACAACAAAACAGGTTTGCCGTGGCTCGGAGCTTCGCTTAACGACACATTCCGAGGGATAATGGTTGTATACACTTTATTCCCGAAGTATTTGCGTACTTCCTGGGCAACCTGTTCTGCCAGATTGTTTCTGCTGTCGTACATTGTAAGAAGAACGCCCTCAATGACCAGGTTTGGGTTTAGATCCTGTTTGATAAGCTTGATTGTGTTCGTAAGAGCGGTCAAACCTTCCAGAGCGTAGTATTCGCATTGTACCGGGATTAGTACGCCGTCGGCGGCAGTAAGAGCGTTAACAGTTAGCAGGCCAAGGGATGGCGGGCAATCAATAAAAATATAATCATAATTGCTTATGTGTGCATCCAAGGCTTTTTTGAGCACCCGTTCACGCGATATCATCTGGATAAGTTCTACTTCAACACCGACGAGATCAATGCCTGCAGGAACAACATCCAGCCAGGGAAAATGAGTTGTTTTTTTTATTTCCTGGAGAGATTTTTTTCCTGTAAACAAATCATAGGTGCTGCCGTTAATCTCAGCTCTGTCTATTCCCATGCCGCTTGTGGAATTTCCCTGCGGATCGGAGTCAATGAGCAAGACCCGTTTTTCAGCAGCAGCAAGTGACGCAGCCATGTTGACCGTTGTTGTGGTTTTTCCAACACCGCCTTTTTGATTTGCTATAGCGATTATTCTGCCCATGCGTTTTCAGCGTCTCCTCGTGCTGCAGTGTCTTAACCGTACTAATTTACCATAGGATAATAATAAATGGAAGGAAAAATTAAGAAAATATGTTGTCTGAGATGACTGCAAGCGACACGTAAGCGTATGAGGATTTTGTGTTTTATTCCGTTTGGAAATTGTTCCACGTGGAACAATCAGTCTATAGTAGGCCTAGTTCTTTTCCCGTTGGGCTTACTCGCAATGAGCCCAACGACACGTGCCTGACACTAGAAATATCTCGTAACGGAGTTATTACCCGAATTGACAGCTCTTTTAAGTCTATACTGCGCAGTATTCCAAGCCCGAGGCAGAGATTTCGGTCATCACTCAAACCTATGAGCAAATGATCTAACTCGGAATTCTTAAGAATAGAAATTTCCCGAACATTATATTGCTGTTTAGCTGCAAAAAGCTCATCAGCAAGGTAATTTCCTTCAACCAGCAGGAACAACCTGTCAGCAGCGAGCTCCGCGTGGATAACGATACTTTGAAGAATTTTTGAAAGTGAGTTTATGTCCCGAAACCCGAGGCGCTCCCCCGTTCCAAGTCCTGGTCCGTGAACACCAACATCATGCAGCATTATTTCCTGAAAATCGGCCCCCCTGAAATATTCCTTAAACCGTTGTTCCCGCGCTGATTGGCGGGCCTCACGGGTAGATATCTTAGCATCAGGAGAAACAGGAAGTCGATGAATAAGAAGTCCGGCGCGGTGTGAATGAGGAGCTAATAAATGTTCAACCTCGTTTTCTTTTTGGAGCGCGACAATATGGCTGGGTGAAAGCATGTCAATTTCGTGAAATTTTAAATCGCGGGCCGCCCCTCCGGCAACAAGACCGCACGTATTAATTAAGACAAGCTCAGCAGAAGAAGAAGCGGCAAGTAAACAGAGCTTTTGAATGCCGGAAACCATCTCCAAAAGCCGGCCGACCGGAGAAGTATTTCCGATGAATACCATAAAGGCAGGGTTTTTTCTTCTGAGCAGATCATTTGTGTCTTGAAAAAGTGTAAAGGATATCACTGTAGGTGGTCCGATAAAGGGCTGTCCGGGATCCGCATCTATCCAAGCCACTTTTTTGCCCGCCCTGCAGAAGAGGCCTGCAAGATAAAGGCAGAAAGTTGTCTTTCCTGATCCAGGTCCGCCTATAACCATTACAGGACCACGAACAGTTTGAATTTCAGCAGCTAATTCCCGCCACGCAGTTGGTATGGTAAGTGCTGATTCAAGCAAAAGAAGTTCCTTTTTTACATTCGACGGATTTATGTTCCACGTGGAACATCACGGAGCTTTCTGAAAACCCAAATCATTCTTTTATGGTCCGAATAAGGAAGAATAAGGCTAATTCTATTTTCCAGGACCAAGCCGTATTTTTCCAAGTCCAAACTATCAAATGTTTCCATTGGCCCTCTGCTTAAAACAATAACTCCATTTTGTTTTAGCAGTGGCAACGCGGTAAAAATAGCAACTTTCATATCGGCAAAAGCTCTGGCAGTTATAATATCGTAGGTATTATGATGCGAACTTGCAAGCTGTTCTGCTCTCTGATCAAGAACCTCTACCGACGATAATTGAAGTGTCCTGATAATGTGCCGGAGAAAAGCAGCCTTCTTTTTAACAGATTCCACGAGTGTTACGGTTATTTCGGGATGAACAATTTTAATCGGCAATGCTGGAAAACCTGCGCCTGAACCCAAATCGAGCAACCGTAGCCCAGGTGATGGAGCAAAACCTTTTATATAGGAAAGAGAATCAAGAGCGTGTTTTATAATGATTTCATGCGTATCAGTAATAGTTGTCAGATTTATTTTACTATTCCATTTAATGAGTTCAGCAAAATACATAAAAAAAGAATCAAGATGCGCGGGAGAAAGGGCAGTTCCGAGCTCCATTGAACCTGATTTCAACAAATCCTGAGGGTTTTTATTCGTCTGCATTTTTCGGCTTTGGTGAGCGTTTTCTTTTTTCGAGAGCAACCATAATAAGCGAAATGGCTGCGGGAGTTACACCAGATATTCTTGATGCCTGGCCTATTGAAACAGGCTGCACCTGCTTGAGTTTTTGGCGGACTTCCGATCCGAGGCCGATAATTTCATCGAAGTTAATATCAGGAGGAATTCTTTTCTGCTCCAAGGTGGAAAAGCGTGCAACCTGCAGAATTTGGCGGTTGATATACCCTTCATATTTGACCTGAATTTCAACCTGCTCGGCTGCATCGTCCATAATCGGCTTCTCAGCTGGAGACATAGAAGCGATATCCGAATAATTCAGTTCCGGCCGTTTTAAGAGCTGCTCAAGTGAAGCTTCCTGGATCAGCTCTGCGGAACCACGCCTCGAGAGAGTTAAATTGATATCCGGACCGGGTTTTATCCATGTTTTTTTCATTCGTGCTGCTTCGAGCTCAATCTGGTTTTTCTTATCAAGAAATTGTAGGTAGACATCATCAGATACGAGGCCAAGTTCATGCCCTTTTGTGCGCAGTCGAATATCAGCATTGTCCTCTCTCAGGATAAGCCGATATTCTGCCCGTGAGGTGAACATTCTGTAAGGTTCGCTTGTTCCACGGGTAACCAGGTCGTCAATTAAAACAGCAATGTATGCTTCCGAACGCTTAAGGATGAATGGCTGTTTTTGTTGTATTTTAAGTGCAGCGTTTATACCTGCGACTAATCCCTGAGCAGCAGCTTCCTCATATCCAGAGGTGCCGTTGATCTGACCGGCGAAATAGAGTCCCTCAATATGTTTCGTTTCCAATGTATGCTTTATTTGTGTTGGCGGTGCAAAGTCATATTCTATTGCATAGGCCGGACGCATAATTTCTACTTCCTCGAGACCTGTTATCGACCTATACAGTTGCATCTGAACCTCAAAGGGCAAACTGGTAGATACGCCGTTTGCATAAAATTCTTTTGTATCCAAACCTTCCGGCTCGAGAAAAACCTGATGGCGTTCTCTTTTTGAAAAGCGGACAACCTTATCTTCAATGGATGGGCAATACCGAGGTCCGGTCCCCTTTATAACTCCGGCATAAAGTGGGGAATGACTAAGGTTATTGCGAATAATTTCATGCGTACTTGCATTTGTATACGTTAAATAGCAGGGTCGTTGTGGGAGCGGATGCTTCTTTCTGGCAAAAGAAAAAAATGGGGCCGGATCATCACCATACTGGAGTTTCATTTTAGAGAAGTCGATTGTTTTGCCATCCAGCCGCGCCGGAGTTCCTGTTTTGAGCCGGCCAATTTCGAAGCCAAGACTGCGCAGGTTGTCAGAGAGGCCGACCGAAGGAAACTCCCCTGCTCTGCCGGACGGATAATGAACCAATCCAATATGTATTAATCCCTGCAAAAAAGTGCCGGTGGTTATTATGACAGCAGAGGATTGATACTGGACACCGATGCTCGTCTCAATGCCAGCCACCCGACCATTTTCTACAATAAGCCTGCTTGCTTCAGCCTGGTGCACATCGAGGAGTTTTTGATTTTCTATTTTTTCTTTCATCGCAAGCCGATAGCGTTGTTTATCGGCCTGAGCGCGTGTTCCCCGTACTGCGGGCCCTTTGCTTCCATTCAAGATTCTGAACTGAATCCCGGTCAGGTCAATAATGTTGGCCATTTCTCCGCCGAGTGCATCTATTTCTTTCACGAGATGTCCTTTGGCCAGGCCACCGATTGCCGGATTACACGACATATGCGCGATGGTGTCCAAATTCATCGTGAGCAAAAGCGTGGAACAGCCCATGCGAGCGGAGGCCAGGGCCGCCTCACATCCTGCATGGCCGGCGCCGACGACAATCACATCATATTTTTTTGAATAAGCCATGAACCATCCCAAAGCGAGAAAACGAAGCAATAGTGTGGTAATACGGTTTGTTTCTGTATAAACTATTCGTATTATTATTTTCCGATGCAGAAATTTTCAAAAATTCTTTCGAGAATATCTTCCGTGTATGTTGCGCCGGTAATAATGCCGAGACTGTCCAGGGCGCAGCGAAGATCAAGAGCGATAAATTCCGGTGAAGCATTGTCCTTAATCGAGGCGTGCGCTTTGAGCAGGCTTTCACGAGTTTGTTCCAGTGCGGTTTTATGGCGCAGATTTACGGTCCAGGCATGGTCACGCGCCAGTGCAACCCCCTGTTTTTGCATATTTAGGATGGCACCCTTCAGCTCTTCGAGACCCTCCCCGGTAATGCAGGAAATCGACACCTGTACTACAGGTTGATTCAGGGCTTCCATTTCCCTGGGCAAATCGGACTTATTAATTACCGCGACGGCATTTTTTCCGGCTACATACTCCAGCACCAGCCGATCCTCCGGCGTAAGCTTTCGGGAGCCATCGAGCACCACCAAAACAATATCCGCAGATTCAATTGCGGCAAGGGTTCTGCGGATACCTTCTTTTTCCACGATATCGTGTGAATGCCTGATTCCGGCCGTATCGATGATTTTTAAGGGAATTCCTGCAACATTGAGATATTCCTCGAGCAGATCCCTTGTTGTGCCCGGTACGTCCGTAACAATCGCGCGATTCTGCTTAAGAAGGGTGTTCAACAGGGAAGACTTGCCCACATTAGGCCGGCCGACAATGGCCGTCGCGAATCCATCCCGAAGAATTCTGCCGTAGTTGTAAGTAGAAAGCAGGGATTCCACTCCCCCAATCAGCTGCACAACAGTGTCAGCCGGCCGGGAGCCTGTACCAAACTCAATGTCCTCTTCCGGAAAATCTATCCAGGCCTCCACCGCCGCAGTGAACGAAAGCAATTGATTGCGGAGCGAGGCAACCTCGGAGGATAATCCGCCGAGCAACTGATCGTTCGCCGCACGATGCGCCAGGGCCGTCTTAGATTTGATGATATCCATAACCGCTTCAGCCTGGGTCAAATCAATTCGTCCGTTTAAAAAAGCACGTTTTGTAAACTCCCCCGGCTCTGCCTGCCGGGCGCCGGCCGCGATGAGCAACGACAGGGTGCGCCAAAGCGGCATCATGCCGCCGTGGCAGTTTATTTCGACGACATCTTCGCGCGTGTAGGTGGCTGGGGAGCGCATTACACTTGCCAGGACTTCGTCAACCTGTTCCTGGGTAGTCGGATCGATAATATAACCGTAGTGGAGAGAATGTGTTGGTGCGGTTTCAAGGCTTCCCGCCTCTGCACTGCGCAGCCTGAAAATTTTATCAGCAATTGCAACAGACGTTCTGCCGCTGATGCGGATAATTCCGATGCCGCCCTCTCCCGGAGGAGTAGAAACCGCACAAATTGTGTCCTGCTCAAGCATAAACCATATATTACCACAATGAAGAAGCACGAAAAAGCCATTTTTAACGGTTCTGACAGGGTGGTACAAAAAAACCAGACGTATCCGTATGCTTTTTTGGAGTTTTTTACTTGGAAGCGCCTTTTTATGATACAATAACTTTCAAAATGGTGGCCTATGAAGACACCCGAGTTAAGAAAACTGGTGGAACACTTTTCCTATGAACAAATCGACGCCTGCATTCAGCAGCAGCTTGCCAAAGGAGAAAATGAATGCAATGTGATAGATAAGACAGATGCCGTTATCGAAGCACTCAGCAAGGCAGGCGTTGTTCGCGAGATGATGGACAGCGGATTGACATTCTCGGACGCACTCCGGGAGCTGGGCAGAAAAATACGCGCTGTGTATGGAAAGGAAAAAGACAATGGATGATCATGCTCTCTGGGAGCGCTATAAAAAATATCTCTGCACAAGCCAGTCAATCGGAATGACCCTTGACATCAGCAGAATCAAGTTCAGTGACGATTTTTTTGACCGCATGGAGCCCAAAATACAGAAAGCGTATGAAGCAATGGATGCGCTGGAATCAGGAGCCATAGCGAATCCTGACGAAAACCGCATGGTAGGACACTACTGGCTTCGAAAGCCCCAGTTGGCGCCCTCAGTTGAAATCAGCAAAGAAATCGAAACCACGCTGCAGGCAGTCAAAGATTTTACGTTCTCAGTTCACGCGGGAAAAATAATGCCGAGAAAACGTGCCCGGTTTACGCGTTTCTTATGCATCGGCATCGGCGGTTCAGCTCTCGGCCCGCAGTTTATCGCAGATGCCCTCGGGTCACAAACCGACAAAATGAAGCCGTATTTTCTGGATAATACCGACCCCGACGGAATAGACCGGGTGCTGTCCCAGCTCGGGGATCAGCTGGGCGACACGCTTGTACTGGTAATATCCAAAAGCGGCGGCACAGTAGAGACCAGAAATGGGATGCTTGAAGTGGCCGCAACCTATCGAAAAGCGAACCTATCTTTTGAACGGCATGCGGTCGCAATTACTGGAGTGGGAAGTAAGCTTTATGAAATAGCAAAAAAAGGCGGTTGGCTCGCTACCTTCCCTATGTGGGACTGGGTGGGTGGGAGGACATCAGTATTATCAACAGTCGGCCTTCTTCCGGCATCTCTCCAGGGGCTGGATATAAATAGCCTTTTGACCGGTGCCGCCATCTGCGATGAGGCAACGCGGAGCAAAAAGACGTTCTCAAACCCCGCGGCCCTTTTGGCCCTTGCCTGGTATCATGCCACAAAAGGCAACGGTCAGAAAGATATGGTGATACTACCCTATAAAGACAGGCTGCAGCTCTTCTCGAAATACCTCCAGCAGCTGGTCATGGAGTCGCTTGGCAAGGAAAAGGATCTTGCGGGTAACGTCGTGAACCAGGGAATCACAGTTTACGGTAACAAAGGAACCACAGACCAGCATGCCTATGTTCAGCAGCTTCGGGATGGGGTGAATAATTTTTTTGCCACGTTTATACAGGTTCTGCATGACCACGACAGCACATCGATTGAAATTGAGCCCGGTGTCACCACAGGTGATTATTTAAACGCATATCTGCAGGGGACACGAAATGCCCTGTATGAAAACGGGCGGGAGTCCGTTATGATATCAATCGAAAAACTGGACGCGCAGTCCATCGGAGCGCTCATCGCCCTGTATGAGCGGGCTGTTGGATTTTACGCCTCGCTGGTGAACATCAACGCGTACCATCAGCCTGGGGTGGAGGCTGGAAAGAAAATGGCCGACGCCATGATCACGCTGCAGTGTGACATTATTGCTTACTTAAGAAAGAACAACGGAGCGTCATTTACTGCCGAAGAGATCGCACAGGGTATCAATGCGCAAGACAGTGTAGAATCTATTTTTAAGATTCTTGAGCATGTGAGCGCGAATGCCGATCATTCGGTGGGCAAGACAGCGGGCAATAAGGTGTTTGATTCGAAGTTTCGGGTCTTTTCATAAGTTCATGTCGGTTTAAATAAGATCTCATCTTGCTTCATTATCAATGGATGTGTCAATACCGCATCAAGAACAAAGCAATGCAAATGTTTTGCAACTTGATATAAAAGAGATTAAAAACCAAGCGGAGTTTTATTTCTGTGATTGTTTTGCTCAGCACGCTGTGTGTATAGATCATCGTTCTTCTTAATTGGGCTTATTTTATTTGACGAAAGAAAAACAATGAAATTTTACTATCTCATGAAGCTATCGTCTGGATATATTCTTAAACATGTTAAAATGATTAGAGGTTTCTTTATTATCATTTCTGCAAGCATTCTGCTCGTTGGCTGTGCTACGGGGAGAATTCACCGAAATGTCAATTTGGATTACGATCCCACAGTTAACGACGTGCTGCGTTCATTAAAACCTGTCAATGTATCTCTTGAGGTCATCGATCAGCGCCCCTCCGCTGAAAAAGATGTTGTTGAAAGGAATTCATCGATAGCGCAATATTCCTCAATAAGCCTAGGTTCTGCTTTAAAGAAGGAACTCGAAAATAACGGGCACCGAGTCGTTGGCGCGGGCAGTCAAAATGGTCAGGTCCTCCTCAAAATAAAAATTACTCAATTTTGGGCCGGCACTAAGGAAGTCGGAGGATCAGCCTTTCATAAAATTGCAGATATGCAGGCTACTGTTGAGGTTTACAGCGCCGGACGGGAGTCGAAAGTTATCATTTATCCTGTTGCTGCCGATAGACTGCTTGTATTTCCATTATTTGCACCAGGAGGAATATCTATGGTTGCCAATCCTGCTTTTTATGAATTTGTGAACAAGATTGTTACGCATCGGGATTTTGTGGCAGTAATGAAAGGTAATTAATGAGAGGCAGCCAGGAGTGCTATTTTTCTTGTACTCTCGATAGCAGAACCACTTGCCCAACCCGGCAATCCAGCCGATCGCTATGTTCCGGCTGATTTTTTTGTTAGACAGAACAAAAACTAAACAACGGGAGGTATGCGATGATCCCAGAAAAACTGCTGGAAATTATGAAACAGGATGGGGTTATTGCCATTGCGACATTGGGAAAAGATGGACCGCATATGGTCAACACCTGGAATAGCTACCTCAGAATATCATCAGACGGACGATTGTTTATTCCTGCAGGTTACATGCATAAGACAGAAGCTAACATTGCTCACAACCCGAATGTGCTGATTACGCTGGGAAGCAGCAAAGTTAAAGGCTTGCATGGACCAGGTGCCGGTTTCTTGATCAAGGGAAAGGCAACCTTCATAACATCCGGACCTGATTTTGATTTCATGAAAGCAAAGTTCAATTGGCTGCGAGCCACGTTGGCGGTAACCATCGATTCAGCTACTCAAACTTGGTGAAGAGGAGTGGAAAGTCTATACGTTGCAGTTTCGTGTCTTTGGCAAGCGTGTTGACAAAGGAAGGGAAGAGGGTTTTTAATGAAATTCATATTCCGACATGCGGCAGTGCTTTTACTTTTCTTTTTATTCCTTCTGCTCTCCGGATGCAGCAGCAGTAATTCTAATGCGCGATACGACGCGACAATCGTCGAAGGGCGCGCCGCAGTGCAGGAGGTTATGGCCGAAACCGGCGCCACGTCGGTTTCCGTCGCTTTGGTGGATAACAACGGAGTCATCTGGTCGGAAGCTTTCGGTAGTGCAGACCGGGAGGCCGGCCGGAGTGCAACCCCCGCGACCCTGTATGCCGCCTGCTCGGTCAGCAAGATGCTAGCTACGGTCTCTGTCATGATTCTTGTGGATCGGGGAGATGTATCACTGGAAGATCCGGTCACGACGTACATTCCCGGTTTCATGATGCCACTTGACGGGCGTTACCGTGACATCACGGTCAGAATGCTTTTAAACCACTCTTCCGGACTTCCTGGAAACGACTCGAGAGGCACCCTCACGGTAAATCCCTTTCCCGGCTATGCCGAGCAGATGATGGACGGATTGCAGTATCAGAGATTGAAGCACAATCCCGGATTATTCAGCGCGTATAACAACGATGGCTTCACGATGGTTGCCAACCTGGTCAAAGCAGTAACCGGACAGAATTACCAGAATTTTGTCCGAGAAAACATCCTGACCCCGCTGGGTATGAATTCCAGCCGGTACCATATTGAACCTCTGCCCGACGGCTCATACGCCCGGGCCTACTCCGGGGATACCAAACTTACGCAATATTACGTCAACGTATACAGCTCGGGAGGTCTGTTTACCACCCCCGAAGAATTATCCCGTCTGGCCACCCTGTTTATTAATAATGGTGTTTACGGTACTTCCCGGATTCTTACCGCAAGATCCATCGCCGCCATGGCGCAAGATCAGCGGCTGGGATCTTTTAACCCAGTTTCGTTTGAAGAAAACCGGTTCGGTCTGGGGTGGGATACGGTTGCGCAGCCGGGTCTCTCGGCAGCGGGCTTTACGGCATGGCAAAAAACAGGCGATATGAGCGGATTGTATGGAGCCAATATCGCCGTACTGCCCAATGAGAAACTGGGCGTCGTGGTCATGGGCGCATCCAATCAGTTTGCCTCCAGACACGCCGTGAAAATTTCGGAGCGCATTCTGCTTCGCGCGCTGGTTGAAAGCGGCCGGCTTTCCGCAATGCCGGCGCAGCTGGCTGGCGCCTCGCTTCCAGTGCAAACCGTCACGGCGGAGGAGAAAAGCACTTACACGGGATTTTATGCTGCTGGAAGCGGCGCATATCGCCTGAGTTTTGGAGCGGATGACTCCCTCTCGGTATCCGAATATCGAAGCGACTGGACGCCGAAATATGTAAACTTCAAACTGCGCAGCGACGGCTGGTACGCTGCTGATGACGATCCGTTTACCGCACTGCGCCTGCTCACACGGGGAGGATATCAATATTTAGCCCTCCGTCTGAAACGGGGAATGGGACATTACAGCGTTGCCTTTCTCTTCGCACAACGCTTAGAGAACAGAGCGGCAATCTCCGCTGCCTGGCAGGCACGGATAGGTGAGGCATGGCTTCCGGTCAACGCCGACCCTTGGTATTTTTTGATCTTGAAAGGCAATGCTGTCTTCGGGCTAAGAACGATCACTGACCTGATCGGTTATTTGTTCGGCAACAAGGTTCTGCGCGACATGACCCCGACTTCTGACAACCGGCTTGATGGAATGTATCTGACACTGCCGGACAGCGCAACAGACTTGATGGATGCGGGAATTGAAACCTGGAACAGTGAAAACTGGCTTCGAGTTGGCAGTTATCTCTATCGTCCCCTGTCCGGCCTGCCGCTTCTTACATCGGGTGCCGGCACCGTGGTGATAGACAGCGACGGATTCTCCGAATGGCGCCGCCTGCCGTCCACAGGTTCACTTTCCGTCAGCCAGGCCCCCTACTGGTTTGTCTATGATGCCGACTTTAATGAGCTGTCGTCCGGAATTGGAAGCGGTACGGCTTCTTTTTCCGGAGCCGGCTCCAAATACCTGCTTTTATGCGGCACAGCGGGAACGGAAATAACGCTTAATCTGACAACGCCATAAAAATAAACTCGATCTTGTATATTTCGAGGAAACAAAATAAAGGGGACGATGCTATTTAAGCATTGACCAACCAGGCAATACAATCGACCGCTTTGCTCCGGCTGATTCCTATGTTACGGCGCAAGATGCTTCTTCCGAGCCAATCGGTCCATGGTTCGAAATAATTGCCTGATTTCTACCTTGGTATTGTAAAAATGCGGTGATACGCGAAGACCACCGCCGCGCACATTGACCATGACCCCCGCTTCCAGCAGCGCATCTTTCATCTGTACAGGGTCGAAATTGCCGGAAAATGTAATACTGCCACCCCGCTCTGTGCGGGTTTGAGGAGTCAGCATCCGGTAGTTTCTTTTCTCCGCTTCCTTGAAAATCTCATCACCAAGTTCCAGCACGCGTTCCTCGATATTTTCTATTCCCACTTCGAAAAGAAGGTCCAGAGCGGCTCCAAGACCGAAAATACCCATAAGGTTGAGAGATCCCTCTTCAAAACGCAAAGCGTCGGGCTTGAGAGAAAAAACCGGGTGTTCAAAATCGAATTCCGTTCTCACCGATTTCCAACCAATAAGCGGCGGCATCAACTTTTGAGCGAGAGCGGCTCTGCAGAAAAAAATCCCGATGCCTTCAGGGCCAAGGAGCCATTTATGTGAATCCGCAGAGAGAAAATCGATGTAATAGTTTTTTACATCCATCGGGATTATGCCCAGGCTTTGGATCGCATCGACACAGAAAAGAACCCCTCTGCTTCTGCAAAGCTCGCCGATTTTTTTCAGATCAGCGCGGTATCCGTTAGTAAACTGTACCGAACTCAGGGACACGAGACGCGTTCCCGCGTCCATCCGGCTCTCCAAGTCCTCAAGACATATGTACCCGTTGCGCGAGGGAATGATCTTGACGTCCACGCCTTTTCGCTGAACATGCATCCAGGGATACAGATTTGCGGGGAACTCCTGCTCATAAACGAGAAGGTTGTCTCCAGGCTTCCAGTCGAGACCTTCCGCCACGATTGACAAACCGTGAGAAGTATTTTTTACGAAGGCAATCTCCTGCTCCTCTGCATTGACCAGCGCCGCGCATGCTTTTCTGACTTCAGTTATTCGCTGTGACCATTGCGGGTAGAAGAAGGCGCCGTTTTTCGATGATTCCGCTAAAAAAGATTGGACAGCTGCTTTTACCCTGAGAGGGACAGGCGACACCCCCGCATGATCGAAGTAGAGGTATTTTTTCGTAATCGGGAATTCCTGTCGATAGGAGGTGAAGTATCGTTCATTCATGATTTTTGATATACAGCTCCTTTTGTTTGCGTGTTAAGGCTTTCATCGCATATTCCTTCCTTAACGCTTCAGATTTTCCGCGGCATGGCTCCTGAAAAAGAAAGCGCACCGGCAAACGGCTCCGCGTGTAGCGTGAAGCTGTTCCTTCTGAATGTTGCTTCATCCGCCGCGCAAGGTCGTTTGTAATGCCGGTATATAGCGAGCCATCACAACATTTTAGGATATAGAGAAACCATTGTTTTGAGGTTTTCTTGTTCATCGCAGCCTGTTGTGAATTTTATAGAATTGAAAAGGGTATATCAAGAAGAATCTCAGAGCACGCAGAAGAAACCCGCATTAGTTGAATTGGTTTTGGCGCTATGTTATATTGTTTTCGCATGAAAAAGTTAGCAGACATAATTTTGCCTGTTGTCAATGATATTCGGGCAGAACGAAAAAAAACAGAGGTGAGCGAGCTTTGGGGGGCGGCAAAAGCCCTTTTTTTGTTCAGTCTTCAGCGCCTGACAGGCCGTCCCATCGTCATCGTAACGGCTCACGAGGAAGAAGCCGTGACCGTGGCAGAAGATCTCGCTTTTTTTAAACAGCGTCCAATCCTTTCCTTCGATGAACAGTTTCAAAACAAAGAAGAAAAAGAAACCGAATCCCGCGTAGACGCCGGAATTTTTCTGTTCCCTTCCTGGAGCATTCTTCCCTTCGAAACTGATTCGCCTGACAGCAGAACCGTGGGCGAGCGCATGCGGTTTCTGTATAACCTTATCACCCGCGCTCCGGGTATCCACGTGGTTCCCGCCCCCGCGCTCATGCAGAAGCTTCCGCCCTGGGAACTCTTTGCCGACGCTGTAAAGACCATTACGCCGGGGACCGAAAGCGATCCGGACAGCATTGTGCAGACGCTCGTGTCTGCCGGTTATGAATCCGCGTCGCTCGTGACGCGGACAGGAGAGTTCAGCAGGCGGGGAGGAATTCTGGATTTTTTTTCGCCGCTGCACGAAAATCCGGTACGGCTGGAATTCGCGGGTGATGTCGTGGAATCAATACGTGAGTTTGACAACGATACGCAGCGTTCTCTTGCGGAAATCCGCAGCGCCATCATACTGCCCGTGCGGGAGCTCCTGCTCGGACAGGAACAGATCGAACGCTTTGCAAACCGGGTTAACAACGAAGCGCTCATCAATCAGGTCCGGGATGGAAACCTCCCGCAGGGCGCGGAGTTTCTCGCACCCTTTTTCTATGACATGGGGACCCTGTTCGACTACCTGCCGCAGGAAAGTCTCTTTGTGCGCATCGAACCTGACGACATCAAACAGGCGCTGACGGAAAGAATGCTGAAAATAACCGAAGGCCGGCAGGAAGAAGTCAACGAGGGGCGGCAGCTTCCCGATGCGCAGGAGATGTACCTTGACCCGGACGGCGTCGAGTCCGACATGGAACGGTTTTCAGGGGTAGATTTGTTACTGCTCGGCAGCAATGCCGGACATCGCATGGATACAAAATCCGCCGCATGGCTCGGCATGAAGCTTACCAAACCGCTGGATACGGACCGTGATGCGGCAGGACCCCGCGACGGCACGATGACTGCTCTGGTTGAAAAGCTGAAACAGCTGCGCCGGACGAACCGAGTCTGGATCGTCTGCGGCACGGATGAAGCAGCTGCCCGGATCAAAAAACTGTTTCAGGATTATGATCTCGGCATCCTGCTCGGCCCGGCAAGCGACAACCGGGAGGAAGGGCCCTGGACCGTTATTGCGACAAGCGGCAGGCTTTCCGAAGGGTTTTCGTGGCCTGACCTCGGAATCTCGATTATCACCGAAGAGGAAATATTCGGCAAAAAAGTACACCGTATTGCGCCCAGAAAATCGCGCATAACGCCGTTTCTCTCGACGTTTAAAGAGCTCAAGCCCGGGGATTTTGTCGTCCACACGGATTACGGCGTCGGTGAATACCAGGGCCTTACGCACATAAACGTGGATGGTTTTGAGACCGACTTTCTCGTGCTGCGCTATGAACCGGATGCCAAGCTCTATGTCCCGCTGTACAGTCTCGACAAGGTCCAGAAGTACATCGGCGTTGAAGGGATGCAGCCCAGGCTCAACCGGCTCGGGGCGCCCGCATGGGCAAAAACCAAGGAAAAGGTTAAAAAAGACATCCTCGAGATGGCCCAGGAGCTTGTGGCCATTTACGCGGCACGCGAGGCAATGCAGCGGACGGCCTTCTCGCCTCCCGACAACCTGTATCGCGAGTTTGAAGGAGCATTTCCTTTCGAGGAAACGCCGGATCAGCAGAAGGCCATTGAAGAGGTCCTTGCTGACATGCAGCGTCCGCGGCCGATGGACCGGGTCGTTTGCGGTGATGTGGGATACGGTAAGACGGAAGTGGCGCTCCGGGCCGCATTCAAGGCAGTGGAGGACGGTTTTCAGGCCGCGGTGCTCGTGCCGACAACGCTGCTTGCGGATCAGCACTGCAGGACGTTCTCCGAACGGCTCGCGCCGTTTTCAGCCCGGGTGGAGATGCTTTCACGGTTCCGCACAAAAGCAGAAATTAAGGAGACCATCGCAGGTCTCAAGCGCGGCAGCGTGGACATCGTGATAGGGACGCATCGTCTGCTTCAAAAGGATGTTTCGTTCAAAAATCTCGGCCTTCTGGTCGTGGACGAAGAGCACAAATTCGGAGTGCGCCACAAGGAACGCATCAAGGAATTCAAAAAGCTGGTGGATGTGCTGACGCTTACCGCCACGCCGATCCCCCGGACGCTGCACATGTCGCTTGCGGGTTTGCGGGATCTCTCCATCATTCAAACCCCGCCGCTGGACCGGCAGGCGATCCAGGTCGTGCTGGCGCGTTTCGGAAAACGGGTGATCCGGGAGGCCATTCTGCGCGAGCTCGAACGGAACGGCCAGGTTTTCTTCGTGCATAACCGCGTACAGGGCATCGAGCGAATGGCGTCATTTGTCCAGAACCTTGTACCGGAGGCAAAAGTCGGAATCGCCCATGGACAAATGGGGGATGAGGAAATCGAAGACGTGATGTCGCGGTTTATTCACGGCGCGCTGAACGTGCTGGTGACCACAACCATCATCGAATCCGGCATCGATATTCCGACCGCGAATTCCATAATCATAAACCGTGCTGACCGCTTCGGCCTCGCCGACCTGTACCAGATCAAAGGCAGGGTCGGCAGAAGCCGGGAAAAGGCCTACGCATACCTGCTCACGCCGTCCGACGAATTGCTTTCGGACACGGCGCGCAAACGGCTCAGGGCAATTCAGGAGCTTTCCGAGCTCGGAGCAGGATTCCGCATCGCGGCACAGGATCTGGAAACGCGCGGAGCCGGGAATTTGCTCGGTAAGCAGCAGTCGGGCCACATTGCTGCGGTAGGGATCGACCTTTACACCCAGATGATGGAAGAGGCCATCGCAGAACAGCGCGGCGAAACGTTCGAAACGAAACCGGACACGCTCATCAACCTGCGCGCATCGGCGTTTATTCCTGAGGATTACATCAACGATGTCAGCCTGCGGCTTGCCGCCTATAAGGAAATCGCGGGAGAAACGGACGAGTCAGGCCTCGCCGCCATCAGAGAAGAGCTGCAGGACCGGTACGGCAGACTGCCTGAACCGGTGGAGAACCTGATCGAGATCATGAGCGTCAAGTGCATCGCCCGCCGCGCTTCCGTGGCAAGAATCGACGCTGCGAAAGAGTTCGTCAATATAACCTTTGCGGAGCATGCTGCCGTTGCGCCGGAGAAGGTCATGTCTCTGCTTAAAAAGAACAAAGGACGGATCAAACTAATTCCGGAATACACGCTCCAGCTTGCACTGCCCGATCAATCGCTTGCAACGGCATCCAACGCCGTGAAAAAGTGCTTGCAGGAGCTGTTATAAGTGTGTTATAAGAACCACACTGCACGATACAGTCAGGAAACAAAACCGTGACTATAAAAAGAGTGGAGGATATCGCTACATGACAACCATTTATAGAGCATTGAGTGTTTTCGTCATCGCACTGGCCGTTCTGCTGCCGGGCTGCAATAAAGGATCCGACAATACCGTACTGGCGAAAATAAACAGGGAGAAAATCACTGTTGCCGATTTAAAAAAACAATATGATGATTTGGCCCCGCAGCTGCAGGAGGCCGTGGCCGCCGATCCCAAAATGCGCAAGGACTATATCGAAGACCTTATCGGCATTGAGCTGGTGATCCAGGAAGCAAAAAAGCAGGGACTCGACAAAGACGCGGAATTCATAAAGAACATGGATGCACGGAAGAAAAAAATCGAGGAATTCAAAAAACAGCTTGACCAGCAGAAAAAGCAGCTCGATGAACAGCTGCAAACCGCAACCCGGGACGAGCTCTTTAACAGCATGTTGAAAAAAGATCTGAGCGAAAAACTGAACAGCCTGCCGGCGCCGACCGACAAGGAGGCACTGGATTTCTACAACAAGAACAAGGATAAAATCCGCACGCCGGACGGCAAGCAGATCAGTTTTAAGGACGTAGCGCCGCAGATAAAAATGCGGCTTATCCAGGAGAAACAACGTCCGATCTATATTGAATACACCAAGAATCTGAGAGCCAAAGCAAACGTGTCCGTGGACGACAAGGCGCTGGACGCAGCCGTTGCAAACTGGTCGCAAACGACGGCACCGTCCAAAGAAGGAGCTAAATAACACATCCACCATGAACATGCTGCCGATGACAAAATATATAACCCCAGTGCTGCTGCTGGGGTTATTGTTTTTTTCCTGCAAAAAAAAGGAAGAAGGCGATCAGGGGCGCGCGGCCACGGCTGATGCAAAAGTGGTGGCAACCGTAAATGGAGACCCGATAACGCTTTCCGAGTTTCAGGAGCGATTTGCCCGCGCCGGGCTTAAGGCCGAGCGAGACGCGAGCCGTGCCGTGAAAGAAGAATTTTTAAACCGGCTGATCGAGCGCACGATGTTGCTGCGCGAAGCCCAGCGGAAAAGAATCAAAGTCGGCACGCCGGAAATAGACAAGCGGGTTGAAGCGTTCCGCAGCGAACACGGAAAAGACATCGCAACGGAACTGGCGGGGCTCGGTGTCGATTTTGAAAAATGGAAATCCGACCTCTGGGAAGAGCTCATGATTCAGCATTTGCTCGAAAGCGAGGTCTACCGGCGCGTTTCCCTGTCATCTGCTGACGTGCGCCGGTACTACCAGGCCAATCCCCAGGAGTTTGAAAAGCCAGAGCAGGTGCGCGTGCGCCAGATCGTGGTTCCTACCGAGGACGATGCGAAAAAAGTACTGGAGCTTCTGCATGCGGGCGGGGATTTTGCCACCATTGCGCACGACAAGTCTACGGCGCCGGAAGCCGCAAAGGGCGGCGATCTTGGTTATTTTGCCATGGGAGATATGCCGAAGGAATTCAACGTGGTGTTCGGGCTGCCCAAAGGCGGCGTGAGCGGGATTATCAAGAGCCCCTACGGGTACCATATCTTCAAACTCGTGGACAAACGACATGCAGGGAAAATCACCTTCGAGGAAGCCCGGAAGGAAATCGAAGAAAAGCTGCGGCATGAAAAGGAAGACGCACGGTACAAACAATGGTTGACAGACCTGCGGGCAAAAACGAAATTTGCAGTAAACTACAAAGTCTTGGAGTAACGTTCACATCCGGAATGCAGCAGCGTTTCAAACGGTTGCAAGCTGTCCTTTATCATTCAGCGGCCGTGGTCGTTTCCCCGGATGCGAGCTGAATTTTTCCGATGTCCGACTCGATTTCAAACTCCGTGTCAAAACGCTCCGAAGCGTCTTGCAGCGCTTCCAGCACCTCAGCAGCAGCCTTGCCTTTCAGCACCCGCGGCTGGTACTTTACCCGGTAATTGTTTACATCCAGAGGAACCGCCTCCGCCCTGACAAGGCTCTTGCCCTGAAAGGTCAAAAGGAGTATGATACTGCAGTTTGTATTGTTGCTTTCGGAACCGAAGACGAAATTTCCGAGGCTGTATGCTATGAGACGGCCTTTGTAAATTTCGATTTCCTGCAGTACATGAGGATGGTGGCCCAGCACAAGGTCTGCGCCCCAGTCTATGGCCTGATGCCCCAGTTCCACCTGATACTCTTTGGCCGCTGTCATCAGTTCGGCACCCCAGTGAAACGAGACCACCACGAGATCAGCCAAAGGGCGGATTTTTTCCACGTCAGCTTTTACAAATTCCTGATACCCCGGCGCGGTGCCCGGACGCTTCGCAGAAGCGTAGAATTCGAGCGGAAAGGTAAGGGAATATGAAAGAAAGGCAATCGTTTTTCCCTTGATTTTCAGGATCGCGGGTGCGCGGGCATCCTCAATGTCCATCCCCGCCCCTGAATAGAGAATCTCGTTTTCGTCGAGAATTTCAAGCGTGTCCTGCAGCGCCAGCGGGCCGAAGTCCATGGAATGATTGTTGGCAAGCGTAACCACGTGGACGCCGGCGGCCGTGAGAGCTTCTACGGCGACCGGCCCGGCGCGAAGCGTGAACTTCTTGTTTGCCACGGCAGTACCGCGTGTGGAAATCGGCGATTCAAGATTGCCTACAACAATATCAGCCTTGTCGAGAAACGGTTGCACCTCTACAAACGGATACTGCGGACCGAGCTTCTTTAAAACCGGTTCGGTCCGATGCCCGAGCATGATGTCGCCGACTGCGGCAATCGTGATTTCCTCCGGCTGTGCCGCCGTTGGTTCCGCGGCAAGGGCGAATGATGCAAGAGCAAGCGCAGTAATAGCAGTAAGAAATGAAGCAACGGTTTTTTTCATAATATACTCCTGGATAATAATCAACTTGGTTTCAAAAGGCAATAAAAAAGAAAATCAGCTCTTCCAATCCAAATTTATAGCGAGCAGGAAACTAAAACATGGCTAAAAAAATCCTCTTATCGACTGTAATGTTAACAGGCCTTTTTCTTTTCTCAGGCCTGCAGGGCGCCGCAACCGGCTCCCTTGTTGTGGATCGGGTGGTTGCCGTTGTGAACGGCGAGATTATCACGCTTTCCGATCTGCAGCGAGAGGAGACCCTCAATAAGAAAAAAGAACCAAAACTGGACACGCGCCATATTCTTGATGACATGATTGACAGAAAACTGCAGATGACGGCAGCAAAACGTGCCGGTATGGACGTTACGGACAAGGAATTGAGCGAAGCCGTTTCGGACATAGAAAAACGAAATAATATGGACAGCAGACAGTTCGAGGCGGCCTTGGCCAAGGAAGGGCTGACCCTTGAGCAATACAAGTCGGACTTGAAGGAGCAGATGACGCTTTCACGCGTTTTCAACAAATTCGTGCGCGCCAGCATTACCGTGGACGAAGCGGAAGCACGCGCATTTTACCAGAAAAACCTGAAATTATATTCTCTTCCTGAAGAAATCCGCGTGCGGCAGATATTCATTCCGGTGCCGGAAAAAGCGAAAGCGGACAAGATTGCCGCGGCAAAGGAAAAAGCACAGGCATTGTATGAACGTGCGAAAAAGGGAGAAGATTTTACCGGCCTTGTCCGCGAGGCATCGGAAGGCGTGACTGCCCAGCACGACGGCGATCTGGGCTTCATGCAAAGAGACCAGGTGATTCCCGAGATTGCAGCGGCTATTCAGAATCTTCAGCCCGGCGAGGTTGCAAAACCGTTCCTCGGCGCCGGCGGCTATAATGTTATCCTGCTTGAAGAGACGCGCTCGCCGATCAAACCGTTCGAGAGCGTCAAGGAAGAGATTCTGAATATTCTCTATCAGCAGAAGCTGGATAATTCCTACCGGAACTGGCTCCAGACACTCAGAAGCGATTCGCATATAGAAAACAAACTGTAGCAGCAGGGCATCCGGGTTTTCTGAATAGAAACGCGGGGTAAAAACCCTTTACGAACAAGCGTTCTCTATCTTTATTTTTCTTTCATCAATCTGCATGAAAACAATAAAGCTAAAGCAAAAAGAAGAGCGGCGCGTTTTGCGCGGACACCCCTGGGTGTTCAGCAACGAACTCCAGCACACCAAAGAGACGTTTCTTGCCGGCGAGCTGGTGGACGTGCTTGACGCGTCCGGCCGGTTTGTCGGCAGAGGATATGTCAATCCCCATACCCTGATAGCGGTCCGCATTTTAACGCGGAAACAGGAAGCAATTAATCAGGCATTTTTTCACACGAGGCTGGCCACGGCGCACGCCCTGCGAACCGCGCTCGGGCTTGCTGATTCATTCCGGGCCGTGTTCAGCGAAGGGGACAATCTGCCGGGATTGATCGTGGACAAATACGCCGACACGCTGGTCGTGCAGTCATCCACGGCCGGCATGGACAATCTTCTCCCGGAATTCATTCCCGCGCTGCAGCAGGAGTTTTCCCCGAACGCAATTGTTCTCCGGAACGACATGGCCTCCCGCGAGCTGGAAGGACTGGCCCTTGAAACGCGCGTCCTGCATGGAGAACTCGGAGGGCCCGTCCTTATTCAGGAGTCAGGCATCCGGTACGAAGTCGATCTGCTCCAGGGCCAGAAAACAGGGTTTTTTTTCGACCAGCGGGAAAACCGGCTGGCAATCAAGGATTACGTGAGCGGGGAACGGGTGCTCGACTGTTTCTGCTATGTCGGCGCCTGGTCGCTTGCTGCTGCGCGCTTCGGTGCTTCCGAAGTCATCGGCCTCGATTCATCAGAGCGTGCCATCGCGAGCGCTTCCTTCAACGCGGAACTGAACGGATTGTCCGTGCAATTCAAAAAAGCCGATGTTTTCGAGGAACTGCGGTTGCTCGAAAAGAATCGGGAACACTTCGGCTGCATCATTCTTGATCCTCCTGCGTTCGTGAAAAACAGGGCGAAAGTGCGCGAAGCGCTGAAGGGCTATAAGGAAATCAACCGGCGCGCGATGCAGCTGCTCGAACCGCACGGCATTCTCGTGTCCTGCTCGTGTTCGCACCATATAGACCAGGCGTTGTTCAGGGAAATGCTGCTCGATGCGGCATATTCCGCCGGCAGACAGGCGAGGCTCCTGGAAATGCGCGCGCAGTCCCGGGACCATCCGATTCTTCTTGCGGCGCGGGAAACCGAGTATCTGAAATGCGCGATTCTGGTTGTTGACTGATGCTGTGGAAAAATACTTTTTTAGCTTGACTAACACCCATCCTCTGGGTAAGATGTTAACCGTTTCAGGGCGCTTAGCTCAGCGGGAGAGCACTGCCTTCACACGGCAGGGGCCACTGGTTCAATCCCAGTAGCGCCCACCATTGAAATCAAAGAGCCGGCAGATTCTGCTGGCTCTTTTTTTATTTCGTGTGTCAGTTTTTGTACAGTTAATAAGAAAGAGCAACCTTCCTGTTTTTCGGTTTTATCGTTTGTGCATAGCACCGAGAATTTGCACAAGCTGTTCGCACTTTCGGAAATACCGTTCTCCAATCTTCAAGCCGAACCGCGATAAACAGCATGTATATGTTGATCAAGCGATAGTTGAAGCGGATGTGATTTCAAGTTGTGATATAAATGAAGATAAAG
Organism: uncultured Nitrospiraceae bacterium; assembly: GCA_964586075.1. Taxonomy (GTDB): domain Bacteria; phylum Nitrospirota; class UBA9217; order UBA9217; family UBA9217; genus JBAZLV01. Next base: position 193,225 of record CAZPGZ010000001.1, on the reverse strand, counting down.
TCTAAAAGGAAATTTCAGTTTTTTAATTCTTATCTCTTGACTCAACAACCGATGCTCATTTTTACGCTGCTTCCCTTGCCTTGGACACTTTCCTGCACGGTATCTAAACCATTTTTTTTGCGATGATATACCCCTAAAGCCCAAATAGGAAAATAAAGACTGTAGCCGTGGTAGCGCAGATAAAACACTCGTGGAAATCCTGTGCCTGTAAAATATGGTTCTTCCCAACCGACATGAGGAGTGAAATGTTTTACGAGATATTCTACACCTCGTTGCACAGAAGAACTATCAACCTCACCCGCTGCCATAAGTGCCAATAATGCCCATGCGGTTTGAGACGCCGTGCTTGCACCCATGCCTGCCAACGATGGATTGTCGTAACTTGCACAGCTTTCTCCCCATCCGCCATCCTGATTCTGATGATGCATGAGCCATGTAACTGCCTTTTTAACGTAAGATTGCCGCATATCCTCACCGGCCTGCTTAAGCCCCGATAGTACAGACCACGTTCCGTATATATAATTCACTCCCCAGCGACCAAACCAACCACCGAATTTTTCCTGGTTGTTGCGCAGAAAGTTGATTCCGCGTGCAATGGGAGAAAAAGCTTTACCGTATCCTAACATCCCCAGCATCTCGATACACCTGCCAGTCACATCTGAGGTGCTCGGATCAAGAAGCGCCCCATGGTCGGCAAATGGGATGTCGTTTAAATACAGACGGTTGTTGTCTTTATCAAAGGCGCCCCAACCTCCATCAGAGTTTTGCATGCCGATCACCCACATAACTGCACGATTGATCTTGTCTTGATATTGTTCATGCTTTAGGGCATTGGCTCGAAAAAGGCTCATCAATACTTTTGAGGTATCATCCAGATCAGGATAACGGGTATTTTCATATTGAAAGGCCCAACCACCACCTTCAAGTCTGGGAGAATATGTCGCCCAGTCACCGGGAGCAGTAATCTGCCGGTCGAAAAGCCATCGCATGGTTTTATCTTCTGAAAATGACTTTTGGGCGAAACCAGACTCCATCAAGGCGGTAAGACTCATACAGGTATCCCAAACAGGCGAGGAGCAGGGTTGGCAAAGTGTTACTGCTTCACTGCGCGAAGTTGCAGCGTTATTGCGGGGAAATATTTCTGGTGCTGCGGATGATCGACTTAAACAATATCCTAGGATTCCGTTGTCAGAAGGGCCGTTTTTATTCGGTATTCGATGCATTAGCAAATCATCGATTGCCGTTATTCCGCGCATAAAGTCCGCATCGTCATTTTTGCATCCTAGAACTTTCAGTGCCATGACAGCATAAGCCATCGCGGGAAATATTGCCCCGATACCGCCCTCGCCCTGCATGCGTTCGCGCGTCCAGAGCTCGGCTTTTTTCTGCGCTCTTCTATTTATAAATGCAGGGATAAGGTGAACGGAGTCTTTTAGTATCCGGTCGAAAGCTATGAAAAAATTTTTTCGCCATGCTCGCGGTCGAAATCTGTCTATATTAAAAAGAGTTTCCGGGCGAGCTATAAAGAGTTCAGTTATGCATTCTTCTGGGCGTAGGCTGCAAATTGGTTTTTGTGCATAGAGGATTAAAAGAGGAGCTATTACAGTACGCGACCAGTAGGCGACTTTGCCGAGATGAAAAAAAAACCAACGGGGAAGCAGAATTATTTCCACCGGCATGACTGGTGGTGTGTGCCACGGAACTTGTCCAAAAATTGCCAACGCGATTCTGGTAAAAACATTGCTACATTCAGCCCCTCCAAGAGCCAAAATCACCTGCCGAGCTTTAATCATGCAAGACTCGTTTTTATTATGACCAAGAATTTTGAGAGCAAAGTATGCTTTTACCGATGCGCTCAGGTCGGCATTACCATCAACGGCATAGAGCGGCCAACCTCCGTCCGGTAACTGTCTATCAAGTAAATATAATGTCAACCGCTCCCGTATATCATCATTTATCGGACGCCCGAGAAAACGTTGCAGCATGACATATTCTGCAGGAATTGTTACATCTGCTTCTAGTTCGAATACCCAGTGACCGTCTTCTTTCTGGAGTGAGGACAATAGAGTGGATGCTTCCTCAAGCACCGCGGCGCAGGGAATAAAGTTGAACTTTTCGCTGCTGATTTGACTGCCTGATTTTCCGCCAGCAATGACATATAAATGTCTCTTTTTCTTACCCATAAACCAAACCTCAAATATTGCTTTACTGTGATTTTATTTGGTGCCGCCATGTTATGCTCCATGACCTGTTAAGAGGCCATCTACCATTGTCTCTGCTAGGATATTGGTGTTCGAGAGGGGAAAGTCTTTGGTAAAAATAATAGCCGTAACCAGACCATGTACAGCAGACCAGAATACCTGGGTAAGCACCTCTGGATCACTCCCGATCAGAATGCCTCGCTGCATGCATTCGGCTACTAATTCTCGAAAACAAAGATATACGCGCCGGCCCATTGTGTCTTTTTTCATAAAATCATCCGGCGTACCATATACTGTCGGGTTGCTAAAAAAAACCACTTTGTAATGATCTGGTTTAGACAAACCGGAAACAATATATTCGTGGAGAACTAATCGAAGTGCTTCTCGTGGATTTGGTTCGGATTCGCGAATTTCAATGATCTTGTTGAGAAACGACAAATAGAGATCTTCGCAAATATTGTATAGCAGGTCATCTTTATCATGAAAGTAGAGATAAATGGCCGTGGGGGAATGCTCAATCATAGTAGCCAGTTTACGCATAGAGAAGCCACGGTATCCTTCCTGCGCAAATAATTCCCTCGCTGCAGCAAGTATTTCTTCTCGGAAGAGCTTCTTATGTAGAAGGCGACGTTCTTTGATATTCATATCTAACGCGTTAATAATGCTTAACGCGTTATAGAATACTGTTCTTTAAATTCGATGTCAAGCCTATTTGTCATTGGAAATGTAATTTTCAAAGTCCACTGCTTCAATCCCAGTAGCGCCCACCATTGAAATCAAAGAGCCGGCAGATTCTGCTGGCTCTTTTTTATTTTTGGATAGTTTTATGCAGTTGGTGAGTGCAGTGGGGGTATTTTTCTGTTCTTTCGATTGCATCGAGACTTTATAAAATCTATTCGCACTTTTAGAGAAGCCATTCTCCAAACCGAAACAGCAGGTATGCGTAGTCAGCGTCCTGCCTTTATCGACATTGATTCTTCGCTTGACTTACCATTAAGGCAATGATTAAACAATAAAAATTCAGATCACAGGAAGGAGAAAGTATACATGAAAACAATGTGCCGGCTAATCGTTGTCCTGATTTTTGTATTGTTGAACAATGCTTATGCAGAAACGCCTCTGCCTGAGCAGAAAGAATATTTGCCCGAGAGCGGAAAAGGGCGGGTGCTCATCGTGGTGTCCGGATCGACCGGTCTTTATCACTACCAGCCGCTTGCAAAACACTTTGCCAAGGATTACGATATTTTTCAGGTTCAGGCTTAATATCTACAAGAGATTGCTGGAAGTAGCATGTTGTCCGGGGTATTTGGAGCTGAGGAATAATATTTGAACTGACAAAACAAAATAAAACTCTAGATGCTAATTCTGCAAATGGTCTTGTTATAGTAACCTTCCTGAAACTGTCTAACTATTTTGTAACTACTTGACAAAATGTATTATGAGATGATACGGTCACTCAACAGCAAAGAAAAACTCAGTCCAAACCGCAGGAACGGAAGGAGGCCGATATGACAAAAGAAAAAATCGGGAATAATATATTTATTCCCATGCCGGTATGTATTGTGGGTACTCTATGCGATGGGAAAGAAAACTACATGGCAGTAGGCTGGATCACGAGAGTGAATGGCAATCCTCCAATGATCGGAATCGGAATAGGCAATAAACACCACACGTGGAAAGGGATAACCGAGAGTGGTGAGTTCAGTGTTAACTTCCCGTCTTCAAGCGACCTAAAGAAAACGGACTACGTCGGCATTGTGTCAGGAGCCGTAAAAGACAAGTCGCATCTTTATACCGCGCGGTATGAAAGTCTTAAAAAAGCGCCGCTTATCGAGGAATGTCCCTTATCTCTGGAATGCAAACTGGTTCAGAAAATGGACTTTCCCACGCATACACTTTTTGTGGGCGAAATCGTCGGTGCCTATGCTGACTCAAAATACATGATTGATCATAATTTCAGCTACGAAAAAGCGGGAGCGTTCCTGCTGACCATGATGGACAATACCTACTGGAGTTTTGGAAAAAAAATCGGTGAAGCATGGAAAGACGGAAAGAGATTTGAATGATTTTAAAAGTCGTACCTGGCTATCCTGCAGTTTGTACACAACAGGATCTGGTGAGCAAAATAATTGTTTTGAATTCAGGCAATACTGAAGAACATTTAGAATATTGCATTTGAATTGCCTGTATCCTCCAAGGAGATGCCCTTGAAAAAATCTGATACCACTACCGATATAAAAGAAAAGGCATATGCGCTTGGCTATGATTTATGCGGGATTATTCCGGCAGATTCCTTGAGCGAGTACACAGCGTTTCTCGATAAACGGGTGGAACGGTTTCCGCAATCGCGCCATTTATACGAACAACTCTACGCGCTGGGATCACCCGAGAAAAAAGAAGCATGGGCGAAGTCAATCGTTGTCTGTGTACGACGCTATAATAAATACAAAATCCCGGCTGACGCGGACAGGTACTTTGGAAAATTGTATTTGTTTGACCGCAGATTGCCATACACAGAAGGCTACAAAAGCGCCGCCTTATTCGAAGAATATATTCAAGGCAAAGGAATGCAGTGTTTTAAGGACTCGACCGCAGCCAGATTGGCGGCGGTGAAAGCAGGCCTGGGACATTTTGGGAAGAATAATTTTCTCTATACACGGTACGGGTCATGGGTCACTGTCGATACCTGGACAGTGAGCGCCGAGCTGGACTATGACGGTCCGCAGGAAGTCAGCTCCGCGTGCCCGCCGAACTGCACCACGTGCATTGATGCCTGTCCCACGCGAGCAATGGCAGGTCCCTACGCAATGGACAGGGGATTATGCATAGCGCAGCAGTCCTTTTTTTCCACTGATCTTCCTGAAGAACAGGTGCGGGAGCAAATGGGGACCTGGCTATACGGTTGTGATGTGTGCCAGGATGTGTGTCCCAAAAACAGAGGGTTATGGAAAGAAGAACAGGAGTTTCCAAGGTTGAATTCCCTCACGGGACTGTTAACTCCGGACAAGATTGCAGAAATGGATGAACAAAGGTACCTTGAGACAATTCAACCAAGATTTTGGTACATCGGCAAAGAAAGCATCTGGCTCTGGAAGTCCAACGCGATACGCGCAATGGCAAACAGCAATGATTCCAGGTACCATCCCTATATCAGGCAGGCGTGTCAGGACCGGGATCCAAAAATCAAAAGCATGGCGGACTGGGCCCGCAGGAAGCTCGGCATTTAAAGAGAAAAACAAAGGAGGTAGCGATGCCCCACATTATTGTAAGCTGTATCCCGGAAGATCGGAGCAGCAGAAGACTCAGCTTGTCGAAACAATCGTGAAAGATGTTGTGGCAATAGCCAAGTGTGAAGAGAAATCCGTTTCCGTGGCTGTTGAAGAAATCAAACCGGAAGACTGGGTGGAAAAAGTGTATAAACCGGATATCCTGAATAACCAGGAGAAGCTTTATAAGAAGCCCGGATATAATCCATTACAATAGACGGGAGCAAACAAGCGGATCATCATGGGACCGCCGGGACCCGGCAATGGCGGGTCCCGAAGTCAGTATGCACCCTGACAAAAGGAGGCTTGAATGAAAGCTATCGCAATAAACGGCAGCCCGAGAACAGGCGGCAACACGGAAATTTTGCTCAAAAAAGTGCTGGAGCCGCTGAACGCTGCGGGTTGGAGCACGGAGTACCTGAAAATCGGCGGCCAGCCCGTGCGCGGGTGCATGGCCTGCTTCAAATGTTTTGAAAAGAAGGACAAGCGGTGCGTAATACAGCAGGATTCCATGAACGGATACCTGGAAAAAATGTATGACGCCGACGCGATCATTCTCGGTTCACCAACCTATTTCACAGACGTGACTGCCGAAATGAAGGCCCTGCTTGACCGGGCGGGATTGGTGTCGCTGGCCAATGGCGCCCTGCTCAAGGGAAAGATCGGCGCCGCGGTCGTGGCCGTCCGGCGCGGCGGTGCCACGCATGTGTTCGACAGCATCAACCACATGTTCCTCATGTCTTCCATGATCGTGCCCGGCTCCATCTACTGGAACATGGGGGTGGGGCTCGGCAAGGAAGAAGTCCTTCGCGATGATGAAGCAATGCGCAACATGAATCATCTTGGACAGACAATCGCGTGGCTCGGCAAAGCGATTGTTTCTGTTCGCGATAGCTTCCCTGTGCCGCCGCTTGGCGAAGCATAAACGCTTCGCGGGATACGCGTATGAGACATGACCTGGAAAACAAGGCTGATGTAACGCTCATGCCCGGAGAAGCGTACATTACCGACAAACCGCTTATCATAACCACGATTCTGGGTTCGTGCCTGTCTTTTGTTTTATACAGCAAACGACGCCGTCTTGCCGCGTTGTCTCACGCGCAGCTTCCCATGGAAAAAACACATCACTGCTGTGTTGACAACTGCCCGGTAAAGTGCAATGCCGCGACTGAAGACAACCCTCTCAAGTATGTGGCCGGTTCCACCGAAACGCTGATCGATACAATCCAATCTCTGGGCGTCGCGCCGCACGAGCTGGATGTGAAAATTTTCGGCGGCGCTGATGTGCTCAAGGTGGCCTATCCCACAAAGTCCATAGGGAAGCAAAATATCGAAATGGCGCACATACTCATCGATAAATACAAATTGAAACTGGTAGCAGAGGACACGGGCGGAAAGCAGGGGAGAAAGATTGTTCTGAATGCAGGAACCGGTGATGTATGGGTAAAAAAAATCGTCAATGAAATGCGCGATAAGCGCGATGACCGCGTGGGGCTTGCCGATTATTTAAACAAGCTGAAATAGCGGGAAGACTGTGCCAGGACCTCGTCAATACCGCAGGCAGATAGCAATGGTGGTACTTTTTTTCTTGAAAAAGTATTGACAGCCGGATAAAGAAGGCAGAAATATGGCAGCGAATAGTGTAAATCCATGGGACAAAGACTACGAAGAAAGCAAGTCCACGCCGATTTATGAACCCCTCTGGAGCATGCTTCAACAATTTCTCCATAGAGTTCCGGTTAAAACAATACTGGATTTCGGTTGCGGTGACGGCGCCTATTCCGTTCTTATGACCAAAGAAGGTTTTGACGTCACCGGAATCGACATTTCCGTCAAAGCAATCGAAAAGGCAAAGTCGTATAAAAATGAAAATCCCGGAGGGAAATGCAGCTTTATCAGGCACGATTCCATTCCGAAGAGCATGCCGAATGATTCATTTGACCTGGTGGTCATGCTGAATTCACTCCACTGTTTGACCGAAAAAGAACGAGGAGCGGTGCTCACGCAGGCAAAACGGGTGCTGAAGCAAGATGGCTGCTTGTTTATGAGCGTGCTGTCACTGGAGGACGAATCATATCCGAGACACGAATGGAAGGAAATAGAAACGAATACGTATGATGACGGAACAGGCAAACTCTTTCATTTTTTTTCGTCCGATGAATTAGAAAGCGAGCTGCGTGGAATGAAAATAGGGGAAAGCACTGCACTTCAAAATATTCACCCTGAAGTCGGAAGGAAAAGCGCCTTATTTGTTGTCACGGCAAAAAAGTAATACAGCATCACGCGGGCGAAATACAACCTAATGGTTTCATAAAACGCTGCCGTCTGTTGAGTTGGCGCCAGTAATGTTTAAAAATCCTGCCCCCCCAGCGCCGCTGCGATAGAGGCTGACATCGGCGTTGTCGGCCTGTTGATCAGCATGCTCATTGCCCGGCCTGCGTCGTACAGTGCGCCTTTGGAAGCTGCCGTGTCGAAATCAGCGATTAGTGCAGCAATCTTGTCCGGCATTCCCGCCTTCTTGAGAGTATCCTGGTACTCCGCCTCGGTCAGATCGACATAGCTGATCGCTCTGCCTGTCTGGCGTGAAATTTCTTCAACGAATTCCGCGTGTGTGTGCGCGTTGTCGCCAGCGAGTTCATACACCGTTCCAGCCTGGTCCGGCCGGGTCAGGACAGCAGTGGCCGCTTCTGCACAGTCAATCCGCGCAGCAGAGGAAACACGGCCATTGCCCGCGCAGCCATACAGTATCCCGGCCTTCAGGATCGCGGGAATATTCAGGGTATAGTTCTCAGTGAACCAGCCGTACCGAAGCATTGCATACGGCACGTTGGATGTGCGGATATACGATTCCGTATCCTTGTCTTCACCAGCAAGACCGAGCGCCGAGGTTTCCGGTCGCAGAATGCTCGTGTACGCAAGGAGCGTGACACCCGCGCGCTTTGCCGCGTCGATCACGGAGCTGTGATGTCTCAGCCGGTGCCCCACTTCGCTCGAAGAGATCAGAAGCAATTTATCAACACCCTTGAGCGTGGCGTCCCAGGCCGAAGGGGTATTGTAGTCAGCGATACGCACCACTACACCCTTGGCCGCAAGATCCCTGGCTTTATCTGCGTTCCGTACTGTGGCGATGATTTCGGATGGCGGCATCTTTTTAAGAAGCTCTGAGATGACCAATCTGCCGAGCCTGCCGGTTGCTCCAGTAATGGCGATCATAAGGGCTCCTTTGCATGGGAGGGGATGCAGGACGGATCAGGTATAATACTCTTTTGCCGCCTCGCAGGAACAGAACCGCCCCACGACCTGGGGAAAGAAGGAGTGGAAATGGCCCTGCAGGGAATCGTAGTTTTGCTCCAGTTCTTCAATGGCCGTGGCCAGAGGGTTTTCGTGCCGCAGCCTTCGGGAGATTCTTCTGAACGTCCGGTCGATGCTGTCCACGGACCGGTAGCTTCGCAGCCAGTCCTCACTGACCATCTTCTTGATCACCAGCGGCACGGGGTGGGGGACAGCCACATGATGCCGGCCCAGATTTTCATAAACACGGTCGACGAACTCATCAAGCGTTAAGGAGTTGTATCGGTCCCAGTTTGTTGCCAGAAAGTGGTCATAGACCACGTCGACGATGATGCCCGCGTAGCGACGCCGGGAATCGCTCACAAGCCGGCGGCTGGCGGCAAAGACTTCGTGCGAGTCGGTGAAAAAGTCCACCCTGCGGTGATTGCGGATGCCTTCCGCCACTTCGCTGGGAAAACGTCCTTCCACATCGCCTTTTACGAAATCGGCAAGAAGGTTCCCCAGCATCGAAGCAGGAGTATCGTTGCTGCAGAGCATGTGGGCGAGGTAGTTCATGGCGCGTGAAGAAGTATACGATTGAAGAGAGGGAAAAGTCAATCCCTGCGAGACGAAGTTTTTAAAAAGATAGAGGTACACAGTAAGCAGCAATGTAGGATACATATAACATCGGCGTAAATAACTTTACAAAGCCGGGAAAGAAAAATATAATATTTCATAAAAAGTGTGGGTTGCTATTGCGTGCTTGGTTTTTAGAGAGACAATGCGTGTTGGTTGTCCGTCAAACACAACGATCCGCCAGGGGGCAGGTTATGAACAGAACGCGTAAGATATCCTCAATCAGTGTGATCCTGATGCTACTTGCGGCCGTTGTGCTCAGCGGGTGCGCCACGTCCCGCACGGTCATGATCGCGCCCGTCGATTCTCCGTCAAGGAGCCTGGTTCCCGTGCCGTTTTCGGTGCATGTGGAAATTCGGGGGGTCAAGGAGGAAGATCCAAATCCAGTGACCCCGATCGCTGTAGACAAGGAATCGTTGAAGAGGATGATCGTACGGTATCTCGCGGCCCGCTCGACATTCGACCGTGTTTTGGACGGCCTTGCGGACAGCGTGCTGAACATTGACGTCACCTACCACTTGCGGCAAGGCAATTCTTTTCAATACGCCGCGAATTTGAAGGCGGCGTTGATTTCGAAGGACGGGCGTGATCTCGGTTCGTTTTCAGGACAAAGCACAGTACAAGGCGGCATGACGAGGTTTTCCGCGAGCGCTGACGTCGAGCCGATGAACAGCGCCATGGTGCAGGCAATTGAAAATCTCTGTCTGAGGATCGAAGAGAGCCGTCCGTTGATCCTGGCAAAGCTTGGCCGGCAGGATGCTCTTCCTCAGGCTGCAAAACCGCTCATCAGATCCGATGTCGACGACATCCAGATCACAAAATCGAAGACGAATCCCAACGCGTACGCCGTTGTCATCGGAATCGAGCAGTACCGCCAGAAACTACCCGCGGCAGATTTTGCCGTGAGCGACGCGCAGACCGTGACCGACTACCTGACGAAAGCCATGGGGTATCCGGCGGAAAACATCATTACCCTCACAAATGACCGGGCGGCGTTGGGGGATTTTGTAAAATACATCGAGCGATGGCTCCCGAATAATATAGAACACGGGAGTACTGTTTTCATCTACTATTCGGGACACGGGGCTCCCAACACCAAGACGGGGGATGCTTATCTTGTTCCCTATGACGGCGACCCGACGTTTATCGCGGAGACGGGTTATTCGCTGAAGAGAATGTACGACGCCCTGGGAAAGCTACCGGCAAAGGAAATCATTGTTGTGCTTGATTCATGCTTCTCGGGCGCGGGCGGCAGATCGGTCCTTGCGAAAGGCGCCCGTCCTCTTGTCATGAATCTCAAGCATGACGCAGTAATGGCAAAAAACATAACTGTTCTTGCAGCTTCCTCGGGCGAACAGAGCAGCTCGACCTATGACGAGAAGGGCCACGGTCTCTTTACCTATTTTTTACTCAAGGGAATCAAGAATGAGAATGTTGTAAAACAGGACGGCTCGCTCGCGATACAGGATCTGTTTAGCTACATGAAACCCCAAGTGGAGCGGATAGCCAGAAAACAGTATAACAATGAACAAATACCGCAATTGATCGGGCCGAATAGATAATGAAGGCTTTTGCACAAAGGTCACTTATGAACTCGCGTCTGCAGGGAACGCGATTGTCGAAAAGTTTGCGACGGGCCAACCGTATACATGACAATAATGGAAAGCTTGCCATGACCCATTCTTGTTCCGTCGGGAACCAGCCTCATATGGAGCTCGCGAAATCCGGAGACAACACCATGCAGTTTGCCTTGTCGAAAAAAGCGCCGAACCTCGTTTCGTTGAAAAAAGTGCACATGCCCGCTCATGGCATAACCATTGAAGGCAAGTACAGCATCACGCAGACCTGGACACTCCATGATGAAGGTATGAAAGTGAATGAGGTCGTAGTGCAGTTGACGCGCGAGATGTAGCAGGAACATGACAGCGTTTTGTGTCCATGGCTATCTATGAACGAACGACCTTTTCTGACAGTTGACTGCGTCGTGTTTCACAACGGTGCAGTTGTTCTTATTCGGCGGGCGTACGATCCGTTCAAGGGGTGGTACGCGCTGCCCGGCGGTTTTGTGGAAGTTGGGGAGACCGTTGAGGATGCGTGCCGTCGCGAGACGCGCGAGGAAACCGGCCTCATCGTCAAAGACCTGCGGCTTATTGGCGTCTATTCCGACCCTGCGAGAGACCCCCGCAGGCACACTGTCTCCGTGGCCTTTCTCGGCGAAGCTGACATCTCCTCTCTCAAGGCGGGCGATGACGCGAGCGCAGCGGAGCTGGTTGTTGACTGGCAGCATGCCGAGATAGCGTTTGATCATAAGAAAATTCTGAATGACGCGTGGCGGTTGCATAATCAACGGTAACAGGATTTTGTCACCTTTCTTCGGGCAAACAAGAAAGGTGCAGTAAAAAATAAACGAAACACGATGATAGCGGCAAAAAACACAAAATAAAACACCCTCTTTAAGTTGACCCTTCAGACTTCTCATCGTCGCCATCCGCCCTCAATCACCCTAAAGTAATCAACCAATCTGCCGATAAGCATAGCAGCAAGAGCAAAACACGGGATTCGTGTGCTTTTTTTAAATTAGTTACGCGAAAGGTCGCAACGATATTAGAAATCGGGCGTGATTGTTCTGCCAAGAGGTCGAGGCCAGGGAAATGGGCATCAATGACATATCGCTGACAACGGGAATGAGGTCGAATCTCATCAGCCTGCAGAAGACGTCAAGTCTCCTGAACAGGACACAGGAGCGTCTTGCCACCGGGAAAAAAGTGAACACCGCCCTTGATAATCCCACCAGCTTTTTCGCGGCCCAGACGCTCAATATGCGTGCCTCCAATCTGACGGGTCTGAAAGACTCTATGTCGAACGCGGTCAGCACCATTCAGGCCGCGAACGACGGCATCTCCGGCATTACCAGGCTGATCGATGCCGCAAAAGGCCTGGCCCAGTCCGCGCTTGCCACGTCCGACACGACTGCGATCAACTCTTACGCCGCGCAGTTTGACACAATTTTGGGCCAGATCACGCAGATGTCCCGCGACTCTGGCTATTCCGGCACCGACTTTCTCGCGTCCCAGAATCTGACCGTCATCTTCGACAGCACGAGCGGGAATTCGCTTCAGATCAACGGGTTCGACGGCTCGAGCACCGGGCTCGGCCTGCACGCGGCGAACACGGCAAGCAGCACGCAGATCGTCACGAGCACGGTCACAACTCTCCAGACGGCGACAGTGTCAAGTTATGACTCTACCTATCACATTGTCAAGCTCGGCGCCGGCACGGTAACGGCCGCGCTGGGAAATCTCATGAACGCGAATCCGTTCAATTACAGAATTGTCGATTCCGTGACAGGAGCAATAGCAACCGGCGATTCCGTGGATGCCAGTGGTTATCAGCCGCCTTCCATTGGTGGAGACTATTGGGCCCTGGTGGTGTCCGGCACGTTCAACATCGGCGACGCGGTCTCGATTCAGTACGACGCGAGCGGTTTCAACCACACAACCGGCGCGCCGAACTCCATAACCGTAACCACGCCCGGCAGCAACTCCTGGCTCGCTTCCGGCGGCATACAGGCCTCGATAAACGAGCTGAATTCCGCCGTGACCACCCTCCAGAACTACTCTGCAAGCCTCTCTTCCAATCTGAGCATTGTTACGACGCGCGAGGATTTCACGACCAGCATGGTCAACAGCCTGCAGGTCGGGGTTGACGAGCTTACCCTTGCCGACATGAACCAGGAAGGGGCCAACATGTTGATGCTCCAGACCCGGGAATCGCTCGGCACCACCTCGCTCAGCCTCTCATCACAGGCGGCCCAGACAGTCCTCGATCTCTTCTGAGCAAATCGCTTCTATGACAGCTTTTGATCACAAATAAATTCTGAATGATGCGTGGCGGTTGCATAATCAACAGTAATAACATAATGATTTCTTTTTGTCACCTTTCTTGCTCGCTCCAAGAAAGGTAAGCCAATCCCCTGCGACATATGATTCCGGATTTGGCCGGGGCCGGGTTAGTCGCGGGGAGGTCGCTTTATCAGGAGCCTTCGGCTCAGATTGAAGGTCCTCCTCAGAAGGGCGCCCGGCGAAAATCCTTTACGGCTGACTCGGTCGTCCTCGGTACATTTCGGAAACTCCCCCTTTGGGCTCAAACAGTCCGAAATGTTTAACCCTCGTCCTCGGTCGTCCGCCTATATTTTCGCATGGGTTTTATTCTAGGTCTCTCGCACCCTTGGCCTTCGGCTAAGGAACTTTTATGTGCTCGAGGAAAATAAGCGGATCTGAAGATTCATGACACTTTGCCGAAAATCCTTCCTTCTTGACAGGGTGTCGACTTATCCCTATACTCAAATCAGCCTTCCACGATAGCTCCCATTCTCAAAAAAAATATTTACCCCAGCGCCAAAAGAGGATATTGCCATGACACAAGACCTGACCGCGCGATTCCGAACATTTTTCCCGCTGTTTATTATCATGCTTCTGGTAATGGCTCAAGCCTGCTCCTCGGTGCCGCTTATGCAAAGCGATGATCCTGATGATCGGCTGAAGGGAATCAGGAAAGAGGCCGAAAGTATCCGCTCTCTGGGTGAGCGCTATTGGATACGGTCTCTGAGTTTCTGGGACAAAAATGACATCGTCAAAAGACTGAATACATCAGGTGGAGACCTGGGCCGGTTAAGCCGGCAAGACAAGGACGCCCGCGTCAGGACAGCCGCGGAACAACAGCTGTCGGAATTGTTCAAAAGTGAAAATCCTCTCATCCGCCTCGTTGCCTTCCGCGAGATCAGAGATCAACAAACCATTCAGCAGGCTGTCCGGAATGACGCGTTAATAGAAGTGCGCTGCATCGCTGCCGCACGGCTGAGCAATCCTGAGCTGCTTGGTCAGATTTCCCGAACGCAGGACGTAGTCGGCAGGATTGCGCGCGTCCGTCTCGGACTGCTGGACCCCGTTGTTCAAAAACAGCTGACCCGCGAACCGGACATGTCCGTGGAAAGTGAGACAAGGTATAACAGGTTTAACGAAGCATTATCAGAAGGCTATTTTGTGACCATTGCCATCAAGGCCGGGGAAAAAGTGCTTGCCAAAGGAGAAGAGCATTCGACCTTGAAAACGAGAACACCGATGGCTTCCGGCCAGATGACGGTATTTGCCGTCGGATATCCTCTGGGTGGGAGCGATGTCATCGCAAAGATAAAAGCAAACGAGGGCCAGCAAAAAGGAACAATCAAGCGGGTCGAGCTGAATCCGTCAGAGATACTGTACAATGTTCTGGTGAACTCAGCCCTCTCTGTGGCCGGCGCGAACGAAATCATCCGCACGAGCTCCAGTGATGATCTGAAGCAGGCAGCTGTTCGCGCTGTGAAGAACAGCAAATAGATAAATCCTTTCATAATGCTGTTTGTTCCTGCAAAGGGGTCATGGTATGGAAATCAGACTGACTCGGATAATAAAAATAGGCAACAGATTTCTCGCACACAACATGCACACAGCAGTTCTTGTCCTGCTTTTCGTATCGCTCACCTCCTGTGGCGCGACGTATCGGATATATCAGGGCGATGCCCTGCCTCCGGAAAAAATCGGCCTCTTGAAGATTCCCGGTGGCATTGATACCTCAGAAACAGTTCGCATCAAGGAGGTCGACGGCGTAAGGCGGGGGAATTTTTACGGCAGCCTCTGGGACGGCAGCGGGCAAATAGAATTTTTGCCGGGCAAGCACTCAATCGTTGTGTATGTCTGGCTTCGGGGGTATCAGAGTTTTGAGCGGAAGCTGGATTTCATTGTCGAGGCTGGAAAAACCTATGTTGTCAGGCATGAACGTGTCGGAGGTATTGGAGGGACTTATTACGAACTTAAGGTTGAGGATGAGACGGTGAAAAAGGAGAAGTATAAGATTGAGCCTTATTAGTGGTGACGGAGCGAGCGCTGCAAAATGAATAAGGCATGTGGGACACAGCGTAGGTTGCTTCAGGATTGTCAATAACTACAGATTCAAGTCTGACTTTATACACCCTCAAGGACGATGAATGAAAAGTCATACATTAATAAGGAAAGCAATGAGTGCCGATCTACCGGCTATCGAGGAGCTCTGGAAAGAGTTCGTTGATTTCCATAAGAAGCGCGATCCCCATTTTACCCGCGCAGCCGACGGCCATGAGCGGTTCAAGGAGTTTATCTCCGGTCACATGATGTCAGAGACCTCGTGTGTTCTGGTCGCCGAGCAGGATGGAGAAGCCGTTGGTTACTGCTTGGCGGCATTGGCCAAGCATCCGCCGGTGTTCGAGAACCAGGAGTATGGAATGGTGTGCGATCTTGCCGTGACCGAGAGGTGCCGGAGAAACGGCATCGGCGAGAGCCTATTCCGCGCGGTACAGACATGGTTTGTGGGCCATGGCGTTCACCGGATAGAACTTCGCGTCGTCGTGGCCAATGAGACTTCCACGGCATTCTGGCGGAAGATGGGGTTTAATCCGTACATTACAACCGTTTTCAAAAGTATCTGACAGCGGAGTAATGAGGGCCAATGCTTTTCCGATGGCAGTGATGCTGGCAATAAAGATTTTGACCCCAGAGGCCTCGTGGGACACAGCGTAGGTTGCTTCAGGATTGTCAATAACTACAGATTCAAGTCCGACCCTAAACGCCCCGAGGGCTCTTTTCTCGTCTCAAGGTGGAGCTTTTTCACTTGGTAGAGTGCTTTCAAATGGGTGACCCCAAAGGACATCTTGCAGCACCTCCCTTGACAAGATGTCCGCATATACATATAATCAAGCCATCCTTCCACGATAGCCTTCGAAATCGCATCGTTTCGCACCACCCAGAGCCGAACGCGTGACGCCTGCATATCTAAAACCGTTCGAGAGAAAATATACCTGGGCACCTAAAAACATCAGACGCATCAACGCCCTGAAGCTGGTCATAGAAAAAAGGGAAGTAACGTAAGTAACAACGTCCCTAAAGCACCCTGCATCAACGTCCCCAAAGCGCTTCTTAAATGCCTCAGTATCTCCAAGTAGGTCTGAAAAAAGGAGAAATCATATATGATTAAGCCGCGTCTTTATAAATGGGATTTGAGTGATGCTTCTATGGGTTTGCTATTTTTTGCGCAGATATTAGAGGAATTATTATTTCATCACACGATTGACTCTTTCAAGGCTCCCGCATTGAATACGCACACAAATATTCTAGAGCTAAATTTGCTGGCATCAGAATTAATTAAAGGGCGAGTCAAGCCCGCTGCTCTTAATCCAGTTGTAGAGGAACTTGAAAATCGATTTAAGAACGATCCTATCATTAAAGAAGATATGCCCGAACTGAGTACGCAATATTTGAAAAACCTCAAAGAACTTACAAAAAATCCGGAGGATTTGAGAGCAACGACTAGAGCACTCCTTACGGAAATTGCAGATAAGTATTGGTACTTGTTAAGAAGAAAGATTGAGCAGACCGTAGCGTATCCGAATGAGAAAAAAAAGCTCACAGAACTGGCAGTAGCTTTAACCGCTGAAATTGAACTACGAGGTTATAGCAAACAATTTCTGTACTTTATGACGCTTAATTATTTTTTTAATTGGACCGCACTACCCAGGAAAATAAATTCGCATTCTCAGATAAAAGCATTTTTAGATATTTTTGAAGGAAAGGATATTTCCTGGAAAATTATATTTAGAGGATCAGCGGAATTTAGTCAACTTAAAAAGGTCGCGGAAAACCTTGATGTTAAAATATTGGATACGTTACCGAGTGAAATAGAATCTAGGAAACACCTGCATGGTTTGCTAGGAATAAATGAACAATACACGCAATATATCATATTTGATAAAATCAAAACAAAAGACAGGTTTATAGCACGTCAATTAGCAAACTCATCTATTGAATTGCTTGCCGATATCTACCGCTTTTATGATCATCACCGAAAGCCAACGTGGTTGCAAAATTGTGTTGTAAAAAGGGATGGTGAGGAGGAATATTTTGTTGTTAAATCACCACCCGCACCTATGGAGCGTGGCACAGTAACAAGGGCCAAGTTTGTTGGAAACTTTGATGAAACTATAGAAACGCTTGGTAAAGGTAAATTCGACGAGTCTTCTATAAATTTATTTGTAAAGGCAATGGATTATCACCGGACAGCAATCGAGGGGGTAGCTCCGGAAAACCAACTTGTAAGTTTATGGGCAGCACTCGAAGGCTTTTTGCCACCTCCAAGAGAAGATGATGGACAGGCAAGAATTACTCAATACCTTAACTATTTATTGCCTTCACTTACACTAACGTATGTTGAAAAAATATTTAAGGATACAAGCGAAAATCTATTTCATGGTGGTTATTCTGTACGCAATTATATAGAAGAGCTTCCAGTGGAAGGTAATTTTTTCGATAAATCCATTTGTCTTCTCATTTCATCAGATTTGAAAGATTGCAGATTGCACATTTACGGTTTATTAGAAAAACACCCACTTTTGAAGAATCGATGCTATTGGTGTCATGAAAAATTTCACAAACCAGAAATAATCAAGGAAACTATTTCCTCTCACCGTCAACGGGTAGCGTGGCATATTCAAAGAATTTATACGACTAGAAACCAAATAGTTCACTCCGCTTCAGCTTTGCCGTATTTAAATACACTTGTTGAAAACCTCCATACATATTTCGATATTCTTATGAATGCTTTGATTAGATTAAGTGATAAGATTAGCGTGCGGTTAAGCATTGAAACATCATTAAGAATGCTGCAGTTACATGAAAAGGCCTATTTAGAAAATTTGAATTGTGGCAGCATAGAGTGTTCTAGTAATACCTATAAACATCTATTATTTGGTAGGGATAATCCTCTCAGCCCTTATTTTACGTCTATAAATAAAAAGTAGAGTAAACACAGAGAACGTTATTTCAGCCGAGGGGAATCTTTGGGGACGTTGTGTCCTAAGTGTCCTTTTAAGTCCTCGTGCATGCAGAAAATTGTCCTTGGCTACCGTACGACCTTCAGTTTCCTATCGATCACACCAACGTAGACGGCCATGTCGCTTTCGGAACCGTCGGGGGCGATTATGCGGATCAATTCTTTTTTCCCTTCGAGGATCTGCCACACTTTGCCGCCGGGGCCGGCTTTTCTGGCCCTCAGTTGATTGAGATCGATCGGCGCGAGTTTTCCCCGAAGCATATCGGTGAGAACGGACCGGAATTCCGTTGCAAAATCATGCCCCGGGTAGGCGGCTGCGTAGTCGCTGATCTTGACCTCTAATTCCTTCATGAGAGCCTCGATCTTCTTCGCCCTGAAAAGCTCGTAAATCATTTTGGTGTATTCAGTCGCTTCTTTCCCGCTGGCAGTTCCGGTCGGGCGCAGATGGCTGCTGAAATCCAGGGGAGCGCTGAATTTTTTGACGGCCTTGACCGTAGTGGCGGGTTTTAATTCAGCGTCTTTAATTTCAAGCGAGGTCACGCTTCCGGGCTGGTTGCTCGCAGCGATCTCTCCCTGGGTCATCGCGGACACATTGATCGTCAGCTGCGCCGGCTTTGTAGTGTTTTTTTTGCGCACTTCGGCCCGCACTTCGTTTTCTCCCACGAGATAGGGGTTCAGGGGCAGGCCGCCGAAGGCTTGCGCGCCGCTGAAGTTGTTGATGAAAAAATCATTGATATAAAGCTCCCCTTCGACGTTATCGCCTTCCCAGGTCATCTGATAAATGGTCATTGCTTTTGCCCCTCCCGCCTGCGCCCCGGCCACGGGTATGCAAAGAACCATGGCGAGTGCCGCGAATAACAAACCAGCCGAAAGAGTCCTTGGCATGTTCGTAATCATAATATTTTTCCTCAACTGTTGTTCTATTTAATCGTCAGGAGGATGCAAGGTGAGATGGGAAAACCTCTGAGCTGAAGTTCCTCCCAATGGAGTGAGGTTACTATACTTTCGCGAAGGGGGCAAGAATTTTTTCTTCGGATTCAGACTGTTTTCAAAGAACAAAACAGCACTTGTACAAAACAAGAACTTGATTGCAATATGAAAACAAGGGTATAATCTTCCGTCAGTTTAACACCGTGCTGCAAGTCTTCAGCGTTTACAGGGAGGGCCTATTTTGGGTTATATTTGGCTGAACACCAAACATAAATTGCTGACGGTTTCGGCGCTCTTAATACTGCTGGTGATAGTGCTATCCGGATGCGGCGCCGCGACCGATTACCTCGCCTTCATGGGAAGGCATAAATCCCTGGAATCCTCATTTCAATCTCATCCCAGTCTGGAAGCAAGACGGGAACTGTATCCGGAAGACTGCTTCTATCTGAGCGGCAGAATTTTGATGAACCGTCCCTACAACGGCCCGGTGCTGATTGTCGCGGTGTCTGACCGGTATGCGCAGCGCGAAATTGTCGCTACCCGCATCCTTCGAAGCCCTGCCACGTTTTACTCGCTCTTCCTGCCGGAAGGAGAGTACGATCTTCTGGCCTTTGTCGATCTGAACAACAACAATTACTTCGAATCTCAGGAAATGATCGGGTGGACACCGGTGGGGAAGCGGGCTGCTGTCAATCGTTCCTTGACCATCGACGGTATCACGGTGCTCGGCCCGGAAGTCAAGCTCGATTTCAACGTCACCAAAAAAGCGGAGATTCCGGTTAATACGAAAGTGACGGTGAACAGCTATAAATATACTTCCCTCGATGATGATTTCTTTGATTCCCGGTACGGCACCATGGGAGTCTACCGTCCCACACAGCTGCTGACCCATACCCAGGGGTCGATATTCTCATTGGAAGAGTATGATGCCAAGAAAACAGTTGTTCTGTTTGTGCACGGCATGGAAGGAACGCCGCAGGACTGGAAGTATATAGTGGACGGTCTGGACCGCAGCCGCTTTCAGCCCTGGTTTTACTACTACCCCTCCGGCCTGCCCTTGGCGCAGCTCGAATCGCATCTGGCCAATTCCATTATCGAAAGGAACAGCAGACATACTATTAACCGGCTGGTTATTGTCGCGCACAGCATGGGCGGCCTCGTGGCGCGGTCGGCCATCGACACGCTGAGCAAGCGTGACAAGCCGGCTTATCTGAAGATGTATATTTCGATGTCGTCGCCATACGGCGGCGTGGAGGACGCGAACAGCGGCCTCAAATCGGCGCCTGTTGTGGTCCCTTCCTGGCGCGATGTCGCGACAGAGAGCGTATTTCTGACACGGCTGTACCAGCAGGAAACTCCGCAGAACCTACCCTTTTACATGTTTTTCAGCTATCGGAACCGGTCCGGGGCCAGCGGCGACGGGGTGATTGCCCTGAAGAGCCAGCTCGATTCGCGGATTCACATGAAAGCCATCAAGACATACGGATTCGATACGACCCACGTCGGGATTCTGAATGACGAAGCAGTGAGGCGGGAGTTTTACCGGCTTTTGGAGACGGTCCAGCCGTGACAAAACAGGGACAGCGAGTGAGGAGTGGAAAATGAAAAAAATATTCTGCGTTCTGGTGCTGCTTCTGGGTGTGCATACCGGCTGGGCCGCGGAACCGCTGCGAATAGGCTTTATCGGCCCCATGACCGGCAGCTTTGCGGACGCAAGCAAGGAAGCAACGCAGGTACTGACGCTGCTTGCCGCGGACATTAACGACCAGGGCGGGCTGCTTGGACGGAACATTGAATTATTCTTCGAAGACGACGGCGGCAGCCCGAAGGCTGCGCTGACAGCGGCGAAAAAAATGCTTCTCCGGAACCCCGTTGCCGTCATCGGTACCCAGACCTCGACCATTACGGAAGCCCTGCAACCCGTCTTCAACGACCGCAAAATCATCCATATATCACACGCCGCCACGGCGATGCCGCTGACGGAAAAGGGGTATAAATATTTTTTCCGCACCTGCCCCCAGAACAACGACCAGGCAAAGGCAGTGATAAAGAGCATCCGGAAGATGAATATTAAAAAGGCGGCCCTGATTCATGACGGCAGCCTCTATGGACAGGATCTGGCCGATGCGGTGCGCAAAGAGCTGTTCAACTGGATGATCGATGTCGTGTATGACGGGCAGCTGAAAGTCGGTCCGCCGGATTATCTTTCGCTCGTGGAGCACGTGAAGGCAGCAGGTCCGGAACTGGTCTTTTTTGCCGGCTATTATCCCGAAGCCGCGAAACTTCTTTCGGCCCGCAGCCGGCTGAATTGGACAGTGCCTTTCATGGGCGGGGACGGGGCCAATAACAGCGACCTTGTCGAAATCGCCGGGAAAAAAGCCGCGGCAGGTTTTTATTTTATCAGCCATCCGGCGCCTGAAGACCTTTCTTCTCCGAGAACAAAAACATTTCTCGACCGTTACCAAAAAACCTACGGCACAAAGCTGTCCTCGATTTTCGCCCTCTTTGCCGGCGATGCCATGATCGCCGTTATGGAAGGCATCGCGAAAGTGCAGTCAACAGACCCGGACCTGGTTTCGGATTATCTGCACCGCAGTTATTTCAATACCGGCGCGCTCACGGGCAAGCAGTACTTCAATTATAAAGGCGACGTGATGAATGACCTGCACGGTTTATACCGGGTGGACAACGAAGGCCGTTTTGTTCTTCAAACCGTTCATGCCGGCGGGCAGGCCGCTCGATAGCCGCGTGCGGCGCGTCCAGTCTTCGCGGCGGAACAAGTGGACCTTGGAAAAATGATCGTCAAAGAAGTCAAGGCAAAGGGCATCCTGTCAAAATCAAAGATCAATGACTACGCCTTGAATGCCTATATCGGCTGTGAGCACGCGTGCACGTACTGCTACGCGCGGTTTATGAAGCGGTACACAGGGCACCCGGAAGCCTGGGGAGATTTTGTAGACGCAAAAATAAATGCCCCGGACCTGCTGGCAAAAGAGGTAAAAACCAAGAAACCGGGAACCGTCTGGATAAGCGGCGTCTGCGATGCCTACCAGCCCCTGGAAGAGAAATATCAACTTACCAGAAAGTGTCTTGAAATCCTCGTTGAAAACCACTGGCCCATTGTCGTGCAGACCAAATCCCCTCTGGTGTGCAGGGACATCGATATCCTGAAGAAATCCGGCGATTGCGAAGTCGGGTTTTCCATTGCCACGGCGGACGAAGCAATACGAAAGGTTTTTGAACCCCGGGCTCCGCTGATACGGAAAAGAGTGGAGGCATTGGTTGCGCTTCGCCGGGAAGGGATCACTACGTTTGTGATGATCGCACCGATGCTGCCCGGTGTTGAAGGCCTGCCTGAATTGCTGAAGGGACACGTGACGTCCGTGCTTGTTGACAGGATGAATTATCATTACGCGGATTGGGTGTATAAAAAGCAGGGGCTGCAGAAGGCGATGCAGAGGGAATTCTACCGCCTGAAAAGCGAGGAGTTGAAAATACAGTTTGAACAGGCGGGCATTCCCTGCCGGATACTCTGACCGGAGCTCCCGGTCTGTCCCTGAACAACAAAAGGGCCGCCCGGATTCGGACAGCCCTTTGCTTAGAAAGATATGATGAAGCAGCAGTTACTTACCCTGCCTGGATTTTTTCTTCCTCTTCCTGGCGGGTCTTGCATTCAATGCAGAGCGTGGTCACGGGACGCGCTTCGAGCCGCTTGACGCCGATTTCACCGCCGCAGGATTCGCAGACGCCGTACGTTCCGTCGTCGATGCGCGCTATGGCCTCATCGATTTTTTTGAGCAGCTTCTGTTCCCGGCCGCGCAGCCGCAGCAGGAAATTGTTGTCGAGTTCCGCCACTGCCTGGTCCGTTGGATCGGGAAAACTCTCTTTTTCGGTGCTGATTTTCGTATTGAGGGTCTGGCCTGCTTCAGCCAGAAGGTCCTGCCGCTGTTTCAGGAGTTTCTTTTTTATTATTTGCAGTTTTGCATCCGTTACCATGTGCAACCCCTTTACAGGTAAAATACAAAGTGCTACTATACCAAAAAAAAGCGGACGAGTCAATTGCTAAAAACAACCGAGTGAACATCGTGGTTTGCTGTTACAATTTGACAAAGAACCCTGTTCCCGATATCATAAAAATAACGTATGAAAAATGAAAAGCAAAAACTCGCGAAAATCATAAAGTTAGGCGCTGAAATCACGGAGATCAAGGATGTCGATGTCCTTATGGAGCGCATTCTTCGGGAGGCGCGGCAGCTGGTGAACGCCGACGCGGGCTCCATTTATATAAAGGAAGATAATTCCCTGAAGTTCAGCTATACCCAGAATGACACGCTGCAGAAGAAGCTCCCGCCGGGTAAAAAACTGATCTATTCCACGTTTTCGATACCGATCAACAACCAGTCAATTGCCGGATATGTGGCAAACACCGGGGAAGTTTTAAATATTGCGGACGTGTACAAACTGGAACCCGGGCTTCCGTTCACGTTCAACAAGTCCTATGACGGCATTTCGGGCTACCGCACGCAATCGATGCTGACGTTTCCGCTCAGGACCAATCAGGGCGTTACCGTCGGCGTGCTTCAGCTGATCAACGGGAAAAGCGAAAGAGGAAGGATCGTCTCGTTCAAGAAAAAAGACCAGCTCACCCTTCTCTATTTTGCCAATATGGCGGCTGTCGCCATCGAGCGGGCGCTCATGACGCGCACGATGATTCTGCGCACCATCAAGATGGCGGAGCTGCGGGACCCCAAGGAAACCGGCGCGCATGTAAACCGCGTTGCCGCCTATGCGGTGGCCATTTACGAGGCGTGGGCGATGAAGCGGAAGGTGCCGCTGGCGGAGGTCGAAAAAAACCGCGACATACTGCGCATGGCGGCAATGCTGCACGATGTGGGCAAGGTCGCAATTTCAGACACCATCCTCAAAAAGCCTGCCCGTCTGAGCGATGAAGAGCGCAAAATCATGATGCAGCACGCGTGCGCGGGCGCGAAGCTCTTTCAGGAGCGGTATTCAGAGTTCGATGAAGCAGCGGCAGTCGTCGCCCTGAACCATCACGAAAAATGGGACGGGACCGGCTATCCGGGGCACGTGAACCCGTGTGATGGATCCGTTATCTGCGGGTATGAAAACCATGACGGATCGCCGAGGCCGAAGAAAGGGGAGGAAATCCCGCTTTTCGCGAGGCTTGTCGCGCTGGCCGATGTGTACGATGCGCTCAAGTCGCACAGGGTTTACAAGGAAGAATGGGACGAGACGCGCATTCTTGATGAGGTAAAAACCCACAGCGGAACGCAGTTCGATCCGGAAGTCGTTGAAATGTTTTTCACCTGCATAGACACCATCCACAACATTACCGAGCGGTATCCTGATTAAAACCCGAACAAAATCCAGCGCAAAGGCGATAGCGGCCTGACTTCCATACTCTCATGAAAAAAAACAAAACCCCTGATTCCCTTTCCGGTGATTTCAAGAACAAACCGTTCGGGATGCTCAAGCAATTCAAACCAACAACTGGCGCGCCGGAGAAAACAAAGGCTGTCCACAAGAAAAGCACGGGCAAGAGCGGTGAACACGGAGCAAACGACGAGGCGCTTTTTCTGCGCGCCATGGAAGGCGCCAGGCCGATGCACGAATCGCACAAAACCGTGACGGCTTCCCCCAGGCAAAAAACATCGTCAACCCCTGCGGCCGCTGCAGAGGAGGACGGAAAACTCTTTCTGCAGGCGATGCAGAAGATGGGAACGACCTTCCGGGATTCATTTCAGAAAACCGACAACGAAGACACGGAATTCCGGTCATCATCGAACCGCATGCGCCAATTAAAACGCGGAACAATCCGGATCAGCCAGGAACTCGACCTGCACGGGTATTTGAAGGAGGAGGCAATCGTCCGGCTTGGACATTTTATCGGCGATGCTTTCAGCCGGGGCCAGAAGGCGGTCTTGGTAATCACGGGGAAGGGGATCAATTCGCCGGAAGGGCCGGTGCTGCAGGGGGCGGTTGCCGCGTGGCTGCGGGGGCAGGGAAAAGCGCTGGTATCCGAATTTTTTCCCGCGCCGCAGAACCGGGGCGGCAGCGGCGCGTTTGTGATATTTCTGAAGTCGAAGAAAAAAGAATAGGAATCAGCGCGGCTCTTTTTTGTCAGGCAGCCGCAGAATCTTCCGGATTTCCTCCCCTTCTATGGTTTCCTTTTCGAGCAGTGCCGCGGCAAGCGTCTTCAGGTTGCTCTGGTTGGACTTCAGCAGTTTCTGCACTTTTTTATACGCGGCGTCTACAATCCGTTTTACCTCCTGATCGATCTCTCTCGCCGTTTCCTCGCTGTATTCCCTCGATCCTTGCGGCATTCCAAGGTCCAGAAAGAGCGGACGGCGTTCCCGTTCAAAGGTAAGCGGTCCGAATGCGTCGGTCATGCCGTATTCCGTCACCATGCTGCGAGCAATAACAGCCGCCCGCTGCAGGTCATTCTGCGCGCCGGTCGAAACTTCCCTGAACATGAGTTCCTCCGCGACGCGGCCGCCGAGCATGACGCACAGTTTGTCCTGGAGTTCGGATTTTGTCATCAAATACCGGTCCTCGGTCGGCAACTGAAGCGTATAGCCGAGGGCCGCAATGCCGCGTTGCACGATCGAAACCCGGTGTACCGGATCGGTGGTCGGCAGAAGCTCGGCAACGATCGTATGGCCGCATTCGTGGTATGCCACTATTTCCTTTTCCTTTTTATTCATGACGCGCCGCTTTTTTTCAAGACCCGCAACGATGCGGTCGATGGCGGCTTCGAAGTCCGTCATGTCCACTTCCGATTTGTTTTTGCGCGCGGCCAGAAGCGCGGCTTCATTCACGATGTTGGCCAGGTCCGCACCGACAAAACCCGGGGTCCGGGCCGCAAGGACGGAAATATCCACTTCCTTCGAGAGCTTCACGCCGCGTATGTGGATTTTGAGAATGTCTTCCCGGTCCTTGATATTCGGACGGTCAACCAGCACGTGGCGGTCGAAGCGGCCGGGTCGCAGCAGCGCGGGATCGAGGATCTCCGGCCGGTTGGTCGCCGCCATGATGATCACGCCTTTTCGCGCATCGAAACCGTCCATCTCCGCCAGGAGCTGGTTAAGGGTCTGCTCCCGCTCTTCATGGGCCCCCGCTATGCCCACGCCGCGCGCACGTCCGAGTGCGTCCAGTTCATCGATGAAAATGATGCACGGCGCCTTTTGTTCGGCCTGCTGGAACAGGTCGCGCACGCGCGACGCGCCGACGCCGACGAACATCTCGACGAATTCGGAGCCGCTCATGGAGAAAAAAGGAACTTTTGCTTCTCCTGCCACAGCCTTCGAAAGCAGCGTTTTTCCCGTGCCCGGCGGCCCCACCAGCAGCACGCCTTTCGGTATGCGGCCTCCCAGCCGGGTGAACTTTTCCGGATGCTGCAGAAAATCGATGATTTCGACAAGTTCGTCCTTTGCCTCATCGACGCCCGCGACATCGGCGAACGTGACTTTTATGTCGCTCTCCTCGTATATCTTTGCGTGAGACTTCCCGAAGCTCATAAAACGTTCACCCGCCCCGCCTGCGCCGCTCATTTTCCGAAAAACAAAACTCCAGATGACTACGAGAATAATAAGAGGAAGAATCCAGGCGAGGAAAAAATCCTTTAAAAAGTTGTCCGAGAGTTCGCCGCGGTAGGAAATGCCGGTGCTGTCGAGCAATTTTACCAGGTCGCTGTCTTCGATGCGGACAACGGTAAACGGTTTTTCCTTTTCGCCGGATTTCTGCGGGAGGAGGACCCCTTTAATGGAATCGCGGGTAAGCACGAGGTTTTTGACCTGCTTTTCCGCGAGGAGCGTTTTAAACGTACTGTAAGGGATGTCCGTTGCCGATGGTTCGGCATACATGCGAAACAGCGTGATTGTCACCAGGAACAGCGCAATATAGAAAAAAAGAAGGTAGTTTCTTTTCATGCTGCCCTCGTCCGTGCAGACGTAGTAAGGTTAGGCAGGTTTTCCTGTGAGTGACTGCTGGAAGAACGACGTTTCAAAAAATACAACCTATTAGGGACATATTCACAATGGCCGGGCTGTCAGGGTTGCCGCTGCGGATCGTACAGGGGATCGCCCCACTGCGTCTGAGCGCCGGGCCGTGTTTGGTCTTTCTGCCAGAGTTTCAACTCTTTTAAAATGAGGAGAGGATAATCAAATTCATTGTCACCAAGGGCTTTCAGCCGGGTGCCAGCCACTTCGGCTGCTACCGTGATATCGCGTCCGAGAGCATAGGCCAACGAATCCAGGTGACGGTAGGAAAACACGAGGTAATATCCGCCCGAGCTGGTCGTACGGACAGGCTTGTCCCAGTAGTCGAGGGGTTTCTGCACGACGGTCAATAAGGAACCCTGCTTCGCATCGGCAACCTGTTCTATGGTGCCGCCCAGGATGAGGATTTTTCCCGTATAGAGATTGGGATCCGAACGCAGCATTTCGAAGGTTATGCTTTTGTCCGCCTTGTCAACCACGGCTGAAGAAAGCACGGATGTGCACCCGCTGAGCAGCAGGACGGCTATGAACAGAAGTCCGACAGGATGTGCCAAGGAACACCTCTCACCAAAGGGTTATACTCATTGCCGGAACATTACCGCGCATCGATGTTCGTCGGCTGGTGCCGCTCCGATTCGTGTTCTATTTTCTTTCTGACTTTTTCCGGAATGTCCAAACCGGTAAGGTCAAAGTTGCCGAGTTCCTTCGCTAAAAGATTGATCTTCTCACTGTTTTGAAGGTGCTTGTTGATAATAATCCGTCTGGTGGTGACGACTCTGCACGATCCGCCCTTTGACGTTTTAAGATCGTCGTACGATATTTTGACGGACAGCGCGAGTGCGATCTTTTCGAGATCAGGAAGCGTAACTTTCATACGTGGCCATACTCTAAATATAGCAGAATTGTGGACATACTAAATACCTGGTTTGAAAAAAAATGCTCAAATGAAAAAGAACATAAAATAGTATTTTATGTTCGTGAGAGCGCACCGTCATACTGATATAATGCAGAAGTCATTCCTTGGTCAAGCAGAAATAAAGTATCATAAATCGAGCGTGCAAGTCAACACTGAAAACCAGGACCGGCTTTGCGTGCAAGAGTTGCGAAACAAGGCATGTTTTCGGCGCCATTTTCAAGGTTTTTTAAGCAACAGGATTTTGAAAAAAATAAAAGAAATAAAATTTCACTTGCTATTTTACTCTTTCCTGTATATACTTTTCGACGAATTACATAGTCCACAGCGGATGTTTTCAGAATTTTTATTTTAATTATCCTAAAGGAGGTAGATTTATGGCAAAGGCCATGACGAAGTCGCAGATTGCGGATCACATCGCGAAAAAGGCTGACATTAAAAAGAAGGTAGCAGTACAGATTCTGGAAGACATTGCAGCACTTGCATACAAGGAAGCCAAGAATGCATTTACGCTCCCCGGGCTTGGCAAGCTGGTACTCGTGCAGCGCAAGGCCCGCATGGGCAGGAACCCCCAGACCGGCGAAGCTATCAAGATCCCGGCCAAGAAAGTCGTAAAATTTCGTGTTGCCAAGGCAGCGAAAGAAGCAATTCTCGGCAAAAAATAATTTTTTCCCCCTTAGTAGTAACGGCGTTATAAGAAAGGCATCCCGCGCATCGGGATGCCTTTTCTTTTTTGAAAAGAAAATGTGCAAAATGTTTTTGAGCATGGTATAACTACCGAGAAAAAGGGTTTCCTATGAACAAACGCGTACTGATTGCGATGAGCGGCGGCGTCGACAGTTCGGTTGCCGCCGCAGTGCTGCTCAGGCAGGGTTTTGAGGTCAAAGGCGTGACCCTGAAATTGACCCCGGGGCAATGCTGCGATATCGGCTCGGCCCAGGCTGTTTGCGAGCACCTGGGAATTCCCCACGGCATGCTTGATGCACAGGCGGAATTTACAGACGGTATCATACGAAATTTTATTTTGGAATATCAGCAGGGCCGCACACCGAACCCCTGCATCCGGTGCAACGAAATGATAAAATTTCACCTGCTCCTGGAATATGCGCGATCGCAGTCGTTCGACTTTCTCGCTACGGGGCATTATGCGCAAATAGAACCGGTGCCGCAGGAGCCGTTGTTTCAGCTTAAGAAAGGTGTTGATTCCGGGAAGGACCAAAGCTATTTTTTGTATCGTCTTTCCCAGGCGCAGCTGCCGAACATTCTCTTTCCTCTCGGCGGGATGCGGAAAGAGGATGTGCGTTCAATCGCGCACGAGCTCGGCCTTCCGGCTGCAGAACGTCCGGAAAGCCAGGAAATATGCTTTGTGCCGGGAAATGACTACCGGGGTTTTTTAAAAAAGCATGCACCCGAAACGCTTCAGGCGGGCGATTTGGTTTTAAGCGATGGAAAAATCATCGGCCGTCATACGGGCATCGCCTTCTTCACCGTCGGACAGCGGAGAAAGCTGGGGTACGCTGCCGGAGAACGAATGTACGTAGTCAGAATCGAACCATCCTCACGGCGGGTGGTGCTCGGAACGTTGTCGGAACTGCGAACCCGGAGAATGGTCGTGTCAAACGCGCATTTCATTCCGTTTACCACCCTCCGCACCGGCATGAACGTTTCCGTTAAAATACGGTATCGTTCGCGATCCGTTCCCGCCGTGATAGCACCCCAAGGACCGAATGATGTCCTGGTGGAGTTGCAGGACGCGGCGACGGGAGTCTGCCCCGGCCAGGCAGCGGTTTTTTATACAGACGATATCGTACTGGGTGGCGGCATTATAGAAGCGTCCCGGCAACAATAGTTCCGGTGGCTGTATTCACCTGATCTCTCTGCCGCATACTGCTGCGTTCCGTGACGCAACGAATAAGCGCAGCGGGCTTCTTCCAAATGCATATATAAGCAGTTGACAATGACTTTTTTATCATGCTAATATTCTAAAATTTGGGAAGCTGCACTTCGGGGGCATACATGGCAGGGGAAAAAATACTTGACATAGATGATAGTCCGACAGTCCAACGACTGATCGAGATGATTCTGACGACGCAAGGCTATCAGGTCGTTCTGGCGTCCGACGGCGATGAAGGCATTGCGAAAGCCCGGTCCGAACGTCCCGCCGTGATTCTTGTTGACTTTGTCATGCCGAAGATGAACGGATTCCAGGTTTGCAAGATCCTGAAAGAAGACCCGGAGTTCAAAGACACGCCTATTATCCTGGTAACGTCCAAGGGCGACAAGGTCGGCAGCAAATTCGTCGATGTTCTCGGCATTACCGAATATTTTACCAAGCCGTTTCAGCCCGAAGAGCTTCTTGCCAAAATTCGGGAAGTAATCGACAAGAGCAAGCCGGCGGTGCAGCCTGCGGCCCCGCCTCCGGTTAGAGAACCGGGCGGGCGGCCCGCACCGGCCCCGGGTCCGGGTGTGCAGGCTGCGCAAGGCGTTATTGAATCCATGGTGAAAAATATCGTCGAACAACTGCTCGACGACTTCGTAAAGAACACGCTTCCGCAGAAAATACAGCAGGAGCTGGCGAAGGTGCGGCCGGGCGGCGGCAGCACCGGCATCCAGGGGAATCTTGCAAGCGTGCCGATCGTGGAAGTGATACAGATGCTCGGGCTGCAGCGCCAGACCGGAAAATTAGTCGTCAACAAACCGGGCAGCAGCGTCGCGATTTGCTTTAAAGACGGACAGGTTGTTTTTGCGTCACCCAACAGCAACGGCAGTGACAGTGTCGCCATGGAAGGGTTTCTCAGGAAAGCGTGCAGGCTTGAAGAGGACAGCCTGCAGCATGTTTTGCGTATTGCAAAAATGACGCAGCAGTCTCTTGACAGCATTCTTATCCAGGAGAAACTGCTTGGTGCCGCGGCTTTTTGCGAGGCCCTGAAACGCTATACCGAGGCCGCAGTCTACCGGGTCATGACCTGGAAGCAAGGCGCTTTTTTCTTTGAAAAAGTTGCACCGCCGGTGTTTACCAACCACGTGCAACTGAAAGTGGACGATTTGCTTCTGGAAGGCGCCCGGCGGGCGGATGAATGGAGCCTGATCCAGCAAAAAATGCCGGATTTCAACATTGTGTTTGAACCGATAATCGGCGATGCAGAAGAACTTACGACCCGCGGCATGAGCGATATCGATATGAAAGTTTTTTCCCTGGTCGACGGGCGGAAAACCGTCCAGAAAATTATTGACCAGGCTGATTTGAGCGAGTTTGATGTGGCCAAAAGCCTGTTTATCCTGCTTTCGGTCAATCTTATCAGGAAACGGCGCTGAACTTTTTTGCCGGCACGATAATCCCCTGTTTTTCTTCACCGATCACGTGCCGAATAAAACGAAAACTTGACAGAACCAAAGAAATGTGTTAATTTTTAGTAACCTGTAATCAGGAGAAAAAGGAGACTGGCATGGCCAAAATACTCATTGCGGATGATAGCGTGGCTGAGCTTCAAATCCTCCAGCAAACCCTTCAACCTACGGGCCATTCGATCATAACCGTTCTCGATGGAGAAGCGGCAGAGGAGAAGATCAAATCGGAAAAAATCGACTTGATCATTTTAGATGTCATCATGCCTAAAAAAAATGGTTTTCAGGTCTGCAGAGACATCAAGAGCAATGACCAATACAAAAAAATACCTGTTATCATGGTAACCTCCAAAGACCAGGAAAGCGATAAATTCTGGGGAATGAAGCAGGGTGCGGATGAGTATTTGACCAAGCCGTTCAAGCCCGAGGATCTGCTGAAGGCAGTTAAAAAGTATATCTAAATCCCTAAAAAAGGGGGCCCGTTTGGCCGAGACTGACAGCGACGTCACCGTCGAGGTAAACAGTACACAACCGGAAGAGGAAATTCGAGTTTGCCTCTTCACTATTGGCGAGGACACGTATGCCATACCGGTCGAATTGCTGACGGAAATCATCATTCCTCAGAATATTTTTCCTGTCCCGACCACCCCGCCTCATGTGCTCGGCGTTATTAACCTTCGTGGAAACATTGTTCCCATTGTTGATATACGAGAAACACTTTCGCTCACACAAAATCCCGCGACCACGAACCAGATTGCCATTATAAAACAGGGCACCATTACGCTGGGCATTGTTGTTGATAATGTCTCCGAAGTTATTTCGGTTCCCGTAAGCAGTGTGCTGGCCATTCCGGCTGATTATGGCGCGAAAGCCAGCAAAAGCCGCAGCCGTTTTTTTAGAGGAATTTTACAGCGAGAGACCGGTTTGGCCGCAGTTTTGAATATCGAGCGCCTTATAGAAGAGATAAAACTGACTTGAACCGTCAGCATTCCGACAACGAATCGCACGGCTAACGCAAAGCCACCGAATTCACGAAACCAGAACGCTACGAAGGAGTAATTTTATGAACAAGAAAACGCTGAATCCTTTTTATGGGTGGAGCATCCGAGCCAAAATAGTGGCCCATATTGTTTTCCTCTCAGTCGTTTTTGGTGGTTTCATCCTCTTTTACATATACAACCAGATACAGGCTTCCCAGCGGGATGATGTGATCAATAGAACCATCATCATGGCCGATGGTCTGAGTTCAAAGGTTGTGGAGGCGATGCAGGTTGAGGACATCAACGCGCTTCAGATGTTCAGAAACGAAGCTGCGTCGCAGCCGGAAGTGGCCTACTCCTTTATTCGTGACGCCAGAGGGCGGGTGCTCTCGTCCTCCTTTGAAGGGAACGCCGTCCCCGCAGATCTCCAGCAGATAAACAAACTGATGCCCGGCGTCGCGTATGGAACGCAGCCGGCAGACATTGTTCTAAAAGGAAACCCGCTCAGCGTAATCGATATCGCCACGCCGATATCCGGAGGAACCCTCGGCACGGTGCATATAGGTCTGAACATGACGGCAATCAATTATCATATCAGGTCCATTCTTCTGAATATCATGGGACTTGGCGCAGTATCGCTGATCGTTTTGACCATTCTCAGTCTGTACATGTCGTCACGCACTGTCGCGCCGACCAAGGAGCTTATCCGGGTGGCGGAAGCCGTGGGGCGCGGAGATCTTTCAAACAAGGCCGTCGTTGACACCGGCGATGAACTCGGGCAGCTGGCAATCACCCTGAACCAGACCATCGAACGCCTGCAGGGCCTTGTTCAGTCAGAGACCGACCGCGATAAGATGCAGAGCCAGGTCATCGGACTTCTTTCAGTCGTGAGTACGGCCGCGGAAGGCGACCTTACCGCGAAAGCAGAAGTTACCGCCGACGCACTCGGATCGGTTGCCGACGCGTTCAACCTCATGATCACCGGTCTTACGTCGCTGATCACGCAGGCCAGTACCGTGGCGGTCGAGGTGCAGCGCTCTACCTCGGAAATTTTGCAGTCATCCGAACGCATGCGGTCCGGCGCTTCACAGCAGACTGCCCAGATCAGAAACGCGGCAGAGGCGGTCAACGCCATGTCGCTTACTACCCAGCACATGGCCGAGAACGCCGAAGCGGCCACGCAGACATCAGTGAAGGCGACCCAGGCGGCGGTCAAGGGCGGAACGGCCGTGGCGGAAACGATCAAAGGTATGCAGCGTATCCGGGCCACTGTGCAATCCACCGGAAAGAAAATCAAGGGACTGGGCGAGCGATCGCTCGAAATCGGCGCCATTATCGAGGTGATCAGCGAAATCGCTACACAGACGAACCTGCTTGCATTGAATGCCGCAATCGAAGCCGCCCGCGCCGGTGAGCAGGGCAGGGGCTTTGCCGTCGTTGCGGACGAAGTGCGAAAACTGGCTGAACGGGCTGCCCGCTCAACGAAAGATATTACCGGCCTCATTAAAGGCATTCAGGTTGAAACAAGCGAAGCTGTGGCGGTCATGGAGGAAGGCACGCGGGAAGTGGAGGAAGGAACCAAGCTCGCCGACCAGGCCGGCGCCGCGCTGCGTGAAATCGAACAAATCGTGAAGCAGACCGCAAGTCTCATGACGGACATCACCAGGGCCGCCGGAGACCAGGTGAAATCAACAGAAGGCGTTGTGCATACGATGGACAGTATTTCGAAACTGACACAGGAAACCACCCAGGGCGTGCAGGACACGGTGACGACGATCAGCAAGCTGGCAGACCTGACCACGCGCCTGACAGAAGCAATCGGCAGATTCAAGACCAGCAAAGAGCAGGAGGCACCGCTTCCTGAACTCGAGCGGTACCCGTCTGCTACGGAAAATGTTACTACAAGCGACGAAGAAATAAAGCTCGGACTGATTAAATAAACGACCGTATGGCTGGGCCATCAGATAAAGCAGGCATTATTGAATTTTTTCTCGTAGAAGCTGGTGATCACCTCCAGAACCTGAATAAGGGACTGTTGTCTATTGAGAAGGATCCATCTGACACTGCCCAGATCGACGAACTTTTCCGCGCAGCACATACGCTGAAGGGCTCGGCTGCCATGATGGGGTTCCAGGGCATCAGCGATGTGGCGCATAAGGCCGAAGACATGCTCGGCCAATTCCGTTCAGGAACCATTCCTATCTGCAAAGAATCCCTCAATTTTCTTTTTGACAGTGTAGACGCAATAAAACTGATGGTCGACAGTGTCGCGGTCAACGATCCTGAAGACATGCTGGTAGTGGACAGCATCGCCAGAGCATACAAGGACGTTACCGAGAGCCTGCAAAAGACCGTTACTCCCTCCCCGGCCGTTCCGGATCTCGATGTTGCACCCATCCTGACCGAAGATCTTAATTTGCCTTGGGAGCAAGCCTTTAGTCTCGAGGAAGAGCCGATTGTCGCTGAACCAATTACTGAACCTGCCCTCGAACCTGTCGGAGGGCCTCAGACGGAGCCGGAATCCGAGGCAGAGGCTGAACTGCAAGCCCTTAATGAGGTTGAAAAGCCGGAAGAACTTGAGGAAATCGATGCAATTGAAACAGCCGTTGAGGAAATTGAAGAACAGGATGTCTTGCCGGAGACTCCAGCAGTCCGTGCGGATTTGCCTTCGACTGCGCACAAATCGCCGCTTCAGCAGGAAATAGACGAGGCAAAGAAATCGGGCGTTTCTGAAAAGCGAGGTTTCAACCGCCGCGCTACAGACGTTGCTGATCTGGAAAAGCAGTTTATTCGGGTCAACATTGATCGCCTCGACAATCTGATGAATCTGGTTGGGGAAATGATTGTAAGCCGGAACCGTCTGGCGCACCAGGTCGATTTTATAAAAGTGCTGCGGGAGGAGCTTGCATTCAGCCAGAACCGGTTGCTGCACGAGATCAAAAAATTCGAGGAAAAATACGAATATACGCTGAGCATAGAGGCGCCCGGGACCAGTGAAAAACCGGCGGAACAGACCGGCGATTTTCTCGAGCTGGAATTCGACCGCTACGATGATTTTAACCTGCTTTCCCGAAAACTCACGGAAATTACGAACGACACGAATGAAATCATGACAGATCTTGCCGGATTCTTTGACTCGTTTGAGGTTGATACGGCGAGAATTTCCACCATCACAACAAACCTGCAGGACGAAATTACCCTGGCCCGCATGGTTGAGATGGACAAGCTCTATCAGCTGTTTCCGAGGCTGGTGCGCGATCTTGCGCAGGCAGAACGGAAACAGGTAAACATCGTGCTTTCGGGCGGGGAAACGAAGATCGATAAAACGGTCTTCGAAATCATATCTGATCCGCTTATGCACATGATCAGAAATGCGGTATCGCATGGAATCGAACCGGCTGCGGAGCGCACGGCACTCGGAAAGGATCCGACCGGACTTCTCGTCCTGAAGGCGCGGCATGAGGGAAACAGCATCATTATTGAAATTGAGGATGATGGACGCGGAATGGATCCGGCCATGCTCCGGAGCACGGCTGTTGAGAAGGGTTTCATTACTCCGGGGGCGGCCCAGGCTCTCACAGACCCGGAAGCCATTAATCTTATTTTTCAGCCCGGGTTTTCCACGGCTGCAACCATAGGCAAGATTTCCGGAAGAGGCGTGGGCATGGACGTGGTGGCGAACCAACTGGTCCGCATTCACGGCCGGATAGAAATAAAAACGGAAAAAAATATCGGCACGAAGTTCTCGATCAGGCTTCCTCTCACGCTGGCCATTGCACAAGCGCTTATTGTAAAGCTTAAAGACCAGGAAATAGCCGTCCCCATGAACCTGGTCGAAGAAACCACACGGTTCTCTTCGAAAGATATTCAGCATGCCGCAGGAGAGGAAATGGTAAACCTGCGCGGATCCTTGGTAAAACTTCTGAAACTGAATGAACTGCTCGGCCTCGGGAAATTGCCGAAAAAAGAGGAGACATTCCGGCAGCCGACGCTGATTCTCGGCTCGGCGGAAAAACGTCTCGCGCTTATGGTGGAAGACATTATCGGCCGGGAAGAAATCGTGGTCAAAACGCTGGGAGACTACCTCAAGGAAATAAGGATGTTTTCCGGTGCGACGATTTCCGGCGACGGCAACGTGCGGCTTATTCTTAATATTGCGTCGCTGTTCGGTGATGAGGCTGCGATGGCATCCCGAACGACGGTAGGATCGGCAAAACCGGAATCAACGCCTGAGATTTCTACAAGAAAGCCGCGAGTGCTTGTTGTTGACGACTCCATAAGCATCCGGAAATATGTGCAGCGGTTTCTTGACCGGACCGGCTATGAAGTTCACGTGGCGCCAGACGGCATGGAGGCCCTGAACGTCATGGGACGGGTGAAATTTGATGCCGTTATTACCGACCTGGAAATGCCTGTCATGCATGGATATGATCTGATGGTCGAGATGAAAAAGAATCCCGAACTCGCGAATATTCCAATCATCGTGCTTACGTCCCGGGCCGGTGATAAACACCGCCAGAAGGCTCAGGACATGGGAGCGCAGGATTATCTGGTAAAACCGTTTGAAGAGCAGGAAATGCTCGATGCGCTCAAAAAACTCCTCAGCGGAGCCGTACTTACCAGTCGGACATAACGTTATGGCTGAAAACAAACGGTTTTTGATATTGTCTTTGGAACACGAACAGTACGCCATTCCCATCACGAGGCTTCTGGAGATTACGGTTGCACGCAATATTCAGAACGATCCGAGCCTCGATGATTTTTTTGAAGGGAAGTTTGAATATCGCGGGTCGCCTATTCCGGTTTTGAACATTAAAAAATTATTCAAACTTCCCAGCAGCCCGCTGGAGACGCTTCTGGTCGTCAAAAACAAAAAGCGGACCTTCGGAATCCTCGTCGATGCAGTAACCGATATCCTGGATTCTGTCCAAAACGTAATTCCGATGCCGAAAGGAGTTGTCGCACCGGGGCTCCACTGCTACAATGGCGTTCTGCGGCACGGAGACAATCTTGTTCTGCTGCTGAACGAGGACGGTTTGCTGCCATGATCAGCAGCTTTCTGGTGTTCCATCTGGCCGGCAGGCTTTTTGGTGCAAAGCTGCACGGTGCTATTGAGATCTTTCCGTGGCGCGCGTCTCGTTCCGTGCCGCTGTCGTATCCTTATGTGGAGGGGCTGATCGATTATCGGGGGACCGTGTACCCGATCTTTAGTCTGATAAAAAGGCTGGCCCTGAACAGATCGGCGCCGATCGGCTTTGCGGCGGAAACAAACGAGAGTACCGGTGCCGGACAAAGTATTATTCTGCTTGAAGAAAAAAAGATACCGTTCGGAATTGTTGTGGACGGTGTAGCACGAATGGCCATGCTGGAAGAAAGCACATCCTCCCCGGCAGAAGCGGCGCCTGATGTCGATCCACACTATGTAAAAGGGGTCGTTTTTGAAAACGACCTGTCGATCATGATCCTCGATTTTGAAAGGTTGTTCCATGCCGGTTAAATTACTATTGGCAGATAAAAGCATCACCATCCAGAAGGTCGTGGAGATGCTGTTTTCCGGAAGAGAGTATGAAGTCATCTGTGTGAGCGACGGAGAGGCTGCTCTGCACGAGGTGGAGAGGACCGTTCCGGGCGTTGTGCTGGTTGATATAGATCTGCCGCGGGTAGATGGCTACGGGGTTGCCACGCAGCTCAAAAATAATCCGAAACTTTCCCACATTCCGGTTGTTCTGATGATGAGCAGAGACGATGTATATGATACCGCGAAGGGCAAGCAGGCCGGAATCACCGATAAAATCGTCAAACCGTTCGAATCTCAAGAGCTCATCGGCAAGGTGAAAAAAGTGCTTGCATCAGCGCCGCCGCGCAGAGAAGCGCCTGTCGCTCCGAAGCCGCAGCAGCAGGCGGCAAAGCAGGAGACTCGTACCGTTCGACCTTCCGTTACCGCAAGTGAACCAAAGCAGGCGCCGACATCTATTTTCGACATTATCAGCAGCGCGCCTACGCGCGCGGATCTCAAACAGGCTGCCGCCTCCGTTGAAGAGGATTCGGTTTTCGAGGTTGAGCCTGTTGTCGAGGAAATCGAAGCGCCATCTCTTCAGGAAGAACAGGCATTGCCGACCGGCGCAAAAGCTGTGGAAGAGATGCGGGCCAATTTAGGCCTGACGGAAATAACTGACGAAATCAAGCCGGAGATTGTCACGTTCGAATCGTTCGATACAACGTTCGAAACAGCGCAGTCTGCCGTGCCTCTCACGCCGCAGGGACACGCACCCGTTTTACAACCAGCCATGCCGCCGACTTCGCAGCCGGTATTGTTGATGGACGATGTGCGCAAACTGGTGGCGGAGACCGTATCAAAACAGGTAGCAGATGCCCTGAAAAACGTGCCTCCGCCGGTGCAACAGCCGCCTTTCTCGCTGGACGACGTGCGCAAACTGGTGACGGAGACCGTATCAAAGCAGGTAGCGGATGGCCTGAAAAGCATGCCGCTTCCGCAACCGGCATTGCCGATGGAGGATATGCGCAAACTGGTGGCGGAAACGGCATCAAAGTTGACCATGAATGCATTGAAGGATATGCCTCCTCCTCCCATTCCTAAAATATCCGACGAAACAATCAAGCGAGGCATCCAGGAAGCGGTTATGACTGTGGCCCGGGAGCTTGCGCGGGGCATAATTGAGCAGGTGGCATGGGAAGTAATTCCGCAGTTGGCAGAGCACCTGATCAAAGAAGAGATTGAGCGTTTAAAGAAAACACCGTAGAACCAAATAACGAAAATAACTGAGTGCCGGACGAGGGGACTAGTTCCCCTCTTTTAGTTTGAAGGCGATATGTGCAGTAAAGGAGATAGTATTTCATGTCGGGAAAAGAACTGCCGAAAACATATGATCCTCAACAGGTCGAACAGAAATGGTACCATGATTGGCAATCAAAAAATTATTTTCATGCTGATAAAAACGCAGCCGGCACACCGTTCTCCATTGTAATCCCCCCGCCGAATGTGACCGGGTCGCTGCACATCGGCCACGCGCTGAACTCCACACTGCAGGATATTTTGACGCGGTGGATGCGCATGAGCGGCAGGAACGCGCTCTGGCTGCCCGGTACGGACCATGCGGGGATAGCCACCCAGAACGTAGTGGAACGCCAGCTTGCCAAGGACCATATTGACCGCCAAAGTCTTGGCCGAGAAAAATTCATCGAAAAAGTCTGGGAGTGGAAAAAGGAATATGGCGGCAAGATCATCGGCCAGTTGAAGCGCCTGGGTGCCTCCTGCGACTGGGAACGCGAACGGTTTACCATGGATGAAGGTCTGTCGCGGGCCGTGCGGGAAGTTTTTGTCACGCTCTATGAAGAAGGTCTGATTTACCGCGGTGAACGGCTGATCAACTGGTGCCCGCGCTGCCATACTGCATTGTCCGATATTGAAGTTGAGCATGAAGATGAAAAAGGCAAGCTGTATCATATTGCCTACCCGTTGAGCCATGACCCGAACATTCGGTTGACGGTGGCGACCACCAGACCGGAGACCATGCTGGGAGACACCGCCGTTGCCGTGCACCCGCTGGACCCGCGGTATAAAAGTCTCATCGGCAAGAGCGTAGATCTTCCGCTCACGAGGCGCAAAATTCCGATTATCGGCGATTCAATCCTTGTTGATCTCGAATTCGGGACCGGTGCCGTCAAGGTGACTCCGGCGCATGATTTCAACGATTACGAAGCAGGCCAGCGCCAAAAACCGGAGTTGCTGCGGATAAAGATGCTTAATGAAAAGGCGGAAATTCTTTCCGATATTCCGGATGTGCTGCCTGATGTGTTGAAGCACCTTGCCGGCAAACCAGCCAAGAAAGCGCGCGGCATGGTTGTGGAGCTTCTTCAGGAGCGGGGTTTTCTTATTACAACTGAGGACCACGCCCATTCCATCGGCAAATGCTACCGCTGCAAAGCAGTGGTTGAGCCTTACCTCTCACCGCAATGGTTTGTGAAGACAACGCCGCTGGCAGAACCTGCAATCAAAGCTGTTGAGGACGGGGCGGTGAGAATCATCCCCAAGGGCTGGGAAAACACCTATTTTGACTGGATGCGGAATATAAAAGACTGGTGCATCTCGCGCCAGATCTGGTGGGGGCACCGCATTCCTGCTTGGTATTGCGACGACTGCGGTGAACTTATGGTAACGCGGACGGACGCCGCTGCCTGCAAAAAATGCGGAAGCAAGAACATACGACAGGAAACCGACGTCCTCGACACCTGGTTCTCCTCCGCGTTATGGCCGTTCTCGACGCTGGGATGGCCCGATAAAACCGGAGAGCTGAAGGTTTACTATCCGACCTCGGTGCTTGTCACAAGCTTTGATATCATCTTCTTCTGGGTGGCCCGGATGATCATGATGGGCCTTCACTTCATGAAAGAAGTCCCCTTCCGGGATGTATATATTCATGCGCTGGTACGCGATGCGGAAGGCCAGAAAATGAGCAAGTCCAGGGGAAATGTCATCGATCCGCTGGTGATGATAGACCAGTATGGAACCGATGCTTTCCGCTTCACTCTTTCCGCTTTTGCGGCGCAGGGGCGCGATATTAAACTCTCGCCCGAACGAATAGAAGGCTATAGAAACTTTGCAAACAAGATCTGGAATGCCAGCAGGTTCGTGCTCATGAATCTGGATCAGGATTTTGCTCCGGCTCCTGCGTCCGCAACAGCACCACTGTCTCTTGCAGACCGCTGGATTCTTTCGCGGCTGAATTCCGTTACGAAAGACATACAATGCGCCCTCTCTGAATATCGGTTTAATGATGTTGCTTCTTCGCTCTACCAGTTCATCTGGCACGAGTACTGCGACTGGTACCTCGAATTGTCAAAACCGACCTTGAACCAGGAGAAAGATTCTCCCAGCCGCACGGCGACCCAGGCGGTGCTTGCCCAGGTACTGGAAACCGCACTCCGGCTGCTGCATCCCCTTATGCCGTTCATCACGGAGGAAATATGGCAGACCCTGCCCGAACAGGCCAGAAACCGCCAGTCCTGCGGGGAACATGCAAAGGCGGGGAAACAGTATGATTCCATCATGGTCTCGCCGTATCCTGTTGCAGACGAAAAGCTGATCAATCCCGAGATCGAGCAGGACATGCAGATGGTCATGGACCTGATTTTGGCGATCAGGAATATTCGCGGCGAAATGAATATTGCACCCTCGTTGCAGATAACGGCAATCGTAAAGGTAGATCACGCGAAGCTTGGGGAGCACCTCGAACAAAGCGCAACCTATGTGAAAACGCTTGCGCGCGTGAATGATCTTCGCATCGGCACGGAGGAATGCAAGCCGAAAATAACCGCTACGGCCGTCATCAAAGGCGCGGAGGTGTATGTCCCGCTGGAAGGTCTTCTTGACTTGGGCCAGGAGCGCGAGCGTTTGCAGAAGGACATGGCGAAGATATCGCAAGAGATTGAAGTCCTGTCAAAGAAACTCCTGAACAGAAATTTTGTAGACAAAGCGCCGCAGGACGTCGTGGCAAAAAACCGGGAAAAGCTCGCCGAGCTGAAGTCAAAATATGAAAAGCTGGCAACAAGCCTGAAGATTCTGAACTAGATAAAAACGCGCGCTGTATGCTGCAGCGAACCGCAAGAATAGCTAGGATTTGATGATCAATTTAGCGCTCAAAAAACTGATCGAGCAGACCCTGCTCGAAGACATCGGCCCCGGAGACGTTACCACGGAGGCAACGATATCGCCCGAAGCAGAAGCCGTTGCGGTAATAACCGCCAAACAGTCTCTTATTCTCGCCGGTATTTCCGTAAGCCGGGAAGTGTTTCACG
Source organism: uncultured Nitrospiraceae bacterium (assembly GCA_964586075.1). Lineage (GTDB taxonomy): Bacteria > Nitrospirota > UBA9217 > UBA9217 > UBA9217 > JBAZLV01. The sequence goes on along the minus strand of CAZPGZ010000001.1, from coordinate 150,955 downwards.
TCCTTGACTCTTCAATAGAGTTTGAGCCTCTTGCCCGGGACGGAGACTGTCTGAACGCCGGTGCAGAGATCGCCCGCCTGTCAGGCAAGACACGGGCGCTGCTGATGGGAGAACGCGTTGCTTTGAATCTGCTCCAGCACCTGTCCGGCATTGCGACCCTGACGGCCCGGTATCTCGACAGCATTAAGGGGCTGAAGGTGGCGGTGCTTGACACAAGAAAAACCCACCCCGGTTTGCGCCAGCTTGAGAAATATGCCGTTCGGCTGGGAGGGGGCAGGAACCACCGCTATTGTTTGAACGACGGCGTGCTGATAAAAGACAATCATATTGCGGCAGCGGGGGGCATTACAAATGCTGTAAACCTGGTAAGAAAAAAATCCCACCATCTGCTTAAAATCGAAGTGGAAACAAGGACCCTTGAGGATGTGCGGGAAGCGCTGTCCGCAAAGGCTGACGTAATCATGCTTGACAACATGACGGTTGCTATGATGCGCGAGGCGGTGGCGCTGATCAACCATCAGGCGCTGGTGGAGGCATCAGGCAATGTGACCCTTGATACGATTCGGACCATCGCGGAAACAGGCGTTGATTTTATATCCTGCGGAAGCCTGACTCATTCGGCGCCTGCCGCCGATATCAGCATGAAAATCATCAATTAAAACAGCAGGACAATCGGGAGCAACACCGGCACCATATTTGCTCACTCCACAGCGGGCAAAGCACACATGAGGTAATGCCGCCCCGGTTTTCAAAGAATGTATAAAGACAAAATACTGCGCCTCCTCAGATCATCACCTGCCGATTTCCTTTCCGGAGAAGAATTAGCCAGGAAAACAGGGATTTCACGCACCATGGTCTGGAAGCATATCAAGTCGCTCGAACAGGAAGGCTTCGGAATCCAGGCCGTCCCATCTCAGGGATACCGAATCTTGAGCGAGCCTGATACCCTGCGGAAAAGCGACATACTCCAGGGGCTCAGGACCAAATTCATGGGCCGAACACTCCACCTGCATCCCGCGGTCGCATCCACCAACACGCTTGCCATGGAGATGGCGTCGCTCTCATCGCCTGAAGGTACCGTGGTCATTGCGGAAACGCAAACCGCCGGTAAGGGCAGAATCGGCAGAACATGGATTTCGCCGAAAGGAAATCTCTATTTCAGCGTGGTTCTGAAACCGAACATTCAGCTGCAGAAGGCCCCTCTTCTTACTCTCATGGGGGCGGTTGCAGTTGCTTCCACAGTCCGAACCATGCTCGCCCAGCAAGCCGTCATTAAATGGCCCAATGATGTTCTTATCGGACAAAAGAAAATCAGCGGACTGCTTACCGAAATGAGCGCGGAGCAGGACCGCATCAAATATATCGTGCTGGGTATCGGCTTGAATGTAAATATGGATCTTGAGGCACTTCCGTCCGACGTCCGCAGAAATATAACGACACTGGCGGCGGAAACCGGGAAGAACCTCCGGCGCACACCGCTGCTGTGCCAATTGCTGCTGGATCTTGAACACTGGTACCGGGTGTTTCTCGAAGATGAAGAACGCGTTTTATCGGAGTGGAAAAAGCTTAATGTGACGATCGGCAATCGGGTCACGGTGCGCGGCCTGAAAGATACTCTCGAAGGATTGGCGCAGGGAATCGATCGCGAAGGCAGGCTTATCATCACGCTTGATGACGGACGCGCGGTCCACGTGGCTTCCGGGGATGTAACACTGAAGCCGGTTTCATAGCGCTCCGGGCAGGTTATTCGAACCGATGACGCAAGCGAACTGAGGTCATCGTTAGAGTTTGTCTCCAATATAGTTGATAATGTCCGTAAGAGTCACGATGCCCACCAGCCTCCCGTTATCCACGACCGGCAGCTGTTTTACTTTTTTGAGTATCATGAGTGAACCCGCCTTGATGATCGGCATGGTGCTGTCGATCGTGATGAGACATTTGCTGGCAAAATCGCTTACTTTTATATCATATAGTTTATATGCCCGCTCCTCGATATACTCAAAGCTTGCGATGTTGTGTTCATTTTCCATAATATCGGCATAACTGGGAAGAAGCGCCTTGAAGAGATCGGCCTTGGTGATTATTCCAACCGGTGTCGAGCCGTCCAGAACTACAAGACCGTTCACATCACGCTGCTTGAGAATCTGTATGCACTCCCTGAGTGTTTTGTCCGGAGTGCTGGTGTAAACTCTTTTTGTCATAATATCGGCAATTTTCATTTTACCCTCCTCCGTCACGCCTGGTTGTGCGTTCCTGCGCTTCTATTTTTAGTGTAACATAAAAAATGAACGTGTGGGAACGGAGATAGAAGCGTTTGCACGGGGAAAAGATATTCCTAATTGACAGATATCAGCATCCTGATGTAATATCGTCTAAAATGCTGAAAAGGAGCTCTCTGTGTCCGACATCCATAGTGAAAGAATATTGATTCTTGATTTCGGGTCCCAATATACCCAGCTTATCGCCCGACGCGTGCGTGAGGCCAAGGTCTATTGTGAAATATTTCCCTTTAATGCGGGATTAGACAAGGTCAAAACGTTCCGGCCCAAAGGGCTGATTCTGTCCGGCAGCCCGTCCAGCGTGTATGACGCCGGGGCGCCGCTTGTCGATAAATTGCATCTGGAGCTTGGAGTGCCGATTCTCGGCATCTGTTATGGCATGCAGCTTCTGACGCATGTTTTTGGCGGCACCGTTGCAAAATCCCTCAAGCGGGAATATGGAAGGGCCGAATTGAACATTCACAAAAAAGAAGGCCTTTTCTATGGATTCGGCGAAGGCGAAAAAGCGGTAGTCTGGATGAGCCATGGAGACCGGATTGAGAAGATGCCCGCTGGCTTTTCCTCCATTGCGCATACCGACAACTCTCCCACGGCCGCCATGGCCGACGAGCAAAGAAAATTTTACGGCGTTCAGTTCCACCCGGAGGTCGTGCATACCCCCCAGGGAGCGCAGATTCTCAGAAATTTTGTGTACGAAATCTGCGGATGCAATCCGTCGTGGAACATGGCGTCCTTTGTTGAATACTCGGTGGCTGAGATTCGCAAGACTGTGGGCGGCAAAAAAGTTATTTGCGGACTTTCCGGCGGCGTCGATTCCTCTGTTGCTGCGGTGCTGGTAAACAAGGCGGTAGGCAGGCAGCTGACATGCATTTTTGTGAATAATGGAGTGCTCCGGAAGGATGAGGCGGAGAAGGTACAACAAACGTTCAAAGATATGGGTTTGAATCTTGTGTATGTGGATGCGTCTTCGCAATTTCTGCGAAAACTCGAAGGTGTCGAGGACCCGGAAAAAAAACGGAAGATCATCGGCAATACCTTCATTGAAGTTTTCGACCAGGCGGCCAACGATGTCGGCGGCGCCGAGTTTCTTGTTCAAGGCACGCTGTATCCGGATGTCATCGAAAGCGTGTCATTCAAAGGGCCCTCGGCAGTCATCAAATCGCACCACAATGTGGGAGGGCTTCCGGAGAAAATGAAGTTGAAGCTCGTGGAGCCGCTCCGGGAACTGTTTAAGGACGAGGTTCGCGCTATCGGCAAGGAGCTTGGCATGCCTGCCGATATTATCGATCGGCAGCCCTTCCCGGGGCCGGGTCTGGCAATCCGGATTCTGGGAGAAGTGACCGCCCAGCGGCTTTCCATTCTGCGCGAGGCCGACGTCATTGTAATCGAGGAAATCAAGAAGGCAAACTTATACCGGGAAATATGGCAATCCTTTGCCGTTCTGCTGCCGATCAAAACAGTAGGCGTAATGGGAGATGAACGGACCTATGAAAATGTCATTGCCATCCGGGCGGTAACAAGCCAGGACGGCATGACAGCAGATTGGGCCAGGCTCCCCTATGACCTTATGGGCGTCCTGTCCAACAGGATTATCAATGAAGTAAAAGGCGTCAATCGTGTGGTTCTTGATATTTCATCCAAGCCGCCAAGCACGATTGAGTGGGAGTAAGTGCTCACACTGCCGTTATTGGACGTGGCAGGCAAAGACAGGATAGTATCAGACCGGCAAGCAGTTGTACGCTATGCCGATGGGTTCGAACTCTCTGGTTTTGGCGCTGGCCGCTTCGCTCTGAGGTACCGCACCCCGATCCAGATCAATACAACCGAAAACACAATCCGTAATATATCTTCCCGCAGAAATTGGGCGGTCGTTCCTCCCAGATAGGTGCCCACTAAAACACCGGGAATCATTCCCCACAGCGCTGTCGTCTTGACGTTTCCGAGCTTCCAGTGGGAGTACGCTCCCACGCTGCTGGCGGGAACCATGGCCAGCAAAGAACTCCCCTGCGCAATGTGTTGTGAAAAACCGGTAAGAAGCACCATGGCCGGCACCAGGATTGTTCCACCGCCGACACCCATCATGCCGGAAAGAAATCCGGTAAAAGCGCCTGTCACCAGCAGGACTGCAACTTTAAGCCAGCCGGTTTCCAATCCCTGCATCATGGGTAGATACGGTTTCAAAGGAAGCAAAAGAGAGACAAAGACGAGAAAAGCACCGAATGAGCGCTTTAACTTCCATTCAGGAAGCGCATGCGCATAATGGACACCCATGCGGGCGGTGAGCATGGCGGTTGCCGCAAGCAGAATCGCGGCCATTACATCAACGTTGCCTTTCGATGAGTAAACAATAGCTCCCGACAGTCCGGTGAAAACCACCGCTACAAGACTGGTGCCGTGCGCACTGTGCTGGTTCAGCTTGAGTAGGCTGACCATAAGCGGAATCATGATTACGCCTCCGCCGAGGCCCACGAGCCCTCCGAAAAGACTTCCCAGAAATCCGACGAGAAAACTCAAGGTAAACACCTCCAGACGAAATTCTTATCGTGAACGAGAACAAAAAACGGTTAGCTTGCGATGTAGTGAAAAATTCAGCAGAAGCTGTCCCATGTCTGTAAACGCGCTGAGTGTTTGAGCGGAATCCGGTTCACTGTTTGAAACAGACAAGCGGTTTTAAAATGTCTGACGCTCTTTTGGCCTGCGCTCGGGGACTTGCCGGTGTTCTTTCATGCCAGCGTTCCAGTCCAAAGATACATACAACCCGCAGTAACAGCTTCCATATTCCTTGATGTCCGGGTCGCGGTAAACACAGGGGCAGACGATATCTGAATCTTTTTCCTGTATACCCGATGCCAGGCGGCAGGGGCAGGACCGGTAGCCATAGCGGGCTTCATTGGTAAGCAAGCCCTGGAGAATATCAAGGACAAACGGTTTGTCTTTGTTCAGAGAAATTCCCTGAGAAGCAGCGTACTTCGACAGAATGTCGAACAGTTTGTCCGGTGTCACTGCAGACATAACGCCTCACGCAGCTGGTCTTCGTGAAATCCGACAATTATTCTGTCGCCGATGCAGATTGTGGGGAAAGTACAATTGGGGTTTAGTTTCCGCACTTCATCCAAAGCACGCTCCCGTTCCGCGCCGGTGAGCAGGTCCACATCCAGAAACTCAACGGCGATGTTGTTATCTTTAAAGAACCTTTTGGTGCGATTACAGTGCGAGCAGGTGCTGAGGGTATATAGCATTATTTTTTTGTCAGCAGTGTGCATAATGCCCCCTTCTCAAGTGTGGTGCAGTATAGCACGGTGGATACCGATATGCAAACGCATTTGGCAATTGAGCAAAGGCCGAAAAATATGGTATGATATGATGCTTAAAAAAGCACCATATCTCGGTGGCGAAAAAGGGGCGTACCGAGCATGAAAAAAATACTACTCACAGACGACATCAAAGATTTTTGCATAGAACAAAGCAGCTTTTTAACGCGGTCTGGCATCACGGTTTTTACGGCCTCCTCGAATGATGACATACTCAGTATCCATACGAGAGAAAAACTGGATCTCATTGTGTCAAAACTCGACATGCCGGGGCTTTCGAGTGAGGAATTATTCCATAGTATAAAACAACGCAGGGATTTACAGAAGGTTTCGACCATTCTTCTGTGCAAGGACACGCCGATGCACAGGGCTCGGTGCAACGAATGCAGAGCCAGCGCAGTCCTTAGCTTGCCGGTCGATTTTGAGCAGCTTCAGGCAACAATGCAGCACCTTTTGAACATTGCACCGAGACAATCGTACCGGGCCGCGCTCAAAGTCACTGTTGAGGGGAAATTCAAAAACAAGCCTTTTCTATACCGGATGGACAATATTAGTACCACCGGGATGCTTATTACGGCAGAAGTAAAACCAGAGGAACGGCTTGCCCAGGGCGACCAGCTGGCACTTTCATTCTGCCTTCCCGAAGGAACTCATATCTACGCCCGGGGAAAAGTGGAGCGGATTATTCCTCAGTCGCTTGCAGCAAATGTCTGCTTATATGGGCTTAAATTTGACGAGCTTGCCTCAAGTGTTCAGTCGGAAATTGCGGCTTTTATCAGGAAGGAACAAGACAATAAACGTACGTTCAGCAGGGACTAGAATCTTTTTCGGAACGTGGACGTCCGCTTCCGGTAGATTTTGAATACTTGCAAGAACGGAAGACAATACGGCCGGGAGCATATACTGCGACCGTCAAGATAACACAACATAAATAATATAACAAAGGAGATTTGCATGGAAAAAAGATGTGTCATTGGTATCCGGATAAAAAACCGGGAAGAAAATGCTTCTGAGTTGCAGAAGGTGCTGACGGAATGCGGTTGTTACATTAAAACAAGACTGGGGCTTCACGATGGGGATGGCCAGACCTGCTCACCGTCCGGCCTCATTCTTCTGGAAATTGTCGGGGATGAAAAAGTCTACGACCAAGTCGAAAAAAAGCTGAAAGCAGTCAAAAACGCGCAGGTCCAGAAGATGGTTTTTGAGGCGTAACCAGGTATCTCCGGCAGCGCCAGTCAACGGGTTATTTCCGCACCACCGTCCGTTTTTTCCAGTTTTTTCCTTTTCGCGGAAAATCGCTGCGGAAATGCGCACCCACGCTCCCTTCGCGGAGAAGAGCGGAGCGGGTAATCAGTTGCGCGGTGCAGACCATGTTCTTGAGTTCGAAAAGCCTTCTTTCGGGCGAACAGTTGCGCAGAACCAGGTCCCATTCACGAAGCTGTTTTAGTGCACTTTGCAAATTCTTCTTGGTGCGGATAATGCCTGCATTGCTCCACATGAGTTTTTGCAGTGCCGTGCGAATCGAAGGGATATTCAGGTTCGAGGCAGAAACGCATGTGCCGTGAGCGCGGCGGGGAGTAATGCGCAAAGCCGGGCCTTTTTGTCCGCTCCTGGCCTGCGCATACCGTGCGGCAGCCTGGCCGGCGCGGGCTCCGAAGACCAGTCCTTCAAGCAAAGAATTGCTTGCCAGTCGGTTTGCGCCATGCACACCCGTGCAGGCCGCCTCTCCGGCCGCGAAAAGTCCCGGGACATTCGTGGCACCCCAAAGATCGGTTTTTATGCCGCCCATAATAAAGTGTGAAGCAGGAGAGACCGGGATTGGATCGCTGGCAATGTCGATGCCGAACTCTTTGCAGGTTGAATAAATTCGGGGAAAACGGCGGACAAGAAACTGCGTAGGCAACTGTGTCATATCAAGAAAAACATGGTTGGATTGTGTTGAAACCAGTTCCGATTGGATAGCCCGGGCAACGATATCACGCGGAGCGAGTTCCCGGAGCGAATGGTAGCGGTCCATGAATTTTTTGCCGTAAATATTTCTCAGTATGCCGCCTTCCCCGCGCATGGCCTCCGACAAAAGAAACGGCGGAGCGCCTTTGCAATACAGCGCCGTCGGGTGGAACTGGACAAACTCCATGTCCATAAGTATTGCGCCGGCACGATACGCCATTGCCATGCCGTCACCGGTCGACACCTCCGGATTTGTGGTGCGTTCATACAGATGACCTGCTCCCCCGGTAGCGAGCAGAACGGCCCGGGCAGAAATATTAAGAACTGTTTTCGATGGTTGCCGGCAGACGACGGCGCCGACACAGATGCCGTTTTTTACAATAAGGTCCCGGGTAAATGCAAAATCGATTTCCGAAATGCTGACTGCAGAGCGTATATGTTCGCTTAACGTCCGGACGATCTCGCGTCCTGTTGAGTCCCCCTGCGCGTGCAGGACCCTGTTTCTGGAATGAGCCGCCTCCCGGGTAAAGGAAAGTTGTGAGCCCTCCCGGTCAAAACCTGCTCCCCAGCGAATGAGTTCCCGAATCCGCGCCGGTCCTTCCTCCACGAGCGTGTGCACGGCTTTGTGAAGGCAAAGACCATCTCCTGCCTTGATAGTATCTTCAAAATGAATGGAAATTCTATCCTCGTCCGAGAGCGCGACAGCCACGCCGCCCTGGGCATATTGCGAGCTGCTTTCCGACGGAGCGTCTTTGGTCACGATCAGAACCTCGCCGTGTTGAGCAAGCTCGATAGCAGCACGAAGGCCCGCCACCCCGCCGCCGATTATCAGGAAATCGGTCGCTATATATTCGGTAGTAAAAGTCATATCTGCAGTATCATAAGGATCATGGAATTCGAGCCCGGCACTTATTGCTTAACGGGATTTTCGACCGGGATAAACGGGTTTTTTCCGTCAATAGCTACCAGTTTAAACGTATCAGGGCTGAATGAGAACGTAACGCGGCCCCCGCCTTTGTTCGTTATTCCTGTCGGGGTGATCCATTCCGCGTCCCAGTTGGTTAACACTTTGACCTGCCCTTTGTCCTGGATCATAATGAGCATTTTTGTGTACTGAATGTTAAATCGAATCGACTCATACTTTGCAAACACGTCAGCAAGCGATTGCGAGAATTTGTTGCGCTCCGGATAATCTTGAGAAATATTTGACAGAAAGGAATCGAGGTTCTTGGTCTCGTATGCATGGGTCATGTCCTTGAGAACCGAGAGAACATTCTTGCTTTGGACCGCTGACCGCTCCAGTGTTTTTTTTTCGCTGCAGGCTGCAGCCGCAATAAGAAACATAAGAATGAGAAAAGCCGACAGGAAACGGTTCATACAACCCTCCACACAAATTCGTTAAGGTATGGTGCCACCGGGAACATACCTATTAACGTTCAGCCATGATATATGGTTTCTCCGGGCGTTGATAGGTATTGCCTGAAATGAGGTGTTTCAAAAACTGGCCGGTATACGATGCTTTTACCCGTGCTACATCCTCGGGTGTTCCTTCGGCCACGATAAGGCCTCCTTGGTCCCCGCCTTCAGGGCCGAGATCGATAATCCAGTCGGCCGTTTTAATCACGTCGAGATTGTGCTCGATCACCACAACGGAATTCCCCGATACTACCAGCTGGTTCAGCATGTCCAGTAACTTTTGGGTATCGGCAAAATGAAGGCCTGTTGTCGGCTCATCCAAAATATAAAGCGTCCGTCCCGTGGCCCGACGGGAAAGTTCTTTTGAAAGTTTGACGCGCTGTGATTCTCCACCTGAGAGGGTGGTGGCGGACTGCCCTAATGTTATATAACCGAGGCCTACATCGAGAAGCGTTTGCAGTTTGGACCGTACCGGCGGAACGTTTTGAAAAAATTCAAAGGCCTGTTCCACGGTCAGGGCAAGGACTTCGGCAATATTTTTGCCTTTATAACGGACATCCAGGGTTTCACGGTTGTACCGGCTGCCGTGGCAAGCGTCGCAGGTAACGTACACATCCGGGAGAAAGTGCATTTCAATTTTAATGAGTCCGTCGCCTTCGCAGGCCTCACATCTGCCGCCCTTGACATTAAAACTATAACGGCCCGGCTTGTATCCCCGCACCCGCGATTCCGGAAGCTGAGCGAAAAGATCGCGGATCGGACCGAACACGCCGGTGTAGGTCGCCGGGTTTGAACGCGGTGTCCGGCCGATGGGGGACTGGTCGATGTCGATTACTTTGTCGATGTGCTCAAGCCCTGTTATGTCCTTGTGTTTTCCGGCGCGCTGCGTGGACCGGTAAAGCCTCTGCGCGAGAGCGCGGAACAGGATATCCACGACCAGCGTGCTCTTTCCGGAACCCGACACTCCGGTCACACAGGTAAAAACACCGATCGGAAACTTTACGCTGATGTTTCTCAGATTATTTTCGGTCGCGCCAATGACGTTGATGCATTTCTCAAATTTTCTGCGCATTGCCGGGGGGGTAATGAATGCCTTGCCCGAAAGATACTGTCCGGTGAGCGACTGCTCGGTGTTTTGAATCTCTTCCGGTGAGCCTTGTGCAACAATGTTTCCACCGTGTACCCCGGCCCCCGGGCCCATATCGATAACATAGTCGGCGGAGCGGATGGTTTCCTCATCGTGCTCAACTACTAAAACGGTGTTTCCGAGATTGCGAAGGCGCATCAACGTGTCGAGAAGACGGCGGTTATCGCGCTGATGCAATCCGATGCTCGGCTCATCGAGGATATACAGTACACCCACAAGAGACGAGCCGATCTGGGTGGCAAGCCTGATGCGCTGGCCCTCGCCGCCGGAGAGTGTTGCTGAACCGCGGTCTAGGGTCAGATAATTCAGGCCGACATGCACCATAAAGCCAAGGCGTTCCCGAATCTCCTTTAATATGCGCTGGGCGATGGCGGTTTCTTTTTCCGTAAGTGCGAGATTGGTAAAAAAAGCGAGAGCCTGCGTGATGCTCATACGAGTCACGTCATGGATGTTTTTGCCTGCGACCTTGATCGCCAAGGATTCTTTGCGCAGCCTGCTGCCGTTGCAGTCGGGGCATGTTTGGTAGCTCATGTACTGCTCCAGCTCCCATTGGGTGGCGAAAGAATCGGTTTCATCATAGCGCCGCTTCAGGAGCGGTAAAATGCCTTCGAACGGTTTGCAGGACGATGAACGTGCGGATACAGGTTTGGTGGAGTCCTCCCTGTTTCCATGTAAGAGTACCTTTTGGTGGTATGGCTTCAGGCTTTTGAATGGTGTATTTACGTCAAAACCGCAACTGGTGGCAATGGATTCGAGCATCTGAAAATACTGAAACGAAGTGCGCTTGGCCCAGGGTTTGACGGCGCCCTCACGAAGTGAAAGGTTCGCATTCGGTACGATCAAGTCCGGATCAAATTCGAGCAAACCGCCGAGTCCGTCACAGGTGGGGCAAGCGCCCTGAGGGTTGTTGAAAGAAAAAACCTGGGGCGTCAGTTCCGGATAGCTGATGCCGTCGGTAATGCAGGCAAGCTTTTCACTGTATAAAAGATCTTTTTTTTGATCAACCAGGTTGACGAGGACGATGCCGTCCGCCAGGCGAAGTGCCGTTTCAACAGACTCGGCAAGGCGCCGCTCAATACCGGCTTTGACAACGAGGCGGTCTATCATGATCTCGATGTCGTGCTTCTTTTTTTTATCCACGGCGATGTGTTCGCCGAGCTCATGGATAACACCATCTATGCGCGCACGCACATAGCCGGAGGCCGCAGCGGCCATGAGTTCCTTTTTGTATTCGCCTTTTCTGCCGCGCACGATGGGCGCTAAAATCTGGATGCGCGTATCTCCCGGCAGCGACATGACCGCGTCGGTAATCTGCTGGACCGTTTGCGCAGCGATTTCTTTGCCGCATTTATAGCAGTAGGGTTTGCCGATACGTGCGAACAGCAGACGAAGGTAATCGTAGATTTCGGTCACCGTTCCGACTGTGGAGCGGGGGTTTTTGCTTGTTGTTTTCTGTTCAATGGCGATGGCAGGAGAGAGCCCGTCAATGGAGTCAACATCGGGCTTGTCCATCTGGCCGAGGAACTGCCGGGCATAGGCGGAAAGGCTTTCCACGTAGCGGCGTTGCCCTTCGGCGTAAATGGTATCGAAGGCAAGAGACGACTTGCCTGACCCGGACAGGCCGGTGATCACGACGAGCTTGTCCCGCGGAATTTCGAGGTCAATATTTTTCAGATTATGCTGGCGGCAGCCTTTTATAATGATTTTATCCATATACATACTTTGCGGAAGCGGTAAAACGCTATTGTACCACCGAGATATTCCGGAGTAAAGCTGTTTATACAGGCAGGCGGAGCGCAGTATTCGGGGTGGTGTGAATACTTATCTTTCCAACTGAAGCAAACGTCGCCGGTCCGTTCAGCAGATTTGCTTGTAGAAATCATTTCCCTTATCATCAACCAGCATAAAGGCCGGGAAATCAACAACATCGATTTTCCATACAGCCTCCATCCCCAGCTCCGGGTAATCTATACATTCGACGCTTTTGATATTTTCTTCCGCAAGAAGCGCCGCGGGCCCTCCGATTGAGCCAAGATAAAAACCGCCGTATTTTTTGCAGGCATCAGTCACTTGCTGGCTCCGGTTTCCTTTTGCAATCATGATCAGCGAACCGCCAAGGGATTGGAGCTGTTCGACATAGGAATCCATACGGCCGGCCGTTGTCGGTCCGAAAGAGCCGGAAGCTTTTCCCGGCGGTGTTTTTGCCGGACCCGCATAATAAATGGGATGGTGCTTCAGATATTCAGGGATTCCCTTTCCCTGGTTGATGCGTTCTTTGAATTTGGCATGAGCAATGTCGCGGCCCACAATAATCGTGCCGTTCAGTGAAAGTTCGGTTGTAACAGGATATCTGGACAGGTCTGACAGCACTTCCCGTATGGGACGGTTCAGGCTGATCTTTACCCCTCTGTTGTGGGCGCCGCGATACTTATCCGGAATCAGCCGACCGGGGTTGCGCTCCAATTCCTCGAGCCAGATTCCGTCTTTGTCTATTTTCGCTTTAATGTTTCGATCTGCCGAGCAGGAAACGGCCATTCCCACCGGGCACGAGGCCCCGTGCCGGGGCAAACGGACGACACGCACATCGAGAGCAAAATATTTGCCTCCAAACTGGGCGCCGAAGCCGGTTTTGTATGCCGCATCAAGCAGCTTCTTTTCGAGCGTTATATCGCGAAAGGCCTGTCCTGAACGATTTCCTCCAGTTGGAAGGCTATCCAGGTATTTGGTTGACGCGAGTTTTGCTGTTTTAAGACATGCATCTGCCGAAGTGCCTCCAATAACAAAAGCGATATGGTAAGGCGGGCAGGCGGCGGTACCGAGACCCTTCATCTTTTCCACAAGGAAAGCTTCCAGTGATGACGGGTTCAGAAGTGCCTTGGTCTCCTGATACAGCATGGTTTTGTTGGCCGAACCGCCACCCTTTGCCAGAAATAAAAAACTATAGGACATGCCGTCGGTGGCTTGGATGTCGATTTGCGGCGGCATATTGTTTCCGGAGTTGATTTCTTCATACATGCTGAGTGCAACGGTCTGGGAATAGCGCAAATTTTCTTCAGTATATGTTTTCAGGATACCCCGTGCAAGAAACCCCTCATCGTTCGCATCGGTCCAGACCTGTTGCCCTTTTTTCGCGATCACCATTGCCGTGCCGGTGTCCTGACAAAACGGAAGCTCGAATTTTGCCGCCACCTCGGCGTTGCGCAGCAGGGCAATTGCTACACCACGATCATTCGGTGAAGCTTCCGTGTCAGAAAGTATCGCGGCGATTTGTTCGAGATGATCGCGCCGAAGAAGGAAAGATACGTCCCGCATTGCCTGATTGGCAAGGAACACAAGCCCTTCAGGGTCAAGCTTCAGCATTTCCCTTCCCTCAAAGGACACAACAGAAACATAATCCCTGGAAAGAAGACGGTACTTGGTTTTATCCGGTCCGAGAGGATATGGATCAGGGTATGTAAATTCAGAATTCTTTGCTGGCATGGTAATCCTCTCCTTTTTTCACGAAGAGACAATACGTTTCGTTAACGACAGCTATTCTTCGGCATCTAAGTTTATACTCTTTTCTTGATGCTGCTACAAGATGTTTATAAGCAGTTCAAACAAAGATGAATTTTCAATCAGGTTTATTACCTTGATTATAAATCATAATTAAACTTATAACTCATTAATCTTATTGGAAATAAAGAAGAAAAGCAGCATATTAAACGTTATCATAATTTTTGTTATATGACCTTCTGAGCAGAGCTTTCTCCAAATTGCATGTATTAAAAAGGAATATAAAATAACCGGTTTGGCATGCTCCTTGCTCTCTATTAAAAACTGACTGAAACAAATATGCATATATCGTCAGCATGTTTCAGTGAGCCACATAAACACGCAGAAGCGCGCGCGTACGGACAAAAATCTTGACAATAGTTTTTTGTTGTGTTAGGTTGCATAAATTTCGAGTTTTTTAGCTTGATTGTCGCAAAACGTTGTTTTACCCCTGCCAAAGGCGGTTGCAACCATGTTGGACATTGACAGCACATTTATTATACAGCTCGTAAATTTTCTTGTCGTACTAGTTGCACTTCATTATATTCTCTTTAAGCCCATCAGGCAAATCATCAGGGAGCGTGGGGAAAAGATCGGCACCGCGCTCGGCGATGCAAAGACTGCACAAGACCGCATGCAGTCCCTCCTTGAACAATACAATTCCTTACTCGACGGCTCAAAACAGAAAGCAACCGCAGCGTATAATGCGCTGTATCAGCAGGGGCTGGACATCCAGAGAGAGCTTATTGCCGCTGAACGTGCAAAAGCTGCAGAGTTGCTGGACAAGGCGCGGACGGAAATTGCGACGCTGTCTTCTTCTGCCAGGGCTGATCTGAAAAAGGAAGCAGAAAAACTGTCACAGGACATTACCTCCAAACTGCTCGGAAGGGCGGTATAGTAAATGAGACGCACAATAACAACAGGAATTTTACCGCTGGTTTCCGGATTGCTGGTGACGCTGATCGCTTTCGCAGGGGAGGCAAGCAGCGGCGCCCATGAGCAGACGAGTTTCATGGCGGACTGGTTTCCGAGAATCGTCAATTTTACCATCCTTGCGGCCGTTGTCGTCTATTTTTTAAAAAAACCGATCCGGCAGTTCTTTAAAAACAGGTCAGCGGAAATTGCCAAAGCCATGCAGGAATCTCAGGCAGCTAGAGAGCGCACCCTTGCAGAACTTGCCGAGATGGAACAAAAGATGAAGGCTCTGGAGATTGAGACCGAAAGAATGATCTCGGAAGCAAAGGCGCGCGGAGAAAAGGACAAAGTGGAGCTTGTTGAAGAAGGTAAAAAGCTGGTTCGCGACATTCAGAGCCAGGTGCAGCAAGGAATAGAAATAGAAGTTCGCAAGGCAAAGAACGCATTGGCGGTGGAGGCATCGCTTCTTTCCATTGATCTTGCGGAAGGCAGAATTAAGGATAAAATCAGCAGCAAGGACCATGACCGCATTGTAAAGGAATACATCTCCGAAGTGGGAGGCAAGGATTGATCCGGACCATTGCAAAGAGATATGCGAAGGCGCTCATGGAGCTTGCTGAGGAAAACAAGGCCGTTGAAAAAACCAAGGCAGACCTCGGGGTGTTCATTGAGGCGGTTGACGCGCAGCCTGCAATGCGCAAACTGTTTGCGAGCCCGGTCTTTACTCCGGAAAATAAAAAGGCCGTTATCAATGAACTGGCAAAAAAGCTGAAACTGCAGCAGACCACGAAGCGCTTCATGGAATACCTGGCGGAATCGGGGAGAATCAGGTATGTTGGGCATGTCTATGACGCCTTTTTGGAGCTGCTTGCCGAACGCCAGAACAGGGCGGCCGTGCAATTGACCACGGCGGCAGCCATAACCAAGCGCGATCTGACGGAAATTAAAAAGAAGCTTGAGGACTTGACGGGAAAACAGGTTGATATCGACGTGCAAGTGGATGCCGATCTTATCGGCGGTGCGAAGGCAAAAATCGGCAGCCTCATCTACGACGGGACGATCAAAAATCAGATTGACAAGATGCGAAATCGTCTTTTGAATTAAACGTATTTTTCTGACTTCGGGATACTGACTTCAAAGGAGTTGAATGATGCAGATCAAGGCACAGGAAATCAGTGAGATCATAAAAAAGAAGATATCCGATTTCGAAAAGACCGTAGAGGTCGCCGAAATCGGCACCGTGATCACCGTCGGCGACGGTATTGCCAAGGTCTTCGGACTCGACAATGTTATGTCGGGAGAACTTCTGGAGTTCCCGGGCGGGATCATGGGCATGGCGCTCAACCTTGAGGAAGAAAGTGTTGGCGTGGTGCTCATGGGTGACGACTCGCAGATCCGTGAGGGCGATGTCGTAAAACGCACCAAAAGAATAGCAGAGGTTCCCGTCGGCGACGCTATCGTCGGTCGCGTGGTGAACGGCATCGGGCAGCCCATTGACGGCAAGGGCCCCATTGCTTCGAAGGAATTCCGAAAAATTGAAGTCATTGCTCCGGGCATTGTTAAGCGTCAGTCGGTTCGCGAGCCGCTTCAGACCGGCCTGAAAGCTATCGATGCCATGATCCCGATCGGCCGCGGACAGCGCGAACTCATTATCGGCGACCGCCAGACCGGAAAAACGGCTGTTGCTATTGATACCATCATCAACCAAAAAGGCCAGAACGTTATTTGCATCTACGTGGCCATAGGCCAGAAACGGTCCACCGTTGCCCAGGTGATCAAGACACTCGAAGAGCACGGGGCGATGGAGTACACGCTTATTGTGACGGCGACGGCATCCGACCCGGCCCCGCTCCAGTTTATTGCGCCTTATACGGGCTGCACCATCGGCGAATATTATCGCGACAGCGGCAAACACGCTTTGATTGTGTATGATGACCTTTCAAAACAAGCCACGGCCTATCGCCAGCTCTCGCTGTTGCTCCGCCGTCCTCCGGGACGCGAAGCGTACCCGGGCGATGTGTTTTATCTCCACTCCCGGCTGCTGGAGCGCGCGGCAAAACTGTCCGACAAACTGGGGGGCGGCTCGCTGACGGCGCTTCCGATCATTGAAACGCAGGCGGGTGACGTTTCAGCATATATTCCGACAAACGTCATTTCGATCACGGACGGCCAGATATTCCTGGAAACCGACCTCTTCTACTCAGGCGTGCGGCCAGCAATCAACGTCGGCATCTCCGTATCCCGCGTGGGCGGCAGCGCCCAGGTCAAAGCCATGAAACAGGTGGCCGGTACGCTTCGTCTTGACCTTGCCCAGTACCGTGAGCTTGCCGCCTTTGCCCAGTTCGGCAGCGATCTGGACAAGGCAACGCTGGCCCAGTTGAACCGCGGCCAACGCATGGTTGAGCTTTTGAAGCAGGACCAGTATTCTCCGCTGCCGGTTGAGCAGCAAATCTTTGTTATTTTTGCCGGTACCAACGGCTACGTAGATGATGTCCCGGTGCACGCGGTAAAAAAATTCGAACAGGAACTGCTCCGGTTCGCGACCAGCACGCATCAGGCTCTGCTGAGTGAGATTGCAGCCAAGAAGCAAATTGATGAGGACATCAAGGCCCGTACGAAAGCGGCTATTGAAGAATTCAAAAAAACCTTTACGGCATAAAACCTTGCACCACGAAGACCGGGCAGAGATGTATTCTTCCTGCGCGGCGCTCTCGGCGGTACTGCAGGTCTGGAAAAGGGATTTTTCATGCCCAGCTTAAGAGACATTAAAAGAAAGATAACAAGCGTCAAGAAGACCCAGCAAATCACGAAAGCCATGAAAATGGTTGCTGCGGCCAAACTTCGCCGCGCTCAGGACCGCGTGATTTCGGCTCGGCCATACGCACGCAAGATGCTGCAGGTTATCGCCAATCTTGCTGCCGGAGCCCCGCGGACGCAGCACCCCCTCTTGGCAAAACGGGAACCCAAAAAAGTCAAACTCATTGTGCTCACTTCAGATCGCGGACTCTGCGGGGCGTATAATACCAACATTGTGCGTAAGGCGGCGGAAGCGGTCAGACAGTTTTCAGAGGAAGGAAAGCAGGTGCTGGTTGATGTCGTGGGCAGAAAAGGACGCGATTTCTTCCGCAAGCGGCCGACATATACCGTGGGTACCGTTTGGTCCGACCTGGGCACGATTACCTACGAAAAATCCGCTGATATCGGCAAACATGTTGTCGACCGATTTACTTCCGAAGACGCTGATGAAGTATATTTGCTCTATAACGAATTTAAAAGCGTAATGCAGCAAAAAGTGACGCTTGAAAAACTCCTGCCGATCGAGCCGCCTGCTGAAGCCGATCCCTTTATGGCCGGAGCGGCTTTTAACTACAATTATGAACCGTCGGAAGAGGAAATGCTCAGCTCCTTTCTTCCCAAGCACGTTGAAGTTCAGGTCTTTCGTGCGCTTCTTGAGAGCCAGGCGAGCGAGATGGGCGCCCGTATGACGGCAATGGATTCGGCCACGAGAAACGCCAAGGACATGATCGATAAGCTTACGCTGAAATTTAACAAGCAGCGTCAGGCCGCCATCACAAAGGAAATTTCTGAAATCGTCGGCGGAGCAGAGGCATTAAAATAACAGCTAATTTCATTATACGGAAAGCACGATCGCTCCGTATGTATTTTGAATACTGAAGTCCTGATTTTGAATTTGTGTTTCCACAGGGGGTTTCAATGAGTACAGGAAAAATTGTACAGGTGATGGGTGCGGTGGTGGACTGCGAATTCCCCGTTGACAACCTTCCCCATCTGATGAACGCGCTCAGAATCGATCAGCCTGAGGATAAGACCTTCGGTACACCCGAGACCCATTTGACCCTTGAAGTCGCGCAGCATCTGGGAGAAAACAGGGTGCGAACGGTTGCCATGTCGTCAACCGATGGTCTCCGGCGCGGGATGTCGGTTAAAGACACCGGACAGCCCATCTCCATGCCGGTGGGCAAGGAAGTGCTTGGGCGTATTCTGAACGTTATTGGAGAGCCGGTCGATGAAATGGGTCCTGTTGGCACCAAGGACACGCTACCGATTCACCGGGCGGCGCCGCAGCTTGAAGAATTGGACCCTTCGAAGCAGCTTTTTGAAACCGGTATCAAGGTTATCGACCTTCTTGCACCGTATACCAAGGGTGGAAAAACAGGCCTCTTTGGCGGTGCCGGCGTGGGCAAAACCGTGCTAATTATGGAGCTCATCAATAACGTTGCCAAACAGCACGGTGGTTATTCAGTGTTTGCCGGCGTCGGCGAGCGCACCCGCGAAGGAAATGACCTCTGGACGGAAATGAAAGAGTCGGGAGTCATCAACAGAACAGCCTTGATTTACGGCCAGATGAACGAACCGCCGGGAGCGAGACTCCGCGTGGGACTTTCAGCTCTCACCGTTGCCGAATACTTCCGCGATACGCTCGGTCAGGATGTGCTTTTGTTTATCGACAATATATTCCGGTTTACCCAGGCGGGCTCCGAAGTGTCCGCACTTCTCGGCCGCATGCCGTCAGCTGTCGGTTATCAGCCTACGCTCGGTACGGAAATGGGTGCTTTGCAGGAACGCATCACGTCCACAAAGAAAGGATCGATTACCTCCGTGCAGGCAATTTACGTCCCTGCGGATGACCTGACCGATCCGGCCCCGGCAACGGCGTTTGCACACCTCGATGCCACAACCGTGCTCTCCCGCCAGATTGTGGAGATCGGTATCTATCCTGCGGTGGATCCCCTTGATTCCACTTCACGCATCATGGATCCTCATGTCATCGGTGAAGAGCACTATTCAGTTGCACGCAGAGTTCAGCTCGTGCTGCAGCGATACAAGGAACTTCAGGACATTATTGCCATCCTCGGCATGGACGAGCTCTCTGACGAAGACAAACTTACGGTTTCACGGGCCCGGAAAATTCAGCGCTTCCTTTCGCAGCCGTTCCAGGTGGCCGAAGCGTTTACCGGCACCCCGGGAAAATATGTCCCGCTTAAGGAAACCATCAAGGGCTTCAAGGAAGTCGTGGACGGCAAACTGGATGATATTCCGGAGCAGGCGTTCTACATGGTAGGGCCTCTTGAAGAGGTAATTGAAAAGGCAGAGAAGCTTGGCTATAAACGATAATGAATCAGGACGCGTAGTAAAGCATCCTGCATCATGAAAGCTATCGGCTGAATAAAATTGAGCGCAGAGGATTTAAAGAATAACATGGTTGCCGAAAAAGGAAAAATGCTTCTTGAGATTGTTGCGCCGAGCCGTCAAGTGGTGCGATCGGAGCGCGTGGATGAAGTCATCGCTCCAGGCAGCGAGGGAGAATTTGGCGTTTTGCCGGGCCATATGCTCTTTCTGACTACCCTCAAGATCGGGATGCTCTCATACCGCGAAGGAACTCAGTGGCACCATCTTGCGATCGACTGGGGTTATGCCGAGGTAGGCCCGGACCGGGTTGTTATTCTCGCTGAAGGCGCTGATCGCGCATCCGAGATTGATCTTGCGGAAGCCAAACTCATGAAAGAGCGGGCGGAAAAGGCCCTTGCGGAAAAACACGACCAGCAGGATTTGGAAAAGGCACGCATCGAACTTCTGCGGGCTTTGATCAGAATACAGGTGGCGGAGAAGCATGAAGCAGTAAAATAACACAGATACACAGAGAATTAAAATAGATATATTTATGAAAGGGCTGATTCAATTTTGAATCAGCCCTTTTTATTTGTTAATCCCTGCGACATGGAATTTCCTGGCTCCTGCCGGAGGGGCTCCACTTAACGAATTACAACAAAATGCATCATGTTGCAATTTTCTGAAAATCCGCACAAAACACGTTAATGCCCTTGTAATTGTCAGTCAGTTATGGTATTTAAGTTACGTTTCATTTCTTATACGTATATTTCACGCACGAATAAACCCCTTAATAAATGAATAGCTGCACAGTAACAATGAACGGATATTTTCTTACGGCGGTTAAAGTCATTGGTGATAGCGTGATGCATGCGTAGCCCTGTCTTACGTTTGTAGTGGTTCCCGATACTAAGCTGAGTTTCTGCGTGATATTGCTGAAATAGCATCCTTATTGTGTTGTGACGAAAAATGAGGAGTGTTCTCAAATGATATTCACACGCCCGTTTAGTCGGTACTCCGCATTTAAGATGTCGTTCAGCATCCTGCTTGTTTTAGTATCCTTCGTTCTTGGTTGCAGTTCTTCCTCCGGAATTCATGCAGATAATTCTTCGCAATTGAAAAACGGAAGAATGCATTCACCTCCAGCAATAAATGAAGGCATTTCTCTGCGTGTTTTATGGACAGTCAGCGAATACAAGCTGGGAACGGACGCTGTTTTGGCTAAAAAAGAAGCGGACGAGCTGCTTTTCAAACCTTTGCACATGGATGCAAATTCCATTACTTTTGCGGGCAAAAAATGTAGCAATGTCACGTTTAGAAAAGAAACGGTAGCTGCAAAAAAATATTTCGAAACTACATTTCATATCTCACCGGAAGCGCTGGGCATTACCGATAACACAGTAGAGCTGATTAAAACCAACTGTGATCTGCCCGGTTTCGGCGAATTCATGCGCTTAAGCGACAGGCAATTGATGGTGCATATAAAAGGCGTCTTTTTTTTCTTAAGACCTGCTGTTGTTTACTAATACAGGTTAAGCCGTATGCTTTAAATTCATTTTCATCCAGAGCACGAATTGAAAACAGCTTCATAACTAGGGGGGGAGCATGGTTAAAAAAAGCTTTAAAGCGTTTTACATCGTTGCGGTATTTGGCATATTATTCACACTTACTATTTGGACAGCCTCAGCTAATGAGTATTCAGGTCCGATAAATCTGGAACCACAACTTTCCAGCGACGGTAATACTTTATACAATGGTGTTCCCGTGGTGGTTTACCAGGCAGATCCCAATCCGTCTGTCGAAAAAGCACGTATTCTACCACCAGTTAGCCTAACTACTCTGCCTGAAAAAGCATCTGCAACTTTTTCCATCACGTATGTTGCTAATGGTGGGACAGATCCTTGGAGCGCAACTTGCACAACATTTCCTGAAGAAGCGAAAGCGGCTTTTAACGCGGCTGCAGCCATTTGGGGAGAATTGCTAAATTCCCCTGTACCAATAACGATAAGCGCCTGCTGGTCAAATTTGGGTTCCAGCAGTATATTAGGATATTCCGGTGGCGCACCCCTTCGCCGTAATTTCAGCGGAGCTCCGCTTGCAAATACCTGGTACGCGGGTTCACTGGCTAATGCACTTGCCGGCGTCGATCTTGATCCAACTGAGTACGACATGCACATTACGTATAACAGCAATTTTTCCTGGTATTACGGAACAAGCGGATTAACACCAGCCGGTCAGTATGACTTAATGTCAGTAGTACTGCATGAAATAGCACATGGCCTTAATTTCAGCGGGTCAATGAGCTACAGCGGAGGAAGTGGTTCGTGGGGCTATTCCACCGGGTATCCGAGTACTTATGACACATTCGTAAGAGATGGAACTGCGAACCCCGGGAGTTTACTGATAGACACAACAGCCTACAGCAATCCGTCTACGACACTGGGAAGCGCGTTGACCTCCAATAATGTCTGGTTTCATGGTACGAACGCCATGGTTGCTAATGGTGGTCAACGAGTCAAATTATATGCTCCTTCCACATGGTCGTCCGGTTCCAGCTACTCTCACTTGGATTATGCAACCTTCAGCGGTACAGCGAACAGATTAATGGTGTATGCCATTCCAGACGGAGTATCAATACACAACCCGGGTCCGATTGCGTTGGCAATGCTCCAGGATATGGGCTGGCCCGCGAGTGCCGATGTTGCTCTCACTATGACAGGATATCCTTCTTCGCTAACGATTGGCAGTAACATTACCTATAAAATTACAGTGCTCAATAATGGACCGCAGAGTGCGACAAATGTTACGGTGTCAGATATTCTGCCAGCAGGAGTCACTTATGCATATCTCACTACTACCAAAGGAACCTGCAGCGAAGCCGGCAATACGATCACATGCGACATGGGATCCATAAACAATGGTGCAAGCGAAACAATAACATTAGGCGTAAGGACCACTGCCACAAATGCAGCTCTTTCCAATACGGCCACGATTACAACTTCCGCAACGGATCTGAATCCGGCAAATAACACCGCAACAGTCAATACGGCGGTAAATAATCCAACTCCGGGAATCAACAGAGTGAGTCCAATCTGGTCGGCTCCTACCTATTCGGGAGGAACGGCATTTACTTTGACTGTGTATGGGAGCGGTTTTGTGAATGGGTCGCAGGTGCAATGGGATAAAGGAACCCCTGGTTACCGGACGACGCATTTTATTTCACAAAATCAGATCACCGCTGACATCCTGGCTTCCGATATTACAACGACCGGTACTGCCATCATCAACGTTGTAAATCCCACTCCGGGTGGAGGCTCTTCGAACAACGCGACATTTACAGTTAGTACGACAGCACCTTCTTCCAGTGGTGGAAGTTCAGGGGGCGGAGGCTGTTTCATTGCCACGGCGGCCTACGGTTCTTCAATGGCTGACGATGTGCAATACTTACGTGGATTTCGAAATGAATATCTCCTGACCAATTCAGCAGGCCGCAAATTTGTAGAGCTGTACTATCGATATAGTCCTCCCCTAGCAGAATATATTCGCCAACATGAAAATCTTCGTGCGGCAGTGCGGTGGATGCTATCTCCTTTGGTTAAGCTCAGCAAGTTTTTGGTGAGTGACGAGGCTGCTAAAAAACAAACGGCAGAGAAACCGTAATCATTCTTGCAAAATGTGTTTTTAAATCGATTTGAATGGCTACGGTTTAATCAAAAAATTTATCTGGGTTTAACCAGCTGCATTTGTTTAAAACCATTTTCCGAATACGGGGGGGGCAGCATGAAACGCATTATGCTTGCAAGTACGTTGGTTTTTGCGGCAGTGGTTTTACTCAGCGGGTGCGGTGGAGGTGGTGGTGGCAGCAATGTAACCGGCGAGTCGTGGAGCGGCACCGACAGCTATGGAGTGATAGCGTTTACGGTGTATACAGATGGCACTATTGCAGTAAAAGGTACGATAACAGGGGGAAGCAGCCGCTCGGGATATGGCACTTATACGAAAACCAACGGAACAATAACAGGAACTTTCAGTACCAGTGGAAGCTGCACTGGTCCATTTTCAGCCACGGTTTCCGGAGATACAATGTCCGGAAGTTATAGTGATAATTGCGGGCACACAAGTAGCTTTTCGACAACCGTGGCGACTGTCCGTGACCGTTCCTGGCAGTCTGATGGAAATGGGTTTCTGCAGTTTATCACAAGCAATCCAGATTATTACAATTACGGGCTATGGTATCCTTTGAATGCAGCATACCAAGCTCAAATGTCAACGGTGACAGCGACAATAAAAAAGCATTCAGGTTCTCAAACAAGCGGATATGGGATAATCTTTTGCTACCAAGATACCAATAACTTTTACAATCTTCTCATTGATACGCGGGGTCACTTCTTAATCAGGGAAAAAGTTGCTGGAACTTATAGTACGATTATTCCCTGGACAACATCCGGGTCTTTGAACACCGGGTATGATATTACAAACGAAATAAGCGTTGTTCAGCAAAGTCTGCACACTTTTACAGTATACTTCAACGGGATACAGGGAATATCATTCAGTGATAGTCATTTCACAGGAGGAAGCGCTGGTTTTTATGCAACTGTCCACGACCAAACGGATGAATATTTCCCCGGGTTGCCGGTGGATATTCGATTTAAAATAAACGCACCCATAATATATCCTTGATTGCGGCAGTCAGGACAAGTGCGTAGTTGCAAACTCATCGCGGTACTGATCTACCCTGCCCATAATCAAGGGCATAATGTTCATGGCGGCCACAAACGGCTGCCATTTTTGTTTCCATGAACAACGAGTTTAAATGAGCTAAAATTCTTGCTAAATTCGTGAAATTAGAGTACATTAGACGTTCTTACGAGCTTGAAGTTCGATTGAAAAACGTTCTATTCGGAAATAACGATCAAACCATGATCTGACAAATGGAGGAAAAAATGAAGAAGGTTCTGGTATCAATAACTGTTTTTATATTCATGACAGCCGGTCTTGTCTTTGCGCAAGAAAACGTTAAGATCGGATATGTTGATATGAAAAAAGTGATGAACGACTGCAAGGCTGGAAAGGCGGCGTTAGACAAACTGGAGAAGAACGCTAAGGAAAAGCAGACAAAGATTGACAAGGAAAAAAAGAAGCTTGAAACAATGCAGGCAGATTTTGAGAAGAAAGCGGCAGGACTTACGGACAAGGAACGCCAGAGCAAGCAGAAGGATTTCCAGGACAAAGTCCAGGCGTTTCAGAAGATGGTCAGCCAGTCACAGCAGGAGTTCAATGAAATGCAGGCTGAATTCACAAAAAAAGTTTTTAACGATATGAAAGCAACAATCGCGGGCATAGCTAAGGCAGACAATTATACCATTATCATCGAAAAAACCGATACGTCAGTTTTGTATGCAAAAGACGGCATTGATTTGACTGAAAAAGTAATGGAAAAAATGAACGCAGAGTAGTTTTATTTCTGCCATGAATAATGGAAATAGTTCTCGCAACCAGAAATAAAAACAAAGTAGCTGAAATCAAACAGATAACAAGCGGTCTGCCGATTATTCTGCAGTCTCTCGATGACTTCCCCCGATGTCCGGAGGTGGCAGAAGACAAAGACACCTTTGAAGAAAACGCCTTGAAAAAAGCTGTCGAGATTTGCCAATACACCGGCAGACCTGCACTGGCAGACGATTCGGGACTTGAAGTAGATTTTCTGAACGGCAGCCCTGGAGTCTATTCATCACGATATGCCGGTGGTTCAGGCCCAGGCAGTGATGCAAAAAACAACGAAAAGCTTCTTGCAGAATTGAAAGAAGTTCCAGATGTCCGGCGAGGAGCACGGTTTATATGCTGCCTTGCTTTAGCGGTCCCCGGTGGCCCCGTCAAAACATTTTTTGGGTATGTTCCGGGAAGTATAAGCCGCGAACCAAGAGGGACGAACGGTTTTGGCTATGATCCGGTGTTTATCCCGGAAGGTCATTTCAGGACTTTTGCTGAAATGTCCAGGGAGGAAAAAGACAGCCTCAGTCACCGGGGGCAGGCACTAAAAAAGATGAGGGATTTTCTTGCTGCAAAGGTTCTGGGGCAGGGAAAAAAGCAGGCAGATTTGTCATAAAAAAAATAAAATTCACGGTTGTCATCTTCAAGAAAATAGTGTATGATGCGCCGTTTTCGAACACTTGTTTTACACATCAATATTATAAACGATCAGGAGGAAATCAATGAGCAGTATACTTCTTTTTGCTTTGCTTTGCGGACTGGCGGGCGTCGCGTACGCCATAGGGACCGCGGGCTGGGTAAACAAGCAGGATGCGGGAAACGCCCGTATGAAGGAAATTTCGGACGCTGTAAAGGAAGGTGCGTATGCGTTCCTTTCGCGTGAATACAAAACCGTTGCCATTGTTGCCATTATACTGGTGATTCTTTTGGCCGTTGTCCCGGGCCTCGGCATATGGGCGGCGATTGGCTTTATCATCGGTACCGTGGGATCGGCTCTTGCCGGTTTTATCGGCATGTGGGTGACGGTGCGTGCCAATGTACGCACGGCCCAGGCTGCAAACAAGGGGCTCCAAGCAGCACTTACCCTGGCCTTCAAGGGTGGTTCGGTGACGGGAATTATGGTTGTAGGCCTCGGCATCATTGGGCTTGCCGGTTTTTACTATATAGCCAAAACCACGGCACCTGCAGAAGCTTTCCATGCGCTTGTGGGTCTTGGCTTCGGGTGCTCGCTGATGAGTGTGTTCGCCCGTATCGCCGGCGGCATCTATACAAAAGCAGCTGATGTTGGCGCGGACCTTGTAGGAAAAGTCGAGGCCGGCATTCCGGAGGATGATCCTCGGAATCCTGCCGTGATCGCGGACAACGTAGGAGACAATGTGGGCGACTGTGCGGGCATGGCAGCCGATCTTTATGAAACCTATACCGTGACGCTTGTGGCGGCGATGCTGCTTGCAAAAACGATCTTTGGCGAGTCGAGCAAGTGGATTGAATTTCCGTTGCTGCTGGGTGGAATTTCAATACTGGCTTCCATCATCGGGACCTATGCGGTGAAGCTGGGCAAAAACAACTATATTATGGGTGCCTTGTATAAAGGACTTGCTGTTGCCGGCGTGCTGGCGGCGGGCGCATTTTTATATGCATCCGGGGTGTTTATCGGGAGCCTGACAGGAGCGGATGCCGGAGTATTTACCAAATGGACGGTATTTTTCACGGCGGTGATCGGACTTGCTTTGACCGGCTTGATCGTCTGGATAACCGAATACTTTACTTCACAGACCTTCGGACCGGTTAAACATATTGCTGAAGCAAGCCAGACAGGACATGCAACGAACATCATAGCCGGGCTCGCTGTCAGCATGAAGTCCACCGGCATGCCGGTGATTGTCATTGTTGCCTCAATCCTTGGCGCATTTGCCCTGGGCGGCGGTTTTTGCGGAAATCCCGGCGGGGGCTTGTTCGCCATTGCACTTGCTGCTGTTTCGATGCTTTCCATGACCGGCATCGTTGTTGCCATTGATTCCTATGGACCGATTACTGACAATGCCGGCGGAATTGCGGAGATGTCAGAGCTTCCGAAAAACGTGCGTGAAATTACCGACCCTCTCGACGCAGTGGGGAATACGACCAAGGCCGTGACGAAAGGGTACGCCATCGGTTCCGCCGCGCTCGCCGCGCTCGTGCTTTTTGCTGAATATTCGCGTTCTTTCGGCACAGACGTGAAGGTGCTGTTTGATCTGTCGAACCCCATGGTTCTTGCCGGATTGTTCATCGGCGGTTTGCTGCCGTACTATTTCGGATCGCTGCTTATGGAGGCTGTCGGAAAGGCAGCAGGCGGCGTTGTTGAGGAAGTGCGCAGACAATTCCGCGAAATTAAGGGCATTATGGAAGGCAAGGCCAAGCCTGAATACGGCAAATGTGTTGATATTGTGACGAAAGGCGCCATCAAACAAATGATGGTTCCCGCCCTCATTCCTGTAGTCATTCCGGTGGTGGTCGGGCTGACTCTGGGCCGGGAAGCGCTCGGCGGCGTCCTCATTGGAAGCATCATTACCGGCTTGTTCCAGGCCATAGCCATGACGAGCGGGGGCGGAGCATGGGACAATGCGAAGAAGTATATTGAAGACGGCATGTACGGTGGAAAGAAAAGTCCGGCGCACCAGGCGGCAGTGACCGGGGACACGGTTGGCGATCCCTACAAGGATACTGCCGGTCCTGCCATCAACCCGATGATCAAGGTCATCAATATTGTTGCTCTGCTGATCGTTCCGATTATGATCAGTTTAATGAAATAACAAACCACTAAAACCACACATCTCACAAAGGGCCGTCCGGGACATGGATGGCCCTTCTTATCTCTAGGGGTTGTTAAAAACTCATTACAATATGGAAACGAATGTGCTTGCCAGCGCCGGTTGCTCGCCCGAAATCATTGCCCACAGCATACTCGTATCGGAAAAGGCGTGCGCTATTGCCCGGCACGTAAACATAAATTATGATTACGAATTGATACGGCTTGGAGGCTTGTTGCACGATATCGGTAGATCAAAAACGCATGGAATAGAACATGCGCTTGTAGGTGCCGACATTGCGAGGAGTTACGGGTTCTCTGAGGAAATCATTCGCATTATAGCACGTCATATTGGGGCCGGCATCACCGCTCAAGAAGCGGAACGGCTTGGGCTGCCGAAAAAAGATTATCTGCCGCTGACACCGGAAGAAAAAATTGTTTCCTACGCCGACAATCTCACGTGCGGCGTAAGAGAGCTTTCATTTGCGGCAGCATTGGAACGCTTCAAAGCAATGCTTGGGTCTGCCCACGAAGGTATTGCCCTATTTCTCAAACAGCATGATGAAATACAGTCCTGGATGCAGGAAGCACCAGACGGAATGTCAGGTGAAAATTCACCTTGAAAAAAGCACTATTTTTTTTACGCAGGCACATCTTTATTGTCTGCCTACACTGCTTATGGTATAATAAAATCACTCTTTTCCTAAACTATTCATCGGTTCCAATACTACACAAGTATGCCGGATATTGATGCATTACGGTCGCTTGTTGTAGCCGGAGGTACAGTTCCATGACAATTTTGTGGCGCATTTGTCTCTTTATTCTTCTGATTGCACCTGCGGCTTCTGCATACCAGCAGATAGATTTTTTACGTGAAATCGGTGTGACCGACAAGCAAGCTGGACAAGCAGGCAGATTAGACGCACCCCGTGCGATGGCCGTGGGAGGGGAGCTTGTATACGTGGCCGATACTGATGCGCACCGTATTGCCGTTTTTGACCAGAGTGGAAAGTTGGTGCGTACCTGGGGTCTGAAAGGAAGCAAGCCCGGTCAATTCAGAAGGCCCGCAGGCATAGCAATTGATGAGCAGGGGAAAATTTATGTTTCCGATACCGGGAACCATCGTATTCAGGTATTTACCGCCGAAGGTAAACTGGTACGCAGCTTCGGAGTCAAAGGAAGCAGCCCGCGTGAGTTCAATAGTCCGCACGGGATTGCTAGTGTAAAGGGTGTTCTGTATGTTGCGGACACCGGCAATAGCCGCGTTCAAGTGATGACCAATGACGGCATTTTTCTTCATCAAATTACCGTAAAAACAAAAAAAGAAGAAATGGAAGCGCCGATCAGTGTTGCCGTTGATACGCAAAACACGTTGTATGTCCTCGACGCAGATGCATGCAATATTCGGATCTTTGATGCTCTTGGAACTCAACTCCGTGTTTTCGGTGCACGCGGAAGCGGACAGGAAGGATTCGAAAAACCGCAGGGTATTGCGGTGGACAACCGGGGAATAATTTATATTGCAGATACGGGAAATTACAAAGCAAAGAAATTCAACTCCGGAGGAAAGCTGATCGCCTCCATAGGAGCCGAGGGCGATGGCCGCGGACAATTTCGTGAAATTGCAGGGATAGCTATTGACCCGGAATACCGGATATGGACGCTTGATGCAGGAAAAAATACGATCCAGCTTTTTACCAGCGAGCGGGATGATTCCCCATTGCTTATTCCTT
This sequence comes from uncultured Nitrospiraceae bacterium, assembly GCA_964586075.1. GTDB lineage: Bacteria > Nitrospirota > UBA9217 > UBA9217 > UBA9217 > JBAZLV01. The sequence continues at coordinate 121,262 of CAZPGZ010000001.1, read as the reverse complement.
CATCTCCGTTGCCGATTCCGGAGATATCAAAAGACCTGCCCGGTGAGGCAACTGCCGTTGCGTTCAATAAACGGTTGTGGGGGCTGACCGGAGACTCGCTTGTTGCGATTGGTATTTCTGGCGGGGGCCGCACGATTGGCTCCAGCGGCAGCGATCCCGGTCTTCTAAAAAAACCCCGGGGGATGACAGTCGACAGTCAAGGAAACTTCTGGATAGCCGATACAGGCAATGATCGCTTGCAGAAGTTCAGTTTGGAGGGCAGCCTGCTGCAGGTACTGGGGAAATCCGGGAGTGGTGAAGGAGAGTTTAATTCACCGGCTAGCATGGCAGTAAGCCCTAAAGGCAATATTTATGTTGCAGATACCGGAAACCGGCGGATACAGGTTTTTAGCCCAAAAGGAGTGTTTCTCGGTGCTTTTGGCAAAGAAGGGAGCCAGTCCGGCCAGTTTAAGGAGATCGTTGACATCACGGTTGATGCCGCTGAAAATATCTATATTGTCGACCGGGGAAACGATCGGGTCAGCAAGACAGACAGCAACGGCACGCTTCTCTGGGAAGCCGGAAAAACCGGCAAGCAGGATGGAGAACTGCAGAACCCAGAAAATATACTTGTTACTGCGGATGGTGAAGTCTTCGTGCTTGATGCGGGGAACGCACGCATCCAGGTTTTCAGCAGCAGTGGAAAATTTCTGAGGAAGTTCGGCAGTGAAGGGTCGGAACCCGGCACGTTCAGCAATCCTCAAGGATTGGCCCTTGAAGAGGGGCGCCGGCTTTTTGTCGGCGACCTTGGCAATAAACGGATTCAGACTTTTTTGCTGAAATTTACCCCGGAGACGCCGAAAGAAGTTACTGCTCAGGCAAAAATTAACGAAATTCAGCTGAGCTGGAAGCCAAACGCAGAGACCTATTTCCAGCACTACAATATTTATCGCGCCGCTTCTCCCGCGGATGCATTCAACCTTATCGGGACGGCAACCGCACCGTTTTATGTGGACAAGAACCTGCCGAGCAACCATACGTATCAATACCGCGTGACCAGCCAGGCTTGGGAGGGAAATGAGACCGCCTCTTCAGCTGTGGTGCACGCCACGACACCGAAGCTGGTTCCTGCGCAACCTAAAAAAATACGCATCGAGGCAACCGAAAAGCATATAACGCTTTCCTGGCTTCCCAATACAGAGCCTTTTGTTATGCAGTATCGCGTCTACCGTTCGAAACAGCCAACGGCCGGTTTTGAGCTTGTAGCAAAAAGCGAAAAGACCATTTTGCTGGATGGACCGCTTGCCGATGAGATGCTTTATTACTATCAGATCACGGCGGTGGGAAAGGAAGGGGATGAAAGCCAGCCAAGCGAAGTTGTGTTCGCGGCAACCCCCAAAGCTCCTCTTACCGCGCCTCCGGTTGAAATCAGCTCGATTGAGCTGGGAGAAATTTTTGCTTCCGCATATAAGTACTATGAATCACATCCGCTCGGAAAAGTTGTGATTGCAAACCAGACCGACCGGACCTATACAAAAGTTAAAATAAGCTTTTCTGTAAAAGACTACATGGATTTTCCTACAGAACTGGAAATAGCTACTCTGGCGCCGAAGCAAAAAGTTGAACTGCTGTTGAAACCGGTTTTCAGCAATGCCATTCTGGACGTGAGCGAAAACACTCCGCTTCAGAGTGAAATTGCCCTTACCTACCATGTGGGAGGAGAGGCAAAAACCATTACCCGGAGCTTCCCGGTAATGCTGTACGAGAAGCATGCAATCCGGTGGGATCAGAAGGAGAAAATCGGGGCATTTGTCACGTCAAAGGATCCGGTCATTAATGACTTTACCAGGGCCGTTGTACAGCCGTATGTGGATGCCTACCCGAATTTGGACAAGTCAATTGTGTATGCGCGGGCGATCTACGCAGCCCTTGGAGTCATGGGGATTTCGTATCTCGTGGATCCGACGCCGTTCCAGGAGTTTTCCGAAAATGCCACGATCGTGGATTACACGCTGTATCCCCGTGATGTCTTAATTAGAAAAAGCGGCGACTGCGATGGCCTCTCTATAATGTTTGCCGCTGCTTTGGAAAACATCAGCATAGAAACGGCTGTTGTCGATGTGCCGGGCCATGTCTTTGTGATGTTTAATACGGGAATACCGGAGCAGGAACGAAAAACGCTCGGCTTTCCGGATGAATTGCTGGTCGTATACCGCGGTACCGTCTGGTTGCCGCTGGAGATGACAATGGTAGGTTCGTCGTTTACGCAGGCCTGGCAGAAAGGCGCAGAAGAATTCCGGGACTGGTCTGCAAAAGGGAAGGCGGATATTATCAGCATTCATAAGGCGTGGGAGCTTTTTAGACCGGTCACGCAGCCTTATACAGATTTTAGTCCTGAAAAAATCAAGCGGGAAGCGATTGAAGAAAAATACAAAGATGAGCTTGAAAAGCTTGCACGGCAGCGTCTTGCCAATCTATCTGCGGGGTACCGTGCAACACTGAAAAAAAATCCTGGCGATCTGGAGTCCCTGGGACAGCTCGGGATACTCTACGGAGAAAATGGCATGACATCCGAGGCGATGGAGCAGTTCCAGAAAATGCTGGCCCACGACAAAACCAACGCCTTAGCGTTGAATAATATCGGGAACATCAGTTATTTACAGGGCAGATTCGACGACGCCCGCCAGGCCTACGAGGCCGCGCTCAAGTCAATGCCGGACGATCCCGGGGTCATGGTAAACCTCGCCCGTGTTCTGCACCATTCGGGCAAAAAAGATGCGGCCAAGAAGTTGTTCCAAAGAGCAGCCGCACTTGATCCGCGCGTAGTACGGCAATACGCCGACCTTGCCGGAAGCCTGGGGATAAAATAAGGTTTTTGCCAATGTCGACTGCAATACTAAAATTACACGATCCCACATTTACAGCCATGACCAAGGAGGTCTGATATGATGAAAAAAACAGTTTCTTTTCTGGCGGCTTTTGTTCTCTGCTGCACAACGGTGCTTGTGGCGCAGGAAAAAACCGAATCAACTCTGTCTGCTTGGCTAAAAAGCATTCAACAGAAACTCGAGCAAATCGTCCCTAAAAAGTCACTTCCCATGGCTACAGGCGTGGCGGGAACGCGCGGCGCGAAGGATGACACCTCGGTCAAGCTGTACTGGAAAGGCAAAAAAGGTGATGAATCAGTGACCGAAGAAGAGCTGCTCAAATTCAAGGCAGGCGTGGATTTGGCCGGGAAAGGCGACCGTGAGGGGTCGGTCAAGGCATTGGATGATTTTATGAAGCAATATCCTGACAGCGCATTGATACCCGATGCCAAAAAAACACTTGATCTGGTGAAGGCAGAGAGCACACCCGAAGGAAAAATTGAGAAAAAAGCGGAGACGGACGAAGTAAAAAAAGAAACAAAAAAAGAAACCAAAAAAGAAGTAAAGAAGAAGGCTAAAAAAGCGAAAAAACAAGATGCAGAAAATTAACAATACTGCAGCTGTTCTCCAGACGCACGGAACGGTGCTCTGTTCCATTTCCTAGTACAAGGCAGGGAATTTCCCCTGCCTTTTTGTTTGCAAATCGTCAGTAGGCGCAGCCATTTTTTTCTGGATGTTTCCCCGCTGATTTGATAGTCTAGTCCGCATGCCACATCGAACAACTGCAAGAACACCCTGGGCTTTTATCCCGTCGCTTTACTTCGCAGAAGGACTACCTTACGTACTGATCAATACTGTTTCGGTCATTCTCTACAAACGCATGGGCGTTGACAATGCGAGCATTGCTTTCTGGACCAGCTGGCTTTACCTGCCTTGGGTCATCAAAATGTTCTGGGGGCCGGTTGTAGACATTTACTCCAGCAAGCGCGTCTGGATACTGAGCACGCAGGCAGCCATGAGTTTATGCCTGTTTGGCATCGCGTTTTCGCTCAGGAGCGAGTCGTTTTTTTTTCTTTCGCTTGCCGCGTTCAGCGTCGGCGCTTTTATTTCCGCAACCTATGACATCGCCACAGATGGTTTTTACATGCTGGCACTCAGTGAAAAAGAGCAGGCCTTTTTCGTAGGGATCCGGTCCGCTTGTTACCGGTTGGCCATGATTTTCGGATCGGGGCTTTTGGTCTATCTCGCGGGGCTGCTCGAAACAGCAAGCGGCGAGATTGCCCGGAGCTGGTCTTTTGTGATGGCTGTTTCCGGTCTGCTTCTTGGAGCCGCGTTGGTTTACCACAAGTTCATGCTTCCGGTTCCCGCGGCTGACGGTGCGCGCGCGCTCAGAAACAATACAGACAGCGTATCATTTGCAGAAGTCATCCGCGCATATTTCAACCAGAAGAAAATCGGAATTATTCTGGCATTCATCCTTCTTTACCGGCTTGGCGAGGCAATGCTGCTGAAGCTTGTTTCGCCGTTTTTTCTTGATTCACCTGCCGGGGGAGGATTGGGGCTTTCAACGCAGGACGTTGGTCTTGTGTACGGTACCGTAGGCGTGCTGTGTCTTGTTTTGGGCGGCGTACTTGGTGGGGGGCTCATATCCCGCTTTGGCTTTAAACGCTGTGTCTGGCCCATGGTGATAGCCATGCACCTTCCTGATCTTTTCTTCGTTTATATGGCCTATGCGCAGCCGGCGCTTTGGCTCGTTTACCCGCTTGTAGCAATGGAACAGTTCGGCTATGGTCTCGGATTCACGGTTTTTACCGTGTATCTTATGTATGCAACGCAGGGAAAGTACAAGACATCTCACTATGCCATTTCAACCGGAATTATGGCTTTAGGCATGATGCTGCCCGGGTTTGTAAGCGGCTGGATCCAGGAAGCGGTAGGGTACAGAGTGTTTTTTATCCTTGTTTGTTTTCTGACAATTCCGGGCATATTGACCATCCCATTTATTCCAAAAGACAACATGGAATAAAACCTTCATGCGAAGGAAGAGTAGTCATGTGGAGAAAAAGCGAAAGCCTGGTTAAATGCCAACGGGGTTCCTCAGCTATTCTTTCCAGTTGCCGGATAACACATAGCCGATAATGATGCCCAGAACAATGTTGGTCGTTCCTCTGTCGAGTTTATCGTTGATGCCGAGAATGATCAAAAGCGGCAGTAAAAAAACAACTGCGAGGAATTGGATTGCCCGTATTCCCAGCGTCGCGTTCTGTTTTGTTACCAGATAAAAAACACCGTACAGGCCACCTGCCATAATAAGTGCCACAATTATGCTTATCCACAGCTGCTGATACATGGTTTTACCTCCCTTAACGGACTTTTTTGCACGCGCAGATAAAGAAACGTGTTGCATTATAATGAACAAAAGGTGTTTTGTCAAAGGGCTAATATCGTTGGAATCGTGGTTATCGAAACTTACACTAGTTTCTTCGTTAAAAAGCGGGTAAAATGTCGAAAAAATACTGCCGTCTTCCGGGAGCAGGTGGTACAATGGGAAAACGCAGCGGGGTGATATATTAACAAGGTTCTCTGTCTATTCGGACTGATTATAGCAGCAGGGTATGTGTGGAGATATTTCAACCCGGGAGGCATTGACCGGCACCGGGTGCGGCATGTGTTAAGCGTGGCCGTCCTGAATTTCTTTCTGGTGGCATTGGCGTTTAACCTTGTTGCTTCTGCACGGTTCGACCGGACTTTTGTCCTTATCCCTTTGACGGGAGTCATCGCCATTGTTGCAAGCATGGCTGTCGGATTCGGTGTTTACGCGTTGCTTGCCCGCTTCGTTCATATCCCGCGCCCGGTATTCGGCGTAATGATTTTTGCCGCGGCATTCGGCAATGTGATTGTCCTTGGCCTCCCGGTTATTGTCGAACTGCTTGGTCCCGAACAGGCATACGTATCAATCCTGTACGACCAATTGGCGGCGACGCCGATATTGCTGACCATCGGAGTATTCATAGCCGCCCGGTATGGAAGCGGAAAAAGTGTCTCCCTTGCGTCGTCGCTGAAGCGCGTAGGCATGCTTCCACCGCTTTGGGGTGTTGCAGCAGGGATTGCTGTCCATCTTGCGGGAATAACGGTTCCGCAATTTGTGATGGACGCCACTGCACTTATGGGTGGCGTGGTGGTCCCGGTCATGATCTTTATGGTCGGGCTTGCCCTTGATTTTCAGGACCTAAGGCGGTTGCCGATAGCAATTCCTGCCATCGCAATCAAGCTGCTGGTGGCGCCGGTGCTGGTCCTGGGTATCGGCTCGTGGTTTGGCCTTACGGGTAGTTCACTCAAAGCGGTGGCGATTGCAGGGGCCATGCCGGTGATGGTGACGTCGCTGGTACTGGCAGATGAGTTCAATCTGGATGTGCCGCTTACCGCGCTGTGTATCGCGATATCGACGGTTGGACTTTTTTTTACCATGCCGCTTATGCAGAGAATGCTTTTTTGAAAAGCGGTACAGAACATACAAGCCAGTAAAAAAGCAGTTTCTTGGGTGTTTCATGGCATATGCCGGTGAAGGCAAAAGATTTCTCGTTGATATCCACGTTCATGGCGCGGAACAGTACGATACCCGCACGCGGAGGGAAGAAGATATCCTTCGCATGGCCAAGATTCACGGAGAACGCGGAACGGGACTTGTCCTGCCCACCATATATCCGGGTTCTCTTGAGGACATGCGGGAAAATATAAGCGCAGTAAGGCGCGCGATGCAAGCACAACGGGAAGGGGCAAAAATTTTCGGAGTGCATTTGGAAGGCCCGTTTCTGAACAGCAACTGTGCCGGCGCCCTGGAAAAAAGCAGCTTTGCAGAACCCTCTCTCGATATGCTTTCGCGCCTGGTGTCCGGCTTTGAGGACATTATAAAAATCATCACGATTGCGCCTGAGCTGCCGGGAGCACTTCGTATCATTGAAGTGTGCAGGGCAAAAGGTTTTCTCGTTCAGATGGGCCACAGCGATGCAACCTATGAACAGGCAGAAGAGGGAAAACGTGCCGGTGCTACGGGTATTACCCATGTGTTTAATGCCATGCGGGGTTTTCACCACCGGGAACCCGGTCTTACGGGGTTCGGGCTCATGGACGAGGACCTGTACGTGGAAGTGATCGCAGATATGGTTCATGTCCATCCGCAAAGCCTCAAGATGTTGTTTGACATGAAATCAGCGAAAAAAATTCTGCTTATTTCCGATTCAGTAAAGGGCCCGGACTGGGGAAACGGCCCTCTGCGGGGAGCCGGCGGCATGCTGTTGGGAAGTGGAATAGCCTTGGCAGATGCGGTAGCAAATCTGATTGAGCACGGGACACCTCCGGAACGGGCCTACCAGTTTGCCTCGGATAATCCTTTGGCATATTTGGGCATATCGGATCTTGACTGCGTGGCGCCCAGCTTGCCTAATGCCTGATTGTACAACACGATGAACAGCATATGCGCGGTTTTTCCGTTCGTGTATCTGTGCTGTCGGAATCTCATGATGGGGTGTTTTTTTATGAAGCCAGTCAGTCTTCTTATCTTTGATCTGGACGGAACGCTCGTCGATACGCTCGGCGACATAACCGCGTCGACCAATTTCGTGCTCGGCCGCTTCGGCAGGCAACCGCTCGAAATGCAGACTGTTCGCCGTTACGTGGGAGACGGAATCAGCAAGCTCGTCGAACGCTCCTTCGGCGGCAGAGCCGAGAACCTTGCAGAGGCAGTTGCACTGTACAAGGAACATCACCGTCAAAACTTCACGACGCATTCTGCGCTGTATCCCTCGGTCAGGGAAACACTGGAATGTTTCAGTCAGATTCCGAAGGCGGTTATTACGAACAAAAGCATGGAGTTCTGCAAACCATTGCTTGAACACCTCGGGATAGTGCAGTATTTTGACATGATTATCGGCGCGGATTTCGGCCTGCCGCTCAAACCTGCTCCGGATGCTATTTTCAGGATCATGGAACAGCACGCGATTGCCAAGGAGCGTACGGCAATTATTGGGGACGGCACGACGGATATTCAGGCAGGCAAAGCAGCGGGTATTATTACCTGTGCGGTCACATACGGATTTCGTTCTGAGGAGGAGCTGAAAAAAGCAGGACCGGATTATACGATTCATGCCATGGCGGACTTGAAAAATCTTTTTGATCCGGTATCCGTTTGATTTTTTGTGTATGGTGGACCGCTGCCGTCCCAAAAAGCAGCATAACCTGAACTAAGGAAAGATATGTCCTCTTATCCGACATCAGAGTCCTCCCGTGGTCCTTTCGCAGGAGGGCACTCTGCAATGAATTATCTGCCGCGGTTAATTGCCTGGGAAGTGACCAGAAGCTGCCTCCTTAACTGTATTCACTGTAGAGCTGCAGCGCGATACGGCCCCTACGAAGGAGAACTAACAACGGAGGAATGCTGCCGTTTTCTGGATGATGTCAAGTCATTCAGCGATCCGATCATGATTCTTACCGGCGGCGAGCCCATGATGCGCACCGACATTTATGACATTGCTGCATACGGTTCTCAGCTGGGGCTCCGCATGGTGATGGCCCCCTGCGGTCTGCTCGTGACTGAAGAACTTGCAAAAAAAATCAAAAGGTCCGGCATTATGCGGGTATCACTCTCCCTCGACGGATTGACCGCAGAGAGCCACAATGCGTTTCGACGTGTGGAAGGGGCGTTTGAAGGCGTGATGCAGGCAATCGAAAACCTCAAAAAGGCCGGCGTGGAATTTCAGATCAATACCACGGTTACAAAGCACAATGTGGGAGATTTGCCGCAGCTTCTCGAAATGGTAGTCAAGCTCGGCGCCGTAGCGTACCATCCATTCCTTCTGGTGCCGACCGGCCGCGGCAAGGCCCTTGCTGATATGGAAGTGTCTCCCGCCGACTACGAGAAAACACTGAAATGGTTTTACGACATGAGAGACAAGGTTCCGATACAATTCAAACCCACCTGTGCTCCGCATTATTATCGTATCTTCCGGCAGGAAGAACAGCGCAAGGGAAAAATCGTTACCCCTGCTTCGCACGGCCTTGACGCCATGACCAAAGGCTGCATGGGAGGACAAAGCTTTGCCTTCGTATCCCACGTGGGAAAGGTGCAAATTTGCGGCTTTCTCGAGGAAGAGGCCGGCGACATCAGGAGCGAGCCCTTCTCGAAAATATGGAACACGTCGCAATTGTTTCGTGAAATGCGGAACCTTGACCGATACCACGGTAAATGCGGCATCTGTGAGTACCGCAGGATTTGCGGCGGCTGCCGTGCGAGGGCTTTTGCCGTTTCCGGCGATTACCTTGCCGCGGAGCCCTTTTGCACCTATGAACCGAAACGAGTGAAACCATGACCGACGAACGATTGAAAACTGGAACAATGAGCACGATTCTTGATTTATTTCTAGAAAAGAAGGAGAAGAAAGGCAACATGGAAGACCAGAATTTGGGACGCATACTTGTTAAACTCGACAAACTGCTTGACCGATATGTTAATGAGGGCTCGGACAAACCAGCGTTTGAGGACTACCAGGCTTTTATCTGGGACGGCACGAAAAAAATCATGAAACCGATCAAACGACCGGTGCAGATGTGCCAGGAAGACCTTATCGGCATTGAGATGATAAAGCAGGAAGTATTCCGCAATACCCAGCATTTTATCGACGGCAAAAAATCAAACAATGTTCTGCTGTGGGGTGAACGGGGCACCGGAAAATCGTCTTTGCTGAAGTCGCTGCTGACGACGTTTAAAAACACACCGCTTCGCATGATCCAGATTTATAAACACGATATTCTCACGCTTCAGGATATATATGATCTTCTGGCCCGAAACGCCTCCTACCGGTTCATTCTTTTTCTCGATGACCTGTCGTTCGAGGAAAACCAGACGGACTACAAGCAGATGAAAACAATTATGGACGGCGGTCTCGAGCAAATTCCCTCGAATGTGGTCTTTTACGCCACGTCGAACCGCAAGCACCTTATCCCGACCCGTTTTTCGGATAATGACGGCGATATTACGAGACCGTCGGACACCGTGGAAGAAAAGGTCTCCCTGGTGGACCGCTTCGGTCTGCGTTTCGGATTTTATCACTTTTCGCAGGAGACGTACCTTGATATTGTTGCCTCCTATGCGGCAAAGTACGGCGTTCGCATGGAAAAAAGCGAGCTTGAGCAAAAAGCCATTCAATGGGCCCTCGGCGCGGGCGGCAGAAATGGTCGGATTGCAGAACAGTTCGTCCGGGCCATGCAGGAGGGTGAAGTCCGCTAAAGAATAGACAGTGAAATCGGCGCTGAAGGAGCGTGTGGTGATAGGGGTTATTCAACGATATCTTCTGACCTTGATCGTGAGTTGCGTTGCCGTTCCCGCCATACTTGTCGCGGCGGCAGCGGAAGACCGTGCCGACGTCGTGTTGCAAATCAACTATGATTCCGTCAAGGAGTCGGCAGCGCAGTTTATTCGAAATGAAATGAAAAAAACCGATGCGATCGGTTTGAGTATCGCGCTGGTGGATAACCAGAGGCTGGTATGGGCACAGGGATTCGGATACGCCAATATCAGAAAAGACCAAGCTGCAACTCCGGATACCGTGTACCGGATCGGCAGCCTTACCAAAATTTTTACCACGCTCGCAGCAATGCAGCTTTCAGAGCAGGGAAAGCTGAATATCGATGCACCTCTCAAATCACTTCTTCCGGAATTTGCAATCCGAACGCGGTTTGAAACAAAAACGCCGATTACCGTTCGTGATCTCGTTACCCACCATTCCGGACTGCCGTCCGACTTCCAAAAAGGGATGTGGAGCAAAAATCCGGATTCCTTTTCAGCCATTACCAGGCTGATCAAGGACGAGTATGCGGCGTATCCTCCGGGATTCATTTTTTCGTATTCCAACATAGGTTATGATCTGCTCGGTCTCGTGATTGAGCGTGTAAGCGGACAGGACTACGCCCAGTTCGTCCAGGGTACGCAGCTGAAGCCGCTCAATATGCGCCATTCCGGTTTCACCCCACCGACGGCACTATCGCTGCTGTCTGCCGGTTATTCCAAGGGAAAAGAGATGGATGATCCACCGTTGCGGGATGTTCCCGCCACCGGCATGTACTCAACAGTATTGGACATGAGCCGATTCATGAAGATGCTGTTCGCAAACGGGGTGCTGGACAACCGGCAAATCATCAAGCCCGGAACGCTCGCGATGATGTTCAGGCCCCAAAATGAAAATGTTCCCCTGGATTTGGGGCTCCGCGTCGGGCTTGGCTGGATGCTGGGCGGGCTTGGTGAAATTGAGATTCTGAATGCAGGCACGGTCGCGCATAAGGTCGGCGCCACCATGATGTTTCGCAGCGCCATGATTGTTCTGCCGAAACACAAGCTGGGGGTGATCGTGCTTTCAAACTCTTCCACAACGGGGCGGATGGTGAGCAAAGTCGCGGTACAGGCGCTTACCCTTGCGCTCGAAACAAAAACAGGCATCAAGCAGCCTATTCCTGAAGCCCCGCAGGAGACGGATCTTCCGCTGTCTCAGGATGTCCTACGGACATACGCCGGAAACTATGCATCCATGGTGGGTCTTGCAGAGATAACGCCAAAGTCTGACCGATTTGATCTCGAAGCCCTGAACAGGACATTTCATCTCATACCGCATAGTAATGGAAAATTTGGAGCAAAATACGCCCTGCTGGGTCTGTTCCCCTTCAGTCTGGCGGAACTCGATGACTACGAAGTGTCCTACGCAAAGGTGGCAGGACGCGAAATACTCCGGGCAACAACCAAAGGCAGCGATTTGCTCGTAGCGGAAAAAATCCGGAACATGCCGATTCCGAAAATATGGCAAATGCGGGCAGGAAACTATCGGATCGAAAATTTGGGAGACGACTTTCCTCTGCTGAGCAAAATTGCTGTTCGCTTTGAAAAAGATTTGCTCCTTGCAGAATGCAGTCTGCCGTTTTTTTTCAAAAGCACCTTTCGGTTTCCGCTAAAGCCGGTTTCAGATACTGAAGCTGTGCTGGCTGGCTTAGGCGGACGGAGCATGGGGGAGACAATCAGAGTGATTACCGTCAACGGAAAAGAAAAATTGTTCTACTCCGGATATGTGCTCGGCAGGGAAGAATAGCAGAACTTCAGAAACCAGTTTTTAACAGACTACGGAACCGTTTTTCCATGAAAACCGACTTAAAAAGAATTGCCGCAAACGTATCGCGCCTTTCCATGCTTCTGACGCGGGAGCGGAAAAACCTTCCTGTTTCCTATCTCACCGATCCCGGTTTGCGGGAAGCGTACACGGCGTATTTTCTCGCTACGAATAGGAAAAAGATACACCAGCCTCTGGCCGAGCTTTCCCGGCACCCGGACGGATTGCTTACAAAAAATAAACTGCGCATTCTTGACATAGGCTGCGGACCCGGCACCGCAGTGTTGGGTGCAATGGAGTTCTTTGCACGAAGGGACAACATGCCGCAGCTGGAGTTCGTTGCGGTTGATCAAGTGGAGGAAAATCTGACGGTAGCAAAGGAGCAGTTTTCTGAACATCGCGACGCACTGCAGGTTCCGGCCTCCTTAAAATTCATACTGGCAGACGTCACCGAAGTGGAACATCTGCGCGAGAATCGCTTCGACATAATCATCCTCTCGAATGTTCTGAACGAATTGTTTCTGCAAGCCGAGGAAAAGGTCGCAAAGCGGACAGAGATGCTCAACAAAATTCTGAACTGTCTTCTCCGTGATGACGGCAGCTGCATTGTCATCGAACCCGCCCTGAGAACGACTTCCCGCGAGATGATAGGGGTGCGGAACGCACTCGCGGACCATGGCTTCTCTGTTTATGCACCCTGCCTTTTCACCGGTGCTTGCCCGGCGCTTGCAATGCAGAAAGACTGGTGCCATGAAGATATTTCCTGGACAGCTCCTTCATTTATACAGGAGATTGACAAACGGGCAGGACTTCGCAGAGATTCACTCAAATTTTCCTATTTCGTTCTTAGAAACGACGGGCGTTCGCTGCGGGATTGCTACGGCACGGGCGTATTTCGTGTTGTAAGCGATCCTCTTGTATCAAAAGGGAAACGAGAGTTCTACCTTTGCGGAGAAGGCAGCCGGCGGTTGGTTACGAGGTTTGATAAAGACGCTTCAACCGAGAATAAAGCATTTGAGCATTTGCAGAGAGGCAGCATAGCTTCTTTTAATCGGTTGGTTGTGGAACATAAACGGTGCAAAGTAGAAAAAGACACGGTGGTACGCAGGATTGACGAACAGGAAGAGGATGCTCCAGTCTTAGGCCCTTTCCTCAAGGCATGAGAAAATTACTTGCAGGGACCATGAACAAATGAGCAGATACAAGCAACCGCAAAAGCCCGGGTCAAAATACATAACAGCAGAAGGGAAAAAAAGGCTGAGTGATGAGTTTGAATTTCTTTGGAGGAGCAAGCGTCCGGAAGTGACCGCCGCGCTCGCAGCGGCAGCGGCGGAGGGGGACCGGTCAGAGAATGCGGAGTATATCTACCGCAAAAAACAGCTCCGCGAGATTGACAGCCGCATCCATCATCTGAAAGAACGGCTGGAGCATATTGTGGTGGTCGATGGAAAACCGGATGATGTGTCCCGCGTATTTTTTGGTGCCTGGGTGCGCCTGGAAGATGAGAACGGCAGCATCTTCGATTACCGCATTGTCGGACCGGATGAGTTCGACCCGGCCAGAGGACTGATCAGCATGGATTCACCGCTGGCGAGAGCCCTGATGAAAAAATCGGAGGGCGATGAAGTAATCGTGAAGCGGCCCAAAGGCGAAGCCTGTTTTGTCATTGCACGCGTCCAGTATGAACCGTTTCCATAAACCGGACGGCGAAAGCAGGCCGGATATCAAAACGGCAGCAGGAGGAATTGTTGAACCTCATCCTTCTTTTTCCGGATGATTTTAACGGCGATAAAAACCACGTGCGGCTGCAAGGCCGTCGCTTACAGCACGTTTTGACAGTGCATCATGCCTCGGTCGGAGACAGCCTGTGCGTCGGCAAGGCTGGCGAAAGAATCGGCACTGGAACAATCACTCGTCTCAGCGAAACCGTTCTTGAAATGGCGGTGCAATTTGATCGGCAACCGCCGTCACCGCTTCCCCTGACCCTTCTGCTGGCACTCCCGAGGCCGAAAGTGTTAAAGCGAGTGCTCCGTTCCGTCAGCGCTCTGGGCGTGAAACGGATTGTTCTGCTGAACAGCTTTCGCGTGGAAAAGAGCTACTGGCAGAGTCCGGTATTGCGCAGGGAGTCCCTGCAAGAGGAATTGGTGGCGGGCCTTGAACAGGCCAAAGACACGGTCCTTCCTGAAATGCTGCTCCGGCCGTTTTTCAAGCCGTTCGTGGAAGATGAGCTGCCCGGTCTTGCTGCCGGAACGCTTGCCTTTGTGGCCCACCCCACAGCAGCGAAGGATTGTCCGCGCAGCATACAAAAAGCAGCCACACTCGCAATCGGTCCCGAAGGCGGCTTCATACCTTACGAAATCGATAAGTTTATACAGCAGGGATTTACGCCGGTTCAGACGGGGAACCGTATACTGAATGTTGAGACCGCAGTACCGGCCATTATTTCGCGGTTGTACTAATAGCGTTCGCAATCAACAGTGTGCATCCCGCGCGCGGGATTTTTAAAGGAGACCAAACCATGATCCCGGTCAGCAGCACGCTCTTTTTGGATGAAAACGAAATTCAGCTTTCTTATGTCAGGGCATCAGGTCCCGGCGGACAGAACGTAAATAAAGTCGCGACCGCTGTGCAGCTTCGGTTCGATGTGGGGAATTCCCCGTCCCTGCCGGGTGATGTCCGCACCCGTCTTATCCGGCTGGGAGGAAGGCGCATTACACAGGACGGTGTTCTTATTATTGATGCGCGCCGGTTTCGGACTCAGGAACAGAACCGTGAAGATGCCGTTACACGGCTTATTGAGCTGCTGCGCAAGGCTGCGGAAAAACCAAAACCCAGAAAAAAAACCAGACCTTCGAAGGCGGCGAAAGAAAGCAGGATTGAGAGCAAAAAGAAGCGCGGAAGGTTAAAAAGAATGAGAAGCAGGCAGCCGGATATCGACTGACTCCGGAGTTCTAAAACACGCTGATCTCGGCTGTTCCATCGGCTCTAAAAACGGCTTTTAATGAATTGTTCGTTACCCCCACCGCTTCCAACCGCACCCGTTGAACCTTTCCCGTGATGCTTACGTATTGATTCACTTTGCGGTTTAAGGCCTCCGTCAACCGGTCCTTTACCATTGCAATTTTATCGCCGATGAACCATTTTGCCTGGTCCGACAAGGTTGCCTGTAAATCGCTGTGCAGCAGCCAGTCCGTGGTCCTGGCAAGAATGTTTTTTGTTTCGAATGTATAGTCAAGATTTTGCAGGAACAGTGTTTCCGCAGATGCATCGTATGCAGGGGTACCGGACAGATACAGCGTCCCTGAGGCAGCTCCTGTGATTTTTATTTCCAGTACCGCTGAGTCGCCGGACGCATATATTCTGATCCGATCAATGCGAAAACGTTTTCCGTTCGAATGATAGAGCACGCCGGCCGTATTCCTCGTAAGCTCCTCGCCGATGAAATTGAATGACAGCTCGTTGTTTATTGCAATATGAAAACCATCTCGGGACAGCTCTTGCGTCCTGGAAAATTTAGGAGCTGGCTGGGACGAAGATTTTTGCATATTGCCGCTTACCAGCGACGGCATGGCGACAAGACCGACCAGAACGGTTGAAGTATCCCTTTTCCGCACGGGACGTGCAACGAGGACTTCCTGAAGGTTCAGCAGCAGCGAGAGGTCGTAATTCAGCCTGATGGGATTCTGCAAGGCATCCCACGCCCTGGCCACTGCCATGCGCAGATAGATATTGTTCAGCAGCTCATCGTCCGGCACCGCCGGACGGCCGTTGAGAAAATTCTGAAGCTTGCCGGAAATATTGTTTTCCTGGTTCAATGTATTTAGCGCTCTGCTTCTGGACAACAGGAGATTGAGCTTGTCGGTAAGTGCGGTCATGGAGACGACAATAGGCACGGTTATTATGGAACGTTCGGCAGGCTGCGTTACCAGTGGCTCTGGAGGAGTCTTGGGCGGCGGGATCCTGAACGTTGCACACCCGAGGAGTGTTGAGACCAGGAAAAGTATCGCAACTGCAGCGGCCGTCTGCAGGATTTTACGCACAGACATGGTTCCGGAGTTCATTGTGCTATTGTATGTGAATTGGACGAAGGTGTAAATCATTTTTTGTCGCTCTGTACAGCCGCGCAGCAGCGACACCACCGGATCGGTTGCTTTCTTCCAGACACACAACGCCTATTGTTTTCTTTCGCTTAAGAGTTTGTATACAGCGGAAAGATCCTGTTCCCCGAGCCCGCTGCGCACTGCCAGGGCGAAAAGCTCTTTTGCGGCATTCGTTGCAGGCATGGCAACACCGGCTTCATACGCCGTATCTGCAGCCAGCTGCAGGTCCTTGTACATCCACTTTAGATGAAAGTCGGGTTCAAAAGCTTCCGTTTCAATTTTCGTTTTTCTGACAGCCAAAACCGGTGGAAATACCGGAGAGGTAGAGAGAGCATTCAGCAGCATGTCCTTCGGGATGCCGAGAGACATGCCGAGGACAACGCTTTCTGAAAAAGCGACCATGGCTTGCGCAACCATGATGTTATTGACGATCTTCATGGCAGACCCCATGCCGCAGTCGCCCACCGGTACTACCGCTCTGCCCATCGCTTCAAAAAGAGAGAGCGCTGATTCAAGGTCGGCTTTTTCACCGCCGACAAAAAAAAGAAGCTGACCCTGTTCCGCAGGGATTTTGGACCCCATGACCGGAGCGTCAAGAAAACGGACTGAACGCTTTTTTGCCTCCGCCGCCATGCGTTTGGTAAAGGACGGATTCACCGTGCTGCAATCGATCCACAAAGCATTTTTAGCAAGTCGGTCAAGAAATCCGTCTTCCTTGTGCAGCGCTGCGTGCTCGATGACGTCGGGTTTTGCGAGCATGGTGATGACCACTTCAGCCTGTTTAGCCGCCTCCGCGGGAGTGGCAGCCCACCTGGCCCCGCTTGCAATGAGGGTTTCGGCTTTTTTTCTGGTTCTGTTGTAAAGAACAAGTTCATGTCCCTTTTTCTGCAGATTCATGGCCATGCGGCTTCCCATGATTCCCAGTCCGAGAAAAGCAATTTTCATAGTAAAAACCTCCTCCAAATGTATGGTAATAACTATAGCACAAAAGCCGAATTGGGCGCACGCGTAAAAAAATGATTTCAGTTGCAATTCCACGGTGCACAGGGTACAGTGTGCGGCGAAATGGCACTCGTCAGTTTGCAAGACATAAAAGTCAGCTTTGGAGGACCACTGCTGCTTGAAGGCGCGGACCTGTCCATCGACCGGGGCGAACGTGTTTGCCTTGTTGGCAGGAACGGCACCGGAAAATCCACCATTCTGAAGCTTGTCGCCGGAGAGATAAAACCTGACAGCGGCAGGCTTGTCTTTCAGCAGGGAGTGCGCATTTCGCTTCTGACCCAGGAAGTTCCTCAAGATATTCAGGGCAGCGTGTTTGACATTGTGGCAGGTGCTTTTGGCGAGCAGGGAAAGCTGCTCACCGGCTACCATGCCGCAAGCCTCAGCCTTGCGCGCGGGCACAGCACGAAACTGATGGCGGAGCTGGAGGATGTGCAGCATAAATTGGAAGCCGCGGGAGCGTGGCAAATGCAGCAACGCGTGGAGACGGTCCTGTCTCGCCTGGAGCTGGATGCAGACGCTGAGTTCTCAAGACTGTCGGGAGGTTTGAAGCGGCGTGTCCTGCTCGCGAAAGCCCTGGCAGGAGAGCCGGATCTGCTGCTTCTGGACGAACCCACAAACCATCTTGATATCGAGGCTATTGCGTGGCTCGAAGAATTTCTGCTCGGATTCGGAGGGACAGTGCTCTTCGTGACCCATGATCGCGCACTGCTTCAGAAGCTTGCGACACGAATCCTTGACCTTGACCGCGGCAGGCTCACGAGCTGGCCCGGAAACTATGATCTCTATCTTGGACGAAAACAGGCCGCCCTTGATGCGGAGGCCGTGGAGAATGCAAAATTCGACAAAAAGCTTGCGGCGGAGGAAGCCTGGATCAGGCAGGGCATCAAAGCGCGCCGGACGAGAAACGAAGGCCGCGTCCGGGCGCTGAAGGAGCTGAGGAGGATCAGGAGTGAACGGCGCGAAGCGGCCGGTGCTGCGCGCATGCAGGTGCAGGAAGCGGAGCGGACAGGCAGGCTTGTCATTGAGGCCCGTGAGGTGAGTTTTCGCTACGACGACCGGCCTGTCGTAGATGGTTTTTCAACCACCATCCTGCGCGGAGATAAGGTGGGCATCATCGGTCCGAACGGGTCGGGCAAAACCACCCTGCTGAAACTGCTGCTGGGACAGCTGAAACCGCAGCAAGGCTCGGTCCGCTGCGGCGCACATGTCGAGGTCTCATACCTTGACCAGCACCGTGCGCAGCTTGACGAAGAAAAAACAGTTCAAGACAACGTGGCAAACGGCAGCGATCACGTGACGATCAACGGAAACAGACGCCACGTCATCGGTTATTTGCAGGATTTTTTGTTCGCGCCCGAGCGCGCACGCAGCCCGGTAAAGATTCTGTCCGGCGGAGAGCGGAATCGCCTCCTGCTGGCAAAGCTCTTCACGCTGCCGTCGAATGTGCTGGTCTTGGATGAACCCACGAATGACTTGGACATCGAAACTCTGGATTTGCTCGAAGAGCTGCTGCTGGAGTATTCCGGAACCGTGCTGCTGGTCAGTCATGACCGCGCGTTTATCAACAATGTGGCGACCAGCACGCTGGTATTTGAAGGCGACGGCAAAATAACCGAATACGTGGGCGGATATGATGACTGGTTGCGTCAGAGAAAACCGACCGGAGCGCAGATCGTGCAAACCGGGCAGTCGCAAAAAAAGGAACCGGTCCGCGTCCAGTCTGAAAGAAAACGGAAACTGACGTTCAAGGAACAAAAAGAGCTGGAGGCGCTTCCGGCGCGCATAGAAGACCTCGAACAAGAGCAGGAACGAATCATTCAAATGATGGCAAATCCTGTTTTTTACCGCGAGAGCGGTGCAAAAGTTACCGAATATACTGACCGCCTTGAAGTCCTGAAAAAAGAACTGGCAGAAGCATATGAGCGGTGGGAACAGCTGGAGATGATAAAAGGGGGAACCTCTCTTTCTGAATAATGCCGAAGCAGTGTTGCTTTCTACGAATTGCCTGTCCCGGGCTCGTGAAAGACTACCCTTCCAAAACATCCCGTATTTTTTTTGAAAGCGTATCCGGACGCAAGGGTTTTGAAATAAAATGCGTTTTTTCTTTTTCAATTCCCTTTCGCTCGAGTACATCCGCAGTGTATCCGCTGATGAACAATATTTTTATATCCGGACGGATGTTCTGCAGCTCCTTATGAACATCACGGGCGCTCAGGCCCGGCATGATCATATCAGAAATGACCAGCTGGACCCGTTCTTTGTTTTCTCGGAAAAGTTCGAGGGCTTGTTCCCCTTTGGCAGCCTCAAGGACTTCATATCCCAACCCTTCCAGCATGGTTTTCGTTACCTTCCTGACCATCTCGTCGTCTTCTATAAGAAGGAGCATCTCCGTTCCGCGCACGATTGCGGATGCCGGCATTTTCCCGATTTGTTGAGCGCTGGTTTGACTAAGCGGCAGATAAATTTTAAAACACGTGCCCTTGCCCGGATCGCTGCTGACGCCGATAAACCCGCCGTGTTGTTTGATGGTTCCGTAGACCATTGCCAGCCCCAATCCTGGCCCTTTGCCGACTTCCTTGGTCGTAAAAAAAGGTTCAAAAAGATGCTGCTGCATAGCCCGGTCCATTCCCACCCCGGTGTCCGTGATGGAAATAAGAGCGAATTTTCCGGGGCTGCCGTACCGCTGCTCCTGAATAAACTGTTCGCTTATTTCGGTGTCCTGAGTCGTGATTGTTAACGTTCCTCCCTGAGGCATCGCGTCCCGCGCATTTGCGGCAAGATTCAAGAGCGCTTGTTCTATCTGACCTGTGTCTGCTCTGACCATCAGAGGGAAATCCGTAGTTTTGACATCCAACGCAATGTCTTCGCCAAGAACCCGCGACAGCAATTTTTTTGTGCTGTTCACGGTTTCATTGACATCGATGAGGATGGGGTGCATCACCTGCTTTCGGCTGAAAGCGAGCAGGCTTTGCGTAAGGCTTGCGGCTTTTTCCGATGAGGTGAGAATTTGCTCGACATAATGATGCAAGGGGTCCGCTGCGGGCAATTTCATTCTCAGAAGATTCCCGTATCCGATTATTGCGGTCAGAATATTGTTGAAATCGTGCGCTACACCGCCTGCCAGCAGCCCGACAACCTCCATTTTTTGCGCCTGAATGAATTTTTCCTCAAGCTCCTTCTGCCTGGTAATGTCCTTATTTATGCCGATCATCCGCATTGGTTTGGATTGTGCGTCCCTGAGGACGACCCCCTCTGCTTTGATAATCCGCAGGGTTCCATCCGGCAGCAGAATGCGGAACTCGGTGTCGAAATTTTTTTCTCCCCGGAAGGCCATCTGTGTCTCTGCCACGACGCGGTCTGCGTCGCCGGAGTGGAGAGCTTTCTTCCATGTTTCGAATCGCACGGGAGAAGAATCGTTGGGGATGCCGTAGAGCAGGAACATGCGATCGTCCCAGATGAAGGTATTGGCGTACAAATCCCAGTCCCAAATGGCCAGTCCGGTGAAAGCTGCTGCCATCTGAAGTCGCTGGGTTGTTTCCCGCAGCCGCTCGTCATTTTTTCGCTTTGCGATTGCGATTGCCACATAGTCAACCAATTTTTCCAAAAGAAGGATTTTTTCCTCGGTAAAAAGCCCTTTCCGTTTGTCATGAAACTGAATCAAGGCCAGGGTTTCTCCCTGCGAGCGGATCGGAATCAAGATAACCGACTCATAACGGAAAAGGGCGCACTGGAGGCGTTTTGCAGCCAGCCGGCCGGCATCATAACTGTCCGTCAGCAGTTCTGAAAGGGCGTTTGTCCAAAAACTGCCGTGCGAGGTAAAAAAAGGCTTTGTTGCATCAAAGCTGCCGCGGATAATACTGCCGCATATGCATGCAAGCGTGCGCAGGTCTGCAGGATTCTGTTTTCCACTGTTTGGAGCGATACCGTCTGAACAGAGCGTATTCTCAACCAGAGCAAAAGCCTTAAGAGCGCTGTTTATTTCATAATACGGGAAGCTTTCTCCTTCTTTTCGCCGGAATCCGATAGTTTCGCAGCCCGTGATCTGCTGAAAAGAACGAGACAGATCCCTCATCAATTCCTGCAAGTCGCCTGCTCTGTTGCAAACACGCAACAGCTCAAGAGTTGCTTCCCGTTCCTCCTCGGCGCGCTTGCGTTCCGTTATGTTTTCAAAGACGGCTATAAAGCACCTGTTCTCCGCGCTGTAGACCGCTATGGACAGCCATATTTTAAGAGGCTTGAAGTCTATTTCCAATGTTTCCGGTTTGCCGCTTAAAGCAACGCGGCCGTAAATTTCGAACAGCTCCGGGTGGGCCTCGCGGATTCCATGAACAACTTCGGAGACTCTTTTGCCTTTCACATTTTCGAGGCCGGTCAGTTTCTTGAACGCACTATTGACATCCAAATAAACAAAATCCTCAGGGCGGTCCTGGTCGTCAAAAATCATTTTGCAATAGGCAAACCCCTCCACCATATTTTCGAACAACAGGCTGAAACGCGCCTCGCTGTCCCGCAGGTCCCGCTCGGTCTGCTGATGTTTTATAATGTCCCTTGCGATGAGGTGATGAAGCAGAATGGCGGTTACAAAAATAAAAAAAAGACCTTTCAAGACGGCGATACGGACAAGAATCGCGGGGTCTTGTACAAGCAGGCCGAGAACGGTATCAGAAAAGTATATCCACAATGCCGCAAATACGACATAAATGGCAACAATGCGCAATGCGGAGCGATGTCCTGTCCAGCTTTTTTTATTGTGCATAAGGCTGTTCCCCCAGGTCGATAACAAGAAATTGATCAAGGATGAGTAATAAGCTGTCCGGCCGTCTGCCGGAAATATACACTTTTTATCCTCGGTATGCTTGTAAAAGATTCGCAGTTTCCCGCGTGCACCTGATTAATGCAAAGGCTGAACTTGGTTTGAAGAAAGGAACATCAGTAATGCAGATATTGGCAATCGATTGCAACTATAACGTAGTAATTTTAGCATTTGCAAAGCGGGAAAACAATAAAAAACGCTTCATGCTGGTTGCTATTAATCACACAAGGAAGATTAACGCATTGCGATATACGACTTTTGGTCGATTATATTCATTTTCGGCAAAAAATGCCGTACGCCTGCCAAAATTTTCACATATCAGCGAGTCTTAAACATGACAGTGCGGGAAAGAGATTGTTTTTGCAGGAAATAAAAAATGGTATGCATAATGCAAATATTATGATAAGAAGACAACGAGTAAAGGATGGTTTTCAGTTATGGAAAACAATGCTGTGAAAATATGCAACTGCGAGGATAAACAGGACGTACTGAATATTCTTCTGGACAGTTCATTGTATCTTGAGCTGGCCCTGAATGAACGGTATCTTTTACTAAAACGCATTGTTGAATATTATCGAGATACAATCGTGCGGAATGTCGTGTGAGTTTTTTGCCATACTCATTCGCGCAAAAAGAAGGTCATTTGTTTCCGTTCAGATATCTGACCCACGCGATTCCTTCCTGTGCTGATTTGCAGGTTGCGGAATAACCGTTGCATAAGCTGAGAGCAGTGTGAAACGCACGGTCAGCTCCGGCAAAATCTTTTAACTGCAAGTACGCATGCCCCTGCCTAGCCATTGCAGCAGCATAGTATTCTGTCTGGTCGGAATAACGTTCTGCGAAATGGTCAGCTTCTATAACCGCCCTTCTATAGTCCCTGAGATATTTGTCATAAATCTCGATCATGCCGAGCTGTGCTTTTGCGCATGCAATTCGGTCATGAGGGAAATAATAAGAAACCGCCGAATACGCAAGCGTCAGCTTCTTCCAGTGCTTCGATCCTTTGTCTCCCCAGGTGGCAACAGCATAATCCAGTTGGCCTGCTCCATCCTGCTGCCGTTCGATTTTTTCTCTGTCCGTGTGAAGCAGCCAAACAGGGCTTGTTTTTGCTTCTGCCCAGGTTGCGGCCGGGGCATGGTAATTTTGAAAAAACAAAATCAGGAGAGGAACTGCCCAGATGCCGTTGAAAAAAATATGCACCAGTATCGGGGAGAGAAGACTTTTTCGATACTCATACACCAGGGCGAACGCAATACCCAGCAAAAAAACGGCAAAACTGTTCAGGATATTGTAATTATGGAGCACAGAAAAAACTGCGGCCTGGGCGACCGAAGCCAGCCAGAGAGGAAGGCGGGTTTTCAGCGCGTTATAGAGAAATCCTCTGAAAAAAAACTCCTCGACAACGGGGCCTATCGTGACAGCCATAATCAAGATGGCCAGGGCAAGAAAGGAATTAGGCGCATTCTGCAGCCACTGCAGCATCGGGTCCATGCCGCGTTGTATTTTAAACAAAACTTCCACGAGCTTTACCGCCGGTCCGATAAACAACCCAATCAGTAAAACACAGGTGATGCCTATTATTGCTTCCTGGAAAATTACCGAAGGCTGCAGCGAGTTGATCAGGGGCCAGGCATTCCGTTTTCTGGTGACGGTGAAAGCATAGAAAAACAGCGAGCCGAAGAGGAGCACCTGCGCGAAAAAGGCGACGGGAGCCGCTAGCCAAGGGCGGTAGTGTAATGCTTTGGAGTGGTGCGCTGCCAAGCCGATTGCCGCGAAGGCCGCCAGAAGCAGCAATCCGAGAAGGATATCTTTGAGCGGCCAGAGAACAGGTTCCTCCGGTCCCCGGGAAACAGCAGGGGCGTCCGGCTGATCAGCAGAGGTGTCGTCTGTCACTGTCACGTTCCATCCTTTAACTTGTCTTTCAGCAGGTCGCCGAGTGTTGTCAAAGGTTTGTAATCCACCGCGGTCTTTTTTCTGCCTTCAGTGCTTTCGCTGCCGTAAACGTCAGCGTCGAGGTATTCCTGGTGCTCATTATCATGACAATACAGGCAGAGTAATTCCCAGTTGCTGCCATCCGGAGGATTGTTATCGTGGTTGTGGTCTTTGTGATGGACCGTGAGTTCCCTCAGTTTTTTTCCTGAAAAATCACGACCGCATCTGGCACAGATCCACGGGAACAGCTTGAGCGCCTGTTCGCGATAGCCCTGTTCCCGAAGTTCCCGAACACGCCGGGCTTCAGCAATGATGTCGTTTTTTGGTTGATTGTTATCGGGCATTCAAAAAAAGTTCCTAGGAAACGGGTTGCGCTGCAAAAAAAATAAAAATGCCACAGATGATACAGCAACAAGGACGCATCGCTTCATCTACAAACGGTCGGAACGGTGCAGTCCATACGGGCAAAAAAATCGGAGATTTCTTTTTTTACTTCGTCAGCCCGCTCCCGGCGGTTGACTTTTTCTCTGAAATCAGCCCCCCCGTGCAGTCCCTTCGTATACCAGCAGAGGTGCTTCCGCATTTCACGGATTGCCGCGCTTTCACCAGCGAGTCTGATCAGGTCATCCAAATGCCTGTGCATAAGCGTTTGGCGCTCCTCACGGGACGGAGGAGCAGGCAGAGCGCCGGTTTTCAGATACTGCTTCGCTTCCCTGAATATCCAGGGATATCCCTGCGCGGCCCTGCCGATCATGACGCCGTCGCATCCGGTCTCATCCAGAAGCTTTTTCGCATCCAGGGCAGTACGGACATCGCCGTTGCCGATTACGGGTATGTTTACAGCAGCTTTTACCCGTGCAATCGCGCTCCAGTCTGCATGACCTGAGAAGCCTTGGGTTTTGGTTCTGCCGTGCACAATGAGTGCGCTGACGCCAACGGATTCAGCAACCCGTGCCAGATCCGGTGCAACCATGCTGTTAGCGTCCCAACCGAGGCGAATTTTTACCGAAACCGGCACTTTTGAAGCGCCGACAACCGCCGTCATGATCTCCTTCGCCAGTCCCATATCGCGCAGCAGGGCGGCCCCTGCACCGCTTTTTAATATCTTCGGTACGGGACATCCCATATTGACATCGATACAATCCACACCACCCTGCGAAATAATGCGGACAGCTTCTGCCATGGAGCGGGGTTTTGAACCGAAAATCTGGAAGACAACAGGCCGTTCGGCAGGATTCGTGTGAAGCATTCCTTTGGTGCGCCTGTGCTCGCGAATCAGCGCTTCGACGCTCACCATTTCGGAGAACACAAGGCCCGCGCCAAGTTCCTTGCAGATCAGGCGGAACGAGAAATCCGTAATTCCGGCCATAGGCGCAAGAACAAGGGGGTTTTCTTGCAGAATGCTTTTAAGAGACATGCGGTTATTATAACCGAAAGAAGCGAAAATGCGAACGCTTTTTGCCTGGAAGGGTCTCGGTAACTGAAGAAGATGCTATTGTCTGAATGTTTGATGGCACTTTACGCAAGCGGCCAAAAGCATGTTTGTGATTCGCTGCATTTCACGCTGATTATTGTGCCGCGCCGCGCGGTCCAGGGCTTCCAGTTTGGCACGGAACTTCAAGTCCATGTCGATGAACTCCGGAATTCGTGTCGGATTTTTGGGAAGGGTTACCGTCCTTGTCCGGACCCCTTCAAGGGTCTTATCCATGGTGCCGTGCATGGACAGGATGGCTTTATGTACCTTATCGCTGTCGCCGAGAGCAACGGCCGATACTATTTTCCCAAAAGCACTGTCGTGAGTCATCATTTCCTCAAGGAGAGGGTTTTGCGTCGCTCGTACGGATTGCCCGGTTGAGCGCGTCGGATCCGCATTCTGGCCTGAAACAACCGGAATGGGAAGACCTGCGATACAACAGCATACAAGTGCAATCAGTATGGTATTTCGGAATAAGCGATTCATAAGGACACTCCCTGGCCTGCATCGGACGGCAGGCCAGCAAAAGAAAGCCTGTCTCCGGAGCCGAAAAGTTAGAATGAGTGATTATACCAGAAAAAAGGCGGCAAGACGACAACAGAAATGAAAAAATACGAGATGCTTTGATCCTTCAGCTGCCCGCAGGGGATACCCGACTTCAAAGCAGGAATGAAGAGGCAGAAAAACCTTGACATTGATGGACTTATCTTATATATTCTATCTTCTTTATTCTTTATCAGGTGTATTCCATGTTTGATTCCCTGACGGGTAAATTAGAATCTGTCTTTAAAAAACTGCGCGGCAGGGGCCTTCTTAAGGAAGCTGACGTCAAAGAATCCCTGCGGGAAGTACGCCTGGCGCTTCTTGAAGCGGATGTAAACTTCAAAGTTGTCAAGGACTTTATCGGCCGGGTGCAGGAGCGGGCCATTGGTCAGGAGATTCTGTCCAGCCTTACTCCCGGCCAGCAGGTTGTTAAAGTTGTGCACGAGGAGCTTGCCTCGCTTTTGGGGGGCACGCAGGCAAAGCTCCATTTAGCGCCGAACCCGCCCACGGTCATTATGATGGTGGGATTGCAGGGGTCCGGTAAAACGACTACCGCCGGCAAGCTGGCAAAAATGTTTAAAAAAGACGGGCGGCGGGTCCTGCTGGTTCCTGCGGATACGCGCAGGCCAGCGGCAATCCAGCAGCTTGTTACCCTGTCAAAACAGGTGGGAGTTGATGCGTACTCGTCGGATCAGACGGATCCGGTTGTTATCTGCCGCGAATCGGTGAAACATGCGGCTTCATCGCTTTACGAGGTGGTGATCCTCGATACTGCGGGCCGGCTGCAGATTGACGAGCCGCTTATCGAGGAGCTTCGGCAGATCAAGTCCGCGGTAGCTCCGCACGAAGTGCTGCTCGTGGCGGATGCCATGACCGGCCAGGAGGCCGTGAACATTGCGGAGAAGTTTAACTCGTCCGTGGGCCTCGACGGTGTGGTGCTGACCAAGCTTGACGGCGATGCCCGGGGCGGCGCAGCGCTTTCCGTCAGAGCCGTGACCGGAAAACCGCTCAAGTTTGTGGGCATGGGTGAAAAACTCGACGCCCTTGAGCCGTTCCACCCGGACCGCATGGCGTCGCGCATTCTCGGAATGGGCGATGTCTTATCGCTGATTGAGAAGGCGCAGGAGGCTGTAGACCGGGAAGAAGCTCTCGAACTTGCAAAGAAGCTGAAAAAGAATTCTTTCGACCTGGATGATTTCCGGAATCAGCTGAAGCAGGTCAAAAAACTCGGCGGTCTTGAATCAATCATGGGGATGGTTCCCGGGTTGAAAAAAGTCAAGCTGCCGGATGCGCAGGTAAACGAAAAGGAATTGGCAAAGGTGGATGCGATCATCTGCTCGATGACGCCGAAAGAGCGGACGGATTATACGATCATCAACGGCAGCCGGCGTGCCCGCATCGCAAAAGGAAGCGGGACCCAAGTGCAGGATGTAAACCGGCTTCTCAAGCAATTCGCCGAAATGCGCAAGATGATGAAGTCCATGTCCGGCGGCAAGATGAGCAGGATGTTCGGAGGCAGGATGCCGTTTTAGCATCCGGGCCGGTTTTTCCGCAGCGATGGGCAGCGGGCATATTTCGAGAAACGAAGGAAATTGATCAAGAAGAAAGAGGTGGACACATGGCAGTAAGAATCAGACTCAAGAGAATGGGAACCCACAAGAAGCCGTATTATCGTCTGGTTGTGGCGGACTCCCGGTCGCCGAGAGACGGCCGTTTCATCGAGATGGTCGGTACCTACGACCCGCTCAAGAAACCCGCCGAGATCAAGGTTGATCAGGAAAAGACGCTCGGCTGGCTTAAGAAAGGCGCTGTCCCATCCGACACGGTAAAGACCCTGCTTTCGAAAATCGGGGTCATGAAGCAGCACGCGGCGGCAAAGTAACAAGCGACGGATTCAAGGACTGACATTCCGCACGCAGGCGGCTGTCCGGTGCGTATGCTTATATCAATCGGCAGAGTGCTAAAACCCTGGGGAGTCAGGGGCGAGGTGAAGGTTGAGACGCTGACGGATTTTCCGGAGCGGTTTAAAGATCTTCGCCGGATATATCTGGAGTCTCCCTCCGGAAAGAAAATCAGCGCTGAAATATCCGCAGCACGATATGTTGATGGTGCCCCGTTTCTCCTGATTGCCGGTTACGATACGCCGGAAAAGTCCAGAACGCTCAACGGATGGTACATCCGAATTCCGCAGGAAGAAGCGGTTCCTCTTCCGGAAGGCAGCTACTACTGGTTTGAACTTATCGGGATGGAGGTCGTGTCAGAGGGCGGAGAAAAGCTCGGAACGATTACCGACATCCTTCAAACAGGAAGCAATGACGTCTATGTGATTAAACGC
Source organism: uncultured Nitrospiraceae bacterium (assembly GCA_964586075.1). Classification (GTDB taxonomy): domain Bacteria; phylum Nitrospirota; class UBA9217; order UBA9217; family UBA9217; genus JBAZLV01. The sequence goes on along the minus strand of CAZPGZ010000001.1, from coordinate 93,071 downwards.
GGCCGGAAGGAAATCTATATTCCGGCCACGCGAGAGGTGGTCAGACAGGTCGACAAAGCGTCAAACAGGATGGTTATCCATCTTATGGACGGCCTGATGGAATGAAGCAAAAACCGGAACCGGGAATGCGCAAACTGAACTTTGAAGTGCTTACGTTGTTTCCGGGGATCCTCGCGGGGCCCCTGCAGGAGAGCATTCTGAAGCGGGGCAGGGAAAAAGGGCTCCTGCAGGTAACGATCCGGAACATCCGTGAATATACGACCGATAAGCATAAGACCGCTGACGACAGCCCGTACGGCGGCGGGGCGGGCATGGTGCTCAAACCCGAACCGATTTTCAACGCGTTCAACGCGATAAAGGCTGAGCACCCTGATGAGGAATTTCTGACAATTCTTCTTTCCCCCCAGGGCAGGGTGTTCGACCAGCAGCAGGCGGAGCGGCTCTCTGAAGAAAAACGGAGAATTGTTCTGCTGTGCGGCCACTATGAGGCAGTTGACGAGCGGGTGGTACAGACGCTTGTTGATGAGGAATTGTCCGTCGGCGACTACGTGCTGACCGGCGGTGAACTTGCGGCGCTTGTGGTGATCGACGCTGCGGCACGGCTTCTGCCCGGAGTTTTGGGCGACGAAGAATCTGCGTATCGTGATTCCTTCGGAGACGGCCTTCTTGATTATCCGCACTATACGCGGCCCGCGGAGTTTTGCGGCATCAAGGTGCCTGAGGTTCTTCTCTCCGGAAACCACGCTGAAATCGAGCACTGGCGCCGGAAGGAATCCCTCAAAGCAACACTGATAAAAAGGCCGGATCTTATCGCAACGGCTGATTTGACGGATGAGGACCGCAGAATACTGGCAGATTTAAAGCAGGAATTAAATATAAATTGATACGGCATACGTGTGCAGGGTATCGTGAATCTTGGTTCTGTTTTTAAGGAGGTTTGCAATGGCGATGAATATCATTCAATCATTGGAGAAGGCGCAGTTAAAGGAAGGGATTCCGAGCTTCCGCGTGGGCGACACCATCCGCGTTCATGCGAAGGTCGTAGAAGGAGACAAGGAAAGAATCCAGGTCTATGAAGGCGTGGTGATCGGCCGGCAGGGTGCGGGTGCGCGGGAAGTCATCCGAGTTCGGAAGCTGTCCTACGGCGTCGGCGTCGAGCGCCTGTTCCCGCTCCATTCACCGATGATCGATAAAATTGAGCTGGCAAAGCAGGGGAAAGTCCGCAGAGCAAAGCTTTACTTCCTGCGAGAACTTCGCGGAAAGGCCGCCCGCATCAAAGAAAAAGAGAACGTCTTGGCATCGGCAGCAAGTCCAAGCCAGCCGGAAGCGTCTTCGGCCCAGAAATAACAGCGAAGCGGTTACTAACATTGTTCAGGCGAATGTCAAATGCCAACCTCCTCTGTGCATGAGGAGAACCATTTGACATTTGTTTTTTTTGCCACTGTTCAGGTATATCAGAATCAAACGTTAAATTCTCCATTGTTGTTTCGAGGTTCGTATGCCCCGCAGCCGGGCCTGCCTGAAGAATAGCCGTTCGGACGGAACCGCCGGTCTATTCAGTGATGAACCAACGATCGATCCCTTGCACTTTGAACGAACCGCACGGAAAGACGGCTATGGTTGCATTGCCGGACTGGATGAGGCAGGACGGGGGCCGCTTGCCGGTCCTGTTGTGGCGGCTGCGGTTGTGCTTCCGGACGGTCATTTCATCCCCGGACTCACCGACTCCAAGCAGGTGCGGGAACGCGAGCGCGAAAGACTTTTTGACCTTATCCTGGCCCAGGCGGTTTGTTTTGGTATCGGCGTCGCGGACGAGCGCACGATAGACGCGGTAAATATCTACCAGGCCACAATTATCGCCATGGAGCGCGCGCTGCAGGCGCTCAATCCCTCTCCTGATTATCTGCTGCTCGACGCAATCACGCTTCCGCGCGTCCCGATTCCTCAAAAAGCGATCATCAAAGGCGATTGCCTCAGCCACAGCATTGCCGCGGCCTCGATCCTTGCCAAGGTGACGCGGGACCGGATGATGCTGGAGCTGCATGCAAAATTTCCCTGCTATCAGTTCCACAAGCATAAAGGCTACGGCACCAAAGAACATCTTTCGCTTTTGCGGAAATACGGTCCCTGCGAGGCCCACCGCAGAAGCTTTCAGCCGGTGGCAGCTCTGCTTGAGGAGAACAACTGATGAGTTTTCTGAAAAAGCTCCTCGGCAAGGCTGGTGAAGACCGGGCCGCGAAATTTCTGACAGGGCAAGGATACCGTATTCTGGAGCGGAACTACCGGACACGGAACGGAGAAATTGATCTGATAGCGCTGCATCAGGGGACCCTGGCGTTTATTGAAGTGAAAACGAGAGCGAGTGAGACGTTCGGCGCTCCCGAACTTGCGGTTACGGCGCAGAAACAGCGCCGCATGGTCAAGACGGCGCTGGGGTACATTAAATACAAAAACCTTCACCAGGTGCCGTGCAGGTTTGACGTTGTTGCCATCAGTACGGCGAAGGAACAGGAGTTGTCGCTTATACAAAACGCATTCGAAATGGACCGGACCGGGCTGTAATACAGTGCGGTCCCATACGGAACAAAGCAACAAGGAGTCCCAGGATCATGATCGAGCTGCTACAAAAAATACCGCTCTTCGAACCGCTTGTCGACAATGAGTTGGAAAAAATCGACCACATCTGCGTCCGGGAATCACATGCTAAAGACACCATCATGTTTTTTGAAGGGGACCCTGGCAACCGGTGCTATATAATCACCAAGGGAGAAGTGCGGATCAGCAAATATATTCCGAACATCGGGGAAGAGGCGCTGGCCGTGCTGAAAGCGGGGGACTATTTCGGTGAGATGGCTCTGATCGACAATTTCCCGCGGTCGGCGCACGCCATCGCCAATACGGACATCGAAGTGCTTGCGATCAGCAAGGCGGACCTGGACAGGGTCTTGATTGCGGACCGGGAAATAGGGTATAAACTGCTCTGGATATTTACCCGGACGCTTTCAAAGCGGCTGCGGGAAACGAACGAAAAAATGGCGGCGTTTCTTGCCATGTCAGGCGGGTTCTGAACATCCTTCTGGTGAGGATAGAGAACTGCGCGTTGTTGATGTATTGTGGAGAAAAAAAAATATAAAATAGGAATGATCAGCCTGGGCTGCCCCAAGAACCAGGTCGACGCGGAGCAGATGCTCGGCGTGCTCGCCGGGTCCGGTTTTGAAATCACACCCGTGCAGAGCGAGGCCGACATTATCGTCGTGAATACCTGTGGCTTCATTGATTCCGCCAAGGAAGAGTCCATTGACGCCATTCTCGACGCCGCAAAAATGAAAACGCAGGGGTCCTTGAAAAAGCTGATCATTGCCGGCTGCCTGGCGCAGCGCTACCGGGACGAACTTCTGCAGGAGCTTCCCGAAGCCGACGCCGTTATCGGCGCCGCACAAATCGGCCGCATCAGTGAAATTTGCGAGAGGATGCTTTCTGAAAACAGACGGGTGCTCGATGTCGGCGCTCCGGCGCTGGTGTATGGCCTGCCGAGGATAAGCACGACACCGCGCCATTACCGCTATCTGAAAATCGCGGAAGGCTGCAGCAACCGGTGCTCGTACTGCGCCATTCCCCTTATCCGGGGCGATTTTAGAAGCCGACCGGCAGCCTCCATTCTGGAAGAAGCGCGCAAACTTGCTGATGAAGGAGCCCGGGAGCTTATTTTGCTGGCGCAGGATTCAACCGGTTACCGTGATGATGAAATTGATCTTCCATTGCTGCTGAAGAAACTCGCGCGGGTTTCAGGAATCCGGTGGATCAGGTTGATGTACGCATATCCGGGCAGGATCAGTCCCGCTTTGATGGAAGTCATGGCCGGTGAGGAAAAAATTTGCAAGTACCTCGACATGCCCGTACAGCACATTGACGACAACATTCTCACGGCCATGAACAGGCACTGCACGTCCGACGATATCCTGCGTACGCTTGAGCAGCTGCGGAAGCACGTGCCGGGGATCGCGCTCAGGACCTCGCTTATCACGGGTTTTCCGGGTGAAACCGAGGCGGCGTTCAGACGGCTTCTTGCATTCGTACAAGAGGCCGAGTTCGAACACCTCGGGGTCTTTCCGTATTCACCCGAAGAAGGCACCCCGGCTTCCACGCTCAGTGCCACGGTTCCGCGGAAACTGGCCAATGAGCGGCTTGACCGGATCATGAAAGCGCAGGCGAAGATATCCCTCCGGAAAAACCGTGCCCATATCGACAAACAGCGGCGCGTGCTTGTTGACGGCATGGAGGACATGGCGCTCATGGCAAGGCTCCAGACGCAGGCGCCGGAGATCGACGGCGCCGTCTATCTTTCAGAGATCGAGGCGGACCCGGGAGATTTTGTCGACGTGACGATTACCGATGCCACGGAGTATGATTTGAGGGGAGAGCCGGCGGGCAGTACAGACGCTCCCCAACGTTCCCGCGATACAAAACGAAAGGGATAGCCTGTATACGCACTCGGTGCGCAGATCATAATTTACTTTACTAAAAAAAGAGGACGATATGCCGAATGACAACCAAACACCGGAGATGACCGATCACAACGAGGAAAATTTTGCGGACATGCTCGAAAAAAGCATGACCAAACGCGGCAGGCTTGAACCCGGCCAGATGGTGGAGGCCATGATCGTCAAAATAACCGCGGACTGGATATTTCTCGATCTCGGCGGCAAGGGAGAAGGATATCTGGACAAAAAGGAAATGCTCGACGCAAACGGGGCAGTAACGGTCAAGGAAGGTGAAACTGTTCGCGCGTATTTCCTGTCCTCCGAGAACAACGAAATGCATTTCACGACCAAAATCGGTTCCGGTCCGGCAGGCCAGAAACAAATAGAAGATGCCTGGCGAAACCGCATCCCGGTCGAAGGCACGTTTGTAAAGGAGATAAAAGGCGGATTCGAGATCAGGATCGCGGGCGGCATGCGCGCATTCTGCCCCTTTTCCCAGACCGGGATACGGCGGGAAGAAAACCAGGCAGACTACATTGGGAAATCGTTTCCGTTTACCATAACCGAGTACAATGAAAAGAATGTTGTTCTCTCCCGCAAGGCCATTCTCGAAGAGGAACGGGAAAACAAAAAGCAGGCATTGAAATCCGAACTGAAAGAAGGCATGAAGGTGCGGGGCGCGGTCACCTCCATCCAGAAATTCGGAGCTTTTGTGAACATCGGCGGCGTGGAGGGTTTGATTCCCGTGTCGGAGATTGCCTGGGGAAGGACCGAAAAGGTGGAAGACGTGCTCGCTGTCGGACAGGAAGTCGACGTCATCATCAAGTCAATTGACTGGGCCAAAGACCGCATCTCATTCAGCCTGAAAGACGCCCTTCCCGATCCGTGGGAGAGCGCGGCGGAAAAGTATCCTGTCGGCACCTTCCACGCGGGAACCGTTGCCCGCCTCATGCCGTTCGGCGCGTTCGTCACCCTTGGCAAGGGTGTGGACGGCCTTATCCCCATATCAAAACTGGGCGCAGGCAAAAGACTGAACCATCCCAAAGAAGTTCTCAAGGAAGGCCAAGCGATAGAAGTGAAGGTTGAAGCCGTTGATCGGTCGCAAAAGAAGATTTCACTCTCTCTTGCCGAAGTCAGCCGGGAAGAAGCCGAGGCCGCAGCGACCCTGAAAAATTATCAGGAAAAGGCAAAGGAAATGCCGAAGAATCTGGGGAGCTTGGGGGAACTGCTCAGGGCGAAGATGGAACAGAAAGAGAAAAAATAGCCGATAATGCGGTTGTGATGATGCCGATCCCGAAGTAATCCTCTTGGATTCTCTGTTCGTCATTTCTCGCTGTCAGCGGCATGTACTCTCAGCTTGCCGTTGAAATAGGTTTGCTTCACGAGCAGAGCCTTGCTTCTTGCCCAGTGCTCAAGTCCTATTTTTTTGATCAGGCAGAGATTAAACAGCTTAGTATTGTGCGGCCTGACCGATGCCTGATCCGCATAAGGATGCAGATGGTCGCAGGGGAAATCGGCGCACTCATAACAGAATGTGATGCCCTTCCGGGCAGTGCAGCTGAACACATTGCACGGCCTGGTGTCGCCCAGGAAAGATATCGTCCCCTCCGCGTTTCGACACCCTGCACATTGGGCTTTTTCCGCCGGAATACCGAGCTTTTCCGACAAGACTGCTCTGAGATTCGAATCTTCATTCGCGAGATACAAGGGGCAATTAAAGCAATCCAAACCGCATGGTGATGTCATGCGCTGATAATCCATATTTTTTTACTCCTTTCAGTATCCTATCACCATAATACAGAGTTACCAGATCTTCGGAATAAGCCGACTGCTGACCTGCTGTGCGTATGCAGCGTATCCGGGAAGCTTTGCCAACAACACCTGGTCTTCTCTGGCCGTGCGATATACCAGGAGCGCACCAGTACAAAGCGCCGGTGCCAGCGCGGCCCATGACCCCAAGGCAAAAGGGACCAGAATATTGAATACTACCGATCCAGCATATCCGGGATGGCGCACGATGCTGTACGGACCCGTTGAAACAACGACCTGGCCGCGATCGTCCTGAATGCGTATGTGGCTTGAAAAGAAGCGATTGGCGGCAATGGCAGAATAGGCAAGCATCGATGCTGGTATCATCGCGACAAAAGCTGCGATAGAAACAACAGCCGGCATGGGCGGAAACCATTGAAACCGCATATCCAAAGCCGATACGAGCACCATGGCAGGCAGCGCAAGGTTAAGCAAACGGACCAGCATCAAATCCCATGGAGTTACCTTCTTTGCAGCGGTGCGTCGTTCCTCAGCAAGACCGGGGATGTTCTTGATCAGGCGACCGGTTAGGAAGCCAAGCACGAGCATAAAAAAGAAAAAAGCCCACGCATTCCACCAGGTCGCAGTTCCGGCAATTGCAAAGAGGGCCGCGGCAGCAACTGCCGAGCTCATTATGATTCCGAAAATCTTTGTCATGTGATTCGCTAAGAAGTTCCTCAAAAAACTTTACTTGCCGCAGTCTTGCGCAAGAAAGCCGTCAAGAGCCAGCTCCCGATCAAGCCAACAAAGAGGGTGAGCAGGAACTTGAGTTCTACCGGCAAAGGCTTCGCGAGCAAATAGAATTGAATCCAGGTCACAAAGCCGTAATGAAAGATGTAGACACCGTACGCGTTCGCTGTGAAGCTGTCCGCCAGGGGCCGGGCAGTTCGAAAGAAAGAATGCGCAAGACCCAGCGCGCCAAGACTGGTGAAGGCGCAACAGAGAGAATAGATTGTAGCAGGGAGTGCTTTTACTACCCATTCCGGCATGTTCGCGAAATACTCCGTCCTCAATCCCAGCAGACCCGCCACATAAGCTAAAACTCCCAAGGCAAGCCAAAGCGGCCACGGTCTTAGATTATCTCGTGATAAAGGCAGTTCTAAGTTTGCGGCGCCGAGCGCAGCGCCAAGCAGAAACCAGCCAAAATACAGGAAGAGCCTCCCGGTCTGAAAAACGAACGGACCCCACAATCGGGTCCATGCCTCGGGCAGAATGAACAAGGACGGGAGAACGGTTGTCAGCAGGGTCACAGTCAGTACTATGCCGACTAAGCTCCGAGCCGATAAGGCAGAGAGGGACAACTTTTTCATGAGATTAGGCATCAACCGATAGGCGACAGCGACAACCCCGGAAAAAGCAAGCAAGAGCCAGATGAACCAGGCCGGCCCGGGCGTCCAATTGCTGTTGTCAAAGAATCCAGACAGAAAATCACCCCGGCTGACCGAGTCGCTTAAGAGCCAGGATGGGTAGAATGCCAGCGGGCTGAGAACCATGGCGGAGATAATGAAGGGAATGCCAAGGCGTTTCGCGCGGTCGGAAAGAAAGCGGCCGCAGCCCTTTCGTTCAAGGGCCGGCATCACGAACAGGCCTGATATGAGGAACATGAGAGGCATGAAGAACATATCGTTGAAGTGCACAAGAAGGTCGAGCGGCATAAAACGGAGCGTATCGACAACCGGCGCGGTGGATCTCAAATATTGCTCAGGGTCGTAATGACTGAAAGTGGTGTATGCCAGTGCAGCGTGATGTACGACTACCAGTATGGTTACTCCGCTCCGCAGGTAGTCGATCGCAAGGTTTCGTTTCAAACGGTTTCTCCGAGGTTAAGATGGACGGTACTGCATACGGAATTTCGCCTAATAAGCAAGATTTTTTGTCATTGAACAGCGGGTTCACAGGCCGCAAAGCTGCCAGCGCGCAAGGACTTGTTAGATTCAATCACATAACACAAACAAGCCAAACTGTACCGCTGGAGGAATAGAAACGAAGAGGTGGGAACGATATATTTCTATTCTCATCCTCAGTAATCTGTAAATCGACTTCGAAATTTTCAATAGAATGTGGTGGTTGAGGAACCTCTGCGGTAAAAGTGATACTTTGTCGTGTCATCTTTAAACGCTTATCACTGCTGCTACCCGAAGTAGAAGGTTTACTAGAATATTCATAAGTTTTTTTCATGTCGAGTAAATCCAGTTGCTCATATTTAGTTGAGCCGATGCTAACACTTATGTTCTTTAGAGAAAAACTTTGGCCATTAAGCGATGAAATGTTGCCGCGAAGCGTCATATTATTAGTAAATTCTTGTTTATAAAAAACAATAGGAATTACCGGCAGAGGTATGATTATGCATGGTCCTATAGTTAAGAGACGATCGCTTTTTGCAGATGATCTAATAGTGAGTTGATAGTTTTGTGAGGTTATTACCAGTTCTGGCCGATCTCCTGACAATAAAACCGTTGGTGGGTGACGCTCAGGAAAGTAATGTGCACTTGCTTCGTTTGCTCTCGCCATATATTCAGTGCCATTAAAATCATCTACCTGTGGTGTGAAGTGATACTCTTTAGTAACGAACGAACATCCTTGCAGTAAAATTACAATTATTCCGAGTAAAATTAGATAAAGTTTGAAATGGTTCACGGTTAGACTCCTTATAGTGTTTGATTAGTTTGAAGCCTTTTTTAAGTTTCTAGAAATAGTTATATCGCCTTATGGACGACCTGGATTCTATTGACTCAGGATCACTGAAATAAACACTTCGTGTTTTTCGACCGACCAACCATTTCAGGCAATTTCCAATTATGAGTCATCTGCCTAATTTACCCGGTGTTACAGACAACGCATCACCGTTCAACAAACTCCAGAAAAATATCTCTGTGAAAGGATGCATTGCATCGAACGCGGCCTGATTATGAGTAATGAAACGCTGCCATTCATTTCTATCCATATAAATGGAACGATATTCATTTACATAAACAGAGAGGATAAGCGGGTATGTGAGGTCGTAAGAATCGGTTGCTTTGCTTACTTTGGTTTTGATCGCCTCAAGCAATCGATTCTTGAACCTCTCTATTTCTTCCCGATTAAAAGGAATCGGCTTGGAGTGCCCATTCAATATTTCCAAATGCTCATTTGGGACACTGTTATCTGATAAATACGCAGAAGTAAGCTCGACACCAAAAACTTCTCCTGATGTCAGATCTTTAACGAAATAGTCCGGCTTTTCTCTTTTTTCAAGAACAATCAGACGTCTTCCTGCTGGCAGTTTATTGTAATGTTCTATAAAACCAGCGATTTCATATGTTTCTCGTTCATCCTTTAAAAGCCAGCTCATAATTTACCGAAGAAAAACCTTTTGCCAACTAACTAGCTATTAGTGGATCGAAAACACGGTAACATATATTCATGGCTTGGTCAATTAATTTAAGAATTTTGGCTAATTGTGAGAATTTATTAGAACTTGTAAAATGAATAATATTCAAAATTCGGAATAGCCTTCAGGCTGAAACTAATATGCAATTTAGGGAATTGCTTTTTTAAAGAGTGCCGAGAATGCAGTCTATTTGAATATTGCCGTTCCGGAATCGTTTCTTGAATTCCTCTGGCCACCCATGCTACACTGCTCTCGTGAAAAACGTATTTTCCCTCTGCTTCAACCGCCACCGCATTCCACACAGGCTTAAGGTGCGATCCGTATGGGCCTTGATCGCAGGCTTCGCAATCATTTTTCTTATTTTTCCCATGGGCGTACAAGCTGCACATGCTGATGAAGCGGGAACACGGTCGCAGCAGCCCAGGATGGTGGTTGTGACAACATCTGATTCTTCTACGCCGCCGAAAACGTTTCGTGTGGTTCTTTTTTGCAATACGTTGGAATCGCGCACGAACGGCCTGCAGGGGTTCAGAAAGTTGAATAAGAACGAGGCTGCCTTGTTTGTCCTTGATGAACCGGAACAGGTCACCTTCTGGATGGGAAGCGTTGCCTATTCCATAGATATTATTTTCGTGGGCCCAAACAAGAAAATTATCAAAGTGTACCGAAACCGCCAGCCAGGCAGTCAGGACTTGTATTCTTCCATCAGCAAGACAAAATGGGTGATTGAAACTGCTGCAGGTTCGGGGATCAAGGCCGGAGACAGAATACGTATAGAATAGTCTTATTCACCGGTAAAATAAAAACTGTACACGAGGTTTTATGGAAATAGGCTACCGGATCATAAGGCCAGAGGATGTCGGCATACAACCGCTTCAGTTCGCGCAGATATCATTCTGGCGCGTGGCAAACTGGCGGGTTGCCGTGGGCGCGCAAGCCGTGAAAGAAGCTGTGGAAATGGCCGCGGCTTGCAAAGCGCGCGGCATCCGGACAATATATCATCCCATCGAATATCCATTGACTGGCGCACTTGCTTCGCAAACCATGGACGTGATGCGCGGCCTCGCAGCGTCGTGCGACCTCGGCTTTATCATCCATGATGAGAGGGCCGCGGATGGAAAGAGGCTTTCTTCCGAGGAGCAGACAGTCTATGAACGCAATGTGCTCCAGTTAAGCAAACTCTTTCCCATCTCAATCGAGAACGCCATTAACTCAAATGATATTTCGTGGTTCTGGGAAAGATTTATTCCTTCTGCTCCGACGAGTGTCACGATCACAATCGATATCGGCCATATGGAATCTGCTGACATGGATTCAATCTCTTATATCGAGAACATGCCGGAACAGCTCGTAACGCGCGTAAAGTACGTGCATCTCCACCACAAGGCGGAGGAGCGTTATGGAATCAAAGACCACTGGCCGCTGGTGCCCGGGTGCAGGGAAATCGAGGCGCTAAAAATCCTGCTTAAGCGTAAAACGGATGTAGGAGTCATTCTCGAACTGAACGCGGCCAAGCCCGGCATGGGCCAAAGCATCGAATTGTTAAAAAATTTGCAGTAAGCAGGGCAACCGAGGGCACAAGCCGAAAATCATATTTATGAAAATCATTCCTCTTGCAGCAGAATCACTCGGAACCCGGAGCGCTGCCTTCTTTGTGGAAACCGTTGACTTGAAAATCCTTATCGACCCCGGAGTTTCGCTCGCACCCTTCCGCTATGATCTGTCGCCGCACCCTCTGGAAGTCAAAGCTCTGAACGAAAGCTGGGACCGCATTAAAAAATTCGCGGCCCTGGCAGATGTTCTCATCATAACGCATTATCATTTTGATCATTTTGACCCGACAGAACCACTGGTCTTTAACGGAAAAATTCTTCTCATCAAACATCCGGAGGAAAACATCAACGCGAGCCAGCGCGCCCGCGCGAAGGGTTTGATAAAAAATTTCAGGACCCTGCCGCGGCGGGTGGAATTCGCGGATAACAATGTGTTTGAGTTTGGCAAGACCGTGATCCGCTTTTCCCGCGCGGTGCCTCACGGTCCTGACACCAAGGTTGGCTGGGTTGTGGAAACATCGATCCGAGACGAGAGCGGATCGTTTCTGTACTCATCGGATGTTGAGGGGGCATGCCTGCCTGAACATCTTGAGTTTATCCGCGCGGAACAACCAGAGGTACTGTATCTTGACGGGCCGTTGGTGTATCTGCCCGGAGCGGAATATACCCGTGACGATCTCCGCGCTTCAATCAGGAACATCCGCAGTGTTCTCGAAACAACGGCAGTCAAAACAGTTATTATCGACCATCATCTGCTCAGAGAAGACAACTGGGCAAAAGAAATAAAAGAAGTTTTTTCGACAGCACAGAACCTCGGCAAACGAGTCATGACTTCCGCGGAATTTCTTGAACAGGAGACTACGCTGTTGGAAGCGCACAGACGGCAGCTCTATGCCCAACACCCAAACATGCCGCAGGAACAGATCAAACGGAGCAGCGATTTTCAGCTCGTAAAAAAATTGCGCACATAAAATCCAGTCCAGCTTGACATGCGCATACCTGCCGTTATACTCAAAGTAACAGGATTTTCCGCCATACAGACCGGATAATTTCACAAAAACATACTCTTCGAGGAGTGCGCGGCGTTTCTGTACCCGCAGCAGTCGCATTATTACTTTTATGAACAAACTGATACATGCAAAATCTCCGTACCTCCGGCATGCCGCCCATCAGAAAATAGACTGGTACCCATGGTCTGAAGAGGCATTTGAACGGGCGCGAACGGAAGACAAGCCGGTCTTTCTGAGCACAGGCGCGGTCTGGTGCCATTGGTGCCACGTCATGGCAAAGGAATCGTTCGAAGACGACGAGACGGCGCGGCTTCTGAATGAACTTTTTGTGTGCGTCAAACTCGACCGCGACGAATCTCCTGACATTGACCGGCGCTATCAGCAGGCAGTGGCTGCGATGGGCTCAGCAGGAGGCTGGCCGCTTTCCGTTTTCCTGACGCCCGACAAGCAGCCGTTTTTCGGCGGCACCTATTTCCCGCCCAGAGACATGCTGGGCAGACCGGGGTTCAAGCAGGTGCTCCGTGTGGTCAGCAATTTCTATAAAACTGAAAAAAGTAATGCGCTGTCCTACGCGGCACGGCTGATGGACGCGCTCAAACCTCAGGCGGCAGTCCCTGCTTCGCTGGATCCGGCGCTGCTTCACGCAGCAGAGGAATCCATACTTGCGGCTTTTGACAGCGAGAACGGAGGATTCGGTTCTGCTCCGAAATTTCCCCTGTGCGGCGCGATTTCATTTCTTCTTCTGCGAGCGGCGCGAAACCCGGATTCCCCCGCAGGCCGGGCAGTGCGGATGGCGCTTGACGCCATGGCGCGCGGAGGTTTTTATGATCAGCTTGGGGGTGGATTTCACCGCTATTCCACGGACAAGGCGTGGATGGTCCCGCATTTTGAAAAAATGGCGGATGACAATGCAGAACTTCTCAAAAACTATGTCCATGCCTCTGTTTTGTTCGGAGATGAGCGCCTGCTGACGATTGCTCGGGGAATAATCGCGTATGTCGAAGAGGTGCTTTCCGATCCTCACGGCGGTTTTTATGCAAGCCAGGACGCGGACGTAACGCCTGATGATGAAGGAGGGTATTTTACCTGGACGTATGATGAGTTTAAAAGCGTCCTGAACGCAGAGGAGTACCGGGTGCTTTCCGCCCTGTTTCTGAATGAGCGGGGAGTGATGCATCATGATCCCGAAAAAATTGCTTTATCCAGCCTGAGGGAGCCTGAAAAGATCGCGGAGGAGCTTGGGAAGTCTCTGGATGAAATCAGGAACACGATCGCGCTCGGCCGGAAAAAACTGCTGTCAGCAAGAATGAAGCGGCAAGCCCCCTTTATTGACCGGACGCTTTATACCTCTTTGAACGGCATGCTGATTGGGGCGTTTTTTCGCGCCTCCGCCGTGCTCGGAAACGAGCAAATTCTGCAGTTCGCTGTTCTGAGCCTTGAGCGTATTCTGAAAGAGCGGCTTGTGCAGGGGATGCTTCAGCATGCGGAAAATGTTCCCGCACTGCTTGACGACTACGTATATCTCATCGATGCACTTGTCTCCGGGTATGAGGTGACTGCAAATCGCCGGTACCTTGATCTGGCCGACGACTTCATGGCTGCGTGCAGAGAAAAATTTTACGACCAGGCGGAAGGCGGTTTCTTCGACACCGAGAAGGACGTGTTAGGCATGCGGCTCAAGCGCATAGAGGATGTTCCTCATCCGTCAGCCAATGCAGCGGCCGTCTTGCTGCTGCTCAAGCTTTCGTTCATGAAAGAGAAGCCATCTTATCGTCGTATGGCAGAACAAACGCTGGAACTGTTCGGCGGGCCGGCGGCTGCCATGGGCGTCCATGCCGGTGCCTATTTCTGCGCGCTGGAGGCCTGGTTTCATATGATTTATCTCACCATAGAGGCAGCACCCGACAGTCCTCTGGCGCAGAAAGCCGTGGCGCTCGCAGCGACCCGCTCGGCAGCTGTGCTCTACCGAGAGGACCATGGGCGGGTTGTTCTTTGCAAGGAAGGCGTGTGCCTTGAACCTGTTACCGATCCTGCCCGCCTCAAGGATGTTTTGCTTGCTCTGGAGCGAAGTTGCCCCAAAACAACACAAAAAAACCTTTAATTTACTTGTTTTTATTCATTCCATTGGTTATAATATATATTCTTTAAAAACATCTCATGAGTTCATGAGCAGTGGATGGAGGTTGTTGTATGCCTGTTTACGAATACGAATGCGGAAGCTGCGGCGGACGTTTTGAACTCGTCCAGAAGTTCAGCGATCCCGCCGTTTCCGAGTGCAGCTTATGCCACGCAAAAAACGTTCGGAAGGTGCTTTCGACGCCCGCGTTTGTGCTGAAAGGCACAGGATGGTATGTAACCGATTATGCTTCGCAAGACCGAAAGAAAGCTGTAGCGGCTGAAAAGTCTGTGGCAGATGCCAAGCCAGGCAGCGGGTGTGCTACCGGCGCATGCGCGGGCGGAGCGTGCTCAGCGAAGACTGGATCCTGATGCAACCGTTGCATATTCATGTTCCGTATCTCGTGCTGAACGATTACTTTGACTTCATCCGGGAGCGGCGCTATGATCTTGAGTTGTACCTGTCGGCGGCGGCCCTTGACGGGATCGGAAAATCCGAGATGGAGGCTCTGCTGGAACGCCTTGACTGGAGTCCAGCGCTTACCCTCCATGCACCGTTTCTGGACCTGAATCCCGGATCTGCTGATCCGCGGATCCGGTCCGCAACATACGATCGTTTTTGCCAGCTGCTGGATGTTGCGGCCGTTCTCAAGCCCCGCGCCGCGGTCTTTCATACGGCGTATGACAAATGGCGCTGCAACGGGCAGGAAGATATCTGGCTTGCGAACAGCGTGGATATGTGGCATCGGGTGATGGATACAGCATCGCGGATTGGATTGCGTGTCGCACTTGAGAATGTTTTCGACGAAAATCCGGATGCGCTCCAGCTGCTCATGGATCGGATCGACAGCCCGGATTTCGGATTTTGTTTCGATACCGGACATTTTAATCTTTTTACCACGGTTCCGATGGAACGGTGGTTTCAGTCTCTCGGCAGTCGGCTAGTTGAAGTGCATCTCCATGATAATAACGGCACTGCAGACTCCCACTGGGCGCTCGGCAAAGGCTCAATCGATTTCGAACAATTTTTCGGTCTGATGAGCGCAAACGCTCCTTTGCCGGTGTTTACCATTGAGGCACACAGCAAAAATGACGCCGAGACAAGCCGGCAGCGGGTCAGGGCCCTTATCGACAAGCATTACCAACTGTCCGAAGCATAAACAACATAGCAAGGAATTTTTGGCAGCCCACCGAGCTTGGCCGGGAATTATTGTTCTACACAGAACCACCCCATACACAAGACCATAACGTATGCAAAATATTTTTTTTCTCATTCTGGCATTTTTACTTGCTTCCTGTTCAGCGGGCCCCCGCCTCTGTGAAACTACGGAAACGAAGGGACGGTGCATTGACCCACTGGCCGACATTCGGGCGACGTCCGACGCGTATTACCATTTCATGATCGGAAGCCTGCAGGAGCAGGAGGGAAATTTTGATGCTGCTCTGAAAGAGTATTCCGAGGCGAACCGGCTGGATCCGAACGCATCAACAGCGGCGCTTTCCATAGCAGCCCTTTACCTGCGCAAAGGACAGCTTGATGAAGCGGTCCCATATATGCAAAAGGTGCTGACGGCCGAGCCTGAAAACACAAAGGCCTTGCTGATGGCAGGCGGCATATATACCAGCAAGAAGCAATATGATGAGGCGATAGCTGCATACCGCAGAGTACTCTCAATCGATCCAAAACAGGAAGATGCGGCGATTTATCTGGGATCGCTCTACGCCGGTC
Organism: uncultured Nitrospiraceae bacterium; assembly: GCA_964586075.1. Lineage (GTDB taxonomy): Bacteria > Nitrospirota > UBA9217 > UBA9217 > UBA9217 > JBAZLV01. The sequence goes on along the minus strand of CAZPGZ010000001.1, from coordinate 77,004 downwards.
TGAAACGATATGATGAAGCCATAGCAACATTTAAGACGCTCGGCACCGTCAGCCCGGATTCTCTCATGGCGCCGTATTATCTCGGCCGGATCTACACCGAGCGGCAGCGGTACAAGGATGCCCTGGCGGAGTTCAAACGGGTCATCGCGCTCAGGGAAAACTTCGAACCGGCTCATACCGGCATGGCCCTCGTCTATGAACTGATGAACAAGGTCCCCGAAGCGATCAAAGCATACAAATCGAGCCTTGATCTGAACCCCCTGAACCTTGAAGTGCGCCAGCACCTTGCCCAGCTTTATATCCAGCAAAACGAACTCGACAATGCACTGGAACAGCTTACGAAAATCACGGCTCTGGATTCCAACAATCTGGATGCTTTTGTAAAAATGGGACTCATCTATGTTGAGCAGAAAAAGTATGAGCAGGCAGCCGCTGCATTCAAGATCGTTTCCCGGGCCGCCCCGAACGACCTGCGGATCAGACGGTATTTTGCCTCTACTTTGGCGGCGCTCGGGCGGACAGAGGAGGCGCTCACGGAATACCGGGCGATCCTTGCAGGCGCCCCCGACGATACAGACACGCTGCTGCAGATAGCAGCGCTGTATTCGCAGATGCACCGGACGCCTGAGGCCATTCCGCTTCTGGAAAAAGCCCTCGCCGATCAACCGGGAAAAGCGGAGCTGTATCTGTATCTTGCCAATGCATACATGGATGTCGAGAAATATCAGCAGTCCGTTGAAACGCTGAAAAAAGGCCTTCACATGGCGCCGGACCGTGACGATCTGATGTTCAGTCTCGCCGTTGCGTACGAGAAGCAGGGCAAGCGCGAGGACATGATTGCCGCGCTCAGGAAAACACTTGAACTCAAGCCGGACAACGCTGATGCGTTAAACTATCTGGGCTACACCTATGCTGAAAAAGGCGAAAACCTGGACGAGTCAATCCGCTTAATCAAGCGGGCATTGCTGTATAAGCCCGAGAGCGGCTACATTCTCGACAGCCTGGCTTGGGCGTATTATCAGAAGGGCATGCTGAAAGAGGCCCTTGCAAAAATGAAAGAGGCAATCGCAAAAGAAAGCGAAGATCCCGTGATGCGCGAGCATTTCGGGGATATTTTTTTCAAACTTTCCCAGAAAGATCAGGCGCGGGAGCAGTGGCTCCGGTCGCTGGAAATCGACCCCAAGAACCAGAAACTCCGGGAAAAGTTCAAGGAATCCGGTTTCGGCAACCCGGATGAACTGCTCAAGAACATAACGCCAAGGAAAAAGAACCTGAAGTGAAGACCCCCTTATTTGCCGTCTTGCTCATTATTCCACTTGTATTTGCATGCGCGCCTAAAAAACCCGATGTGACCTTGACAGAAGTTCCGGCAGGACCTTTAGTGCAGGCGCTGGACCAGCGACACCGCTCGTTTCACGGCATGAAGGCCGTTGCCAGCATCGTAATTCAGAAATGGGGGAAAAAGCGTGTTCTGGAAAACGTCGGTATTGTACTTGACGGACAGTGCAGATTCCGCATGGAGGCCTATGGTCCCCTGGGGCAGACAATCACGGCGTTCGTTTGGAACGGGAGAACCATGCTGCTCCGGCGACCGGACAGCGACAGAGTTGAGCAGCAGGGAGAGGATGGCTTCGCACGGCTCCTCGGCCAGGGGCTGAACGCGCGGGAATTCTGTGCCATACTGTCGGGTAATATTCCGGAATTGGCACGACCGTATCGTGCGGTGCAGTTGTGCGGACGGGATGGCGGATGTGTTCTTGAAATTTCCCGCGACGACAGTGTTCGTCGCGTGCAGGTCGTCTATCCTGCCGCGACCGGCATGTCGGCAGAGGCGCAGATTGTTTCCCAGGAGTTGCACCAGTCAGGAGACATCAGCTACCGGGTCAGATTTGACCGGACGATTTCAATCGCAAGCTACCGTTTTCCGACAAAAATCGAGATCGAGGTTCCCGATCGCCATCTTCAGCTGACGATTGAGTATGACAGCGATCTTCAGGTCGATATTCCGATTCAAGACGAATTATTTGAGATCCCAAACAACGAGACAGCCAACTGATGTCCGATCCCTGCGGAACGAACGTCTGAAGAATGAGCTCTGCATTCGAAGCTGTTGATGCTCTGAAAAAAGTTTTCCTGTTTAAAGGAGTGATGCACAATGGACACAATTACGCTCCAATCTCCAGCAAAGATCAATCTTTGCCTGTCTGTGCTTGCCAAACGGCCGGACGGCTACCATGATGTGGAGATGCTCATGCAGATGGTAGGGCTGTATGATGAAATAACGATAACCACTGCAAAGACGGGCATCAGTATTTCCTGCGATGCCGGAGCCGTTCCATCGGATGGACGAAATACTGCATGGAAGGCCGCGGCAGAGATGCTCGGCATTTCCGGCAAAAATACGGGCCTGGCAATTGAGATCAAAAAGAAAATCCCCGTGGCGGCGGGACTTGCGGGAGGAAGCGGCAATGCTGCCGCAGTGCTTGCAGGGGTAAATACGCTGTTGGGTATGAATCTCAGCCGTGAACAGCTTGCTGAAATAGGCACTAGGATCGGCATGGATGTTCCGTTTTTCTTCTTCGGGCCGACCGCTCTCGCCTGCGGGCGGGGTGAAATGCTGACATCATTACCGCCGGTGCCCGTATTCTGGGTTCTCCTGGTAAATCCCGGGTTTGAGACCTCAACGGCGTGGGTGTATAAAAACTTAAATTTGGTGTTGACAAAGAAAGTTGACTGTAATAAAATCGGAAGGCTTATGGTCCGAGATATCGCTTCTCGGCTGCATAATGACCTTGAAACCGTAACAAAAGCCGCTTATCCGGTTATTGGCACCATCCAACAGGCGCTTTTAAAACAAGGAGCTTTGGGCGCGCTGATGAGCGGAAGTGGGCCGACCGTCTTTGGTGTATTTGAAACCGAGTCCGCCTGCCGGGCTGCCGCACAAAACCTCTCAGGCGAGGGGTGGAAGCTCTACCCGGCCGTGACACTGACAGAATCTCCGTTTGCGGAGCATCTTGCAGAACGGTAAAACCGTCTGCCGGATCAAGTTCTGACTGACAAAAACCGCGTTAGAACAGCATGGGGGGAGTATATGGACGTCACCGAGGTGAGGGTCTTTCTGGTCAATAGCGAAGAGCGGCTCAAGGCATACGCCACCATCACAATTGATAATGTATTTCTGATCAGGGATCTTCGCGTCATCAACGGAAATACCGGTCTGTTTGTTGCCATGCCAAGCAGAAAAATGAAGGATGGAACGTTCAAGGATATCGCCCATCCCCTCAACAGCGAAACGAGACAGCTGATAGAAAAAAAAGTTCTCTCCGAATATGAACGGGAGCTGGCAAATCCTTCAAGGAAGGAATCAGCTTTGAAAGGATCAGAAGAAGAGTAGCAGTGCCGAATAATATCACGAGTTCTGCCGATTCTGCATCGCATCATGGAGAGGATAGGCGTTTGCCTATCCTTTTGATGTTTATCCGGCGGATTATGCCGGACCGGAAGCGCCGTTGATCGGGGATCGTCTAATGGTAGGACAGAGGCCTTTGAAGCCTTTTATCGGGGTTCGACTCCCTGTCCCCGAACCAGTTTCTGAATATAATAATATAATAAAGCAAAGACGAGAGTATAATGGTGACTTTGAGAGGTCAGGAAATAAAGGTTTTTTCGGGAAACGCAAACCCCGCGCTGGCGAATGAGATTTGCCACAATCTGAATATTTCGCTGGGAAACGCGGTTGTGAGCAAATTCAGCGACGGCGAAATCAATGTGCAGATCATAGATAATGTGCGGGGCATGGACGTTTTTGTCGTGCAGCCCACATCGAGCCCGGTAAACAGGCATCTTATGGAATTGCTTATCATGATCGATGCGCTCAAGCGCGCCTCGGCTGAACGGATCACGGCGGTAATTCCCTACTACGGTTACGGCAGGCAAGACCGCAAAGTACAGCCCCGCGTGCCGATTACCTCCAAACTGGTGGCTGATCTGATCACAACAGCCGGTGCCAGCCGGGTTCTGACGATGGACCTTCACGCGGGACAAATCCAGGGTTTTTTCAACATCCCCGTGGACAATCTTTTCGCCGCGTCGGTTATTTTGGAGTATCTGCGCACGAAAAAGTTTGCCAACTTGACGGTTGTGTCGCCGGATGCCGGCGGGGTGGAGCGCGCGCGCGCGTTAGCAAAGCGGCTGAATGCAACCCTTGCGATTATCGACAAGCGGCGCGACAAGCCGAATGTAGCGCAGGTCATGAACATTATCGGTGAAGTAAAGGGCCATGATTGCCTGCTTCTGGACGACATGGTTGATACGGCGGGCACGCTGACTGAAGCGGCAGCTGCGCTGCGGTCAAAAGGCGCCGGCAAGATCATCGCTGCCTGTACCCATGCGGTCCTTTCCGGTCCCGCGATCAAGCGTATTAACGATTCGGCGCTGGATGAGTTGATCGCAACGAATACCATTGCGCTCGATAGCAAGCAGCAGGAATGCGGAAAGCTGACGGTGCTGTCAGCCGCACCGCTTCTGGCAGAATCGATTAAGAGAATTCACGAGGAAACGTCGCTCAGTTCTTTGTTCGTTTGAAAAAGCACTTACAGCGTACACAGTCCGGCAGTTGAAACAGCGTTTATTTATGGAGGAGAAATGGAAAAGTTTGCATTAACAGCACAGGTGAGAGAAAAGGCGGGAAAAGGGGTCGCCCGAGGCCTCAGACGGAGCCAAATGGTGCCTGCCGTACTCTACAGCCATGGCAAGTCCACGCCGATCGCGATGGTCAATAAAGAGGTCACAAAAATCCTCAACACGGAAGGCGGAGAACACGCGCTTCTCAATTTGAAGCTGGAAGGTGCCAAGAAGGATGGCGAGCGCATGGCCCTGATCAAGGAGTATCAGCTTGATCCGATCAGCGGGTCGCTTTTGCATGTGGATCTTCTGGAAGTTGCCATGAACGAAAAAGTGAAGATCCAGGTTGCTATTCACATCACCGGTTCCGCCATCGGGGTAAAAGAAGGCGGTATCGTGCAGTCTGGCCTTCGGCACGTAGAAATCGAGTGTTTGCCGACCCAGATCCCCGATGCGTTCAATGTTGATATAACAGCCCTGAAAGTGAATGAGTCGCTCCACGTTAAGGATATCAAAGTGGCGGAAGGCGTAAAGATACTGACCGATGCCGACTCTACCCTCGTGAGCATCCAGCCTCCGATTTCCGATGCCAAGCTTGAGGCAATGCTGTCCGCGGCCCCGACTGCAGAAACGGGCGAGCCTGAGCTTGTCAAGAAGCCGAAGAAAGAGGGAGAAGCGGAAACGCCTGCAGCTGAAGCGAAAGGTGCTGCGGCACCTGTCAAGGAAGCGGCAGCCAAGGAAGCCGCTCCGAAGAAGTAAGATATTCAGGCATCGTTTCCAGGGATTGCATGAAAATTATTGTCGGCCTTGGCAACCCGGGCAGAAAATACGACCGCACCCGCCACAATGCGGGTTTTCAGGCAGTCGATGAACTTGCCAAAAAACTGCACCTTGACATAATTCAAGAAAAACACCACGCCCTTCTTGCGAAAACCAGGATTGATTCGATTGAAGCAGTCCTAGTCAAGCCGCAGACGTATATGAATGACAGCGGAAGGGCCGTGGGAGCGGTCCTCCGTGACACCTATGCTGCAATTTCCGATCTTATCGTAATACACGACGAACTTGATCTTTCTCTGGGATCGGTGCGGGTAAAACTCGGCGGCGGGCACGGCGGTCATAATGGACTTCGGTCCATTATCGAGCATCTGGGGTCGTCTGATTTTATCCGCGTGCGAATCGGCATCAACCGCCCGGCGCCGGGAATGGATCCGGCAGACTATGTTCTACGTCCGTTTTCGGCGGAAGAGCGCGATAGTGCGGCAGAAGCAGTGGAAAAAGCCGCGGAGGCGGCACGGGTTGTGGTGGTAGAGGGCCCGCGCAGGGCTATGAATGTTTTTAATCAACGGTAGCCGCACCCTTCAGGGTGCGTTCCCTATGTGTGCGAACCAACCCGGATTCGGAGAATACTCCGACTGCTCCGGGTTTTTTTATTACTCATAAATACCCCGAGAACCGGGAAAAGGAGTCAGTATGGGTTTTAACTGTGGCATTGTGGGGCTGCCGAACGTCGGCAAATCCACCATTTTTAACGCGCTTACTTCTGCCGGCGCCCAGGCGTCGAATTATCCCTTTACCACGATCGATCCGAATGTGGGTGTGGTGGATATGCCTGATGAACGGCTCGACAAGCTCGCAGAACTCTATAAACCCAAAAAGCTGACCCCTACCACCATGGAATTTGTCGATATCGCCGGGCTCGTGAAGGGGGCGGCCCAGGGGGAAGGTCTCGGGAACAAATTCCTGGCAAACATCCGGGAAGTCGATGCAATTGCGCACGTAGTCCGCTGTTTTGATGACCCCAATGTGGTGCATGTTGCCGGAGCGGTGGACCCGCGGGCGGACATAGAAGTGATCGAGGCGGAGCTTATGCTTGCGGATCTTGATGCCATGGAAAAGCGGCTGTTCAAATCCGAAAAGCTTGCGAAAACGGGTGACAAAAAGATCGCGGAAGAAAATGATTTTATGAAGCGACTGAAGGATACGCTGAGCAAGGGGGAACCTCTTCGCCGAATCAACTGCAACGATGAAGAAGCTTCCTGGCTCAAAAGCTACAATCTGCTTTCCGCCAAACCCGTCCTGTATGTTGCAAACGTGGCGGAGAACATGATCGGGGAACCGAATCCGCACGTGGAGGCCGTGCAGAAAATCGCCGTGCAGGAAAATGCAAAAGTTGTGGTTATTTCCGGCCAGGTGGAAGGAGAAATTGCCCAACTCCCGAAGGATGAGCGCAGGGAGTATCTTTCGGGCATGGGCCTTAAAGAGTCCGGCCTGGACCGCATGATTCGCGCCGGATACGAATTGCTCGGCCTGATCACCTATTTTACGGCAGGTGAAAAAGAAGTGCGCGCCTGGACCATCACCAGGGGCACCAAGGCTCCGCAGGCCGCTGGAAAAATCCATACGGACTTCGAGAAAGGTTTCATCCGGGCTGAAGTTTTTCATTATGATGATCTTATGCGGCTGGGATCTGAGCAGGCTGTAAAGGCCGCCGGTTTGCTGCGTTCAGAGGGCAAGGAATATGTGGTCGCAGACGGGGACATCATGCTGTTCCGGTTCAATGTGTGACGCAGACGATGATGTTTTAGTGTTGGTGCAGCCGCGGCCCTGAATCTGCCGTATTGATTTTTTCACGCGGCAATGTTATGTTACCGAACCGTTATTTCAGGCAGCGAGGAGATATTCATGCCTTTTAACCTTCAGGAAATCATAGAGGCCAACCAGGGTCAGCAGCTTTCTTTTCTCTCGGAATACATGAACCCCCAGATGGCCAAAGTTTTCAAGATTCTCGGGTTCGACCCTGTTTATGTCCGGGGGAAAGGCGCGCACCTGTGGGACGACAAAGGCAATGACTACCTGGATCTGCAGTCAGGATTCGGTGTATTTGCCGTCGGCCGCTCTCATCCCAAAATCAAAGACGCAATCCGACAGTACTTGGACATTGACAGCCCGAACCTGATAAAACTGGGGACGCAGCTTCTCGCGGGCGTGCTGGCCAAAAAGCTGATTACCGAATATGCTCCTCCCGGAATCGACACCGTCTTTTTCTGCAACTCCGGCGCTGAGGCTATTGACGGCGCTCTCAAATTTGCCCATGTTTTTACCGGAAGAGAAAAACTTCTCTATTGCGACCACAGTTTTCACGGGTTGACCCTGGGAGCGCTCCGGGTCAACGGTTGCAAAGAATTTCGCGCAGACTGCGAAACAATCCTGTCCGGCGGGACCGAAGTTCCCTTTGGAGACACGGATCAGCTGGAGGCGGAACTCTCCAAGGGCGATGTGGCCGCCCTGGTGGTGGAGCCGGTTATCGGACATGGCGTCTTCTTGCATCCTGATGATTTCCTCCCGCGCGCGCGGGAGCTTTGCACGCGCTACGGCACGCTCCTCATTATCGATGAAGTCCAGACCGGCCTTGGACGCACCGGAAAAATGTTCGGGTATGAGCACTGGAACGTGGTGCCGGACATCATGACGCTTTCGAAATCACTTTCCGGGGGATACTGCCCGATTGGCGCGATTCTTTATCCTCGGAAGGTTTACAACAGCGTTTTCAAGTCTCTTGACCGGTGCATGGTTCATTCAACGACCTTCAGTCAAAATGACCTTGCCGCAGTCTGCGGTCTGGCTACACTGGAAGTCATCCGCGAAGAAGGTCTTGTGGAAAACAGCGCCCGCATGGGAGAATATCTCATGACCAAGCTCCGTGAGTTGGGAAATAAGTACGAACTCATTCGGGAAGTGCGCGGCAAGGGGCTCATCATTGCCATTGAGTTCGGCGAGCCCCGGTCATTCGGCCTGAAGACGGGATGGAAAATGATCCATGGCATCAACAAGAATCTTTTCTGCCAATCAATTCTGGTGCCTCTGATGATGGACCATAAGATACTTACCCAGGTTTCCGGCCACGGTAGGGATATCATAAAATTGCTTCCCGCTCTTGTTTTTGACCAGAACGATGCCGACCGGTTTTTAAACTCATTCGAAGAAGTTTTAGCGGCTGCACACCGGTTTCCGGGACCGATTTGGGAAGTCGGTTCCCGCCTTGCGAAGGCGATGGTAAAACATAGTGTATAAAAAACGATGTCTGTTATCCTGTTTTGAGAATGGTCTGCTGTAGGCAGGGCAATTGAATAAGCGATATGATTGCCGTCTTCCCTGTTTAAAAAGGATTCTTGTTTAGATCGAAAGATCTGCGGCGAGTTTTTTCCCGATTTTCTGCAGTGACTGCAAACCTTTTATTTCCGTGAACGCAATCGGAAGCATTGCCAGCGGCCGGTTGCCCGCCAGGTTCTTCAGTTCCTCGACATATCGAGTTTGGACTGTTTTCATGGCTTCTAGAGACGTGGAGTCCGTATCCTCTATTTTCTTGTTGATGATCAGGCCGTGGACCGTAAGATTATACCGAGCAAGCGTTTCCATCACCCGCCGGGCCTGGCTTACCACCAACGATTCGGGATTTGCAACAACAAGAAACGCTGATTTGTTGTGAATGAACTGCGCAATTTTTTCGGACAATCGGACCCACGCGTCCATGATTCCTGCGATGGGTCTTTTTCCGACAAACTGCCTGCCGATTCTGTCGAGTCCTTCAAAAACCTTTGCACCGGCCCGCAGGTGTTTTTTGATGATCCGGGGCATGGCGAGTAGATTCAGCGTCTCCCCCGCCGGTGCGGTGTCCCAAACAATTTTTTCGTATTTCTGCTGTTCCGCCTTGGTGACGATAATATCCAGCAATGTCTCTTCCCGGAGAGAAGGGGCGGATCCGATATAATCAAGAAGGTGGTGGTGTGATTCGATGTCAAGGCTTTCCATATCAATCAAAACAGAAATGATGTCATGAAAATCCTTGCCGAACTTTGTTTTCCAATGAGCCGCAATTGTCTCCTGGCTGATTTCAAAGGCATCGAGGTTCTCTGCTACACCGGTGATCGCATCGCCGATAGGTTGCTCGAGGATATCGGACAACGACGGCGTCATGTCCGAGGTTATCAGAAGCGTTCGCTGTCCTCTGGCTGCGAATTCTGCAGCGATTGCTGCTGAGCAGGTGGTTTTCCCAACACCGCCCTTGCCTCCGACCAGAAGGAGCGGCTTTTCTAACTTTTTGTGGAGCATGGTTTACGTCCTTTTTTATTGGGCAAGTTGAAGTAGAAGCAAAACCCGCGCTGGATAAGCGCGCATCCAGCCTCATCACGGTTCAACGGTGACTAATTCGTACTGCTTCGTCCCGAGTCCCAGCCGCTCTGCCTGATCAATCTGTATCTGCATAGGACGAGGATTTAACTTGAACAGTACATCGTCTCCGGGTTTTGCGGTCATATCAGCAGCAGCGGACTGCGGTAGGGGGGGAGCCGCACGAAGCATATCAAGCGACGCCTGCTCGATGGCCACGATGTCATCCGACACCATGATTCCTTGGTCCTGAATCATCGGGACGTCGGCCACCGGCATGCAATCACATTCCGGCTGAATATGCAGAAGGAAATTAACGTATAGAACTTTCTTTTTTTCCTTGAATGTGGAAAGGACTGCCGCGGCAGCTTCAGCAAGACTTTTCTGGAATTTTTCATCATCCTGAGGCTGTATAAGAGCGCCTTCCTGGCAAACGCGGCTGCACCGCGCGCAGTGCCAGCAGTTTTTTTCGTCGTACGTAAATGCACCATCCTTGAACTCAATCGAATGCAGAGGGCAGATGTTCATGCACTGCCGGCAGAACGTGCAGCGTTCGGCATGCCATATAAGGGCAATATCTCCGTGGCAATGCATCCCTCCCCGCCCTTTTTTCCAGCCGTGTTCACGGTGGCGTCCGCTTACGCAGCCCATGGCAAGGTTCTTTATTGCTCCTCCGTACCCTGAGTTAATATGTCCTTTTGTATGCGTACAGACTACCATGGCAGGCACATCATAAATTGCAGAAGCAACAGCGATGTTTTCAAGAATAGGGCCGGCCTTGACTAGGATGGTGTCCTTGCCGTAAAGGCCGTCCGCCAGCACCAGCGGGGCACCGCAGGAAAGCTGATTTAATCCATTCTGGTTGGCCACTTCAATGTAATCAAGCCCCATGATTCTGACGGTGTCCGTTACAAAAGGTTTTGCGCCGGTTTTTTTGACGGCATCAGCAATTTTGCGGATCATGACTGCAGGGACGATTCTGAATGCGCCTTCCGAGCCCCAATGGGTTTTGATTGCGACCCAATCATCCTTTTCTAAGCGCTCTGTGAAGTTTATTCGGCTGATCAAGGCTTCAAGTTTTCCCGGAACGCTGTGGCTGTAGTCCCATTTATGAGTGCGTGCTGAGGAAAAATAAACAGTTGACATGACAAACCTCTGACTTAAAAAGAATCGCAGCAAGGGCGTGCTGCAGTGCATTTTACACTATTAGTGAAAGTTCGTCCACATCGTGTGTATGCAATTTTCTGGATAACAGATGGAGGGACACTACGCGCCTGCAAACGGATGTCAAAGAAATTTCTGCCGGGCATAGTCATCAAGAACCTAAATAAGAGATGTGTATTCCAGAAAGAAAAATTTTAGAAATACGTTTTACAATATCTGTTCATCTTCAGAGCGCCAAGCAGGATCCACAATACATAAAAAGACAAGATCAGAGTTCCCGGAGTTATGGATGCATTGTCGTGCATTCGGTGGAATGTAGATGGTGGATCCAGGATGAACCGGTGCCGTCTCGTCATTGATATGCATGATGCCTTCGCCTTGCAAAATATAATACACCTCTGATGTACGGAGGCGATGCGACCATGTTGTTTTGCCCGGTTTTACCACTGCATGCGCAAGACTATACCGGATTTTCAGGTCCTCCTTGTCCGGATGCAGGATTTCCCGCAGCCGGCAGTTATCTCCGGCAATGAATTCTTCGCAGTTCATCAATTCACGAATAAACATTCGTACACATCTCCTTTGATATTGAATACGACGTATCTTGGTGGTAGGAAGCAAACAAGAGTTATTTTCGATAATAAAGTAAGTTTTTTTGTATGTTAACAAACTGCTTCATTATTCTCCGTTTGTCTAAACCAAGCTCTATTTATTCAAACGGAGAGCGGAATCTAAATGCCGGAACGAAAAGCGGAAAAAGGCGCTGAAGCATCACGTGGTGAAACCTCGCTGAATGATTACAAAAATCCGCTTTGATGAACTGAAGCGTGATTCGCTGAAGGAAAAACCTGATTATACGTGTATAACACAAATTAACTTTAGCTGTTCAAAAAACACACAGCTTGACTGTGTTGCGGGTCGGCAACTGTTTTGGCAAATACGCCATTTGTTGCCCGGGGTACATCAATAAGGCGGAGAATGGATTCGTATTTCGCAGCATCCGGCAGTAAGTCAAGGAGAGCATTCGGTGCGGCTTTGAAGAATTCCGCCTGAAATTCTGCGGCAGCGTCATCTGGATACAACGGTAAATATATGATCTGGGATTCCACCAGATCCTGAAAAAAATGTGTGCCATACGATACTTCAGGCACGTGGCCGGCTTCTTCAAGGGCTATCTCAACGAGTACGGCTGCGTTGTCAATATCAGCATAACTCACGTTGACGCCAAGACTGATATTGCTGCTGCCCCACCGCCCAGGTCCCATCATCATGATTTTTTCATTCTTGACAAGAGGATGACGATTGATCTTCCCCACCAAGCGACCCAGGGTCTTTTTCATCTCGTCAGAAGCGAGGTGGTTATATTGTTTCGGGTCGATATAGAGAATGTATCGGATTTTTTCCACGACGCCGCCGCAGATCATGCGTTGGGAGCGGAACAAAATCTGTTTTCGCTCCAGGTTGTCCGGCAATAAGACATTTGCAGGTGATCCGGGCAGGAAAAGCGGCCGACACTGAAGGAGGTTCACGTGGACACGGCCGTCAGAATCTATGGATGCAGTAAATTCGACATCCACAGGGTGACCATATGCTTTCTCGAGCTTCGTCAAAATCGTTCCCAGGAGTGGAACAAAATCAGTCTTGCTCAGCAATTTATTGAACGTAAGAATCCACTGGTGCGGTTGCCCCTCCACATGCTGAAACAGGGAGTCATACGGGTAATTGTCCCGCATGACTGAAACAAGCAAGTGCAGATTGGGATATGAGTCATCGGTCAGCACATCCATCAGGTAGCGGGTTGCAAACTGGTTGGTTTTCAGGTCGAGCACGTCCACCTGATGTTGTGAATATTTGGCTATTTTAAGGCCGACTTCAGGCCGCAGTTGGGGGTTGCTGATGGCGATCATGCGGGGATAATCAGAGCTTACCCGGTCGACCGCGCGTGTCCCAAGTCCAAATACGAGCCGGATGATGCCCTGGCGGGAGTCGATTCGGTCGTTCCATGCATACAGATTTCGCGAGAAAGCCACCCCGGACAGGGTAGGGAAAAAATACTGCTGGTGCGGCGTGCCTGCGACGCGTTGTATCAGGATAGCCATTTGCTCGTCATTTTCGCCAAGCCCTCGTTTGCTGCGATAGGAGAGGGCGTCAGGGTTCAGAGCACTTGCATAGACCAGTTTAACGGCACGCATAAACTCCGCCAGGCGCGCGTCAGGATCACCCTGATTGGTACAAAAAACACTCAGATATTTTCCCGCAAAAGCGTTCCCGAAGCTATCTTCCAGCAAGCTGCTGGAGCGTACGATGATCGGCGACTGTCCATAGTAATCAAGCATGTCGCGAAACTGATCCTGCATGTCTGCGGAGAAACGACCGGCCAGGAAACGTTCCTCCACTTCGGCGAATTCCTCATGAGAAATGACGGTATCCCGCGTCAACTGCAGCCTGAGCCGGAAAAGATTATTGTCGACGAGAAACGTGAAGAAGACATCTGAACCAAGGTAGAAGGAATCATGATCCTCCAGCCGTTCAGAGAGGTCTTCCCGGGTTTTGTCCTGGTCCGTCAGCAGGATGCGGCGTGCCAGCAACATCCCTGCTGCTTTACCTCCGATCCGGCCTGCTCCCATAAGACGATTACGCATGGCAAGCAAATCCGCCAGGGTAAAATACTTTTCCGCCAGCCGGTTGAAAGCAGGGTGGTGGCCAATGAGCATATGACACAATTCCTGCTTGAGAGCGATCTGCTCCGGGTCCGTTTCATCGAAGCCGGAAGTGGTTTGGCTGTAGTGCAGGAGTTTTAAATATACACTTTCCCAGGGGGCCAGTAATTGCGTCGTAGCGCTCAGGGGCGACTGGCGAGCCGATGTCAATACTTTTGCGGCATCCCGACTGTCAGAAAGGGGCGCCCAGGTATCATCGGACACAATATGGGGCAGAAACATCTGCGGTGAATAGCGGTCCCAAACCTTGATTGGGTGGACATGCATGCTGCCCTTGGCGTGGTACACATCCAGAAGGATTTGGGTTGTGTCCCGAATGCGAGCGATGGCGCGGTGGGAGTGCTGGCCGCGCGTCAGGGCAAAATAGGCAATCGTGCGCAATTCGAACAAAAAGGGACAGGTGACTTGAAAGAAATTAGCAACCAGTTCATCGGTTGCCCACTCCACAAGCAAAGCAGACAGGTTATCAAAAACGTAAAAAACCTGCGGGCCGCGCATTTCAATGAGTCTTTGAACTTCCCGCGTAAACGCATCAAAGCCCAGGCTTGCGTTCAGCTCAATGGTTTCCATGCCCGGACGGGGCGTCAGGACCGGGGGGTGGGACGCAAATCGCAGATATACCAGTTGGCGGTGTTCGGCGAGCGCGGTATCGGCAAACGGTTCTGCGAAGTACCGATAATCTTCAAGACTGTCAATCTGCCAGACAATATTATCGCCCAGCCGGATGCCTTGCAGAATTTCGTCCAGGGCCTTCAGGCCGCTCCGGACAGTTACCGGGTCCATGAATTTTTCACTCATTGCGGGATTACTCATTTTTGGAATTTTTGGTCTTTATTGTACCATAGTACAGATTACCGTAAAATGCAAGGTGAAACGGAGGATATCTTGTTCTGAATTCAGATAAAATCGTGATTTTTCCGAGGAAAGCAACTTGCCCGTAATGTGCCGAATTCGTCCGAGAATCTTCTTGACAGCGTTAAAAAAATGAGCAACAATGCGTCTCGGCATCGGCAATCATTTGCCTACCAAAACCTATGACAAACGGCAATCCTTTACCGAAGAAAATATCCTCAGGATCGACCAGTCTCGACTCCTTGATTAATGAATTCTCCATCGGCGACAATGTCGTCTGGGAGGTGGATGCCGGGACCTTGTCCGGTACTTTTATCCGGAGCTTCATCTCGCAGTCGCTCAAAGATTCCCAGATGGTGATTTACGTCAGCTTCAACCGGTCTCCCCAGACCGTGTTGAACGAGCTCGGAAAAATTTCTACATTCGAACACTTTACCCTGATCGACTGCTTCACATCGGGCAAAGGAAAGAACGACAATACGTTCCTCAAATTCTATGAAAAGCCGTGCACCGGTGTCGTGCGGATTGAAGACCCGCGGAACATCAACCGGTTCACGGTGACGCTGAACGCCATCGAGGACAAACTCCCGCAGGGTGCACGGTACGTCTTTGACAGCCTTACCGGCATGCAGGACCTCTGGGGGGACGAGGATGAGACTCACCGGTTTTTCACCTACATGTGCCCTCGGCTCTACGATCTCGGCACAGTTGCATACTGGATGCTTGAAAAAGAAGCGCACAGCCCCCGGTTCAAGGCAAACCTGCGGCACATTACGCAAGTTGTGTTTGATCTTTCGAAGCGAAAGAATAGCCTTTTCCTGAAAGCGCTGAAGCTTGAGGGCAGGGAAGACCGGGAAGCGTTTAAACCCCATCAATACGAGGTCAAGGATGATGTGGTGACGCTGACGGCTCCCCGCAAGGAGCCCACAACCGATATCGGCGGGAAGCTGAAAGAGGAGCGTCTCCGGATCGGAATGAACCAGAAGGAGCTTGCAGACAAGGTGGGGCTCACACCCAGCTTTGTATCGCAACTTGAGAACGACCAGGTAAGCCCGTCGCTCAGCACCTACGTACAGATCTGCAGGGCGCTCGGCATTTCTCCCGGCCACTTTCTGAAAGGCGACCTCGGCGAGTCTGCCAGTTGGCTGCTGAAAAAAGAAACAATTTTTTCCCGCATTCCCGCGCTTGATGGTCAGGCAAAAATATATCAGGCACTGGGCAGCAGAAAATATTCCGTGCGCATCGTCGTGCTTCCGCCCTACGCTGAAATACAAGGTCATTTTTTTCATCATGCAGAAGAAGAGTTACTCTATGTTATGGAAGGAGCTCTTCTGGTAACGGTTGCCGGACGCCAGGAACGAATTGCACCGGGGGACATGCTTCATCTCAGAGATTCGTTTCCCACATATTGGAAAAACGAAGGGGGTGGTGAGGCGCGCGTGCTCGTTGTTTGGTAGTGCTTTTGTCAGGATGATTATTTTTTTTCAGGCACTCTTGCAGCTTGCATCAGCACGTAATTTTTGCAATATGAAAAACAAGGGATTTTTTTTGTCTTCATGATTAATTATTGCTGAATTTTTAAAAGGTAAAATTCATTATTACTTAAAGGAGGGGGCAATGTCGGAATAGAAAAATGATTGCATCAGATGTCCACATACTAACTATTTGTGCAAGAAATACGATAAAAAACAAAAGGAGAAAAGAACATGGCAGAGCTTAATCCATTTAAAATCGTTCACAAACAGCTTGAAGACTGCGCAAGAATTTTGAAATTTGACAAAGGAACACATGAAATGTTGAAGCGCCCCATGAGAGAGCTTCATGTTTCCATTCCGGTAAGGATGGACAACGGCGAGACGCAGGTTTTCGACGGATTCCGGGTCCAGTACAACGATTCACGCGGGCCGACGAAGGGTGGAATCAGGTTCCATCCCGATGAAACAATCGACACCGTGCGTGCTCTTGCGGCATGGATGACCTGGAAAACAGCGGTCGTTGATATTCCGCTTGGCGGGGGAAAGGGCGGCATCGTCTGTGATCCAAAAAACCTGTCCCAGGGAGAACTCGAGCGGCTCAGCCGTGGATATGCGCGGGCGATCGGCCCTGATTTCTGGGGCCCCGAACAGGACGTTCCGGCTCCGGATGTATATACCACACCCCAGATCATGACTTGGATAATGGATGAATACTCCAAAATGCAGGGGAAAAATCAGTTCGGTCTGATCACGGGCAAACCTATCATGCTGGGCGGATCGCTGGGCAGAGGCGACGCGACAGCGCGCGGTGGCTGGTACACCATAAGAGAAGCGGCGCAGATCCTGGGAATTGAGCTTTCAAAAGCCAAGATTGCGGTGCAAGGGTACGGCAATGCCGGCTATTTCGCCGCCGCTCTCGGAAAATCATTGTTCGGATGCAAGACAATAGCGGTTTCAGACAGCAAGGGCGGAATCATGGATGAAGCGGGGCTCGATCCGGAGGCGGTGAACGAGTATAAGAAAAAAACCGGCTCCGTGGTTGGTTTCCCGGGAGCAAAGCCTATTTCCAATGAAGCACTTCTGGAACTGCCGGTTGACATTCTTATACCGTCAGCGCTGGAAAACGTGATTACGGAGAAAAATGCGGGAAATATCAAAGCGAAAATAAGCGCGGAACTGGCAAATGGACCGACGACTCCGGAAGCAGACGATATCCTGTACAAAAAAGGTGTTCACGTGATACCGGATTTCCTGTGCAATGCAGGAGGCGTGACCGTGTCTTATTTTGAAATGGTTCAGAACTTCTACCAGCATTACTGGACGGAAAAAGAAGTACAAGAAAAGCTTGATCTGAAAATGAAAACGGCATACCATGCGGTTGTGGCTGCTTCGAAGATGTACAAGATCAACATGCGGCAGGCCGCGTATGTTGTTGCGGTTCAGCGCGTTGTCGAAGCGATGAAACTTCGTGGCTGGGTATAGCATATTCTGATGCAACAAAAAGGTTGAAGTTATGGGTTCGCAGGAGCTATTCTGCATGCAGAATAGCTCCTGCAGTTTTTATTGAAACTGTGTTCCAGGAGAAACAGACATGAACAAAGCCCAGCGCGCAATCCTCGCCATACTGAATCAATATCAGACTGTAGTCGGTTCTCGTGAGCTGTCAAAACAATTGACGCTGCACGGGGTAGATCTTACCGAGCGAACGGTCCGGTATTATTTAAAGATACTTGACAAACGAGGCTATACCAAGGTTTATGGCAAAACAGGGCGGAAGATCACGGAGCAGGGAATGGAAGAACTCAGACATTCTTTTGTTTCGGGCAGAATCGGATTTGTGATCAGCAGAATTGAAACACTTTCCTATCTGATGACTCTGGATATGTCGTCACTCGAAGGAAGCGTGATCCTCAATTGCTCTTTTTTCCCGGAGAATAAACTGCGGCGCGCATTAAATCTGATCAAGCCGGTCATCTCCTCGCCGTATGTGATGAGCGACCGGATGATTCTGGCAGCGGCGGGGGAAAAAATCGGCGACAACATTGTCCCCAAAGGGATGGTGGGGCTGGGCACAATGTGCAGCGTTACGATCAACGGGATTTTTCTCAAAGCTGGAATTCCCCTTACGTCACGTTTTGCAGGAGTCGTTGAGACGGTGGATGGAAAACCGCGGCGGTTCCTGTCTCTAATCAGCTACGCAGGTTCCTCTCTTGATCCGATTGAAATATTTATTAAAAGCGGGATGACAGCGGTGACCAGCGCTGTTGCCGGACGTTCCGGAAAAATCCTTGCGAGTTTCCGGGAAATACCCGTGGTATGTCTCGAAAAAGCAAAAAAACTCGCCCGAGCAATGGAAGATCGCGGGATGCGTGGCATTTTGCTTATTGGCTGCCCGAACAAACCGCTGCTCGAAGTGCCTGTGGGAATCGACAAGGTGGGCATCGTTATTGTCGGCGGACTGAATCCAGTGGCAGTACTGGAAGAACATGGCATTCCCACAGAAAGCAAGGCCACATCGACTCTATTTGATTATTCCCGTCTCTCTCCCTTTTCAGAGGCTGTGCAGGATTTCATGCGATAGCTTCTTCCTTCAATGCCTCCGTAAAAACCATAAGATTGCAATATTTTTATGCTACAATTAAATAAAGCGAAAGTATTTGATGTCTGAAATTAAGTATTTCTTAACTAGGCCTGTTCCTGATCTGGAACTACAAATTGATTGTATACGACTTTTACCGAACACGTGCCGGAGCGGGAATATGCGGGATTTCCGCGAGTGGATGCCATGCTTCTAGTACTTTTTACTTGACGGAAAGAAGACACGGGTGTATGTTAAAAAAAACGGCAATAGATTGCCGTTCAAGATCCCCTCACTAGAGGGGATTTTTATCATGGTTGCCATGCTGACGGGCAACCGGTTGTCAGTTCGAGAACGCGATCCCGCCTGGCAGCAAAAATCTTAACAGCACGTGGCAAACAGCCATAGCCGAAAAAATCCAAGGACAAGGCTACATCAAAAGTCACCGTTGTCTTTCATCAACAGCAACCGTCTCGGTTGTCTGGAGGTCAGGATTGACCGTTTTTATAAGCATTTGAAATTTGCCTTGCCGGTTTAGATTTCACTCAGGAGCAATCATATGTGCCGTTTAAGCGCAATTACAGCGAGCGACTACGTTTCTCCCATGGAAAGTATTTTGGCGCTCGAAGCCATGAAGGAAGGACACGACGGCTCAGGGCTCGGCCTGATGCTTAAGGATTTGGGCGGCGCCTTCGAGGAGTGCAAGGGATACCCCATTCTTTCCGCCATCTGCTCAGACAAAGGCTTACGCAACCTGAATGAGTATACGAAGGTGCACGGCTTCAGGGACATCTTTTCCTGGTCCCCATCCATTAAAACCATTCCCGGCATTGAGCGGCGGGGACACTACGTCGTCAAAGTGTATGACTACCCGGCCGCATACAAGGAAAAAACGCAGCGCGAGAAGGAAGACATGCTTCTGCAAACGAGGCTCGAACTCAGAAACATGGGCGCGTCTGACGGATCGCTTTTTGTCTTTTCCTTCTATCCGGATGTTCTTACCCTCAAGGAAGTGGGTGACCCGCTGCAGGTTGCCGAGTTTTTCAGCCTTGAAAAATCAGGTTTGGAATCGCGAATTGTCCTGGCCCAGGGCCGGCAGAACACCAACTATGCAATCGACCTCTATGCCTGTCATCCGTTTTTTATCCAGGGCTACGCTTCTATGACAAACGGTGAAAATACGGCATTTGTGCCGATTCGCGAGTTTCTCCTGGGCCGCGGCAACCCTGGATACATGGGGTACAATTCCGATTCAGAGGTGTTCACCCATATCCTGCACTATACGAACAGAACGCTCGGCTATCCGCTTCATTACTACAAGGATGTGATTACGCCGCTGAAAGACACCGAGATCACTCAGCGCTCCGATGCGGCGGCGCTCCGGCTCATCAAAAAATCGCTTCGGCCGCTCTGCATCGACGGGCCGAACTGCGTCATCGGATTCACTCCTGATGGCACGGTTTTTATGGTGCAGGATTCAAAAAAACTTAGGCCCGGAGCGATCGGCTGCAAACCGGGCAAATATGCACTCATGTCCGAGGTCTGCGGTGTCGACAGCGTTATCCCGGACCGGGACAAATCAAAAGATATTTTTCCCATGAAATACGACATGGTGATCATCGCGCCTGGTGCGCGGGAGGTTGCAGTATGGAATCAGCTCCACGGCTAGATCAAAACCATCAGCTCTCACTCAAGGAGCTTCCTTATATTGTCCGGTGGCGGGAGGACCGTTGCACCCGTTGCGGCCGGTGCACGGCTGTGTGCCCCATGAAATCCATTGAAGCCACTGTTTACACGCAGCGGGTAGTGTCTTCGGCAGGCGCAAGTCCCGAGCCTACGGTAACACGCCGGCTGACCCACGTTGTCCGCCAGGTTACGGATATCGAACGCTACTGTATCGGCTGCGGCAGCTGCTCTCTTGTCTGCCCGACAGAAGCCATCTTTCCGGATTACAATTTCCAGCATAAACTATATCACTACAAGAACAAAGGCGGGATTCCTTTTATGCGCGGCGGCCGGCGAAACGACCCGTCAAAGTCGACGCTCGACAAACTGAAATTTACGCGCATTTCAATGCTGACCGACCCTGCCTTGGACGCAGGAAGACACGAATTCCGTATCAGAACGCTCTTGGGGAGAAACCTGCCCGCAGAGCAGCTTCCGCTTCACGTCGAAGGAGACAAACTCGTTTTTGCCGGATCCACCTTTATTCCCCCAGTCCGGGAAATATATCCGATTCGCATCGGCAGCATGTCCATCGGCGCACTCTCACCGACCATGTGGGAAGGCCTCGCCATGGGCATTGCCTATCTCAATGAAGTTGAAGGAATGCCGGTTGTTATGTGCACCGGCGAGGGCGGATTGCCGCCGAGCATTCTGAAATCAAGATACCTCAAGTATTTCATCCTGCAGATCGCCTCAGGCTATTTTGGCTGGGACGAAATCATCCGGTCGCTTCCGGACATGATCGAAGACCCCTGCGCTATCGAGATCAAGTACGGGCAGGGAGCGAAGCCCGGCGACGGCGGGCTGCTGCAGGCTTATAAAGTTCTCGGCCTGATTGCAAAAATCCGCGGCGTTCCGCAGTTTGTCGATTTGGCGTCGCCTCCGACGCACCAAACGAAGTACTCCATTGAGGAGGCCGTCGCAAAGATGATCCAGTCCATGTCCATGGCATGGGGATTCCGCGTGCCGGTCTATCCGAAAATATCCGGAACTAAAACGGCCCGGGCGGTCCTGAATAATCTTGCCCGCAATCCGTATGCGGCGGCGCTTTGCATTGACGGTGAGGACGGCGGCACCGGCGCGGCATACAATGTTTCGATGGATAAAATGGGACATCCCATCGCTTCGAATATCCGCGACTGTTATCTGGATCTGGTAAAATCCGGAAAGCAGAACGAGCTCCCGCTTATTGCGGCAGGCGGCGTGGCCAAACGCGGGCACCTTGCGGCGAACGCAGCCGCACTTATCATGCTCGGTGCATCCGCTGTTGATGTCGGCAAGTACATCATGCAGGCGGTTGCCGACTGCTTTGGTGATGAATACAATCGCTGCAATGTCTGCAACCTCGGCAGGTGTCCGCGAGGCATCACCACGCAGGACCCGAAGCTCTATCGCAGGCTCGACCCGGACAAGGTGGCCGAACGTGTTGTAGAGGTGTTCAAGGCGGCGGACGTCGAACTGAAAAAGATTTTTGCGCCGCTCGGCAGAAGTACGGAACTTCCCATCGGCATGTCCGATGCTCTCGGCGTGAATGACAAGGAAATCGCCGACAGACTGCAAATTTCGTATGTGTGCTAGCAGCCACATAGCTATGTTAAGGTAGAACGCATGATTATTCAGGGCACGATTAACGGAAAACGGGTAGCAACAAAAGACCTCGAAGAAAAAGTTCAAAATGCCGTCAAGGCGGGCGCTACCGAGCTTACGGTCATTGCCGACGGGCAGCACGGCATCGGCGGCCGCATTTGGCCCCGAGGATACAAAGTTACGGTGACGATCGAAGGCACCGCAGGCCAGCGCGTCGGCAGCATGGGCATGGACGGAACGGAAATTCTGGTGCAGGGAAGCACGTCCGACGATACAGGCTGGCTCAACTGCGGTTCGACAATCACCGTGCTGGGTGACGTGGCGAACGGTGCGCACAACGCGGGCGCCCAGGGCATTCTGTACGTGCAGGGTGGCGGCGGAGCCCGCTGCGATACCATGACCAAAAAGAACCCCCGGTTCCCGGATCTCCAGTCATGGTATTTTCGCGGCGTGGGAGACTCTTTTGCCGAGTTCAAGGCAGGCGGTATTGCCGTTGTCTGCGGTGTGGATCCCCGGGACCCGGAAAACATTCTCGGCTACCGTCCCTGTGTCGGCATGGTCGGCGGGACGATTTATTTTCGCGGTTCGGTCAAGGAATACAGCAAGACAGACGTAAAGCTTGAAGAACTCACTCCCCAGGACTGGGAATGGCTCACGACGAACATGAAGCCCTACCTCCAAGCCATTGACCGCACGTCCTTCTACGAGGAGTTGACCAAAGACAGAAGCGATTGGAAAAAGTTTATCGCATTCACGGCCGCTGAACGAGCCAGAAACAAGGGCAAGCTCAAAATGAGTTTGGCCGATTTTCGTCAGAATGTGTGGGAGGCCGAAACGGGCAAAGGCGGCATGTTCAGCGCGTATTTTACTCAAGACCGCTTTACGCTTCCCTATATTACGACAGGTGAGGACCGGCGGTGGAAGCCGGTTTGGAAAAACGACAAGTATCTACCTCCGTGCGCCTATTCCTGTCCGTCACGCATTCCTTCTCACAAACGCGCGCAGCTGATCAGGCAGGGAAGAACGGCCGACGCTCTTGCCCTGGTGCTTCAGTACAGCCCTCTGCCGGCAACCGTGTGCGGGACCGTCTGCCCGAATCTTTGCATGACAGATTGTACGAGGGCACGGGTCGATGCGCCGTTGAACATCCGGGAATATGGGGCTGCGGCATTGAACCTGAAGGCCCCGAAAAAAGAAAAAGCAACAGGACATACTATCGCTGTTATCGGCGGAGGGCCCGGCGGTCTCTCTGCTGCCTGGCAGCTGGGACTCAAGGGACATACGGTCGATCTGTACGAAGCCTCGGACAAGATCGGCGGCAAGCTTGAGATGTGCATTCCGCGCGAGCGCCTTCCGCAGCGTATTTTGAACAAAGAGCTTTCACGGTTCGGAGAGATCGGCGTAAAAGTGCATGTAAAGTCTCCGGTCACCAGAAAGCTGTTTGACAAGATATACAAAGACCATGAAATAGTTGTTATTGCCGTAGGTGCTCACGAAGCCCGTATCATTCCCTTTCCCGGCTACGAGGACGTGGTTGCCGGCATTGAATACCTGAAGGAAGTGAATTTCGGCAAACCCAGGAATCTGAAAGGCAAGAAGGTGGTTGTGATCGGCGCGGGAAACGCGGGCATGGACATCGCCTGTCAGGCCTGGAACCACGGCGCTGCGATGGTGACCTGCGTTGACATTCAAAAACCCGCGTCCTTCGGCGTCGAGCAGGCCATGGCGAAGAGCAAGGGTACGCAGATTGTATACCCGAAAGTCACCCAAAAATATGATGCAAAGGCACGGAAAATATATTTCCAGGACGGCACCTCTCTGGATGCCGACCTGGTCGTCATCTCCATTGGAGAAAAACCGATAATCGATTTTCTGCCGCCGGGAATCCATACGGATGATCGCGGTTACATCGTCGTCAACGATCTGAACCAGACTTCCGATGTCAAGGTTTTTGCCATCGGTGACGTAACCAGGCCGGGCCTGATAACAAACTCCATTGGGCAGGGCAAGGTGGCGGCCGACGTGATCAATGCCCAGCTCATGAACTACGATTACGTGGCTGAAGAACGGCGGGCGATTCCGGTGGAGAAAGTCAAAACCCAGTACTACGAGGTCTGCCGACTGCTCGAAAAATTCTCGCCCAAGAAAGAAGCGGACCGCTGTATGAGCTGCGGTTCCTGCCGTGACTGCGGCATGTGCGTTGAGACGTGTTACTACGGCGCCATATCGCGCAAAATGCTTCCCAATAAATCGTTCGAATATGTCGTGGACGAGTCCAAGTGCATCGGCTGCGGCTTCTGTGCTGGCATTTGTCCCTGCGGAGTGTGGGATATGGTGGAAAACGTGTAACACTTTGCCGCACCGGTCCACACAAAATGAAAGCCCTTCGCGGTATAATCCCGAAGGGCTTTTTTGCTGCCCGTATGATAGGGGCGCATCCCGTTGTTAGGGTGAGAACCGACCCGATGCGGATGAGTGTGAAGGGTTATGTGAGTGGGAGTCAAGTATCTGCCGTATCTGAACCAAAAGATCGCGGGATTCGAACGGTTTTTGAAGAAACCAGGCGATAGTATTTATGTCTTCCTTCTCCGCGACATATTTCATGTAGCCTGATATGGCCAGCATGCGTACCTCAGGGCTGATCGCCCGCAAGCGGTTCATGAGCTCTTTCCCGTCGAGCTTCGGCATTACCATGTCCGTAATCACCAACGCTACCTCGTCCGACATTCTGTTAAACACTTCCAGACCGAGGATGGGGTCGTTGGCCGTCAGGACCTTATATCCATTTGCGGTAAGCGTCTCCTGAATTGCGCTTAGGATGTCTTCTTCGTCGTCGATAACCAGGATGGTTTCCGTTCCCCTCTGCGGCACCAGCAACGGCCGTGCCCCGGGTGCGGGGGCTTCACGAAGAACAGGAAGGAGGACTTTGAATGTGGCACCGCTGCCGACGCGGCTTTGCACCACGATATACCCTTTATGCTCCAGTACGGCGCCATAGCACATGGCAAGACCTAGCCCCGTGCCTTTTCCCCGTTCTTTGGTGGTAAAAAATGGTTCAAATATTTTCTGCACCAGGTGCTCAGGAATGCCGACTCCTGAATCCGTCACACTCATCTGAACATAGTCTCCCGGCAGGACATAGGGCGGGACATCAGGGGCATTTCCGGGGACCTGCAAAACAGCAGTTGTGAGAACGATTCTGCCTCCCTGGGGCATGGCATCCCGTGCATTCACCACGAGATTCATAACGACCTGTTCGAGCTGGTTGAAGTCGCCTTTGACAAGAGGAAGGTTTTCCGACAGGGCCAGTTCAAGGGATATATTTTTGTCGAGAACTCGTTCCACCAGTTTGGCGGAGTCAGTTATGATGTCATTGATATTGATGGGGAGAATTTCATAATTGCTCCGGCGGGCAAATCCTAAGAGCTTATTTATCATCGCTCCAGCTTTGCGCGATACGTCTTCTATGACCTGGAGGCTCCGGAGCGATTTGGCGTCCAGAGAAGGGAAGAGCCGGACAATTTCCGTATGGCCGAGGATTGCGGTCAGAATATTGTTGAAATCATGCGCGATGCCTCCCGCGAGCACGCCGATGGACTCCATCTTCTGAGACTGAAGGAGATGAGACTGCAGTTTCTTCTTTTCCGTGAGGTCTCGATAAAAAGACTGAATCAGCAAGGTGTCTCCGATTGCCACTGCTTTTGAGCTGATTTCAAGCGGCAGAGCAGTTCCGTCTTTTTTTATCAGTACGGTTTCAAAGTTAAGCGATTCTCCGGCAAGCAGGCGGGTCATTCTTTCCTGAACGACAGAAGGCGTATTGTCGGCCAAGAGACGCCACACCGAGGTTCCTATCAGTTCTTCCCTGGTGTACCCGTGCATTTCGCAGATTCTATTGTTGACATTAACGATTAAGCCGTGTTTGTCGATAACAGAGATTCCGTCGGTCGCGTTTTCAAACAGCGCCCGGAGCTGCTGCTCGGACTTTTGGAGCTCCTGCGTCCGTTCCTGGACCATATTTTCAAGTTGATGAGAATAGGTTTCGAGCTGCTTTTTTTGCTGTTCGATGTCATATTGGAGAGAGAGCTCCCGAACGTATCGCAAATGCATAATGTAGCGCAAATATATCAGGGCGAGAGAACAGTAGAGAATGAAAAAATTTGCGTTGATAAAAAAAGGCCAGTCCGTAATCGTGTCATACATCAGGATGGGGACCAGATATAAGGAGTAAACAATAACTAAAATGAAAATACTTACAGTGAGGCCGAGCGGAATAAGTCCAATGCAGAAAATAGCCGACAATATCATGCCCGCAAAGTAGGGGGAACGGTGACCGCCAAAGTGGTAGATCATGATACTCACCATGCCCGAGACAACGACTGCTGCGAGAATGGTCAGAAAATGGTGCCGCTTCCTGCTGGCTTCTTTTCTGTTGAAAAGAAACAGTATGAAAATCAGTGTTCCCGCGATAATTCTGTAAAACAGGAATCGGGCGAAGTTTTCCGGAGTTACAAAATAGTCAAGTATGCATAAACTGAGTATGACGAGAGAGCCTAATGCTATGGCGTAATTGGACCAGTAATGGAGCAGCTTGACAATGTTGCTGCTGATATATTCGTCTTTGGTCATACAGCATTATATTAGCATACGGTCCCGGCATGCGCAAATTAATTTATGCGGGCAGCTAGAGCAGGCGCTCCCTCCGTAAAATTCTCCGTGCCGTATCATGGCCCCCGTAGCAGGTTCCCGGCATGCCGAATGCGATGCTTGTCCAGTGGCCGGTCAGGTATAAACCGCGGATATCCGTCGTTCTGTTGAAAACCGGATCGTAAGTTTGCGAGGGCGTTTTGTTCCATCCGAAAGAAGCCCCGTGATGGTTCAGGGTATATCGGTACAACGTGTGAGGAGTTGCGGCATCAACATAAGCAATGTGATTTCCAAGCGGCGGTAAAAAAGCAATTACACGGTCTAAAAAATCATCGGCGATTTGTTTTTTATTCTGTTTCCAGAATTCCTCGGACTGAAAGGGTGCGCCCACAAAAACGAGAATTGTCTTCTGGTCGGGCGCCACACGCAGCATAAACATGCCCGACTCCCTGAAATTGCAGTGTTGCGTCTGTATGAACATTTCATCCAAATCAGAATGCGGGAGATGCCAGGTATTTGTTCCCGGTGCCGGAAGTTCAGGAAAACCGCTTTTCAGTCCGATATATAAAATGATATTGGACGGCGAAGGCGTTAAGTGCTCCAACGAGGGGACGATGTCCCGACGGTCGGGAGCTTCAAGGAGCAGGTTGTTGAATGTAGCGGTGATGTCCACGGCGGACACGACATATTTTGCTTTTCGGATGGTATCGTCGTCCAGGACAATACCGGCAACTGTTTTGTTTTCCACGAGGATTTTTTTTACCAATCTGTTATACGCAAGTGTTCCGCCGTGCTGCTGAATGATTTCAGCCAGCGTATCCGGCAGATTCTGCATCCCTCCCCTGGGATAATAGCCGCCGTCCAGAACGAATTCACTCAAAATTTTTGCAGCGCTGAAGGCGTGCATCCGGGAAGGCGGGAGTCCGCCGTTTCCGAAAACCGGTGCGGCAAGGATGCTCTTCAGTTTTTCATCGGAGAAAAAAGCGTCCAAAAGCTCCTGAAATGTTTTATCCTTCAGTTTTGCAAATTCCGACTGGCGGGATGAGGTAAGAAAATCGTAAAACTTACAGAAATTGTTTTTTTCAGAGGGGAAACATTGGCCAATACTGTCCTGGGTTTTCCGCGCATCGCCCCAGAAGGTAACGGTATGGTCGGGCGTGACAATGATATCGGACGGATCATGCTTGTCAATGGCGATTTTTTTGTCCACGCCCAGTTCCGTGAAAATTTTGCGCACGTGTCCGCCCTCTCTGTAATTTCCGAAGGAATGCGCTGCGGAGTCGAACAGAAATCCCCGGCGTTTGAACGACGTGAAATATCCCCCCGGTTTGTCGTGCTGCTCCACGAGAAGGATTTTCAAACCTGCCTTTGCAAGATAGCAACCGCAGACGAGACCGCTTATGCCCGCGCCGATCACAATGACGTCATATGCACCGTTCTGCCGTTCAAGCGTTGACATTCGCCAATCCTTGTTTTTGCATTTTTTCCACCACAGCGATCGCGTCCTGCACCGTAGTGATTGCTGGAACGTCCTCGTCCCGAACCGATATCCCGAATTTCTTCTCTATTGCGACGGTTATCTCGATTGTCTTAATGGAATCAACCTCCAGATCCTGCATGATTTTTGTATTCGGTGTGATTTCCTCCACATCAAATCCGGAAACATCCGATATTATTGCTATGACTTCTTTCTCAACACTTGTGTCCATGGTCTTCTCCTTATACGATGAATTTTTTTATGACCAGCGAGGCGTTATTGCCGCCGAATGCATAGGAATTATTGAGTGCGATAGTGACGGGCTGCCGTCTTGAATGGTTCGGCACGCAGTCAATATCGCACTCCGGATCCGGCGTCTCATAGTTCATGGTGGGGGGTATGGTGTCATGTTTTACCGTGAGGGCGCAGGCAACCGCTTCAAGGGCCGAGGCCGCGCCCATGGTATGGCCAAGCATTGATTTTATGGAACTGATAGGTATGTTTTTAGACGGCGCTCCGAATACTTCCTTGATGGCGGCGCATTCTGCGCGGTCATTTGCAGGCGTTCCGGTGCCATGGGCGCTGATATAATCGACCGCATCCGGAGTTATACAAGCCTCTTGGATGGCTTTTTTCATACACGCGGCAATTCCGTCCACCGCAGGAAGCGTCATATGACTCGCGTCGCAACTCAAACCATAGCCGAGAATTTCCGCATAAATCGGCGCCTTTCTTCTGAGCGCACGTTCGAGGACTTCCAGCACAAGCACCGCAGCCCCTTCGCCGGGGATCATCCCTTTTCTGTTTTTATCAAAAGGCCGACACTTTTCAGGCGCCACGGCCGCAAACTGGTTAAAACCGGTGTACTCGATGCGGGAAATGCCGTCGGATGCTCCTGCAAGAACGATATCAGCTTTTTGCAATTTTAACAAATCATATCCGTATGCAATTGCGTAGTTGCCGGCCGAACATGCGGTTGAGGTCATGAAAAGCGGTCCTGTGCATTGGAATCGCTTCGCGATTTCAGCCGGAGCTGTGTGTGGCGGCATTTGAGATAATATGCCCGGAGAGACTGGGCGGCCTTGAATAAGGCAGTCATCGACGTCCTCGATAGCCTGTGCGGCACCTAATGTCGTTCCATGAGAAACAGCAACGACGGCCTGCTTCAAATCATCAGGAGAGAGCGCGGCATCCATCACCGCAAGGTCAGCCGAAGCCACTGCCATCTGTGTGGCCCTGTTCATCCGACGCGCACAGTCGGCATACAGGAATTGATCCGAATTAAAGTTTTTTGCTTCGCCGCCGTTATGAGTGAAATGTTTCGATGTATCAAAAGCCGTCACCCGGCTGATGCCGGATTTTCCCTGGAGCAGGGCTTCCCAGAACGCGTCCTTGCCGATGCCGATGGAGGATATGGCTCCCAGTCCTGTAATCACAACACGCTTATTCGTATTTAGCACTGAATATCATCTCCGCTTCTGTAATTTTTTCGCCTTCCACGAAAGCTTCGCCTGACACGCAGGCTCCGGTTGGCAGCGCCTTGATGTTCTGAACGCGTATCGTTATCTGATCGCCGGGGACCGCGGGATGCAGGAACCGCGCTTTGGCTGAGCCGAAAAAATACAGCGGTTTTTTGCTTTCGTCCGGACGATTCGCATGCAGCGCGAAAAGAACAATGGCGGTCTGGGCCATGGCTTCCAGGATAAGCGCCCCCGGCATGACGGCTTTTTCCGGAAAATGACCCTGCATAAACGATTCGTTCCCGGACACGTTTTTAATCGCGACCGCGTGCTTTCCCGGCACTACTTCCAGCACCCGGTCGATCATAATAAATGGATACCGTTGGGGGATCAGTTTTTTTAATTCCTCAAAATCGAGACGCATACATCACCTTGCACAGCGGCTTACGATAACCGCAGAGTTTTGGCCGTACGGGTCCACGGCCGTAACGAGCACATTCCGGAGTTCCTTCTTGCGCGCCGTGTTCGGAACAATATCCAGATCGCACAAAATATCTTTTTCAAGATGATTGATTGTGGGAGGTATGCAGTTATTTTGGATCGCTCCGACAGCCGCGGCCAGCGCCAAGGCGCCCGAAGCCGCGCAGGATTCTCCTATCATGGATTTTATGGAGCTTACCGGAATTGCAGCAGCCTGGTTTCCGAAGATGTTTTTTATGGTTACAGCTTCCATCCGGTCGAGCCCTTGCGTGGAGTTCGCGCAGGCGCAGATGTAGTCAATATCACAGGGCTGCAGCGCTGCATTATTTAAAGCCAGCGCGATTGCAGTCTGCAGTCCCTGCCCCGCGTGCTTGAAATCGCCGCTTGCCGAGGGATCGAAAGCACTGGCGCATCCCGTAATACGCGCAAGTGGTGTCGTGCCTTTTCGCAGGGCGTGCTGCTCCTCTTCCAGCACGAGAATTGCCGCGCCTTCGGAAAGGACTGAACCGTTTCTGCGTGCGTCAAAAGGGCAGCAAAGAGGTGGTGAGCCGTCCGCACCCGACAGCATGCCGAGGCTGTGAAGGCCGAGAAAAGTTTCCTCGCACAGCTCCTCAACTCCGCCCGCCAGCACCGTGGCGGCTCTGCCCAGTTTTATAAAGTCCGCCCCGTACGCAATAGCGTCCACGCTCGCACAAAATCCCGTTGATACTGTCGTATTGAAGCCTTTTACTTTGAATCGGATCGACACCTGGCTGGCCGGCGAGTTCATAACAGTATTCGGAAAATGCGATGGATTAACGGCATGGGGACCCTCGCGAAGGCCTGTTCGGTCGAATTGAGAGATGCTGTGCAGGCTCCCGTACATTGTGCCGATTGCCACGCCCATTGCGCTTGTTGTGTTTTCTGTGATTTCGAGTTTGCTGTCGTCAATGGCCAGTTTTGCAGCGGCACAAATGAGACGGGTGCTCCTGTCGAGGTCGCGAAGCCCTTTTTTCCCGAGAAAGGAAACGGGATCGAAGTTCGGCGTCTCGCCGGCCATGCTGGCGCCGAACGCACTGGCGTCGAACAGGGTTATCGGAGCAAAACCCGATTTTCCTTGGAAGAGGCTTTTCCAGAACAGCTCTTTTCCTATTGCGACAGAGGAGAGGACTCCGATGCCGGTTATCACGATACTTTTGCTCATAAACGCTCACTTCCAATCAACAGAGGCGAAGCCCTGTTAAAATTTTGCGCCTGTTCCCGTTGAAAACTGTCCTACATTCCCAATCCGCCGTCAAGCTGCAGAGTCTGGCCGGTGATGTACTGTGCCCTGTCACTGAGCAGAAATACCACCGACTCCGCGACTTCTTCAGCAGTGCCGAATCTCTGAAGAGGAATGCTCCTTAAAAAAAGCTCCTTCATTTTTGGGGCAAGGGTTGCGGTCATTTCTGTGTCGATAAAGCCGGGCGCCACAGCGTTCACTCTGACATTATACGGCGCGACTTCCTGAGCCAAAGATTTGGTAAAACCGATCAGTCCTGCCTTTGCGGCTGCGTAGTTTGTCTGACCGGGGAGCGGATGGATGCCGCCTACCGAGGAAATGTTAACGATGGCCCCGCTCTTTTGCTTCAAGAACGTGATGATCGAGGCACGGGTAACGTTAAAGGCACCATTCAGATTGGTATCAATGACGTCGTGCCAGTCTTCCGGGCTCATCATCATCAGAGACTTGTCTCTGGTGATTCCGGCATTGTTCACGAGGAAATCGAGCTTTCCGAATTCTTTTCTGACGGATTCGGCAAGCGTCTTGGCGCCATTGAAGTCCCTTGCATCAAGCAGAACGGAAAGGACCTTTCTGCCCATACCGTGGACCTCCCGTGCAAGCGATTCCGCTGCCGCATGGTTTTTTACATACGTGAAAGCGCAATCCACGCCTCGTGCGGAAAGGGCAAGGACGACAGCGCGCCCAATGCCTCGTGTTCCGCCGGTCACGATGGCGGTTTTATTGAGCAGGAAATTCGCGTACAAATTTTTACTCCTGAATCACTGCTTACAGGACCTGATGAAATCCCTGTAGCCCGGATATTTATGCAAACGCACCTGCCTGATGAATGGCCGAGGTGGTTTCAATCCTTGCGGCAAAGAAACCCCCGGCTCCTGGCGGAGGAGGCTCCGCTGCATCTACGGCTATTTCCCTGCGCTGGATGCTGTTGCGATGTAAAAAATAATGGAGCCGGATTCGACCCTGGTCATTGACAGCGCGGTATCCGGTATTTCCGCAAGCCGGAACAGCCTGGTAAAATCGGACTCCAGGCGCTGTTTGAAACCGTCCCAGTCTACAAGCCAGTGGTAGATTTGGGAGCGATAGCGGGCAGCGTCCTTGTACGCCATGATAAGCTTCCCGTCGGGCCGCAGAAGCCGGTAAAGCGTGTTCAGGAGTTTGATAAGAAAATCGTCGGGCAGGTAATCGAAATACCCTACGCTGTAGATAATATCCTGCGATCCGAATTCCTTTTGAGCTGTTTCAAGATCAAACATTCTGAGCGCATTATAGGTGAGCAGTTCAACCTGTTCCGACAGCAGGCCTGCCGTTGAAAAACGGTCGCGGGCGTAATTGAGGGCCTCTGCATCCAGATCGACGCAGGTAAACCGGGCGCCAGAGGCCTTGATTTCGGGAGCCAATTCGAAAACTTCCCTGCACGATCCGCAGGCGACATCGAGGACTTTCGGCGATCTTCTCGCTTTCAACTCATCCCGGAGCAGCTCTCTCAGCCTTTGTATGCGTTCTCTCACACCCACGCCGAGTGCCGAGTCGAGCAGATATTTGTCCAGATAATATCCGATGCCGTCAGACAACGGCATGTTTTTGTACGCGAGTTCGAGCGTTTCAAAATCGCCCTGCTGCCCCCGTGGCCATACGCGGCAACGGTTGATACAATAACTTTTGGAAAAAATGGGGTTGGTTTTTTCGCGGAAGGTAACTTGTGCGGCCCTGATCGCCTCAGGATCTAGTATCTGCCGTTCGAATTGAGTGCATGCTTCAAGCATTGCATCATTTAGCAAGGTGATTTCTGCAAGAAGTTCGGAACGGTCGGCATCAGGCTGGTTGCATTTTGATTCGAAAAATCTAAGTTGCTGCAGATAGTCTGCGACTTTTAAATCAAGCAAATCTGCATATGGTTTTGTTTTTTCGCGAAGAAGCTGCGATGTCGCAGCAAGCTCCCCAGATTGATATGTCAGTGCGTTCTGCACGTTATCCCCCTTGAACGGTATGTTTACGGGTTTATCAGGCATCCTGCCTTATCACAAACAATCTTTACGGCCTTTCGCTGAGGCCGCAGATGGAGGGTTAGCGCGAGCCCTTGGGTGAGGGACGGATAGCGTTCTGCAAACAGCAACAAGCAAGCTGCTTCTTCCACTTAGCCGGCAATACGAAGTTGCCTATCATTTGATCACCTCCTTATCCTCGAAGTCATCGTGTTGGGCAGTATCTCCCTCGATGAAAATTTTCTTACGCAAAAAAAAAGAGTGCGTGGTGGGCGGAAGGTTAAACCAGCGGTGCGGTAGTGTCAAATAAATTAAAAAAAGATGGTCAAACAAAAAATGGGCTGTGTGGATAAATAAAATTTTTTTTCGTATTATTCAAGACAAACAGAAGCGAGCGTCGCAAAAAGTTGCACACCATTTTTATTTTTTTATCAACTTTAAAAAGGTACCTTCGAAAAAAACCGAAAATGTCAAAAAAGCAGATCGTGCGGCAGGGCATTCGCTGGAGAAAAAAGTCCGTTTGCGTTGTTTTGGGCTCGTTTAATCCCTGCGACATGGAATCCCCTGGCTCCTGACGGAGGCGGCTCCGCTAGTTCTCACAAACGACTACAAAACATATTCTTGACTCACTTAAGTCTTTCAGATACACTTGCGTATCTTTAAAAACGATGAAAACATAGGAGTATTCGTCGCTTTTTTGTTCTTACCAAAGCTGAAGTACGTAGGGAGAAAATATGGCTCAGATAAAAACAGGGACCAAAATCAAAGCCGTTTTGATAGGAATTCTCATCTGCATTCTGATTGTCCTGTACAGTTACTTTGTCGGCGACACGGTGACGACGAGAATTACCGATGCGCAGATGACAAAGGTGGACGGCAGATTTATGATCGCCACCGAGTACCGTCCCTTTGTGAATGAAGACGCCTGGTACCGGTTTAAGTTCGATTCCGGGAACATACAGAATGAGGCAATCCGGCTGAAGGGCAAAGAGGTCAGTATCAAGAAATACGGATGGCGGATAACGGTATTATCGCAGTATGAGAACGTGGTGAAGATCGAAGAGGTCCAGAAAAAGTAAAAAAGCCCATAGGGCTACCTGGTTTTTCTGAGAAGCAGGAATGCTCCGAGGGCCGTGCAGACCCCGCCGGCAATAAGAACGATCATGGTCTTATCGGTCGGTGAACCGGTAACAAAACGCGCCACGTGGGAAGAAAAAGCACTGTACAGATTATAACCCCAGATTAAAAGGCCGATGCCGGCAGCGAGCAGTGCAACACCAATTAGCTTTTCCATAAGCGTCAGTCCTCCATAACAGCCAATTGCCGCAGAGTGTAAATGCTTAGCCGGTAATTGTCAAACAAAATCAGATCGGCATACTGCCGTTACCCTTTGACTACAAACTGAGGCACCCAAAAGCCGATCGCACGATCCGGAACAGGAGCAGACACATGGAGCAGGGAAAAAACGATGTTCAGAAAAAAATGAGAGAACACTCGAAGCCGCTGGTGCTGATTGTTGACAGCAACATCATGAGCCAGTTTACGACCAGCATGATACTGCAGCGGCTGGATTACTTCGTTTATCCGGTGAAGACGGCAGAAGAGGCGCTGACAGCCATAAGCATTACCTCTCCGCATGTCGTGCTTACAGAGACCGCCCTCCCCCAGATGAGCGGACTTGCTCTTCTGCAGAGGATAAAAAAAGACAAAGGAACAAAAAACATTCCGGTTATTATCTACACAAAAGAGCAGGACCAGTCTACGCGCCAGGTGTACCTGCAGGCGGGATGCGATGGGTATCTGACGTACCCGGCTGATCCCAACCATCTCTATGAAGCTATCCAGCAGGCGACAGAGGTAACACCCCGTCATTTTGTCAGGCTCAACACCAGTCTGGAAGTAACCATTGGCAAAAAGGGCGCCGAGGACCCTACCGCGGCAAGAGAACGGGTGAGCGCACTGTCTGTAGACGGCATGTACGTAAGCACGGTAAAACCCGTGCCATACGGCACAATACTTCCTTTTACCCTGTTTTTGGAGGATTCACCGAATGGAAGCATCGGTTTTGAAGGGAAGGTGCTCTACAGCTACAGCTATGACGGCAGGGTGGGCGCGGTAAAGCAGCCGGGTATGGGCATTAAATTTACCAATATCCTTCCCGAGGACCGGATGCTCATAAAGAACTTCATCCAGAAAAAACTGATGGAAGGAATCGCTGTTGCCATCTGATGCGTTTTTTGCTTGACGCCGCATCACTTTCCTGTCTCAGGGAGAACCGCCGCCCGAAAAATCGCTGCCGCCTGAACTGTATACCGTCAGCCATACCGAAGGATCAAGCTGCATATGCAGGGTAACAGTACTGCCCTGCAATGAATACCACGACTGCAAGACCTCTGGAATCCCGAATTCCCATGGCCGGTACAGAGGTTTCAATTCATAGCCGAAAGTCTTGCCTGTGGGATCAGAAATCTTCCGGAGCACCGTATTCCAGACTGTGTGCGCACTGCAATTAATAAATAAGGTTCCTTCTTCCAGTGCTTGGGGTCCCGAAAGCCCTCTTTTTACCTTATACATGCCGTCTACCGCGTAAACATCAAAGGCATATCCGCTTTTCTCATCAACCAGGAACGCCATGTTTTCAACATCATCGGAAGATCTGCAGCCGTAAAGTACAAGCGTATATGTTGCATTGACTTCAGCAGGATCAGCCGCCTTTGGTCTTAGTTGCGTCCCCGCTATGCACGCCTGCATGATGAGAGCCAGAACAAGACAAATGCCGAATACGAGCATATGTTTTGTTTTTGTCATGGTGAGCGTCTCTTTCTTGTCAGAACAAATACCGTTTCTGTGTCTGTACTATAATTATAACAGACTCTTCAGGTTGGGCTGTTCATGACGCAGGCATTCAAACGGCAAAGCCGGAAGAATCCAATCCCTGCGGCATGAAATTTCCTGGCTTCTGTCGGAAGGGGCTCCAATAACCATGATAAAATAAAAAGAGAATCTTTGAAAGGAGAAAAAATGGAAACACGGAAACTCGGCAACTCAGATATGGAAATTACCCGCCTCGGATTCGGGGCATGGGCAATCGGCGGATCAGGCTGGGAATATGGCTGGGGAGCGCAGAACGATGGTGAGTCGATTGCGGCAATTCACCGGGCTCTCGAAATGGGCGTAAACTGGATAGACACGGCGGCGGTGTACGGCCTGGGCCATTCCGAGGAGATAGTGGCATGCGCTCTTGCCGGTTGGAAAAACAAGCAGCCGTATGTTTTCACCAAATGCGGGCTGCGATGGAGGGAGCAGGGGAGAGTGTACCAGTCGCTCAACGCCGGTTCCATACGCAAGGAATGCGAGGACAGTTTGCGACGGCTGCGGGTTGAAATGATTGATCTCTACCAAATCCACTGGCCGCCTGCGAACAACGGACCGGAACTCGAAGAAGGATGGACAACGCTTGCCGCACTCCAACGCGAGGGAAAAATCCGCTGGATCGGGGTCTCCAACTTCGATTTTGAGCAAATGAAGCGCGCGCAGGCCATTGCGCCGATAACCACGCTTCAGCCGCCGTATTCGCTTATCAGGCGAGGCGTCGAAGCCAAAACCCTGCCGTTCTGCAGCGAGCAGGGGATTGGCGTGATTGTTTACGCACCCATGGCGTCCGGGCTGCTGACCGGCGCAATGACGCGCGACCGAGCCGCAAAACTGCCCGCTGACGACTGGAGAAAACGGGACCCTGAATTCAATGAGCCAAAGCTTTCACGGAATCTTGTTCTGGTCGAAAAGCTCCGCGAAATAGGAAAACGACATGGATGTTCGGCAGGTGAAGTCGCGATCGCGTGGACGCTGAACAATCCGAACGTAACAGGAGCGATTGTCGGCGCCCGCAGCGCGGCGCAGGTGGAAGGAGTCATGCATGCCGCAGAGGTAGTTCTCAGTAAAGAGGAAATTGCAGAGCTTGAATCTGCTGCTTGATTTAAACAGTGATCAGACGTTTGTAGCATTCCGGAATGATGTCGAGAGAAGAATTAACCTGAGTTGTTTTTAGGGTATAAAACTCCGGATGGCAAGACCGGAGCTGTTGTTTTGCTGAGAGCGATGATTTTGACGCTTTTCCGGTTGCGCGCTCACATGGTTAAAAAGAAACAACACATACGCGGCAAGTAACGCATTGACTCAAGAATAGAGAAAACAGAACTGGCGTTCGCGGGAAGAAAACCATGCAGACTATCCAGGAACCTATTACAGGTCAGGAATATCGCGGGGACAGGTCGTCACCGTTTCAGGCGCTCGCGCATTTTTATTCAGCGTTTAATAATCGGGATATTGCGGCAATGTCCGACAACTGGGCGCAGTCAGACGACGTTGCCATGGATAACCCGCTCGGAGGGATTAAAAGAGGCTGGAACGAAATCAAGACAGTCTATGAACGGCTTTTTAACGGACCTGGCCGGGTAGTTGTTGAATTTTATGACTATACCATCCATGAATCCTGCGAGATGTTCTATGCAGTGGGGCGCGAGCGTGGTTACTTTAAAACCGGTGATACTGAACTGGCCCTTGCCATTCGAACAAGCCGGTTGTTCAGAAAAGTAAACGGGACCTGGAAACAGGTCCATCATCACGGGTCGATTGATGACCCTGGGCTCTTGTCGCAATATCAATCTGCTGTTTTCGGGAAAAAACCATAACTCACTAATACAGTTATCTTAATTTTCGAAATTCCAGCCTGTATATTCACATCACGAAACACTCCGTTTCCGGGTAGCTGCAGTAAGATGCATTATGTTGTGGCGCATGCATACTGTTTATTTCTTGCCATAAAAAGACGATTTGGTATACTCATACCTGATTTTCCATTATGCCTCAGGCCCGCAAGGAGAAAAAAGTGAGAAAGAAATCGTACGTAATAGCGGCAGTAACGACATTCTGTTTGGCTGTTCTTGGCTGTGCTCCACCATCGGTAGTCATTAATCAGCTTGTTCCCGGCAATGCACCCGAAGCGCCGAAACTCAGAAGAGTGGCGGTACTGCCGTTTGACGGCCCTCGCGGAAAGGAAGTGGCGGCTGAGCTGGAGGCGTCCCTGTCAAATATCACGATAGACGGCAAACAGTATTTTGAATTTATTGACCGGATGTCGATAGACAAGGTGCTGAAAGAAATGAACCTTTCCATGACCGGCCTGGTTGACGCCACTACTGCCGTTAAAGTAGGAAAAATGACCGGCGCGCAGGGAATTTACACAGGCGTAATAACCACAGCCCGTGTGAGCGACAACACGTACAGGGAAAACCGGACTCGCTGCATACGCACCGTCACGAAATATGACAAAAACGGCAAGGCCTACGAAGTCTGCGGCGAGCAGGAGAGTTATTCGGTCCCCTGTATAAACAGGGAGGCGGTTTTTTCTTTCACACCGAAATTGATCAACGTGGAAACGGGCAGAATTGCGTACGCAAACAATCTCGACGGCAAGGCGCAGTCCGCAGCCTGCAGGGATGCCGCGACGCCGCTCGTGGATGCCCAGCAGCTTGCCGACCAGGCGAAGAGGACTGCTCTGGAAAAAATAAGAAAGGACATTGCTCCCTACTATGTTCAGAAAAAAGTAAGGCTCATGGATTCGGATGAGGGGGCAACCGAACCTGCAGCAGAGAAACTCAAAAACGGACTGGATTATGCTGAGAACAACAGATTCGACAGGGCGTGCGAACTCTGGGGGGAAGCCCGGTTCATCTCCCCCAAGGCGCCTGCCGTTCTGTATAATCTTGGTGTGTGCCGGGAGTCCATGGGAAACTACGAGGAGGCTCTTGCCTTCTATACGGAAGCCGACCGGCAGCTGGGCAAGCCCGACAAACGCATCACTGAAGCACTGAAGAACACGAAGTCTTCCATAGAGAAACAAAAAAGGCTCAAGGAGCAGATGGGGCGGCAATAAGGAGTAAGCACTCTATGCCTGGTTCTAAAACACCCAATAAAGTAAGAAAAACAGAAAAGTCACGTGATGACTCTGAATACTACCAACCATATTCTGAGTTCGCAAAGAATCTTCGGACGTGGCTTATTGCTTATGGGATAGGAGCGCCGGCATTAATCTTGTCCAGCAAGTCCGCATGGGATGCAGTGAAAAGCTCCGGCCACTTTGCCCTGATAGGAGTCTTGTTTCTCTTGGGCGTGGCATTGCAGCTTATTGAAGCGCTGTTGTATAAGTATGCGATGTGGCATCTTTATTTCAGCGAGCTCGATGCAGAGCACAAAAAGTCGGGTTGGTACAAAGTCGCGGAATGGTTGTCAGGAGCATATCTCCTTGAGTTATCGTTTGATGTGATTTCAGTCCTTCTTTTTATTGTCGCTACTCTGTTATTGTTTATGAGCTTTCTCTGATGCAGGATTGCTTCCTGTACTGGTGATTTTTGGGTTCTTAACGATAAGTAAATAGTTCTAATGTAATATGTGGGCCACTATTATTGTACCATCGCGAATGTCATATATTACGGCAAGGAGAACTCAACATGTTAAATGATTCTCTTCCATTTGGTAAAATCCAAAAATTAACTCTTGTCTTGATATTAATAATTTCGTCGCAATTAATGGGTTGCGGCCTGGTTGGGTATTCGACATTTAAGATGGAAGAATGGAGTATGCCTCAACAACCAGCCAATTTTGAAAAAACAGAGATATCGTTATATGCTAATAATCAGGAAGTGGAGGGCTATTATGTAGAAACATCACATTTTGAACCATACTTTGGGCTCACTAAAGCGCTTCGAGAGCAGTTCAAAATTACTGACGTATTCTCTGAAAGTCATGATAGATTTCTAATTAAAATAGATGAGTCTGTTGAGGGCCGACGGCAAAATGAACCTACAGTATGGGAACTGATGCATATCTACACATTTAATGTCATACCATATATATGGACTGATAAGCTCTCTATTACATATACTATTACAGCGCCCAATAACGAAAAAAAATCGTTTACGCATAGCTATGTCGTACAAAATTATAGTTGGTTACCTTTTCTATTTTTTAATCCTGGTTTTGAGACTGGTCTTTATGGAGACATGCATAATTACTATCAAAAGGACCGGGTCAAAATTTACGAAGTGTTCGCAACACGCTTTTTAACTGAATCAACACCTTTTATTTTATCTCACCGATAGACATCTTTGCCAACTCTTACTGGAGGCATGTAACATGAGTAATTCGAATCGTTACCTATGGTGCATGTTATTTATTTCGATATTTTATGTGTCAAGCTGTGAATATAGCAGAATTGTTAAGCCGGAGGTTCAACCCTTACCAGCCAACCTGGCAAACTCTCAAAGTGTAAATAAACTTAAATTTTCTTATAATATTTCTGACATTTATCTTGGCGGAAAAATTTCGAATCGACCAGCAGAGAAAGCCTTGCTTGATAGTTTTGCAACCTTTGGAATCATCGATGTCACTAGGTCTGATAATGCAATGCAAGACCACACGAATATTTTTGTATATGTTTACAGGCCTATAACAGATAGCAAAACAGGTTACATCGAGCCATGGTTGAGTTTACTTTATATAGGAACATTAGGTATTGTTCCGGTTTATGATGTAAAAATTTATCCAGTTGAAATCCATTTGATAACACAACGAAGAGGGTATGGTAAGCAAATTAAGATTATTAATACTGAATACGAAATTGAAAGCACAGAATGGCTGCCCTACCTTTTCATGCCCAAAGACGAAACACTTCGAGACAAACGTGTTTTGTATGAAAAATATCGTGCTAGGGATGCAAGCGATTACTTAGCTTACTTAGGCTTTAGACGTATATACGAGCGCGTTATATCGGAGTCATTAAGAGATTAGTTGCCGTGGGACCTCAGCCCGCACCGGCAGCCGGTGTAGCGGCATACACACAAATATTTTCCGTAGTGCAATCAGTATGCTGGACCTATGTTGACCAATCGTATATGCAAAATATTTGATGAAGATCGCATCAATGCCCATGCATGATTCAACCAAAAGTCTTGCTGCCGTTGACAAATTGCTCACTGTGAAAAGTAGGTGTATTCAATGAGCCGTACAGAAATGCTCCCATAAATCTTGATCATCTTCTCCATCTTGATTGTCGTATCTCATCGTTGTATCCTGGTTGCTGGAACCAGTATACAAAAGTACCATTCGCCGCTGTTTCTGCGCTCGTGCTTCTTCCTGCCGTTGACTCCTGCATCCGTCACTGCTACCATTGTAAAAAGAGACGAAAGCGGGAAAACACGGCTGCCTGATGATCAGGGCAACAGGAGACGATGCCATGCATGAGTTGATGAAACACCATGAAAATAAACGAACCATGCGCAATCTGCTCCTTAAACTTCTTACTCTCTTGCTTACAACAGGCTTGCTACTTTCCTGCGGCGGCAGTTCCGGCAGTACGACGCCTACGCCTGGTCGGCCTGCGGCAGCGGGAGATCTCGTTTCGTGGTCATGGGCTATAACGCTTGATACGACCTCCCTGAATGCGGCGATCATTGCCGTGGGGATGATCGGATTTACCGCGGTGTCGGATGTGTCCTGCTACAAGCTTACCTATAAAACACCGGACGCCTCGGGAGCACTCATCAATGCTTCCGGCCTCGTATGCCTGCCCGCCACCCGGAGCGGAGGCCGCCCAGTGTTGAGCTATCAGCACGGAACGATCTTTCAGGATTCCGATGCGCCTTCCAGTTTTAGCACAAGCTCCGAAGGTCTGCTGGGCGCGGTCTTCGCGGCGATCGGGTACATCGTGGTGATGCCCGACTATATCGGCTACGGCGATTCGACGGCCTTGATGCACCCCTTTGTTCATGCCGCAACGCTCGCGTCCGCAACCGTTGATATGAACCGCGCCGCGCGGGTATTTTTCACGCAACCGGGCATCAGCACGGTGACGAATGGCCAGCTGTTTCTCGCGGGCTATTCCGAGGGAGGGTACGCAACACTCGCGACGCAGCGATTGATGGAGCAGAGCTTGAGCGCGGAGTTTCCGATCACCGCCTCGGAGCCGGGCGCAGGCCCCTATGACCTATCGAGCACGGCCCAAACCATGCTGGGATTCGCGACGCTGCCGCAGCCTGCATTTCCTGGATTTTTTCTTGTTGCCTACGATTCTCTTTACAACCTGCCGAGCCAGCTCGCGTATTATTTTGCCCCCGCCTACGCGCCGGTT
The DNA here is from genome assembly GCA_964586075.1 of uncultured Nitrospiraceae bacterium. Taxonomy (GTDB): domain Bacteria; phylum Nitrospirota; class UBA9217; order UBA9217; family UBA9217; genus JBAZLV01. Next base: position 34,617 of record CAZPGZ010000001.1, on the reverse strand, counting down.
GTCGCCGCCTATTTCGGAGGAAGCTACAGCAGGAGCCAGATCACTGCCGCGCTCGGGGGATCGAATGTCCCGACGTCCACATTGTTCAATCCCGTGTTTATTGCGAGCCTCCTGGGGACGGGCGAGACCGTGCTCAAGGCGCATATTGCTGAAAACAATATCTACAACTGGGCGCCTGCCGTGCCCACACGCCTGTTCCATGGTCTGGACGACGACATCGTCCCCTATGCCAACACGACGACTGCCAAAAACGCCATGAACAGCAACGGATCGACCAGCGTGACGGTAGTTAATTGCAATGCCGGGACATTGCCCACAACGCACAACAACTGCATCGAACCTTTTGGCATTGATGTCGTCATCTATTTCAACACCCTTGCTACGGGGCTCTGAACTGAACATTTTTGTGAGGAGTGTGAATTACCCACTCGTGAGAGGAACCAGGAACTGATCGTCAGCCTGCGTTGAATATTGCCGGTGGATTCTATCAGCTGCGGAGAAGGGTAGTTTATGAGCAGACTTATTTTTAACATTCCAACATTAATTATGTATAGGTTGCAATCACTTGTTTATTTGGCTATAATATCGGTGCTCAAAATATGGTAATCTGGTGTTTTCAAAATAAAAAAGTGTAAGGAGGCGAAATGAAATACTTTTGTTATGTACTTATGGTAGCGGTGTGTTTTTTCGGAGCGTGCGCCACCGGTGTTCATCAGGATCAGGCTGCGATGCCTGATGCGAGGCATTTTGACGGGACTTGGGATGTTACCTATGTCTGCGAGTCGGAACGGGGAGGCGATAGCTACACAATGCGTTTCAAAGCTTATGTAAAGGATAGCGTTTTCCACGGAAAGTATGAAGCTAAAAAAAGTGGGGCCTTCCTTATACTCGACGGAAAAATTAAAGCTGATGGCAGCGCGTTCATAAGAGCGGACGGAGACACCGGTCGCGACAAAAAACATGTTGTTGGAAGCTACCAACGCAACACTAGCTATAATTATAATATAGATGCAACCTTTACAGAATCCCGCGGCACTGGCAAGCGGATCTCGGGTCGTAATTGTGATCTAACCGCTGTCAAGCGGTTGGACTGATATTCCTCTGTATCCAGCAGCGAAAATATACAAACAGTTCCCGGTAAATATAACAACAGTTCACAAAGTTTGCCTCGGTGGCAGGGAGTAATGTCTGAGTACATCACATAAGGGGTGCAGCTTTCATGCTGCACCCCTTACGTTCAATGTTACAGATAGAATATTACACGTCTTGCAGGTAATCTTAGTATGCATAGCTGGAGATGAACTTTTTGAAATTAATAAAAGGCCGTCCATGAATGGATTTATTTCTGGTTTTGAAATGCTAGATGGCAAATTTATGGGCATCAAGAAAAAAGAATCATATGGTGCTGTCGCTTTATGTCTCCTGGCTGTGCTTATTCTGACGGGATGCGCCGGGCTAGGCAGAACAGTTCCTGTTCCGAGTCTGTTGTCTCAAAAAACTGATACTTACATATATTATGGCGGTCCGTTCTTTGTTCCTGATGGAACGCAGATGGTTACAGAAGTTGCACGATATTCCGCCACCGGGCAGATTGCTGCTATTACAACACAGAAAGGGAACGCAAGAATTCTTCTTATCGGGTTTCATCCGGAAGTGACTTCAAATTCAGGGCTGACCTCAAGTGATGCAAATCGGACCTGGCTCACTGCACAAATGTCCTGGGTGCTTGCAGGTACTGACCCCGCCGCGCCGATAGCTATTTATAACGAATCAGGAGAAGTCTGGTACCCAAGCGTTTCAGGAGTTCAGGCGCTTTGCGAATCTTCCGGACTTGCCTGCAAACTTGTTACGGCGTCAGATTTGAACGCGAGCACAACTTCTCTTTCCTCTTACCGTGCCATCATTATGCCCGGCGGGTACATGGTCGGAATTTCCCTTGCCGGACGGAACGGTCAAGCCGCCATAAATAACCTGATAAACAGTGGAGGATCGTATATTGGAATCTGCTCCGGCGCCTATGCGGCAGCTTCTTCTGTCCGATGGGAGAGGACGTGGAGTTCCGGACTTGGCTTCTTTCATGGCAAAGCTGTCGGGTCTATTTACGACATTGCCGCGTGGCCGGCTGAAGTTCTTACGCCGATTTTACATTGATGCATAGCGCGATTTAAAAAAACCTTTTCACCATCCAACTCTTTGCCGGTATTGATATTTATTGTATGCTTGTCCGGCACCGGTTTTCTCGGTAACTTTGATAAATTCGCATAAATATTTCCTTAAAATAAAAATCCAAAGAGAATCTGAAAAACTTGATATTGCTTTATCCGCTGTCATGATTTATAATTTGCAGCCGATGCTTCCGGTCCATTGAAGCAGTTATGAAATACAGCGATGCTTTTCCTAAGAATTATTCAGAAATGAAAGCCCAGGAGGTTTTACTTTGGCAGCAACGTATACCGCAAAAGATATCACCGTTCTTGAAGGTCTGGAACCCGTCCGCAAGCGGCCGGCGATGTACATCGGCTCCACGGACGTGCGCGGACTTCATCATCTCGTCTGGGAGACGCTCGACAATGCAGTCGACGAGGCGTTGAACGGCTATTGCACGGCGATCACGCTCAGAATTGAAAAAGACGGCGGTGTAACGATAACAGACAACGGACGCGGCATCCCGGTGGACATCCATCCGAAAACCAAGCGCCCCGCCATCGAAACAATCCTGTGCACGCTGCACGCGGGCGGCAAATTCGACCACACCGCATACAAATCCTCCGGCGGTTTGCACGGCGTCGGCGCCTCGGTGGTGAACGCATTGTCCGAAATTTTTGTTGCCACGGTCTGGCGCGACGGCTACGAGTGGGTGCAGGAGTTTTCCCGCGGCAAGCCGAAAGGCAGCCTCAAAAAAGGCAAGCCGAGCAGAACGCATGGAACGCAGATATATTTCCGGCCGGACCCCGAAATCTTCACGAAAACGAGCTTCAATTATAAAACGATCGTTGACGTTTCCGAGAGCAAAGCATTTCTGAACAAGGGCCTCAAAATCACCATCGAAAACCCGAGGGACAAGGAAAACCCCGTTACCTTCAAGTACGACAACGGCATCCAGGATTACATCAAGCGAATCGTTGGGAACGCGCAGCTTGTGAACGCGGAGCCGTTTTACCTGGAAAAGGAAGACGACTTCAGGATTGAGTGCGCGATCCACTGGACCACCTCCACGGACACGGAGATTCATTCCTACGCAAACTCCATCAATACCTCGGACGGCGGAACGCACGAACTGGCCGTGAGGCAGGGAATCACCAAGGCCGTCCGCGCATATGCGGAGCGCAAAAACCTGCTGCCGAAAAATATCAAGACCCTAACCGCGGAAGACGTGTATGAAGGGCTGTACGGCATCGTGAGCGTTCTGGTCAAGAATCCCCAGTTTCAGGGCCAGACCAAGGAAAAGCTGAACAATCCGGAAATTTCCTCGCCCATCGACAGCGCGGTCAAAAATGCCTGCGAAGCATATCTGCTCGCGAACCCCTCCATGGCGGATGCAGTCGTAAAGCGCGTGCTGCTGGCGGCAGAGGCGCGGCTTGCGTCCCGTGCGGCAAAAGACAATGTTGCGCGGAAACTTTCGTCTCTCAAACTCAACCTTCCCGGCAAGCTTTCTGACTGTTCATCGAATAAAGTCGAAGAAACGGAGCTTTTTATTGTAGAAGGGGATTCGGCAGGCGGTTCTGCGAAGATGGCGCGCGACCGGAAGACCCAGGCGGTGCTGTCGCTCCGCGGCAAGATCCTGAACGTAGAACAGGTTGCTTCACTGGAGAAGATCCAGACGAACAACGAGATCAAAAACCTGCTGGTCACCTTCGGGTGCGGCGTGGGACAGCACTTCGATCTGTCCAAACTCCGGTATCACCGCATAATCCTGATGACCGACGCGGACGTGGACGGCGCGCATATCAGCGTGCTGCTCCTTACCTTTATCTACCGATACATGCCGGAACTGATAAACCACGGGCATGTGTACCTTGCCATGCCGCCGCTTTTCAAAATTGAAGCGGGAAAAGAAGTCTTTTATGCCATGGACGAAATGGAGAAGGAAAAAATCCTCGCAAAACTGCATAATAAAAAATACGAAGTGGGGCGTTTTAAGGGGCTGGGAGAAATGAACCCTGAAACGCTCAAAGAGACGACCATGAACCCGAAAACCAGGACTCTTATGAAAGTTCAGGTGCTGGATCATAAGGCGACCGGCGATGTTTTCGAGCGCCTTATGGGCAAAGATCCAAAAGCCCGGTTTTTGTTTATCAAGGAGCGGGCGGAGTTTGCCGAGCTTGATATTTGATTCACGGTTTCGAATCCGAACTTCCCCAAAATGACGGCAGCCCTTGAAAAGGCTGCCTTTTTTGTTCCTCTGGGGTATTTTTCTGCAGGCGGCGTGTACTTTCTTTGTGATTGACACTTCTCAAATCTATCTGGTATAGTACATAAACTGCTTATTTTGCAAGGAGTTTTATGTTCAAACCTTCATTTGAAGAGTTTAAGCAAAAGGCCAAGTCGGGCAATCTTATCCCGGTATACCGAGAAATTCTTGCGGATATGGACACCCCGGTTTCGGCGTTTCGAAAGATCGATGACCAGAAACACTCTTTTTTGCTTGAGAGCATGGAAGGCGGGGAAAAGTGGGCGCGGTACTCGTTTCTTGGAAGCCGTCCTTCGATCATTGTAAAGAGTTTTGGCCGGACCGTGGAAATTACTACCGACGGAAAAACCAAAAAAGGCGTGTTTGAGCAGGATCCTCTTGAGGTGGTCAAGCGTGTTCTGTCAGCGTATAAACCGGTGCCTGATCCGGCATTGCCCCGGTTTTTCGGCGGCGCTGTGGGTTTCATGGGATATGATGTCGTTCGTTTTTTCGAAGACCTGCCTGCCAGGGACAAGGAAGGGCTCGATATCCCTGACATGGTATTCATGATTACGGACACGCTCGTGATTTTTGACAATATCACCCATATGATAAAAGTGGTTTCGAACGCCCACATAAAGGGAAAATCTGCCGAGGACGCCTACCGGGAAGCGACAAAGAAGATCAATTCCCTTGTCAAAAAGCTGAAAAAAGGCGAAAAAAAACAAGGGGCAACAAGGCAGAGAACAAAAATAAAAGAGCACATGCTTACTTCAAATTTTACTCTTCAACAATATGAGGCGGCTGTGCTCAAAGCCAAGGAATACATTAAGGCCGGTGACATCTTTCAGGTGGTGCCGTCCCAGCGTTTTCAGACGAAAATAAATACGGAACCCTATGAGATTTACCGCGCGCTTCGGCTGATCAACCCGTCTCCGTATATGTATTTTCTGCGGTGCGGGGATGCCACGGTGGTGGGAGCCTCCCCGGAGGTCATGGTGAGGCTCGAGGGCGGTACAATCGACCTCCGGCCGATAGCCGGTACGCGCAGGCGCGGTGCCACAGAAGAAGAGGACAAGACGCTTGCGGAGGAACTTCTGGCCGACCCCAAGGAGCGCGCGGAGCACATCATGCTTGTGGACCTCGGCAGAAACGATGTCGGCAGGGTAAGCGAGCCGGGGAGCGTGCGGGCGACCGAACTGATGGTGATCGAACGGTATTCTCACGTGATGCATATTGTATCGAACGTGCGCGGCCAGCTGTCTCACGGCAGGGACGCATATGATGTGGTACGCGCCTGCTTCCCGGCCGGCACTGTTTCGGGTGCGCCCAAGATCAGGGCCATGCAGATCATCGATGAACTGGAACCGACCCGGAGAGGCCCTTACGCAGGTGCCGTGGGATACTTCGGGTTTTCGGGCAACATGGATACCTGCATTACCATACGGACCCTTGTCGTAAAAAACGGAGTCGCCTACATCCAGGCTGGCGGAGGAGTAGTGGCGGACAGCGACCCTGCTGCCGAGTTCCAGGAGACGGTAAACAAAGCAAAAGCAATGATGCGTGCCGTGGAAATGGCCGAGAGGGGACTGGAGTGACCCGATCGGCGTGTGCCGCACGAATGCAGTTGTTCACGGAAAGGTTTTGCCATGTTGCTCATGATAGACAATTACGATTCCTTCACCTATAACCTTGTCCAGTATTTCGGGGAACTCGGCCAGGATTTGAAAATATACCGGAACGACAAGATCACGATTCGGGAAATAGAACAGATGAAGCCCGACCGGATTGTGGTATCTCCCGGGCCCTGTACCCCCCGGGAGGCGGGCATCTCTATTGAAGTGATCAGGCATTTTGCCGGCAGCATTCCGATTCTGGGCGTCTGTCTCGGACATCAGGCGATCGGCGAAGCATTTGGTGGGGAAGTGGTTCGTGCGCCGTATCTTATGCATGGAAAAACATCCCTGATCCACCATGACGGCAGGACGATCTTTGCCGGTCTTTCGAATCCGTTTGTGGCGACCCGATACCATTCGCTTATCGTCAAACGCGAGACCATGCCTTCAGCGCTTGAGATTTCGGCGTGGACCGAGGATGGCGTCGTCATGGGCATACGGCACAGGCAGTTTAAGGTTGAAGGCGTGCAGTTTCACCCTGAATCCATTTTGACCGGTGTCGGCAAGGATTTGCTCGGGAATTTTCTGAAAATATAGTTTTTCTTTCTAAAGCCATGATCAAAGAAGCCATCGCTAAAATTGCGGCAAAGGTCAATCTCACCGACGCGGAAGCCGAATCCGTCATGCGCGAGATCATGCAGGGCGAGGCCACGGACGCGCAGATCGCGGCGTATATCACCGCGCTCCGCATGAAAGGCGAAACGGTGGAAGAAATCACCGGTTCCGCGCGGGTCATGCGCGAAAAGGCCGTACCGATAACGCTTGATGCCGCTTATCAGGTGGACACGTGCGGTACGGGCGGTGACATGGCTCATACCTTTAATATTTCCACGACTGCCGCGTTTGTGGTCGCGGGCGCGGGCGTGACAGTCGCAAAACACGGCAACCGGTCGGTCTCCAGCAAGAGCGGCAGCGCCGACGTGCTCCAGGCGCTTGGCGTGAATATCGAGATTTCTCCTCCACGTGTTGAAGCGTGCATGAAAGAGGTGGGCATCGGGTTTCTGTTTGCTCCAATGATGCACCTTGCCATGAAATACGCAATCGGGCCACGACGCGAAATCGGCATCCGCACGATTTTCAATCTGCTTGGGCCTCTTACGAACCCGGCTGAGGTGACCTCCCAGGTCATGGGCGTGTATGCTGAGGACTTGACCGGTCTTCTGGCCCGGGCACTCGGCAACCTCGGCGCAGCGCATGCATTTGTGGTGCACGGCATGGATGGGCTGGATGAAATAACGATTACGGACAGGACCAAAATATCTGAGTTCAAGGACGGAACGGTAACGGACTATTTCGTTCATCCTGCGGATTATGGATTTTCTCCGGGAAAACCCGAAGACCTGCGGGGAGGTGATGCCAAAGAGAATGCGGCCATCACCCTCGAAATATTGAACGGCAAGCGCGGCGTGCGGCGGGACATTGTTTTGCTGAATGCCGCGGCAGGGATCGTTGCATCCGGCAAGGCGGCGGATTTTGGAGAAGGCATCAGGCTTGCCGGAGCGTCCCTTGATTCCGGCGCTGCGTTCGGAAAACTGGAAGCGCTGAAGGCGTTTACGAATAAAGCATAGGGCAGAAACTCAAAGAATGATTTTAGACGAAATTATTGCGTACAAAAGAGAAGAGCTTGCGGCAGTAAAGCGCCGTACGCCGCTCTCTGAAGTCAAAACACAGGCACAGGATGCCGGACCGCTTCGGGGGTTCGGAAAAGCGCTTGTGGCCAAGCATGACGTCGGGCTTATTGCCGAGGTAAAAAAAGCTTCTCCATCCAAGGGAGTGATCCGGGAGAATTTCGACCCGGTCGCAATAGCGAAAACGTACGAACAGGCCGGAGCAGCCTGCATCTCGGTGCTTACGGAAAGCAAATTTTTTCAGGGGAAGCTTGAGTATCTTGGTGAAATAAGAAAAGCGGTAAGGATTCCTCTTCTGCGCAAGGATTTTATCATCGACGAATATCAGTTGTTCGAAGCGCGGGCCGCGGGAGCGGACGCCGTGTTGCTGATTGCGGCCTGTCTGGAAAAGCGGCAGCTGGCGGATTATCTCGGCATCGCGAAGCTCTTGCAGCTTGACGCGCTGGTGGAAGCGCATACTTACAGGGAGCTTGATAAATCGCTGCTCGCCGGTGCAACGATTGTCGGGATCAATAACCGCGACCTTACAACCTTCACGGTTGACCTGCGGACGACGCTCGATCTTCTGCAGGACATCCCGGACGAATGCACCGTGGTGAGCGAGAGCGGGATCGCAGAACGGAGCGACGTTGTTGCGCTTCAGAATGCGGGTGTGGATGCAATCCTTGTCGGCGAAAGCCTGATGCGGGCGCAGGACATCGGAAAGAAGGTGAAGGAGTTTTTAGGGAGAAGCTGATGTTCCCGCACGGGCACACAGCTCAGAAAGCAGTTCATCCAAATATGCGTGCAGGCGAACACGCAGGATCAGTGTCTGAACAGGAAAACGAGGTTTCAGATGATCAAAATCAAAATTTGCGGTATAACCAATCTGGAAGATGCACTGGCAGCCGCAGAGTTTGGCGCGGATGCGCTGGGGTTTATCTTTTACAAGAAGAGCCCCCGCTATATTGATCCTGAAAAGGCGGTCGAAATCATCTCGCAGCTTCCGCCGATCATTGTGCCTGTCGGGATTTTCGTAAATGAGCGCGAGGAAAAAATACGCGAGATCCAGGAATTGACCTGCATTCAGACAATTCAGCTGCACGGCGATGAGACCCCCGAGTTCTGCCAGCGGTTCGGAGTCCGCGTGATCAAGGCGTTCCAGGTAAAGGACAAGGAGAGCATCAAGCACATGGCGCACTATCACGTGGGGGCTTTTCTCCTCGACAGCTATCGAGACGGCCAGCGGGGGGGGACCGGTACAACCTTTGACTGGCACCTTGCAGTTGTTGCGAAAACGTTCGGCAAAATAATCCTTGCGGGGGGGCTTACGCCGGAAAATGCGGCGGAAGCGGTGAAGCTGGTGCAACCATACGGCGTTGACGTGTCCGGCGGTGTGGAGCGGGAGAAGGGATTCAAGGACCATGCAAAAATCAAAAAATTTATTTCAGAAGTTCGGAGGGGATCGTGTCCATAAGTCTGCCGGATAAAACAGGACACTTCGGCATATACGGGGGCAAGTTCGCACCGGAGACGCTCATGCCGGCGCTGGCCGAACTGGAAGCCGCATACCGTGCCGCGAAGCAGGACAAGGGTTTCCAGGAAGAGCTCGCCTATTATTTTAAAGAATATATCGGACGGCCCACGCCGCTATTTTTTGCGAAACGGCTGACCGAGCACCTTGGCGGCGCCAAAATCTATTTTAAGCGGGAAGATCTGTGCCATACCGGCGCGCATAAAATCAACAACTCCCTCGCACAGGTCCTGCTGGCGAAACGCATGGGCAAGACCCGTGTCATCGCAGAAACCGGCGCGGGCCAGCACGGTGTGGCCACCGCTACCGCCGCCGCCATGTTCGGCCTCGCCTGCGAAGTTTACATGGGCACCGACGACATGGCGCGCCAGTCTTTGAACGTTTTCCGCATGAAGCTTCTCGGCACCACGGTGCGGCCGGTTGATATCGGCAGCAGAACGCTCAAGGATGCGATCAACGAAGCCATGCGGGACTGGATCACCAATGTGGCGGACACGCATTATGTGCTCGGCACGGTATTCGGGCCACATCCCTTTCCCCTGATGGTGCGCGATTTCCAGTCGATAATCGGGCGCGAAGCGAAGAAGCAGATGCACAAGCTGGAAGGAAAGCTTCCGGATTGCCTGGTGGCGTGCGTGGGCGGGGGGTCCAATGCCATGGGACTGTTCTACGAGTTCCTGGGAGACGCCTCCGTCAAGATGTACGGCATTGAGGCCGGCGGCCTCGGCATTGAACGGGGCAAACATGCCGCACGCTTTGCGGGGGGATCGCTCGGTGTGCTGCAGGGATCCAAAACGTATATTCTGCAGGACAGCGATGGACAGATTGAGCTTACTCATTCCGTATCAGCCGGTCTGGATTATGCGGCGGTCGGACCCGAGCATGCCTTCTATCATGATTCCGGCCGCATCGAGTATGCGTATGCCGTTGATGATGAGGCCCTGGAGGCGTTTGACCTGCTTTCCCGACTTGAAGGCATCATCCCGGCGCTGGAAAGCGCCCATGCGGCGGCCTACTGCCTCAAGCTCGCGCCGACACTCGGCAGGGACAAGGTGATCATCTGCAATCTTTCCGGCCGCGGCGACAAGGATGTTATGCAGGTGGCGGCAATCAAAGGCGTTGAATTGTAACCACGCGTTTAAAATTCAGGATTGCGGGTTGAGGTCTATGTCAAGGATAAAAAAAACGTTCAGCAGACTTAAGAAGAAAGATAGTGCAGCGCTCATTACCTATATCATGACGGGCGACCCTGATCTTGCCACCACCAGGGCGCTCATTTTTGAGATGGAAAAAGCGGGCAGCGATATCATCGAACTTGGCGCGCCGTTTTCCGATCCGCTCGCGGACGGGCCCACGATTCAGAAGGCGGCCATCCGGTCGCTCAAGAACCGCACGAGCATTGCCGATGTGCTGGGTCTGGTGGCCGATGTCCGGAAAACGAGCTCCGTTCCGCTTGTTCTGATGACGTATTATAATCTGATTTTCAAGTACGGTGAAGATCGCTTTGTGAACGATGCCGTGTCCGCGGGCCTCGACGGCATTATTTTGCCTGATTTGCCGCCGGAAGAAGCGGCTACGCTGATTTCCCTGTCTAAAAAATCCGGACTGGATATGATCTTTTTGCTGGCACCTACGAGCACGGACGAACGGATAAAGCTGGTAAGCAGGCTGTCGCAAGGGTTCATCTATTATGTTTCTCTGACGGGAGTGACCGGGGCAAAATCCGAGCTCCAGAATTCCATCAAAGATTCATTGGAGAAGATCAAGGCGGTGACTGAAAAACCCGTGGCCGTCGGTTTCGGCATTTCCACCCCGGATCAGGCGGCGCAGGTCGCATGCTGGGGCGCGGACGGGGTGATTGTCGGTAGCGCACTCGTGAAGATCGTTGAGGAACACGGGAACACTCCGGACCTTGTTGCTTCGGTTGCAGCTTCGGTAAAAGCCCTGAAACAGGGCGTGGTTGCCGGCCGCGTCGAGCGCTAACGCAGCACGTGCAATCGTAGAATCGTTTTGTCTTTGCGGTGAAGGCTGCCGCTTTCTGTTCAAGTTAAAGAGTAGTGCGTTGATGCCAAGGAGGGCGATCCATGAGCGATGTTCAAACGCAGCTGTTCTCGAGGTTCGGAAAAAGGTTCCCGGCCAACACAGTGCTTTTCCACGAAGGGGACCGTGGCGAAGACATGTACATTATCCAGTCCGGAAAGGTCAAGATCAGCAAGCGCATCCGCGGAGTGGAAAAAACGCTTGCCACACTGGAAAAGGGGGAGTTTCTGGGCGAAATGGCCATTTTGAACGACAAGCCCCGTTCAGCGACCGCGGAGACGATCGAGGATTGTGATATGCTTGTGATCGACCGGAAAACGTTTGATTCCCTGATCCGCGGCAATGCCGAGATTGCGATGCGGTTTATCAAAAAACTTGCCGACCGGCTCCGCGAAGCCAATGAGCAGATGGAAGCCCTGATGATAAAAGACAACACCAGCCGGCTGATGAGCATTCTTGCACGGTCGGTGCGGGAACACAAAAAAGCAGGCGAGTATGGCATAACAATTGAGGAACTCGCGGGACTTGCCGGAATCGAGGCTTCGCATGCACGGGCAATCCTGGAAAAACTGGCGAGCGTCAGGATTCTCGAAGTTTCCGGCGACAGGGTCCTGATAAAAAATCAGGAACAGGTGGACAGGCTCCTGCGCTATCTTGAGATGCGGGAAATTTTCGGGGAAATGTCATAACGGCTGGATGATCAATCAACTCACGCTGGAGTAACATATGAAGCTGAACACGGGGAAAAAAGCAGGCGTTGTTATTGCGGTGATTGTGGCTCTTACGCTGTCAATCATGAATCAAGGCGCGGTGCGATTCTTTGAAGTGCTCGAAGAAAAAACCCTGGACATGCGGTTTCAGTTCAGGGGCAAAATCAACCCCGGACCGGAAACGGTGATCGCGGCAATCGATGAGAAAAGCATCAAGGAACTGGGACGTTTTCCGTGGCCGCGCTCGGTATGGGGCCGCGTGGTGGACCGGCTTACAGAAGACGGAGCAAAGGTCATCGTATTTGACGTGTTCTTTACGGAAACGGAGAACGTGGAATCCGATGACTTGTTTCAGCAATCCATCAGGAGAAGCGGGCGCGTGGTTTTGCCGGTGGTTTTTGATCTGATCGGAAAATACAAGGAAACCGGCTTCACGGACAAAAAACTGGATTTTATGTTCCCTTCCGCGTACCGTGTCATTAAGAACAACGATGCGCCGTTCAGCCCTATCTCGGCCACCATGGTTCTTCCCACCTTGGCCAGATTTTCCGCATTTGCTAAATCGATCGCCCACATTAATATGATTTCCGACAGGGACGGCACGCTGCGGTGGGAGATGCTGGCCATTGATTATCAAGGCGAGTATTATGCGCCCATCGGTCTTCAGGCCGCACGGATTTACCTTGATTTAAAGCCGGAAGAGCTTTCGCTGGATTATTCCGGAGCCGTCCGGCTTGGGAATATCACGATACCAACGGACGAATACGGCCGCATGCTGATTAATTATCGCGGTCCGAACAACACATTCCCGATGTATGCAGTCTCCGATATCCTTGACCGCAAAACGCCGGCCGGAACCTTCAAGGACAAAATAGTTCTCATCGGTGCGACTGCTCTCGGGATCTACGATCTTCGGGTGACGCCGTTTTCCACCCACATGGCGGGGATTGAAAAGCATGCGAGTGTGGTAGACAATATATTGCGCAGGGATTTCATCCGGCAAAGCGAGACAGCCGTCATCGTGCTCATTTTTTTCTTCGCACTCGTGCTCGGCATAACCCTGCCCCGCCTCGGTGCCGGGGCGGGTGTCGCGCTGTTTCTTTGTCTGTTCGTCGGATACTTGGGGTTTGTTTACTATCTGTTCGCCGTGCAAGGGATATGGTTCAATCTTGTGTACCCGGCATCCGCGATTTTGTTTGGATACACGAGCCTGACTGCATACCGGTTCTTCACAGAGGAGCGCCGCGCACGCGAGATCCGTACCATGTTTTCGAGCTATGTATCGAAGCGAATCGTGGATGAGCTCATCCGGGATCCGAGCAAAGCAAAACTCGGCGGCGATCGAAAAGAGATCACCGTGCTGTTTTCAGATATTCGGGGTTTCACCACGTTCTCCGAGCAGCACCAGCCAGAAGAAGTGGTTTCTTTGCTGAACGAATATCTGGGCGCCATGACCAATATCGTGTTTGACCATGAAGGCACGCTGGACAAATTCATCGGCGATGCCATTATGGCACTCTGGGGCGCTCCTGTCGGGCAGCCCGACCATGCGGAACGCGCATGCCGGTGCGCTCTTGCCATGATTGAGAAACTGAAGGAACTGCAGAAAAAATGGGCGAATGAAGGCAAATATGTGATTGACATCGGGATTGGAATCAACACCGGCGGCATGGTGGTCGGCAACATGGGAGCTGAAGGCAAGAAAATGGACTACACCGTGATCGGGGACAATGTAAACCTCGGCGCCCGCCTGGAAAGCTTGACAAGGCAATATAATAGTCATATCATCATTTCCGAATCAACCTATGCACAGGTCAAGGACATCGTTGAAGCACAGGAACTGGGTTCGGTAACCGTCAAAGGCAAACAGCGGCCGGTAGTGATTTATAATCTGCTCGGTCTCAAAAAACAGTAAAAGAGGCACCGGGCAATTGTATTTTTTTTGGAAAGATGCATGCGATGTCTAAGAAAACGAAGGAGGGTGAATGAAGGTAAAAGTTCTGGGGTGCTCTGGCTCTGAGGCTGTCGGCCACAATCCACCCGGCTTTCTGGTGAATGACGTAATGATGCTGGATGCAGGCACGATTACCGGCGCGCTGAGCATTGATGCTCAGGCTAAAATAACCGATGTCCTCATCAGTCATACTCACCTCGATCATATTAAATCTCTCCTTTTTCTGGCGGACAACATTATCGGACATATTGAGAACTCCGTGCAGGTAAGGGCCATACCGGAGGTAATAGAGGCTATTCAGAAACATCTTATGAACAACATCATCTGGCCTGACTTCACCAGGATTCCCCTGGTAAAAAATCCAAAAAACGGGGTGCTGGCTTACGCCCCGATGTCGGTGGGTGAAGCGGTTCCCGTTGCCGGTCTGCACGTGAAGGCGATTCCCATGAACCATCCTGTTCCTGCAGTCGGTTTCCTCGTATCCGACGGCACAACGTCTTTTATTTACAGTGCGGACACGGGCCCAAATGAAGGCCTTTGGAAAGAGGCCGCCCATGCAAAAAACCTGTCGGCAATTATTGTCGATACGTCGTTTCCGAACAGCCTCGACGGCATTGCAAATGCAAGCGGCCATTTCACGCCGGCACAGTTGCACCGCGACCTCAGCGATGCGCAGGTTGCCCTGAACATTCCAATTTATATTTACCATATTAAGCCGGTATATCAGAAAAAAGTGATCAGCGACCTGCGAGCACTCGGACGGAAAAATGTAAAAATTTTGAGAGAGGGAAAAACCTATTCATTCTGATATATCGCCGGTAGTGTTTGCAGCGTGATCGTTGGGACGTGGTTTTAAAGGAGATTTATGGCTTGGTTTAAGAAGGAAAAATCTGCAGATGCTTCACCGAAAACGCCTCCTAAAAAGGTAAAAATTCCGGAGGGGCTTTGGGTCAAGTGTGATAACTGCAAAGAAATTATTTACCGCAAAGAAGTGGAGAAAAACCTCAAGGTTTGTCCTAAATGCGACTATCATTTCCGGATCACCGCTTCTGAACGGCTTTTGTATCTTGTGGACGAGGGAAGTTTTCTGGAGGTTGAGGACGGATTGTCGCCCCGGGATTTTCTCGGATTTAAAGACTATAAAGATAAGCTGAAGAGCCATCGCAAAAAAACCGGACTGAAAGACGCCCTTATCTCCGGAGAGGGCAGGATCGGCGGAAGGCCCGTTTCCCTGGTTGTCATGGAGTTCACCTTTATGGGCGGGAGCATGGGCTCCGTGGTGGGAGAAAAAATCGTACGCGCGGTTGAGCGCTCCATCGAAAAGAAGATCCCCCTGATAGCTGTGTCCTGCTCCGGCGGCGCACGCATGCAGGAAGGAATTCTTTCCCTCATGCAGATGGCGAAAACCTCTGCGGCAATGGCCCGGCTGAGCGAAGCTGGCCTGCCGTTTATTTCCGTGCTTACTGATCCGACTTTCGGCGGGGTCACAGCCAGCTTTTCCATGCTCGGCGACATCATTATTGCGGAGCCCCGCAGCCTTATCGGATTTGCAGGACCCCGCGTGATAGAGCAGACAATCAAACAGCAGCTGCCTCCCGGATTTCAGCGCGCTGAGTTTTTGCTTGAGCACGGGATGATCGACATGATTGTACCCAGACGGGAATTGCATGCCACGCTGGGCAAGATCCTGGATTTCTTTGCAGCCTGATTTCCGCGCACAATGGGTGATATCGCAAAGATTTTGATTATTCTGGGCATTGTTCTCCTTGCTGCCGGGCTTCTGCTGATTGGTTTTCAGAAGCTCCCTTTCTCAGGAAAGCTTCCCGGAGATATTTTTATCAAGCGGGGAAATTTTACGTTTTATTTTCCGCTGACTACCGGCATTTTCATCAGTATTATAATCAGCCTTATTCTGTATGTTCTTGGTAGATTTCGGTAGCCGGCAGTGCCCGGTGGTTACGACGCAACACTTCCCTATAATATATCCACAGGCGGCACCGTAAGGACTTTTCGTTACTAGTGCGCATCGTCAATGGACGGAAATGAGGTATATCATGGATCGCAGAAAATTTCTGAAATTTGCCGCGCTGGCAGGCGCAGGGCTCTCGTTCCCGCAAGGGCTCGGCAAAATCGTCGGTGCAGGAGAGTTGTCAGCACAACCTGATCTTGTGGTTGCACACGGGTCCTCCCCTGAGAGAAACGTAAAAGCCGCCATTGATGCCATGGGTGGGATACGAAAATTCATATCACGCAGCGACGTGGTCGTGATCAAACCGAACATCGGCTGGGACAGGACGCCGGAGCAGGCAGGATGCACCAATCCCGATGTTGTCGCAGCCATGGTAACGCTCTGCCTTGAGGGTGGAGCAAAAAAAGTGAAGGTGTTCGACCGATCGGTGAATGACCCGCGACGGTGTTATGTCCAGAGCGGCATTGCGCCCGCTGCCCGCGCCGCAGGCGCCGAGGTGAGCTACATTGATGAGCGTAAATTCAGGGATGTGGCGTTGAACGGGGGCACGCTCAAGTCATGGCCGCTCTATACAGACATTCTTGAAGCAGACAAAGTGATCAACATCCCCATCGCGAAACACCACGGCCTCTCCAAGCTTACGTTGTCTCTGAAAAACTGGATGGGGATTATGGGAGGCCCGCGGAACCAAATTCATCAGAAACTTGATGGAAGTCTGGTGGATATTGCCAGAAAAATTCGTCCGGCGCTCACGGTGCTCGATGCAGTGCGGATTCTTACCGCCAACGGCCCCCAGGGAGGAAATCCCGCCGACGTGAAGAAACTCGATACGATTATTGTCGGTCTGGATCAGGTCGCTGTCGATGCCTACGGTGCAACGCTGTTCGGAATGAAGGGAAGCGATCTCGGATATGTACGGATGGGCGACAAAATGGGATTGGGAACGATGAATTTGCAAAAGCTCAAAATCCGGAAACTGTCGGCGTAGCAAGACTGCGCAACATCTGATTGCGGCACCTGGTTCCTCAACCGGAGCTAGAACAAAGACGCGCAAAGTACATGACATAGTATCCGCCGAGAAAAAGCGTATGAAATTTTTTTCCATGCAAAATATCCGCCGCATAACGCAGGGGTTTTTTCTGCTTCTGTTTCTTTTTTTGTTTGTCCAGACCGAGTCAAAAGGAAACGACGACCTTGGATATCCCGTGCGGCTGTTTCTGGATTTTGATCCGTTGATCTTTTTCACGACGCTGCTGTCATCCCATGCCGTTGCTAAGGCGTTTGTGCTTTCCCTTATCACGGTCATTCTTACCGTTTTTCTGGGAAGGGTTTTTTGCGGATGGGTCTGTCCTCTCGGCACTCTTCATAATCTGGTCGGTTCGATTCGGCGGAAGCCGCCGGCAGGGATGTATGAACACTGGTTCCACGTAAAGTATTACATCCTCATTGCCACGCTTGCTTCTGCGCTGTTTACACTGCAACCGGTCGGCATCATGGACCCTCTCTCGCTGCTTATCCGGTCTTTTTCCGTGAGCATATTCCCACTGTTCAACTACACCATCCGCTCCATATTTGATACGATTTACTCGGCAAATCCTCTCGATGTCGCGGTTGCAACAGAGCCGATCTATGCGGTGATGAAGAAAACCGTGCTTACATTTGAACAGTCATTTTACAACCAGAGCGTGTTTATCGGTCTGCTCTTTGGGGCAATTCTCGCCTTAAACTTTGTTGAAAAACGGTTCTGGTGCAAATACCTTTGTCCGCTTGGGGCGTTGCTTGGTATTGTATCCCGGTATTCGTTCCTGAAGCTGTCAGTGAGCGAAGGATGCACGTCATGCAGCGAGTGCTCAGCCGTTTGTCAGGGAAATGCACAGCCACACGTAAAAAACCATTGGCGCAGCTCCGAGTGCCTGGTATGCAAAAACTGCGACGACATCTGCCCTCAGAACGCCGTGGGATCAGTACTTTCAATACAACCGGCCGCCATGACGATTGACCTGAGCAGAAGGCGCATTCTTACTTCTGCGATAGCAGGTGTGGCGGCTGTTCCGCTCGTGCGCATAACACCCGGCATCAAAGCGGGTACCCAGGAGCCGGCCTTGCTCAGGCCTCCGGGAGCAATCGAAGAAAAGGAATTCTTAAAGCGGTGCGTCAAATGCGGAGAGTGCGTGAAAGTTTGCATTACAAACGGTCTGCAGCCGACGTTGTTCGAGGCGGGCGTAGAGGGCATCTGGACGCCAACGCTTGTGCCGAGGATCGGATACTGCGAGTACCGGTGTACGCTGTGCGGACAGGTCTGCCCGACAGATGCGATTAAAAAGCTTCCCCTGCAGGAAAAAATGAAGGTAAAAATCGGCCTGGCCATGATTGATCCTGGCCGGTGTCTGCCCTGGGCGCATGCACGGCCCTGCATTGTGTGTGAGGAGGTATGTCCAACACCGAAAAAAGCGATCTGGTTTGAAGAAAAGCGGGTGCGTGACCGGACCGGAAAAATCGTGACTTTGAAACAGCCTCACGTGGACCTCGATCTTTGCATTGGATGCGGCATATGCGAAACAAAATGTCCCGTGCTCGGCAAACCGGCGATCTATGTAATAAATGTGGGGGAAAGCCGATCGAAAGAAAATCAATTATTGTTGTAGCTGCAGGTGCGCGCCGATCCCTGTTAATCCGTCCTTATGAAACTGTGGTAAATCCCATCTCCTCCGCCAGCGTCTTGTTCATAATCCTGCCGCGGTAGGTATTCATTGCGGTTCTGATAATGGGGTCTTCCTGAACGGTTTTTTTTATGCCTGTTCTCGCAAGAGCCATAATATACGGGAGCGTTGCATTGGTAAGGGCGAGTGTTGAGGTGTGCGGGTACGCGCCGGGCATATTTGCAACGCAGTAATGGATGATGCCGTCAACTTCATACACCGGATCGTCATGCGTTGTCGGTCTTGATGTTTCCGTGCACCCGCCCTGGTCTATTGAGACATCTACAATCACCGAGCCTTTTTTCATTGTCCGAAGCATCTGCCTAGCGATTAAAACAGGTGTTTTACCTCCCGGCACGAGCACGGCACCGACAACAATATCAGCAGTCCGTATCTCTTCCGCGATAGTGCGTGCAGTCGCAGGCGCTGTCATAACCAGGCCCTGGAAGAGTTCATCGATTTTTTGGAGCCGTATCAGGTCATTGTCCACGACCGTGGTTTTCATGCCGAGGCTTGATGCCACGCGCGCAGCGTTTCTTCCTACGACGCCTCCTCCGAGGATCACCGCGGCCGCAGACTTTACGCCGCTTGCACCGGTGGCGAGAATGCCGGATCCCCCCTTGAACTTCTGCAAATAATAGGCTCCCATGAGCGTGCCATCCTGCCTGCAATCTCGCTCATGGGCGCAAGCAGGGGCAAGGAATCGCCTTTGGTCAGCGTCTCGTATCCAAGAGCGGTCACTTTTTTCCTGAGAAGTTCCTCGGTCAGCTTCGGATTCGGCGCGAGATGAAGATAGGTAAAGAGACACTGTCCATTTCTCAGAAAGCCATATTCCTCGGGGAGAGGCTCTTTTACTTTCACGATGAGTTCTGCCTGGCCAAAAAGCCTGCCTTTATCTACAATATAAGCGCCAGCTGCTCGGTATTCATCATCCAGGAACCCGCTGCCTGCGCCGGCATCGGCCTCGATGAGGACGGTATGACCGGCATGTATCAGGTCTTGGACACCAAAAGGCGTTATTCCTACCCGGTATTCTTCCTGCTTGATCTCCTTTGGAGTTCCTATGATCATGTCTGTCATCCTCCGCTTAAATAAAATTTATCATGCATTTTGCCGGAATTCAATCCCTGCGACAGGGAATTCCCCGACTCTCATCGTCGCAAAATATAGTGAGTCGCCGGAAAGCCGCTCTTTAGACAGCATCTTCGGCTCCTGCCGGATAGGGCTCCTACCATTATAAACAGATTGACAGAAAAAACAGTTTTGGGTAGTATGGTCGGTCTGAATGAGAATGCAGGAGGTATTTTATGGCTGAAGAAAAAAAAGAACAATGGCTGAATTATCTAGCGCTTACTACGGTCGTGTTTGCCGTCTGCGCAACACTCGCAACGCTGAAGGGCGGCGGGTACTCAACAAAGGCTGTCATATCCCAAGCGCAGGCGTCTGATCAATGGGCCTATTATCAGGCCAAAAGCATAAAGGGCTATGTTTACGATCTGCAGAAGGAAAAATTCGAAGTGGATCTCAGGGCAATGAAAGCAGGAGCGGCCCCCGCACTGGCGGCGGATTACAAAAAAAGAATCGAAGGGTATGGCCAGAAAATTAAAAAATATGATGAGGAAAAAGCGGAGATCATGAAAAAGGCGCACGAGCTTGAAGCGACCCGCGATGTGGCTCAGAAACATGCCGGTGCCTTTGGTCTGGCCGCCATGTTTCTCCAGATAGCAATTCTTCTATCGTCCATCGCGGCTCTGATGAAGCAGAAATATTTCTGGCTTATAGGAATGGCCTCAGGCGCCTTTGGCCTTGTATATTTTTTTAACGGCTTCTTTTTGTTTCTAAAGTAGCGGAAGCTTGACACCGGTGGTTTGTGAACGTCAGGGTTCCCAACTTCAACATTTGCTGCGTCGGACAAATTTTCTTAACCGGACATTGAGGAAATTACCATGAAACGATTCAGATGGCAGATCACGCTTGGTGCGTTGTTGATTGCTGTGGCGGCCGTTGTCTATGGGTTGCAGATTTTGATTTTTCACAACGCGCATGAAACCTTTTTCCTTATTTTCCAGGACCTGGCTTTTATGCCGGTCCATTTTTTGATTATCACCCTCATTGTCGACCAGTTGCTGAATGTGCGTGAAAAACGCGCCATGATGAACAAAATGAACATGGCAATCGGCGTGTTCTTCAGTGAAGTAGGTACGTATCTTCTGAAATCAATTTCCGGTTTTGATCAGAACATTGAAAAGATAAGAAATGACCTTCTGGTCACTCCCGAATGGACGGACCAGCGGTTTTCCACTACCATAAACAATCTCCACCAGTATAATTATCATATCAACTATGCAAAGAATGAAATGGTGTCGCTCAAGGATTTTTTGAGTGCAAAACGCGATTTTTTGCTGCGGGTCCTGGAAAATCCGAACCTCCTCGAGCACGAAACGTTTACCGAACTGTTGTGGGCAGTTTTTCATTTAAGCGAGGAACTGGCTGTGAGACAAGACCTTTTGAACCTGCCGGAGGAAGATGAAAACCACCTTGCCGGAGACGTACGGCGTGCCTATATCGGTCTTATCACACAATGGCTTGCCTACATGAGGCACCTGAAAAAAGAATACCCCTATCTTTTTTCACTCGCTTTGAGAATGAACCCGTTTGACCCCAACGCCTCCGTTACAGTAAAATAGTTACTGCATCCGTCGCGGAAACAGCCTGTCCAACGCATTATCCTCAGGAGGAGAATGATAGTGCAGAGCACAGAAAAGCCGGATTTCAAGGGAAGCGGCGTTTTGTTGCTTAAGCACAGCATGCTGTATGTGCTTATGACTACGCCGGTCCTGTCCTTTTGCCTCATGGGCACGCACTGGCCCCGTATTTTTTTTGCTATGCTTGCTCTCTCCTTCCCGTTTGTTCTGCTCCTCGTTTTGCTTATCTCGCGGTACGACCGGATTTCATTTGATGATGATAAGCAGCAAATCGTCAAGCCTATAGGAAGTCCTCTCCCCTATCAAAGCATAAAAAGAATTGATATTAGCGAAACAGGCCGTTTGGTGCAGGTCGGTATTCGACAGAGTTTCTTCCACAGGGCGCAGTTGCTGTATGCGATGGACGGCACTGAAAAATTCCGTTTGCTGGAAAGTCTGCGGAAAAGAGTTCCTGATTCTGTTGTTGTTAACGATAGACACAATGTTAACTGGAAGTCGGTCTTCCTGATTCTTCTGTTGTTTATCTTTCTGACCGCAGGATTTCATCTTTATCTTTTAAGAATCAACAAGGAAATCCCTGTGTTGCCGCGCCAGATAGTATGGGAAACAACAAAACGATCACCAAAGGGCTTGCAACAGTATACTCTGGGAAATTTCAGTTTTATGATGCCGGCACGATTTCAGCTGATTGGAAAAGAAGAGGGTGCCCTACAGTTTGAAGATAAAGTTGCAAAAAATGAGGTAAGATTTTTTATAAACCCACGCAAAGGCATCCCCAGGCATGTGGAATGGTTTATACGGTATATAACCGGGATTCGCGATTATTATGATGTGTTGGATATGGCGTTCTTTACGCGGGTAGGAGTTGTTCCGCTTGTTTTGAAAGATATCGCTCTGGCGGGATTGACAGGGATAAAAATTAGTGCTCTTGAACTGGCACCACCGCCTCGAATTGATTCGGTCGAGAAGATAAAAGAACCGACAGGGCAAGCACTGAAAGGCTTTTTAACACAAGGGAAACGAAAGGACAAAAATACCGTATCCGTTTTACTGGTGAGCAATGATCGGGAGGAGCTTCATGTCTTTTTTGCTGGTTTAGAGCAGCTGGATGAAAAGACAGTGCAGAAAATCGTATCCGAGATCCGCCCTATTTCCAACCGTTAGGTCTCTTGTTCGCACGTCTCCAGTTTTTATTTTCTAAACTCTATCTGGTCTCCGACAACAATCGGTTCGGTGCTTTTTCTTACGACCGCAGTAGCGGAATTGTCTTTTACAATAAACACCTGAACTTCCCCGATCTTTTTCTTCGGCAAAGATCTCTTTTCCGATGCACTGTAAACGGCAAAACGATCGCCTGGCTCAACTCCGTCCACATTCCCTTTGTCCAGGTATACGAAGTCCAATTGTGCATTGATTGTGTGATTTTCCACAACATCAAGGATATACCCCGTAATTTCCTTGTCTTTTTGTTGTCGTGAGTTGAAAACGAGTGCCGGCTCCCGATAAGGAGTAAGCATATTGTTTTTTTCCATAGAATCGAAGGAGAGTGTTATTTTAGCAGTAAAAACATCAGAAGCGTTTTTGGCTGCAATCTGAAGAATACCGAGCCCGCGAACAAGAGTGCCGTATCGTTTGCCTGATCTTGGATGGCTCACTTTTTTTACCGTTGTGTAAACAAGAAATTTATCACCGATATTTGCTGGTTGTGAGGAAGGGAGCTTAACGTACACCATATCGCCGAAACCAAAGGTCGTTTTAGCATCTTCCGGCGATCCGACGATCCTGCCTTCCGCATTCATATTGTCAACGAAGCCTGCACTCAGCATGGCGTATTTGTCAATAATGGGTATTGGCTGTTCTTCGGGTAAAATAATCCTGTGCCCCTCCGCAGGAACTTCTGCCGGTTTCTGTTTTCCGGTTTCCGGTAAAGTGACGGTTTCACGAGGTCGCGTTTCCTGCCGCGTCACCTGTTCAGCTTTTTCCTCGATCAGTTTATCCTTCTCTGCTTCTGCAGGCGCTTTCAATGCTCTTTCGATAGGAGCAAGACTTGGTATGGCAAGCTTGTTGCCGGGATAGATCAAATCAGGGTTCGTGATTGAAGGATTTGCTTTCCAGATAAACGGCCATAGAAAAGGGTCTTTGAGAAAAGAACCTGAAATATCCCAAAGGGTATCTCCTTTTTTAACAGTATAATAAGTGGTTTTTCCTTTTATTGGAGGTGGTGGCGTTTCTTCAGATTCTGTTGCTACAGCTTCTGGATTGGTATTTTGATTTTCAATTTCTGCGGCAGTCGCATCATCAGGCGTAATCAGCTGCCCTGATTGTTGCGGTGCAGATTCAGTAGCAGGTTTCTCAGGCTGCTGTGCGGGTGGCGTCTGCTCCTGCAAATGGGCTGTGCCGGGAATGAACATAAGCATAAAAAAAACACCTGCCGCAAGGTTGATAATTTTCTTGTGAATGGTCATTCTGGCCTCCAGACTTATATTGCCAATATGGCAGAAGAATGAAGCTGGAAAATTCTGCGCACCGTTTCCTGATGAAACCTGCACGCTCGAAAAAACACAACATAGCGCGGCTTATTTTGGAGTAAAGATATACGAGAAACCTCTTGTTTGTCAAGAGAATAAATCTTTCCGGGCGCAACCAGCCCTTGCTTTTGAAGAGGGATTTTGGTATGCTTTCTTGCCGTGAAAAAAAACAGCAACATAAGTGCCAGCGGATGGAGGCGAGTATTTTACCTCGTTATTTTCCTTGCCGTAACGGGGATTGCTACGGCGCTCCAGCTTGAATATCGGGGCTTCCAGGGGCCTCTCTCCGATAATATTCTCATTCTTATTCTTATTAATGCCGATCTGCTTCTGCTGGCGGCTGTCATCTTTATGATGGCACGGAGCTTGTGGAAACTCTGGGTGGAGCGAAAGCAGGGGGTGCTGGGCGCCCGTTTCCGGACGAAATTGGTCACCGCTTTTGTCAGCCTGTCGTTTATCCCGCCAGTCCTCCTGTTCTTTATCGGAAGCGGCATGTTCACCAGCAGCATCGAGCGGCTTTTTACACTCAGAATAGAGAGTGCGCTTAAAGACTCCGTTGTCGTCACCGAGGAATACTATAACAGACTGCAGAATGACGCGCTGATCTTCGGCAAGCAAATCAGCAGGCAAATGACGGAAACCGGACTTGTCAACAGGGTTGAAAACCAAGTCCTGAAAGACTATCTGAGCAAGAAGGTCTCAGAATATAATCTTGATTCTGCAGAACTTTTTTCAGCGCCCCGCGAGAAAATGGTGACCGTCATTACCGGCCAGTACCCTGCAAAGGCTTTTGTGGCTACGCCTGTTGACCTAAGAGAACAGGCTTTTTCCGGGAAAGAGGCTGTAGAGGCGGCAACATCAGGAAAGAAAGCGGCCATTATGCGTGCCGTATTGCCGGTTTATGATCCCGAGGTGAAAAATCAGGTTGCCGCGGTTCTCGCGGTTACGTATTATATCCCGCCCAGCCTCGCCATTAAAACAGAGGACGTCAGAGAAGGATACACACAATACCGGTCAGCATTTAAGAGCAAAGAGCCTATCAAACTGGCTTACCGGCTCGGATTTCTTGCTATAACGCTGGCGCTTTTGCTGGCAGCGATCTGGGTATCGTTGCGCGTTGCCGCCGGCATCACCGGTCCCATTAAAAAACTTGCGGAAGGCACTGCTGCTGTGGCCGCCGGCAAGCTTGATTATAAAGTAGACGAGGCCTCCGGAGACGAAGTGGGGATTCTTGTCGACTCGTTCAACCGGATGACCAGCGAGCTGAAAAACTCCCGGGAGCAGCTTGAGCAGGAAGGCAACTATAAAAAAACGATACTCGCGAACATTGATACCGGGGTTGTTTCTATTGACCGTGCGGGCAGGATTACAACGGTGAACCAATCGGCATCGGAAATGCTGGGTGTCCTGGAGCAGGACGCACTCGGCAAGCGATATGATGAAGTCTTCGGTTTTGTCGAGCTGGGGCCGATCCGGAACCTGTTCCGCAAGCTTGAGCAAGGAGAGGGAAAAAGCGCAGAAGAACTATCGCTGAATGTACGAGGCCGCGTGCTGACGGTCAGTATACGTTTTTCCACGTTACGGGACGGGAGCGGCACGCCTATCGGGACCCTTATTACCTTTGACGACCTTACAGAGCTGCTCCGCGCGAAAAAGGCCGAGACCTGGCAGGATGTTGCGCGAAGCATTGCTCATGAGTTCAAAAACCCGCTTACGCCGATCAAGCTTTCTGCCGAGCGATTACGCAAGAAGCACACCGAAAAGTCTGCTGATTTCGACCGGGTTTTTGAAGAATGCAGCAAAACGATCATTCAGGAGGCGGACGGACTGCGAAAACTGGTTGATGAATTCGCGAATTTCGCGCGAATGCCGAGCTCGAACCCAACGCTTCAACAGCTTGCACCGGTGTTGGAAAATGTCGTCCAGCTTTATGCAGGAGCGCACAAGGACATAATTTTTCATGAAGAGATCCCCGCCGATTTGCCGGATGTTTTTCTTGACCGGGAGCAGATCAAACGGGTTTTTATCAACCTTTTTGAGAATGCGGTAGAGGCGATGGGAGGAAAGGGCGGACTCTCGATTTCTGTGAGGATGACGGCAAGCAATATGCTGCAGATTGACGTTGCTGATGAAGGCCCGGGCATATCAGCGGAGGACGTGCCTAAACTGTTTCAGCCTGATTTCTCGCGAAAAAAGAAAAAAAGCGGCTTGGGGCTTGCTATTGTACTCAGAATTATCAAGGATCATGGCGGCACCATCCGCGTGGAAAAAAACAGCCCCCAGGGGGCTCGATTTGTCATGGAATTACCGGTAAAAAAAGGACATGTGATTTCCGGCTAAAACAAAAATTTCGGCGGAATGATCGTGATTACGCGCATGGAGGCCTGCTTTGGACACCGCATCGACAATACTACTGGTTGTTATTGGTGGATACCTGGCGTTTCGACTATTCGGCTTACTGGGCCGATGGGGCGTTAAGCAGATTTCACCAAAGGAGCTTGATTCGAAAAAAGGGATAGTGCTTCTCGATGTCAGGACAGACAAGGAATATGCAAATGGGCATATTCCCGGTTCAGTGCATGTACCGCTTGCCGACATCGGAGATAAGATCAAGAAACTGAAGAAAGACAAAGAGCTTGTGGTTTACGATCAGACGGGGCATAAAAGCATCTGGGCAATCAAACGGTTGATGGGAATGGGCTACAAGAATCTTTATAATCTGAAGGGCGGATACAGTGCCTGGAAGAGAACGCATTAACGATCTGAAGCGGGACTATCACAAAAAAAAGCCGTTGATCGTAAAACGGCTGAATGAATTTCGCACTGTATACGAACAGGGTGACCGTGCAATTTTTGAGGAACTCTGCTATTGTATTTTAACTGCCGGCAGCAGCGCCAGGATGGGCATGCGCACGGTGGCCGCATTACGGGATATTCTGCTTACCGGAAGCCTGCAGGACCTCCAGCAACGGGCACATGATAATCGTGTGCGATTTTGGCGCATACGCCCTTTCTACATTGTCCAGACCCGGGATTTTATCAAAAAGAATTATGGATTGAAATTAAAGAGACTGGTCGATTCCTTTGACTGCAGGCACGCCCGGCGTGATTTTTTTGCGAAAAGCAAGGAAATTAAAGGACTAGGATATAAAGAGGCAAGCCATTTTCTCAGAAACATAGGCTTTCCAGGATATGCCATTCTGGATAAACATATTCTGAACAGTCTTAGAGACCTGGGCGTGATCAGCAGGCAGGTACCGCCTGCAAACAGAAAAGACTATCTGGCTATTGAGGAGCGATTGGCGCATTTTGCGGCAGAGATAGGTATTGATATGGATCATCTCGATCTGCTGTTGTGGTCCCGCAAAACGGGTGAAATACTAAAGTAAAGACAGTACGATGTGAAAAGTGAAATAGGATGGAAGCAAGTTTTATCATTTTTCTGCGTAAGGCGATGCTTATTATTCATATTAATTTTATTACATTTATTATAATTAATAATTTAAGTTATATCGATTAGATTGCCATTGAAAACAAGCATAAGGATTGGTTGTTTTCGCCTACCATAATCTAAGTTATATATTCATGTAGTATTCCTCAAAACAACCGTTCTGTAATCAAAGAAAAAACATTCTCGAAACAGCTGGCACATTCCTTGCAAAAATATAAGCTTACATAGTTATGTTGTTATAGCGATCATTCTTGCTCGCGAGTATTTATTCACAGTATAAAACGCTGAAACGTGAACGAACAATTCAAGATTAGATAAAGGAGGGGTGGAATTCTAAGGAAACTGCACGGTATTTGCTAATCACATGTTGTATGTTGTTAAGATGGTAATGTTTTTTTTATTGACAAGCACCATGGCATCTGATATACACATTAAGTTGAAGTAGGTATTAAATTTATAGCCTTTAGGAGGAGGTTATGGCTCGATTACATGAGCATGAAGGTAAGGAGTTGTTCAAGATTGCCAAGATGCCGATCCCCCAGGGTGGAGTTGCTAAGACACCTGAAGAGGCCAGGAAAATCGCGGAGAAGATTGGAAAACCCGTGGTGATCAAGGTCCAGATCTGGGCAGGAGGTCGTGGTAAGGCAGGCGGTGTGAAATTTGCTGACACGCCGCAAGAAGCGGAAAAAATAGCTGCATCGCTGCTGGGTATGACGATCAAAGGCCTGTTTGTTGAAAAGGTCTTGGTTGAAGAGAAACTCGCAATTGAGAAAGAATACTATGCCGGTATCATTGTCAATGCGCAAGCGGATGCGCGCTGCCCCGTGGTGATGTTCTCCACGGAAGGTGGTATGGACATTGAGTCAGTTCCCAATGACAAAATTGCTCTCTTCAATGTTGATGTTGTACGGGGCTTCAAAATCTACGACGCCCTGAATCTCGCCAATAAACTCAAGGTTCCCAGTCAGTATATTACCCAGGTTGCGAAACTCATTGTAGGCTTGTACGATACATTCAAAAACTACGGCGCCAGATTGATCGAAATCAATCCCATGGTCATTACAAAAGACGGAAAGGTGCTCGCAGGAGACTGCCGTCTTTCGATTGACGATTCCTCGGCTATTCGCCATCCGGAATTGGGAATCGAGGTTGCCCGTGAATCATCTACGCCTCCAACAGAACTTGATAAAATTGCATGGTGGGTGGAAGAGAAGGATCTGCGCGGTACCTGCTATTTTGCAGAAATGAATAACCAGCTCAAAGGCGAGGTGTTCGGCACGATTGGATACCATGGCATGGGCGGTGGCGGTGCCATGCTCGGTGTCGATGGTCTTAACAGGCAAGGGTTGCGGGTTCCTGACTTTGCAGATACAAGCGGAAATCCGCCGGCCTCCAAAGTGTATCGCGCAGCCAAACTGGTCTTCTCCCAGCCGGGAATTGACGGGTACATGCTCGGCGGTTTCATGGCGGCCAACCAGGAACAGTGGCATCACGCACATGGCGTTGTAAAAGCGTTGCGTGAGGAGCTTCCCAAGCGTCCCGGTTTCCCCGTTCTTCTTCTTCTCGCTGGAAACAAAGAAAAAGAATCTCTTGAAATTCTGAGAGAAGGGACGAAGGATCTTAACGCCAGAATCCGCATTTACGGCGGCGACCGCGTGTACGATACCGTTGGGCTTGCAGCTGAGATGAAAGAAATGGTTCTCGAATACAAGAAGGAAAGAAAAGGGTAAAGGAGGCTGCCCATGCAGGAGTTTCAGGAACAGACAATTAAGATCACCATTGATGAAAGTAAGTGCAAGCAGTGTGAATCGAAGGCCTGTATAGCGGCCTGTAAGGCCTATGCTCGGGGAATGCTGGTTCTTAAAGACGGCGTTCATCCGGTTGTGGAAGGGGATGCCAAGCGTCTCGGAACTGAGTGTTTGGCTTGTGAGTATGAGTGCTGGTTCAGGGGGAAAAAGGCTATCAAGATAGAAGCGCCAACTCCAGGACTGGAAGAATACCGTAAGAAACACGGAATATCCTAAAAGAAGGTGGTGCATATATGGCTATCTTGCTGACAAAAACAACGAAAGTCGTAGTTCAGGGGATCACGGGAAGAGAAGGCTCAATGAGAGCCAAGTTCATGCGGCGCCTCGGGACAAACGTCGTTGCCGGTGTTACGCCGGGACGCGGCGGTGAGGAAGTCGACGGAATCCCCGTATATAATACAGTAAAAGATGCAGTAAAAAATCACGGTCTTTTCGATGTGTCGGTCACCTTTATTCCGGGAACAGGGCTGAAGGATGCTGTTTGTGAGGCGCTGGATGCCGACATAAAGTGGATCGTTATGCCGGTTGAGCGTGTTCCGCTTTATGATATCTTGGAAATGGTGGCCTATGGAAAGCAGAAGGGTGCAATGCTTCTGGGACCCGGCTCTATCGGTGTCAACACCCCGGGAGTAGGAGCGCTGGGTTGGCTGGGCGGTTCTGTTGAATTTGCCAACAAGCACTTCGTTCCAGGACATGTTGGCGTTATCTCCCGTAGCGGCGGTCAGTCCGGCACGCTTCCGTACGTGATTGCCAAGGCCGGCTTCGGTGTGAGCACTGTTATTCACGTCGGGACTGAACCGGTAACAGGAATGTCCTTCTCAGATATCCTGCCTCTGTTCCAGGAAGATACTGAGACGGATGCCGTTGCAATATTCGGTGAAATGGGCGGTTCTCATGAAGAGGAAGCAGCCCAGTTGGTGAAATCAGGAAAATTCACCAAACCGATCATGATTTATGTATCAGGCGCTTGGGCACCGGCGGGAATGAAATTCTCCCATGCCAGCGCTATCGTGGAGCGCGGCAGCGGATCAACAGCCGACAAAATCACGCGCCTCAAGGAAGCAGGAATTATCGTGGTGGATAATCCTATCGAAATTCCGGCACACCTTGTGGAACTGAAAAAGCAGGGGAAATTGAGAGTAAAATAATCCGTACTATTTTCACAAAGAGGAAAGGAGAACTACTATGCCTGTAATGAGATCAGTTTTTTATGTTCCGGGTAACAATGAAAAATTTGTCAGCAAGGCGTCGGAAATTCCCGCGGATATCATCACGCTGGACTTGGAAGATTCCGTTCCCCCAGCAGAAAAAGTTAAAGCCCGCGAGATGGTGAGAGAGAATCTTAAGAACGCAGGAAAAGGCGGAGCAAAGGTTTTCTCCCGCATCAATAACTGGGAAACCCTATTAACGAATGATGACCTCGAAGCAATCGTTCATGAAGGGCTTGATGGCGTTTGCCTGGCCAAGGCAGGTCATCCTGATGATATCAAACGCCTGGATTGGAAGCTTGAAGAGCTCGAAAGACGCCGCAATCTGCCTGTGGGCGGCATCCAAGTTCAGCTTCTCATCGAAACCGCAAAGGGCATGATCAATGCCTACGGTTCCGCTACCGCCAGCAAACGCATCGTCGGACTTATTTTCGGCGCCGTCGACTACTGCAAAGATATGCGCGTAAACCTGACCACGGAAGCGACCGAGCAGCTGTATGGCCGTTACTATACCGCTGTTGCAGCGCGCGCAGCCGGTGTTATTGCCATCGACTGTCCTTTTGTTGACTTCAGCAATGTGGCAGCTTTCGAGAAGAGCGTCATGGAAGGCAAACAGATGGGTTATGAAGGCCGCATGCTGATCCATCCCAGCCAGGTTGAACCCTCCAACCGTCTCTACAAGCCTTCACCGGAGCAGGTTGAATGGGCTGCCGGCGTTGTGAAGGTCTTCGAAGAAGAGGCAATCGCAAAAGGTAAGGCTGCCGTTTCCTACAAAGGGAAAATGGTGGACATCCCGGTTTACGACAACGCCCGCATTATTCTTCAGCAAATGAGCGAGATTAATGCATTCGAAGCAAAGCGCACCAAGAAATAAATAAAACCAGACAGGCTGCTTTTTGACTACTTTCAACAAAGATAGTGCAAAAAGCAGCCTTTTTTTGAGTTTTATCATGAAAATTATTTTGGTAGGACAAGGGCCTTTCGGTGAAAAAGTTTTGGAGGCCCTGGTAAAAAACAAAGAAGGAACAGTTGCATCTTTTTCTCCCGCAGATAAAAGAGGAGAGGGAATGCATATCGTGGCTGAAAAAGCGGGAATTCCCTCTTTTCGTCCAAAATCCATGAAAGATCCGGATGTTTACGATCTATTTGTTAAACTGCAGCCGGATGTAGTCGCCCTCGCTTTTGTTACGGACATTATTCCTGAAACGCTGCTTAATGTACCTGTCTTAGGAAGCATTTGCTATCATCCCTCTCTTTTACCGAGGCATCGCGGAGCGAGCGCCATTAATTGGTCTATTATTCAGGGTGATACACGAACAGGTCTGACGGTCTTCTGGGTTGACAAGGGTATAGACACCGGCCCGATTCTGCTGCAAAAGGAAATTAATATCGGTCCGGATGACACGACAGGGTCGTTGTATTTTAACAAACTATTCTCCATGGGCGTGGATGCCATGGCAGAGTCCATTGCGCTCATTAAAAGCGGGCAAGCTCAAAAAATTCGGCAGGATGAATCCCTGGCCACCTACGAACCCCCGTGTGATGATAAGGTCGCGCAGATAGATTTTAAAAAGCCCATTGATGATATCTATAACCTGATTCGTGGATGTGATCCCCAACCGGGTGCCTATGTTATTTTTGAAGGGAAAAAAATAAGATTTTATGACACAAAAAAAAGTTCTCAAACGACCGGCAAACAGCCGGGTGAAATTGTTTTGATCGAGGATGGAGGCATACTCATCGCTGCCAACGGCGGCGTTATAAAAGTTGGAAAAATCAGAGTGGACAAAGGCGAAAAAGTAAGCCCGCTTGAATTTGCCCAAAACATGAACCTGAAGCCAGGCGATCGTTTATAACCTGAATCGCGTTTCCCGCTTATCAGAATCTTAGCAAATACATCCACCAACCAATGTTTTAATCAGAACAAACCACACTGCTTTTCCATTGACACCATCCAGCGTCTCAATTATATTTAGCTTAACAATCTAGCTTTTTTTGAGTATCGAGTACACTATGGTCTGGCTGGCTATTACACTAGCAGGGTTGATACTGGTTGTTCTCCTCCTCAGTAACCGAAAGCAGCACACATTTCCCCCCAAGATAGACAGGTCTGACAATGATGGCTGGAAATACGGCGACATCTGGAAACAGGATTCCTTGGATGAATCCGGCCCTGATCAGAATCGGGAGTTCGTTCCGATACTTCGCGGTGAAACAGGATGGGGGTATGATGATACTCTTATGAATGATTTTGTTCTGTACCTGGGAGCAAATGGCATCCGTGCAAGCTATGACTCATTCCCGCTCGATCAGGTTAATGTCTACGTGCTCAAAGTAGAAGTGGGAAAAGAGAATGAAGCTAGAAAAATATTGAAAGACAAATTTTCTGAGGAAGTCAAATAAACTGGCAGCGACAAGCATTTTGCTGCTGCCATTGGGTTATTCATGACGAACATCCGTCTTCTGAAGAACGGAGTGGAGGCTTTCCCCGCGATGTTCGCGGCCGTGGATCGAGCTGCATCTTCCATTGCACTCGAAATGTATATTTTTTCAGATGACGATACCGGCAAAGCATTTCACGATCATCTTCTTGATGCGGCTAGGAGGGGAGTACGAGTTCAGCTTCTCGTAGATGCATGGGGCTCGTGGAGTTTGCCTGATGCCTACTGGAATGCTATTCGCTCTGTTGGCGGAGAGATCCGGTGGTTCCATCCTCTTTTGAAAGGACTTCTTCCGTTTCGCAACCACAGAAAACTTTTGCTTATTGACAACCGTCTTGCCTATATTGGAGGAATGAATATCGCGGACGAGTACTATCGAGGAGCAAAAGGTGAGTTGCCATGGCGTGATAATGTTGTTGAAATTTCCGGCCTGGAAGTGACTCAACTCAGACGTTCTTTTTCGAGGATGTGGGCCAAAGCAGATATGCCCTATCGACGACTGTTCCGCTGGCTGAACACTCGGCATCGCATGAAGATTGCTAAATGTAAGAAAGTGCAATTTTTAGAGAGCGGTCCCGACAATCCTATGCGCCCGGTGCGACAAGCGTATCTGCTGACAGTTCAGGACGCACGGAAAAGCATTGATCTGGCTATGAGCTACTTCTATCCGCACGGCAGAATACTTTCTGCGCTAAAACGCGCTGCCGCTCGGGGTG
This sequence comes from uncultured Nitrospiraceae bacterium, assembly GCA_964586075.1. Classification (GTDB taxonomy): domain Bacteria; phylum Nitrospirota; class UBA9217; order UBA9217; family UBA9217; genus JBAZLV01. The sequence continues at coordinate 1,181 of CAZPGZ010000001.1, read as the reverse complement.
TTCGTGTACGGTTGCTCGTTCCTCGGAAAATCGATGTAACAGTAGCACGCTGGGCCGCATGCGGGCTGTACGGCAGACTGCTCAGGTCAGGCATGGAAGTATGGGAATACGAGCCTGCAGTAATGCATGCAAAGCTTGCGATAGCGGATGATGCAGTCATTGCAGGATCAGCAAATCTTGATATCCGTAGCGGAAGAATCAATCATGAATTGGTTGCAATAGTAACAGAACCGACCATCGCAATGAAAGCTCGCGAGGATTTTGAAGACGATCTTCGATGTTCGCAGCGGATTTTTCTGAAGGAATGGGAGAATAGGCCGCTTGTGCAAAAGCTTAAAGAACGCATTAGTTATTTTTTGCTGGCACGGACGGATGTTTATCTTGCCAGATTCTCAATGGCAAGAAAGATGAGATAAGAAACCTGAGGACAGATATAGAATGTGGGAATTCACTTCGTCTTTGTGGATCTAAGAAAGGGTTCCTGTTGAAAAATTGTGGTATGAGAAGGAGGATTATATGGGTACCAAAGGAACTAAAACTGAACAGAATTTGCTTGCAGCTTTTGCAGGAGAATCACAGGCTCGAAACCGGTATACTTTTTTTGCCAGCGCTGCCAAAAAAGAAGGGTATGAGCAGATTGCGGCAATATTCCAGGAGACCGCTGACAACGAAAAAGAGCACGCAAAGCGGTTTTTCAAATTCCTCGAAGGCGGCATGGCGGAATTCACGGCAACTTTTCCTGCCGGGCGAATTGGTACTACGGCAGAAAACCTGAAGGCTGCTGCAGAAGGCGAGCATGAGGAATGGGAAAAGTTATACCCTTTTTTCGCGGAGGTTGCAAAGAAAGAAGGTTTTACCGATGTTGCTGCAGCGTTCACGCGCATTTCCCAGGTTGAAATTGAGCATGAAAAACGTTATTTGCATTTGCTGGAAAATATTCAGCAGGGCAAGGTGTTTAAACGAGATACGGTCGCGGTCTGGAAATGTCGCAATTGCGGGTACCATCACGAAGGGCAAACGGCGCCAGAGCAGTGCCCCGCGTGCTTGCATCCGCGGAGCTTCTTTGAGTTGTTTACAGAAACATATTGAATAGAGCGGCCGGTCTTTCTAGAAAGAGCGTGGTTGTCCTAACGGGTTTCCAGGCTTTTCGCTTCCCCGACACGGTGAATTTTGATCATATT